>CAZOGB010000006.1:2463-85774 GCA_964579145.1 uncultured bacterium | reverse complement strand
TGATGCGAGAAGATACAGGCTTCATGCCTCATTCATCATAACATCGTTTCTAAACACACAAAATACTTCGCCGTACGAAGCCGGATTACCTCTTGTCTCACCAGTTTGCCAACGCGCTTTTTTGAGTGTACAATCTCAGAGGAAGGGAGTGATAGCGATGCCCGGCAAGAAAGTGACTGTACCGACCATTCGGCAGAAGAAGGGCACGGAAAAAATCGTAGCGGTCACGGCTTACGACTATCCCAGCACGCTGTTTGCGGATGCTGCGGGCGTTGACCTGATACTGGTTGGCGATTCGCTGGGGATGGTTCTGCTGGGTTATCCCACCACGCTGCCGGTGACGATGGAGGATATGCTGCACCACACGAAGGCATGTGCCCGTGCCAAGCCGCGCGCCCTGCTGGTAGCGGATATGCCCTACCTGAGCTACCAGATTACGGTGGAGGAAGCCGTGCGCAACGCGGGGCGGTTCATTCAGGAAGGCGGCGCGGAAGCGGTCAAGCTGGAAGGTGGTGAGCCGGTTGCCGAAGCGATTCATCGCATCGTCAGCATCGGTATTCCCGTGCTGGCGCATCTGGGGATGACTCCGCAATCCGTGCACGCCTTCGGGGGACACCGGGTGCAGGGGCGAACGGACGAAGCGGCAAAGAGGCTGATAGAAGACGCCCACATTGTGGAACAGGCAGGAGCTTTTGCGGTTGTGCTGGAGCTGATACCCTCTGCCCTCGCCCGGGAGATTACCGAGCAGTTGCACATCCCTACCATCGGCATCGGAGCAGGTCCCTATTGCGACGGACAGATACAGGTTCTGCATGACCTGATTGGTCTGGTTCCGGGTGAACCGTTCAAACACACGAAGCGCTACGCGCACATCGGCGAGACCATCACCCGGGCACTCCAGCAGTATACCGAGGAGGTTCGCAGCGGACAATTCCCAACGGAGGAGCATGCGTTCTGATGCAGGTAGCGAAGACCGTTCGTGAGGTTCGGGCGTGGACAAAGCTTGCCCGTGCAGAAGGCAAGAGCATCGGCTTCGTGCCCACCATGGGCTACTTTCACGAAGGACATCTGAACCTGATGCGCCGCGCCAAAGCCGAGTGCGACCTGTGCGTGGTGAGCCTGTTTGTGAACCCCACACAGTTTGGTCCTTCAGAAGACTACCAGCGTTACCCGCGCGATTTCAACCGCGACGCCGCGATGGCGGAAAGCGTTGGTGTCGACCTGATTTTCGCCCCGGAAGTGGACGAGATGTACCCGGAGGGCTACCAGACCTGGGTGGAGCTCACCGAGATAACGCGACGGCTGGAGGGGGCGGCGCGCCCATCGCATTTCCGCGGGGTCGCCACCGTGTGCACCAAGCTGTTCAACATCGTGCAGGCGGACCGCGCTTACTTCGGCAAGAAGGACTACCAGCAGCTGAAGGTCATCCAGCGGCTGGTGAAAGACCTGAACATCCCGGTGGAAATCGTGCCGTGCGAGACCACGCGCGAGCCAGATGGTCTGGCGATGTCCTCGCGCAATACCTATCTGAACCCGCAGGAGCGACAGGCGGCGACCGTGCTGTATCGTGCGCTGTGTGCCGGACGGGATGCCATCCTGGCAGGCAAGCGCGACGGCGCGAAGGTGCAAAAGCTGGTGGAAGAGGTTATCGCCACCGAGCCGCTGGTCAAAACCGAGTACGTGGATGTGGCAGATGCGGAGACTCTGGAACCCCTGCAGACGCTGAAAGGTGAGGTGCTTATCTCGCTGGCGGCGCGGGTAGGGGTTGCCCGGTTGATTGATAATGTGACCGTGGTTGTTCCCGATTAGGCATGATGCGGAGACTTCCAAGGTCTGTTCGAGAGGCAACCCTGCAACTGGAAGTTGAGGGCTACTCACCACAAAGCCTCCTTCGAAGGCTATAACCTGCTTCAGCAGGTTTTGCCCTGTGTAGCCTGCGACTTTCAGTCGCGAGGGCAGAATAAAAAGAGGAGAAGACAAATTCAACAAGGTGTGCTGACGATAGGATAATCTCGAAAATGCTGACAACTTTCGTCATTGCGGTGGGGCTGGCGATGGATGCCGTCGCCGTTGCCATCTCCAGCGGATTGAACCTGAGAGGAGCAAAGGTAGCGCACGCTCTGCGCGTGGCAACCGCTTTCGGACTGGCGCAGGCGGTTATGCCCGTGATTGGCTGGTTTGCCGGCTACGGTGCAGGCGAGCTGATTGCGGGATTTGACCACTGGGTGGCGTTCGGGTTGCTGACTGCCATCGGTGCGCACATGATATGGGGGGCTTTTCAGCAGGAGCAGGTCGCCGATGACCTGAGCTGTCTGCACACTCCTCGCCTCTTTCTGCTGGCGATGGCAACCAGCATGGATGCGCTGGCGGCTGGGCTTGGGCTATCTTTTTACGCGCCCCCATCCTGCAGGTAGCGGTGCTTATCGGCGCGGTAACGTTTGGGCTGTCTCTGCTCGGGGTGTTCGCCGGTGACCAATTAGGGCGTCGCTGGGAGGGCAGGGCAGAGCTGATAGGAGGCGTGGTGCTCATTGCCATCGGGGTCAAAATCCTGATAGAACATTCGCTGTAATCAGCGAGTGTAACCAAAGTGGTTCCCGTGCGTCTTTCACTATGGAAAGAGAAAAAGGGGGCACACCGGTGACGCATCCCTCCGAGCGAGATAGGGAAGATGAGGTCTGGCTGGAAGGTTGTGCCAGAGGCGAGCCAGACTATCTGCGGCTGTTGATGGAACGGCATGGCGGAGGCGTTCTACGTTTTCTCGAACGCATCGTCGGCAACCGCAGTGAGGCTGAAGAGCTGCTGACCGAAGTTTTCTTGAAAGTATGGCAACACGCCGGGCGGTTCGGTCACAGAGGGCTGGTGCGCAACTGGATTTACACCATTGCGGCCAACCTGGCACGGGATGCCCTGCGCCGCCGAAAGGTGCGCGAGCCTATCGCCGCCGAGTCGCTGGAGATGCTGGGACAGGAGCCAGACCCTGCGGGGGTAGACCCTTTGCGCGAAACGCTGGGGCGCGAGCGAAGCGAGATATTGCAGAGAAGTATCGACCGGCTCCACCCCACCGACAGGATGCTGATAGTGCTGTATCATTTTCAGGAGAACTCGCTGGAGGAGATCGAGCGGATTACCGGTATCCCGCGTAACGTGGCAAAGTCGAGACTATTTCGTGCGAGACGAAAATTGCGCGATATCCTGATTTCAGAGGGTTTCGAGGCACCAAACTATGAGATGTCACAAAGTTCAGATGAATCTGACGGAGTATCTCCGGGGCAGATGTGCGCCTCGTCTGACGAAGGCGATAGAGGAGCACCTCAGCCGATGCCCGGACTGCCGGAGCATGCTTGAGGAGGAGCGCGCTTTTCTGCATCTACTGCGTGAGGAGCCGACGGAGCTGCCCGCGTGGGCGTGGGAGCGTGTGCAGGCACGTCTGCATGAACCTGCTCGCGTGGGCGAGCGGCTGAGCCTGTGGCTGTGGTGGAACCGTAGACTGGTGGCTGGCGTTCGCTGGGCGGCGGCTGCGGCGGTCGCCGGGCTGGCGATGTGGACGTGGACCTTCCATACGCAGAGCACACCGCCTCGTTCGGCAGACAGCCTGGCGGGATATGTACAGGCGGTATCTTATGCACAATCCACCGTCGTAGATGACCCGTTGAATGAAAACACGCAAATCATCCTCAGTGGCTGGGGAAACTAAGACTGCTGGAGGAATGGATATGCTTCGCTGGCGATTATTATTAATGGTAGCATTGCTGCTGTTTGCAGGCGCGATAGCTTCTGGCGCGATGGCGCAGTTTCAGCCTCCGCCACCGCCGCGAGGGCAGGAAGGGCAGCCGCCACCCCCACCGACCTTCGACCGCGAGTCGCTGTTCAACCGGTTGAACCTGACGCCTCAACAGCGCACGCGCCTGACCGCCCTGATGAACGAGATGGAAGAGAAGATGCGCCAGCTGATGACACGCCTGCACGAACAGCGGATGCGGCTGGCGAAACTGTACGAGCAATACGATCTCGACGAGCGGGCGGCGCAGCGACTGCTGAGCGGCATCCGCCAGGTGCAGGAAGAGATTCTCAAGACGCATCATGAGCACCAGAAGCAGTTGCGGCGCATTCTGGATAAGGAGCAGTTCGAGCGGTGGAAGCAGTGGTGGAGAGAACGAATGTTCTTCCCACCGAAGCCCGACTGGGGACGGCGTGGACGCGCTAAGCCGGGGTAATACATGCAGTGGGTTGTACTCGCGGCAGGCGCACTACTTCTGTTCTGGTGGGTGGCACTGGCAATCGCGTCGGTGCGTCCACCCCGTGCCCCCCTCTTCCTGACCCCCTTTGATGTGCGGGTTCCCTATGACTGCGTGGCCTTTGCCTCACGGGATGGCATACCCCTTCCGGGGTGGTGGCTATCGCACCCGCGGGCGCGCGGCGTGGCGGTGCTGTGCCACGGCTACGTGGCGAATCGCTGTGAAGTGCTGGGGGTGGGGCTGGAACTGTATCGCATGGGCTTCAGCTGCCTGCTGTTCGACTTTCGGGCACACGGCGAGAGCGGCGGGCGATTTACCACCATCGGCGCGAAGGAGGTGAACGACGCGCTGGGCGCGGTCGACTTCGCGGCGCAGTTTGGATTGCCCATCCTGCTTTTCGGTTCCTCCATGGGCGGCGCCGTCGCCATCATGACTGCCGCACGCGACGAACGGGTGGGCGCGGTGATTACCGATAGTGCCTATGCACGCCTCGCGCAGGCGGCGGATACCTGGTGGGAAGCTGGCTTCGGCAGGGTGCTGGGCAAACTGTGTCGCCCGGTGAAGTATCTGGCACTGCTGTTCACGCGCACGCGCCTTTCCGATGCCGAACCGGTGCGCGAAATCGGCAAAATCGCTCCACGCCCCATCCTGCTGATTCACGGCGACCGCGACCATCTGGTGCCTCTGCAACACGCCTACGCCCTGTACCAGTCCGCAGGGGAACCGCGCACGCTGTGGATTGCCACCGGGAGCGGGCACGTGCAGGCAAGGGTAGACCAGCCCGAAAATTACTATGACCAGATAGCCCGTTTCGTTGAGAGATGGATGGAAACCGTGCCTGCCCGCGAAACTGCCGAAACCTGAAAGAGGGTATAATACAAACGGTCAACGTGCGTAACAACGTGCCAGACCTTCACCGTAATAAACGGTGGAGGTTTTTGCCAGATCCGGAGGTGAGGGAGAACAGATGAACACGCTCAAGGTCGGTGTCTTGCTGGTGGCATTGACCGCCCTGTTTATCCTTGTCGGCGATGCTATCGGCGGTCGCGGAGGGGCAATGATTGCCTTCGCGCTTGCCCTGGTGATGAACTTCGTTAGCTACTGGTTCAGCGATAAAATCGTGCTGGGCATGTATGGGGCGCGTCCCCTGTCGCCTGCCGATGCGCCGGAGCTGTACCGGATAACCGAGCGGCTTGCCGAACGCGCTGGTATCCCGGTACCCCGTCTGTATGTGGTGCCGGGCGACCAACCCAATGCGTTTGCCACTGGTCGCAGCCCTGCGAACTCTGCCGTGGCGGTCACGCAGGGGCTTCTGCGCCTGCTGGACCGGGACGAGGTGGAAGGTGTCATCGCCCATGAGATAGCGCACATTCGCCACCGCGATACGCTGACGATGACCGTGGTGGCGACGATTGCGGGCGCGGTGATGCTGTTGGCGGATATGGCACGCTGGGCGATGATTTTCGGCGGCGCGCGAAGCGACGACCGCGAGGGAGGCAACCCGCTGGTGTACCTGCTCATTATCATAGTGGCTCCTATCGCGGCAATGCTCATCCAGCTGGCTATCTCGCGAGCGCGCGAATATGAGGCGGATGCTACCGGCGCGAGGCTGGCAGGCAATCCCGATGGGCTGATCAACGCCCTGCGCAAGTTGGAGCAGGCGTCGCGCATGATACCCATGCAGGCTTCGCCTTCCACTGCCCATCTGTTCATTGTGAACCCTCTGCGCGGCGTCGGCGGCACGCTGGTAAGCCTGTTCATGACCCATCCGCCCATTGAAGAGCGCATCCGGCGACTGCAGCAGATGCGCGGCAGTGAATGGTATCTGGGCAGCTAATCGCCGTATCCATCCCCTCGCCCACAACAGGGCGAGGGGACATTGCAGGAATCCACGTACCTCTCCCCGAAAAATCCCTCGTGAACACAGAAACGCATCTCTTGCTTTTGACAATCACATGCATCGGGGGTATAGCAACAGCCATGATGCCTGAAACACCGCCGCAACAGTCCGTGCTTACCGTCGACACGGTCACTTACCGACCTCACGTCTCCAGCGAGCAGATCCAGGAGGAATCTCCATCCCGTGAAACGCTCGGCGGAACCTATCTGGTGCTGGTGCATAATCGCTCTAACCAGACGGTGCACTTCTCACGCCTGGTGGTAGATGACGAGGATGCCGACCTTCTGGTGGACAAAGGGATTTTACACTGGTGGGATATTGTGCCTGCGGAACTTCCGCCCGACGGGGTAGCGGCGCTGACTATTAACGGCACACATCGCCTCATTGAGAACGACAGGACGTGCCGGGCGTGGTTGCATACCGAAGAGGGACAGGCTCTGCGCATCGTGCTTCGCCCGCTTGTACAATCCCTGCGCATCACGTACGCCTATGTGGATGGAGCAAGCGGCGGTGTGTTCATCCAGAACCGCGACGCAAACATGGCTTACCGGCTGGATAACGTCCTGCTGGGTTCGGAGAGGGTTTCCGTGCAGTACCTCCAGCGCACCGTCGGACCGGGCGAAATCGCCATGGCGAAGGTGACACTGGAGAACCCACTGCCCGTCGGCACGGTGGTGCCTATTCGGGTGATTGCTACCGACCGCATGGGCAAGCGCATCTCCACAGGCGGGCTGATTCGGGTGGTTCCCATGCACTTCCCGATAGGCACGTGGGATGACGCCATCTGGAAGGATGCGGACCATCGCGCCGACCTGCTGAAACGCGGCTTCGACACGGCGGTTTTTGGGGCAGGTGGCGACGAAACCCCTTCCGAGCAGGAGAAGCAGGCTTTCGAACAGATTTGTCCCCAGACAGGGCTGAAAACGCTGGTGTACGTGGGCTTTGACGACCCGAAGGAGGGCTTTCTGAAGCGCAATCGCGACAACCCGCACATCCTCGCCTACATGCTTCAGGATGAACCCGACTGGCGGACGGAGCCGGCAGTGCCCCGATATGCCCTGCAAAAGATTCACATCTGGCGCAAATACGCCGTACCCCAGCCCATCTATATCAACCTGGCACGCAGTCGCCGCTTCGGCGAGTTCGCCCCTCTTGCCGACATCCCCTCTTACGACGCCTACCGCGTGGGCGCACCAATGCCTGATCAGTCGCCCCACCCCTGGGGCAATCGGCTGGAGCTGGCTGGCGAGTACACCTCCGACCTGCGAGCGAACAGCCTGTGTCGCCCCATCTGGGTATGGGCGCAGGGGATACACACGTGGGACGAGCGCGTGTGGGTGGACGGTGAACTGGGCAGGGCAGTGCCCACCCCTGAAGAGGCGCGGGTGCAGCTCTGGTTCCAGCTCAGCCGGGGCGCCAAAGGCGTGATGTGGTTCCGCACCCTGCCCGAAGGGGAGATTCGCCGCTACTACACCGAGCTCGCCCAGAAAGCGATGCCCTCAGTGGAGCAAACGAAGGTGGAGGAGCTGGTCGGGCAGTGTCAGGAGACGCTGGAGGAGATGACCCGGCTCAATCGGGTGATGCAGAGCGTGCGCGCGTTCCTCCTGCGAAGCGACGCTGGTTACAGGGGATACGTTCGCGCCGCCACCGAGCCGGACAAACTGGACGTGATGTCGCTGGTGGGCGAGCGTGTGGCGCTGGTGTTTGTCACAAACTTCGCGTACGACATGCATCCTAAAGGCTATCGCTTCCGCGAGCAGAAGAACGTCACGGTGGTGGCACGCCTGCCAAACTGGCTGAAAGCGATTGATGTGTTCGCCGTGACCCCGGATGGCGTGAAGCCGGTGACATGGCATCTCGAGAAGGGGCATGTTCGCCTGACGTGGCGCACGCTGGACGAGCAGGTCGCGCTTGTGGTGGTCTCTTCCGACGGTCAGGCGCGACAGCAGATACAGCAGGCGTTCAGGCAGATTCTCTCCTCGCCCGATTGACCAGCTCGTGCGCCAGGCGCAGAGGCTCGGGGATGCGGTGCCGGCGCACACAGCGGCGCACCACCTCGAGGGCGGAAGGCAGGTCTACCCGGTGTCCAACGGAGACGTAGACGGGTCGTGCACTGGGCTGGGTGAGCAGCGCCGCGCCGAGCAGCTCCTCGCCCTCGCGAATGGGGAACCAGTCCCGCATGGGTGACATCGTTTCCACCTCGCCGCACAGCAGGCTCTTTGCACAGCCGATGGTGGGGGTGTCTATCAGCAGACCAAAGTGGCACGCCATGCCGAACCGCCGGGGATGCGCTCTGCCATGCGCGTCGCACAGCACCACGTCCGGCTTGACCTTCAACCTATGCCACGCTTCCAATAACGGGGGCGACTCGCGAAAGGAAAGCAAACCGGGCACATACGGGAAGCTGATGGACGTGCGCACCACCACCTGCTCCACCACCTGCATATCCGCCATCTGTAGCACAACGAGACCCGCCCATGCTTCCGAGCCAAACCGCTCAAACGAAACATCCGCCCCCGCCACCAGCCGCACGGAATCGACGTCCAGAGGCTCTTCGATTACCTGCTCGCGCAGGCGCATCTGTATATCGATGGCTTCCGCAACCGTATGAGGGAAAAGAAGCCTTTCTGCTTCGCTCAACGCCGTTCACTCTCCCCGGGTACTATCTGTCTGCCCCATCAGCGCACCTGCGCACAGCCACATGCACCACGAAATGGGGGGCAGGAAGGTGGAAAAGTTCACCAGGTTGCCGACCGCGCTCTGGAGCAGAATGCTCCACATCACAACCGCAGCCGTGCGTTCCGGTGAGTTTGGCATCCCTCTTATCTTACGCCAGCCGACCGCCAGAATGCTCCCCATCGCCCATAGATACAGCAGAAGCCCTACCCAGCCCGTCTCCACGAGGATGTACAGGTAGTTGTTGTCTGCCCCGGTGGTGTAGCCGAACAGGCGCGGGTTGTCTTCGCTCCATCTACCGATGCCCAGCGTGCCCAGCCCCATGCCGAAAGGATGCTGCCACACCTCCTGCAGAGCCTTCTTCCAGAAGGTCATGCGGGCGGTGACGGTGGAAGTGGGCGCGAAGGGCGCACGCACGTCCTGCGTTCTCTCTCGCCACAACCCCTCCACAGGTATTTGCAGGGCTATTAATGCGCCAATCGCCAGCGCAATGGCTAAACGGCTGCGCGTCCACAACCCAAAAGATACGTATCCCACCCACAGCATCACCCACGCATACCGCGCCAGCGAGAGCACCGCCCCCGCAGAGGTCAAAAACGCCGCCACCAGCCAGCGAAACGCTCCTTTTTCGCCCCGAAACGCCATTCCCAGCCCTGCCACCGCGCCAAAGCTCATCAGCGCACCGAACAGATAGGGGTCCATGGTGGAAAACGAGCGAGTGTATCCTCCCACCATCGTGCCCGATGGCGTGTTGGGGCGGGTGGCTCCGAGCTCCATCAGCCAGGGGTAGGGGATCAACTGCTGAAGGATGCCGTACACGGCGTGCATCGCCGAAAGGCCTCCGATAAACAGGAGCAACTTGCTCTGGCGCTCGCCGGCGAAGAGGTCTCTGCCTACAAAGTACAGCAACAGCGGCATGGTCATCCAGCGCACATCCGCCAGCGCGGACGAAAGTGAGTAGATATTGGGGTTGAACAGGTGCACGACGGTCAGCAGGGCAAAGCTGGTCAATACCCATTCGGTAACTCCCCACCGCATGACACGCCCCTTCGCTCCCCAGCGGTGCACCAGCCACATCAGCACCAGCCACAACAGCGCGCCGTCCTTCCACACCCGGGCGATGGGATGCTCCTCGTACACCACCTTCACCAGCACGGGATGTAGGCTGGTATAAGCCAGAAGCGTGAGCAAGCCCGCTGTCGGGTTGAGCAGAGTGAGAATTACCCAGCCGCCTGCCCCCGCCACCGCCAGCGCAACGGGTGGAGACCACGCGAATCCAGCACCCGCCGCAAAGCACACCAGCAGGCTGAACAGCACAAACGGGCGCAGGGACGAGCCTGAGCCTACAGATGTACCTGGTGCGAGTCGCTGTTCCATGCCTCAACCGATACCGTGCCCTGCCCGACCATATTCACCACGCGCGTCTCGCCGGGCATGAGGCAGAAGTAGTCATCTTCGGGCAGAAGCCACTGCCCATCGTGCGGGAAGAAGCGCACAAACAGCGCCACCGCCTCGCCGACGTTCTTGATGCCGACGTGCCCGCCGCGATGCCACACGCGAAGCCGGGTGAGAGGGGCGTTCAGCAGAGGCCGGAAGGGCGGCTGAGCGGTACTGAACAGATAGTCGTTCTGCGAGAGCATGCCTCCGCGCCCATCGTGCAGGCAGATGCGCAGATACCATACGCCCGCTTCGTCAGGCAGGGGATACTCCATCTGTCCGCCCTGTATCGCGCTCTCCGGTGAGACGTCTACCGCCCCACCAAACCGGGCTATCTCGCGCCCGTCTATCGCCAGCAGATATGCGGACCACAGGGCATGAATCTTGCCCCCTGTAGAGTTGTTCACCCACACCTGCGCCTGCCACCTTTCGCCTGCCTGCCACGTGAGCCTTTCGTAGTGCAGGCTGATATGCACCGGCTCGTACGCGCGGCGCACCCACCAGTAGACGGGCTTCGGTTGTCCCAGATAGTCCACCGCGTTGGTGCACGCCGTGTTCGGGAAAGGCTCGTTGAACTGCCAGGGCGACACGCCACTGCAGTGCCATTTGCGCCTGCGATTCGCCTCGATGGCGTAGCGCAATCCCTCCGCCTGCATCCACTGGCTGGCGCAGATAAAGGTTTCCAGATTACCTATCTCTCCAAAAAGTGTTTCCAGCTTGTCCCGGTGGATCCACCAGCTGCCGTGATGGAGCCACACCATGTTAGACGCATCGGGCGGGAAGTGGTACCGGGGCGAGATAAACCGCCGGAATATTTCGGGGTTCGCCGCGCCCTCCACCCCGAACTCGGAATGATACAGCGGGTCAATCGCATTGTAGAAGCGATAATGCTCCTCCGCACCGAGGTAGAGCCAGGGGCCATGCACGTCATGCATTTTTCCCGTGCCCGCCAGCTCCGCCGAAGCCCCTTCCACCGGTCCCGAGGCGGAGGTAGGAAGCCAGATGCGAACGGGGTCCAGCTCCTGCACCACCGATTTCAACCGTGCCAGCGCGGGATGAGCATCGGTGAGGGGCACAAACTGGTCGTCCATCAGCTCGTTGCCGCCGCACCATATCACCAGCGAGGGATGGTTGCGCCGCAGAGGTATCATCTGACGAGCCTGCTGTTCGATATACCGCAGGTATTCCTCATCCTCAGGCGGGGCGTTCTGAATGCCCGATGAAGAGTGCATGAACTCCTGCCACACCATGATGCCCAGCCGGTCGCACAGGTTATAGAACTCCTCGCGTTCCAGCAGACCGCCGCCCCACACGCGAAGCAGGTTGCAATGGGCGTGTTTTGCCAGCGTCAACAGGCGCTCATACCGCTCCGGGCGAACGCGCCCGTACATCTGCTCGTGCGGTGCCCAGTTCCAACCTTTCACAAACACGCGCCTGCCGTTGACCTCCAGCGTGTATGGCAGGGCATCGGGCGGTGCGTCATCATTGGGTATCGCGCGAACCGTTCGGATACCGAAGGTTACTTTGCGTTCATCGGAGGTTGTGCCGCCGCGCACCAGCGAGAGGTGCACTTCGTAGAGCGGCTGTTCGCCCATGCCGTTGGGATACCACAGGCGCGGCTGGGGTATTTCAAACTCCACACTCTGGATGCAGGAATCATCCTCCAGACGTACCGGAGCAACGCTCTCAGTAATGGTTTGCCCATCAGGGTCGCTCAGGCGAATCTGCAGGCTCCAATCGCCACGTGCAGAGGGCACACAGCGCAGAGCCGTGCTCACCGTAACCTGTGCTTTCTCTCCACTCACCCGCGGGCGCACCCACACATCTTCTATCCACGCCCCATCGGTTGCTATCAGGCTGACGCTCTGCCAGATGCCCACTGGAACCAGCCTGGTGCACCAGTCCCAATCATACGTGAAGCGCGATTTCCACACCCGCGCCCTGTTCGTCCAGCCGATTTGTCCTTGCACCACGTCCACCGGCGGCTTGTGCTGTACCAGCACCACCAGCGTGTTGCTGTCGCCGTAACGCAGGTGGTCCGAGACGTCGAACTCGAAGGGGGTGAACATCCCTTCATGTTCACCCAGTAACTGCCCATTCAGATACACGGCGCATGCATGGTCCACTCCATCAAAGCGCAGGCGCACATGTTTTCCCCGCCACTCGTCGGCTACCACGAACTGCCTTCGGTATACCCAGTCACGTTCGGAAAGCCACTCACAGGCGAGGCTGTTGAGGTCTTCATAGGGGTGGGCGATAAGTCCGGCGTCCAGCGTGTCGGCAATGACGTCTCCGGGCACCTGCGCGGGTATCCATTTGCCCCAGGGTGGACAGCCGGCTGGCGTCCATTCCTCTCTCCATGCCTGCCTCCACCAGAACTCGTGAGGCATCAGCGGCGCCAGAAGCCAATCGCTACCGTCCAGCAAAAGGAGCATTGTTCCCTCCATAGCGACCGATGGCGTTGAAAGCGTTCGTCACAGAGCGATTCGCGAGCTGTCCCGCCTTCACCTGCGTCATTATCTGATGGCATCGTGCTGACAGGCACTTTGACAGCTTGTGTTCCGGGTGATATACTTCTATTGAGCAGAGGAGTGTTGCCCTATGCCTTTGTTGGAACCGGTACCCAGTGTGCTGAAAGAACGGGTGGGTGAAGACCAGATACGCCTCAGCGCGTATACAGATATTGGCTCAGACGGACTGTTTGGTATTCGCTGGATTGTCATAACGGATGATTGCGTACAGGTGTACTCGCCCCCGCCCGGTTGGACGCCCCCGGTAATGGGCAATGGATTGAACAACGCCATCGAGCCGCCGGGCGTGCAGTGCGATATCGACCTGCCCCTCAGCTGTATCTCCGACGCGACCACTGAAAGCCTGGTGGGGTGCGGTGCGCTTGTGGTGACCAGAGACGGTAAGCCTCTGGAGCTTCTGCGCTACTCCAACGCCCGGGCAGCTGTTTTCGCGGAAGTGGCGCGTTACCTGTCTGCCGTGGCGAAGCAGGAACCTCCGCCGGAGCCGGTAGAGCAAAAGCCCACACACTGCCCCACCTGTGGGTTCCGTCTGCCCGGTGACACGCAGGTATGTCCGCGCTGTTCGCGCAAAGGACGGGTGGTGTGGCGGTTACTGGGATTCGCCAGACCGTACACATGGCAGCTGGTGCTTTCTGGCTTGCTGATGCTGGCAGGTACTATTCTGGAGCTCGCACCGCCCTATCTGACCAAAATCCTTGTGGACTCGGTGCTAGTGCCGCGCAAGAACCCTCATCTGCTGGTGCTTATCCTGGTGGTGCTTGCGCTGACCCGGCTGGCGGGCGTGGGGCTGTCCATCTGGCGAGGCAGACTGTCCGCCTGGCTTGGAGCGCGACTGGTGTTCGAGGTGCGGGCGAAGCTGTTCCAGCATCTGCAATGGCTATCGCTCTCCTTCTACGACAAGCGGCACACGGGCGCCATCATGTCGCGCATCACTCAGGACACGGGCGCGTTGTATGATTTTCTGGTGGACGGCGTTAGCGCACTGCTGGTGAACGTGCTTCTGCTGGTGGGCATTACTGCCGTGCTCTTCATGATGAACGCCCAGCTCGCTGCGCTCATCCTTCTGCCAACGCCAGCGGTAGTGCTCGCCACGATGTGGTTCTGGAAGACGGTTCGGCGGGTATTCCATCAGTTCTGGCATCGCTGGTCGCGCCTGTCTGCCACGCTCAACAGCACGCTATCGGGTATCCGCGTGGTGAAGGCGTTCGCGAAGGAGAGCGACGAAATCGCTCGGTTCGAGCGGCGCAACTACGACCTGATGAGCACCGGCGTTCAGGCGGAGACCATGTGGGCAACCTTCTTCCCCCTGCTGAACCTGCTGACGAACCTGGGGTTCTTCATGGTGTGGGCGTTTGGCGGATACGGCGTCCTGCGGGGCGAGGTGCAGTTGGGCACGCTGGTTGCCTTCCTGGGCTATCTCGGCATGTTCTATGGTCCCCTGCAGATTCTGACGCGCGTGAGCCAATGGCTAACCCGTACGTTCACCGCCGCCGAGCGCGTGTTTGAAATCCTGGACACCGAGCCCGATGTGCGCGATGCGGAGGATGCCATCTCTCTGCCCGACGTGCGCGGCGAGGTGGAGTTCCGCAATGTGACCTTTGGCTACGACAAGCACAAGCCGGTGTTGAAGAACATCTCCTTCAAGGTAGAAGCGGGTGAGATGATTGGACTGGTCGGGCACAGCGGCGCCGGCAAATCCACCACCATCAACCTTCTGCTCCGCTTCTACGACCCCGACGAGGGGCAGATACTGATAGATGGCGTGGACATCCGCAAGATACGGATGGAAGACCTGCGCCGGCACGTGGGCGTGGTGCTTCAGGAGCCTTTCCTGTTCCCCGGCACTATCCGCGAGAACATCGCCTACGCCAAACCCGATGCCACTCAGGAAGAGATTATCGCCGCGGCGAAGGCGGCAAACGCCCACGACTTCATCCTGCGCTTCCCCGACGGCTATGACACTCAGGTGGGCGAGCGCGGTCAGCGACTGTCCGGCGGCGAGAGACAGCGCATCTCCATCGCACGCGCCATCCTGCACAACCCGCGCATCCTGATCCTGGATGAAGCCACCTCACAGGTAGACACCGAGACCGAACGCCAGATTCAGGAGGCTATCGCGCGGCTGGTGCAGAACCGCACCACCGTTGCCATCGCGCACCGCCTGTCCACCCTGCGCAACGCGAACCGCCTGGTGGTATTAGAGCAGGGGCAGATGGTGGAAATCGGCACGCACGACGAACTGATGGCGAAAGAGGGCGTGTACCACCGCCTGGTCACCCTGCAAAGCGAGATTAACAAGATACGCGCTGTATAGCCTTCTCCAAAAACTTCGGGGCACGGTTGCCCGTGCCCCTGCGCTTTTACACAGACACCGTACCCAGTTTGATCTTTGCCTTGCGTGGCGGGTTTGCCAGAATCGCCGCGACCGCGATGGACAGCATCTTGGACTCGGCGGAATCTGCACGGCTTGTCAGCACAACGGGAGCGGACGCACCGACCAACACACCTGCGATGCGCCCTCCGGTGGTATGTGCGAATATCTTGACCAGTGCATTTCCCGCTTCGATATCAGGCACCAGCACGATATCCGCGCTACCCGCTACCGGACTGTTGATCTTCTTCATGCGTGCCGCCTCTTCCGAGAGGATGTTATCCATCTGGAAGGGACCGTCCACGATACAGTCCTTAATCTGTCCACGCTCTGCCATCTTGGAGAGTATCGCCGCGTCGATAGTGGAAGGTACGTCGGGGTTCACGGTCTCCACCGCAGCCAGCACCGCCACCTTGGGCTTGCGGATGCCCAGCCCCTGAGCCACGTACACCGCGTTGCAGATAATCTGCGCTTTCTGAAGCAGGTCGGGCTTAATGTTCATCGCGCCGTCGGTCACCAGCAGCAGCCGGTCGCGAAGCTCCAGAATGAACACATGGCTCATAATGCGCCCGGTCCGCAGTCCCGCCTCACGGTCCAGGATGGCTCTCAGGAGGTCTGCGGTGTGGATTTGTCCTTTCATCAACACGTCGCACTCGCCCTCGCGCACCGCCTGTACCGCGCGACGCGCTGCGGCGGTGTCGTCTGGCTCGTCCAGCACCATCTCCGGGGTAATGGCGTACTCCAGGTCATGGGCGATGGTGTAGATACGCTCGGCGTCTCCTATAAAAAGCGGCTGTGCCAGATTAGCGTTCTGTGCCAGGCGCAGCGCCTCCATTACCGAATGCTCATGTGCGCAGGCTACCGCGATCCTGTTTCGCTTTAGCCGTGCGGCATCATCCAGTATCTGGTCGAAGTTCGTGTAAGCCATAGGCTCCTCCTTGCCGCTTAAGCCACTCTATCTACAGTATAGCACAGGTAGAATGACTTTGCCACTGATATCCCCATGCATGTTATACCACAGCACGGACGTGCCCGTTTACCTGGAGGAGGACTTTGTGGTGCGACGGCGTTTTGCCGAAGTGCGGCGCCGCGTGCTGCGACGTGACCGGGCAGGGTCGGGCAGAGGATACTTCACCCGAACCCACACAATCAGCACCACGCACGCGGCAATAAACGCCATCGCCCACCAGGTGGCAGGTGTCACAGCGCAACCGCCTCCTTTACCGCTCGCCGGCACTGCTCTATCCGTCGGGTGACCTCTTCCTCACTCCAGTCGGGATGCAGGGAGAGGAAAACGGTTCGCGCCAGGATGTCCAGCGTGCGCGGGCACATATCGCGGGTGTAGTCCATGCGCAGACCGCTGTTGCGCGGGTGATTGAACGGGTTCATGTCGGGATGGTGCATGATTCGCTTCGCCAGCAGTGGCTCCCAGTTCGAGTAGACATGCTTGCCGCTATCAATGGGGAGCCAGCCACCTGTCTGTCCCGCAAAGGCGCGCGCCCCTGCCTCCGAACCGAACTGGAACGCCACCACCACGCCGCAGTCTCCTTCGGGGTCGTTGTTGGGCGCAAGGCGCAAACCGGGCACGTCGGCAAGCTCCTGCTCGAACCGCTTGCGGATGCGGCGCAGGTCGCTCAGGATGCCGTCCAGCCGGCGCAGCTGCACGCGCAGTATTGCCCCCATCACCTCGTCCGCACGCAGCTGGATGCCCACAAAGATGGGGATGCCTAGGTCTTTAGCGTAGGGACGAAACGCCGCGCCTCCATCGTGGAACACCAGCGCACGCTCGTAGAGGGTGCGGTCGTCCGTTGTCAGCGCGCCGCCTTCCCCGCACGAGATGATCTTGAAGTAGTTGAAGCTGAACGCGCCCGCCGTGCCCCAGCTGCCCAACCGCCTGCCGCCGTAGCTGCCGCCATCCGCCTGACAGCAGTCCTCCAGCACCATCAGTCCGTGCTCGCGCGCGATATCGAGGATCGCCCGCATGTTGGCGGGGCGTCCCACCATGTGCACGGGGATAATCGCCCGGGTGCTGGGGGTTATCTTGCGGCGCACATCTTCGGGGTCTATCGCCAGCGTTTCGTCCACTTCGGCAATCACCGGTATCGCGCCCACCGCCAGCACCGCCGTTGCCGTAGCCATCCAGGTGTAGCCGGGCACAATCACTTCATCGCCCGGTCCGATGCCCATGCCCACCAGCCCGCAAATCAGCGCGGCTGTTCCGCCACCTGCCAGACACAGCGCGTACTGCGTGCCGACCAGCTGTGCCCACTCACGCTCAAACTGGTCCACCTCATGCAGATGTCCTTCCACGCCCTCGCCCACGCGGAACAGATGCCCGCTCAGGAGCACCTTGCGTACCTCTTCCACTTCCTCTTCGCCGATGCGATACATTTGCTTGACCTCCGTTGTGTGCTCACAAGGGCAGGATGTCCGCCCCGGTGCCGCGCACCGCCCGGTCCATCTCGCCGCTGGCTATCAGCTCGCCCATCGTGGCGAAATCGCCCAGACCGTTCGCCCGCACATGCTCGACCACCGTGCCCACCAGCCTAAAGGCGTAATCGATGTTATCGCCCACGCCGTGCGTGTGCGTCAGCAAAACCGCCACCGTGCTCTCCTGTGCGATTCGGCTGACGTCCTCCTTCGCCAGCGCGATGAACTCCTGCTCTCTCTGCCATGCGCCGCGCCAGGTGTATTCGTTCAGGATGGGAACCTCCACCACGTCGCTGTACCAGCGGAACGGCGTGTGCGGGATATTGGTCTCCCACCGCTGGGCAATTACCCCCGAACGGTGTGGCAGGTGTTCGTAGCCCGTGCCGCTGATATACATGGCGGATTCGTAGCCGATGCCCACCTGCCTGAGCGCGGCGAACATCGCCTTACACATCGCGCCACACGGCGCCCGGAAAGCGGTTGGGTGCACGTCCAGAGCATTCTGCATGATGGCGATGCCCTCTTCCATCCGCGCCCGCAGATTCTCTACCGTATAACGGGGCAGAAGCTCCCCCTTCCGGCGTTCAAACTCCTCGATGAAAGCAGGCATAATCGCGGTGGCGGGCCAGTTGGGCGGACCGAATTCGTAGCAGTCGGCGTGCGTCAGTCCGTGCAGTTGCAGGTCATGCCCGCTGTCGCGCAGTTCGCGCAGAGCATCTATCCACTCATGCGACATCGGTTGACCGCCTGCTCTGGGCACGACGAACAGCGTCGCCCGTACGCCAAGCGACTCCAAAAACCGACAGAACCGGCGCGTGGCGTCCACCATGTCGCTTCCACCCGCGCCCACATCGTCCATACTCCAGATGTACCAGGTTGCCACGGTGATACCCCCTGCTTCTCTGTCTCTCTGTTCTCCACACTGCAGAGAGCCTCCTGCTGTTTTTGAACCCTTCTGGGGCGATGCCGTCTATATGTATGGCAACACCGCACAGAGGAGGGTTTGCAGATGAGACGGTTGATGACGGCTTTGCTGTTACTTCTGGCTATGCTGATGGTATATCCGATTGCCGTTGCCCAGACTGCAGGCAAAGACATCAAGCCGAGCAAGCCGGCATATCAGCGTGTTCGGCGGTGGGAAGCTATTGCCCGGTGGCTGAACCTGACCGATGACCAGAAGGCAAAAATCAAAAGCATCTGGCAGAACGCCCGCGAGCAGGCACAGAAAATCCGCAACGATAACTCCCTGAAGCCAGAGGAGAAGCGTGCTCGCCTGCGAGAGCTGCGGCGCAATACCCGTCAGGAGGTCAGCTCCGTATTGACGCCCGAACAGCGCACAAAATGGGAACGTCTGCGCCGTTGGGCGTGGCATCGCTGGCAGATGGCACGGGCGTATCGCGCGGGCAAAATCGCCAGAGCGCTGGGGCTGAGCAAAGCGCAGGAGGCACGCCGGCGCATCTGGGCGAACCCCGCGCTGACGCCCTGGCAGAAGTGGCAGAGGCTGATGGAGCTGAGACGCCGCAACTGGGGCGAAATCTATCGGAACCTCACCCCGGAGCAACAGCGCAAGCTTCGCGCCTTCATCGGGGCTGGCAAGCGTCGCTGATGTCAGTCTGAACCATCTTCCCGACGCAGGACAGCCCCACCTGACCTCCCCGCAGGCGGGGAGGAAAACCTCTCTCCCGACCTCTCCCCGACGCGGGGAGAGGAGTGTCGAAAGAAGCCCTCATCCTGACCCTTTCCCACAAGGAGAGGGAATGTCCCCCTGCTTGCGGGGGGACAACAGGGGGGCTGACACCTCAAACAGCTCGGCGGGAGCCTCGCCCTCCAGAGAGGAAACCCCTCTCCCAACCTCTCCCCGACGCGGGGAGAGGTGAATCTCCCCTTCCCTCGCAGGGAAGGGGCTGGGGGTTAGGTTTGCAATGCACCCCTCCTGGATGGCGAACCTCCCGTTGAGCCGAGATGCTCTATCCTCTGGTCACCCTGGGCTGAGGGAATCCGGGAAACACCTGCGCGATGTTGGGATTGCCCAGCCGTTTGCGCACTACCTCGGCGAGCACCTCGCGGTAATCGGTAGTCACGCGCAGGTCGCCCGGCTCCTCCAGCTGGTGCGGCTCCAGTCCGGGCCAGCGAGCATGCACTTTGCCGCCGGGTATACCGCCACCCATCAGCCACATCACCCCGGCGCGTCCGTGGTCGGTTCCTAAACCGCTGTTCTCGCGCACCCGCCTGCCGAACTCGGTCATCGCCACAAGGGTCACCTGTTTCATCCCCTCGCCCATGTCGCGGGCGAAAGCGGAGAGGCTCTGCGCCAGGTCGCTCAGGTTTGCAGGCATCCAGCCCGCGGTACTGCCCTCCGCCACGTGGGTATCCCAGCCGCCCTTGTCCAGACACGCGACCTCCAGCCCTACTTGCGCCTTGATCAGCGCAGCAACCTGCTTCAAGCCGCGTCCCAGGTCGCTATCGGGGTAAACCGCGCCGTTTGCGGGGCGATAGCGCGTGGGGTCGACGCGCCGCAGCGTCTCCAGCACCTGCAGGGTATCCTGAGCCGCCTGCGCCACCTCATCCCTGCCCTGACCGGCGTACAGTTCCCGAAGGATGTGCCGAAGTTCTTCCGCCTGAGTAATACCCATCGTTTTGGGCATCGCAAGCCGGAAATCGGAAAGGGTCTGGAGTACCACCGCATCGGTGCTGCCGCGCAGGGATTCGGGAAGCACGTTGCCAAAAGCCACCGCTCGGAGGGGAGAGCAGCCTTTGCGCGGCACGCTCAGCAGATGGCGTGCAATCCAGCCGCTGACGACGCCTGCCTTCGCTTCGGCAACGCCCCGCTCCATCGCGGACATGGCTTCGAAATGCGACCGCGACCTCTCTGCCGAACCGCAGGCGTGCACGATTGCCAGTTTGCCTTCCGCAAACAGCGGATACAGCGGTTTGAGCGCGGGATGCAGGGCAAAAAAGTCGTTCAATGCTATCGCGCGTTCGCCAGCGGGACGTCGACGGTCGTGAGGGGCTGGGATCGCCAGTGAAGGGCGATTGCGATAGTAGGCGTCCTCCCCGTAAGGAATCACCATATTCAAGCCATCCGCTCCGCCGCGCAGGAACAGGCAGACCAGCACGTCGCCCCGTCGCTCGGCGGGAACGGGTTTGAAGGCGATTTGTGCCAGCGCACTGCCTCCACCCAGGAACCAGCCCAGCACAGCGGAAACGCCGGTTAACAGTATCTGACGCCTCGCGGGTGAGTGGTCGTCCATCGGTTCGTCTCGTAACATCTCTTCCCTCCCACGCTATCGCCACTGGAACTGTGGTGATGCCAGAATCAACGCTGCCTGTTGTGCCAGCGTACCGCTCAGCCTCTCGCGGAGGGAGCGCAGGCTCGGTGCGTCTGGAGGCAGGCAGAAGACCGTCTGCAGCAGGGTCTCTGTCGGTTTCTCTGTGCCCGCCAGCATCCGCAGGTCCACCCAAGTGCCACGTATCTGATTCGCACACAGCGATATGGCAAAGTTCCATCTCGCCAGCAGGGTTCCCTTCCATGCCTCTTCGCCATGCGGATAGCCGTCTGGCAGGGGCCACTGGTACAGAGGCTGTCCCATCTTCTTCAGGCGCTCCTGCAGGGGAAGGTTACCGTCGGTCAGGGCATACAGCGCACGCAGGGCGGATACCATGTAGTCGAAGGGGCGTTTGAAAACGGGCGGCGATTGCAAAAGCTGTTCGGAGAGCAAAAGTTCGCGAAGCACCGCGCCGATGTCGCCGCCCGTGTTCAGGTAGACCCGGCTCAACCCTTCAACAGCCTCCTTCGGGGCGTGCGCCATGAAGTACAGACACAGCTTTCGGCACAGATGTCTGGCGTTGGATGGATGCAGAGCGAGCAGTTCCAGCACCTGTTCCCCGTCCTTCTGGTCGCCCCCCACAATCGTTTGACCGAGCACACGCTTTGGCAGGGTATCATGCAAGGCGGGGTCAAAGCGAAACCTGCCGCGTGCGCGCAGGAAGCGGTTTTCCACCGTCCAGCCGGTGAAACAGCGGGCGACCTCCTGCACGTCCTTCTGGGTGTATCCGCCATGTACGCCGAGGGTATGCAGTTCCATCAGTTCGCGGGCATAATTCTCGTTGGGCACGCCGCGGCGATTTACGTGATTATCCAGATAGTACAGCATCGCCGGGCTGTGCGCGGTGGCTTTCAGCAGGTCGGGAAACCTGCCCAGAGCGTGCCTGCGCAGAACCTCCTGCTCAAACTGGGGCAGGAAATACGCACAGTTCGCCTTCAGCGCGTACACGTTGAAGTGGTCGCGCCAGAACTCCACCATGCGCTCCTGCAGCTGCCATTTGCTGTACACGGCGCGGAGGATGGCGTGCTGTTGCAGTTGCCTCAACACCTCGGGGTAGGGCAGGTCTGCCAGCTCGGCGGGCGGCGCGTGAAAGATGTCAAAGCCCCGCAGGCGCAGGCGTAGCGTCCACTCTTCGCCGGCATCGTTGGGGTGCAGTTGCTGTTCCAGATAGGCGATTTTGCCCAGTTCCGCCAGCCGGTCCAGCTCGGAGGGCGTGACACCAAAGGTAACGCGATTCAGCCATCGGCTGGCGGCTGGCAGGTCGCGCACAGATGACAGGGCGTGCAGGGGAGGACGCGGCGCGAACGCTCTGCGCAGAGGCGTTTGACAGCCGTATAGCGTCCCTATCCCCACCCCCAGCGCGAGCTGAAGACACTCCCGTCGGCTCAGTTTCACCGTTCGGCTCCCGGGCTAAGTGGCGGTGGCGTTGGTCGGCTGTGAGGGGGCGACCGCTGGCGCCCGTTCCAGAATCGCCTGCGTGCCCGCTCCCAGCGAGGCGAACAGTGTCAGCGGCGCTACCACAAACCAGCCGAGGATGGGCAACAGCATAGCAACCACGCAAAGGAACGCCGCCCGGCTGAGCGCACCATAGGGCGACAGCGACGGCTCCATTTGCACCAGATGCTGTGCCAGCAATCCCGCCAATCCGCTTAAACCGATTGCCGTCGCAACCAGCATCAGCAGGTAGATTACCCACCCGAGCAGCTTGCCAGGCGGGGCTGGTTGCTGAAGCAATGCAACTACAATGAAGCCCAGTATCAGCGTGATCACCGCGCCCAGCAGGATGGTTTTCACGGGAGTTTGTTCTATCCGCGCCTGCGCACGCACCGTCCGCCTGCTGAACAGGATGGACACCGTAATGACCAGAGCCCACGTGGAAAGCACAACCGTGACGACCATGCCTGTCACGGCAAGCACGTCTCCGATAGTGGTCATGCGTTTCACCTCCACTGATACAGACGCTGGAACGGTACAGAAGTTTCTGCGCGACCGATGAGACTCCTGTGTTTTGCATGACCGGTTGCGAGGCGGCCAAAAAAATAGCCCCCGAGAGCGGGGGCGTTGTTGAACTGGAGCAGAGGTTACTTTGACCAGTCCACCACCAGCTTTTTGCGTCCGCGCAGGTGTTTCTCCACAGCCATTGCTGCGATGGCGCCCTCTGCCGCAGCGACCACCGCCTGCTTCACATGGTTGCACAACACGTCGCCGACCGCGTAGACGCCCGGAATGGCGGTTTGATACTCCGAGTCGACCATCAGGCATCCGCCTTCGCTGAGCGGTAACTGCCCGCCGAGGAAGTCGGTAATCGGATGCGCGCCCTGCAAATAGATAAACACGCCGGCGACGGGCAGGGTCTCCTCCGTGCCGATGGGCGTGCGGTAGCGAATCGCTTCCACCCGCTGCTCGCCCAGCACCTCACGCAGGGCAACGCCCCAGTACATGACCACCTTCGGGTGAGCGGTCAGATCCTCCGCCAGCTCAGGGCTGGCGTGTATCTCCTTTTTGGGGCAAAGGAAGTGCACCTTGCTGGCGAACTGCGTCAGGAACAGCGCCTCCTCCACCGCCTCTTCGCTGCTGCCGACCACAGCCACCTCCTCGTCGCGGAAAAAGGCGGCGTCGCAGGTGGCGCAGTATGAAACGCCCCTGCCCAACAGGCGGTCCTCACCGGGAACGCGGTTGCCGCGCCCCATTGAACCCGTTGCGATGATTACCGTCTTCGCGGAGTAGGTTCCGGCGTTGCCAAACAGCAGTTTGGGGTCGGACTGCAGGTCGGTCGTCTGAATCCTATCCTGCACAAACTTTGCCCCGAACGATTCCGCCTGCTGGCGCATCCGGCGCACGAGTTCTTCACCGCTTATCTCGCCCGGAATGCCCGGGTAATTGGCTATCTTGCTGGTGATACCCAGCGCACCGTTGGCGATGCCTTTATCGATCACCAGCGTCTTCAGGTTGGCACGAGCAGTGTAAATGGCAGCAGTGGCGCCCGCGGGACCGCCGCCGATAATCGCCACGTCGTAAATCTCCTCCTCGTCCGCTGCCGGTGGGGTTATCTGGAAGTCCAAATCCATCGTCTCACCTCCTTAGCCTTCGGTGAGCTTCGCCAGAATATCGCTCGCCTCCATAATCAGGTAGTCGGTGCCGTTGTAGCGAAACTCGGTGCCGGTGTACTTGGGGAATATCACCTTATCCCCGGCCTTCACCTTTATCTCTTCATCATCGCCCACTGCAACCACCAGACCGAGTTGTGGCTTCTCTTTGGCGGTGTCGGGCAGGAAGATGCCGCCCGCCGTGCGCGACTCTTCCTCCATCGGTTGAATCAGCACGCGCGAACCCAGCGGTTGAATGGGTGGTGTGGTGTTGCTCATGGTTCCTTCTCCCTCCTTGTTTATTTCAGTCCCAGCAGCTGGTTGATTTTGGCTCTGTCAAAGCCGACCACTATCTTGCCGTTGATGTCGATCACCGGCACGCCCTGCTGTCCCGACCGGCGCACCATATCGCGCGCCGCCGCAGGGTCGCGGCTCACATCCACATCGCGGAAGCGGATGCCCCGCTCGCGCAAATACCGTTTCGCCATGTTACAGTAAGGGCAGTTCGGCGTCGAGAAGACGATAACTCTCGGCTGAGTGTTCATAGCCACCTCGTCCTTCGTGCGTTTTTCCACAGAGTTAGATACACGCCCGCAGGGCAGGGATTCGCGCAGGGAAACGACCACCGCTCACGAAAATACAGAGCAGAGCAACATCACAGGAGCGAACTACCGATGCGGGCATGGCTGTACGCAGGAGTGAGCATATCCCTGCTCGCGTTCGTCGGGCAGGCAGGAGCGAAACCAATGAACCTGTACATCTCTCCCCAGGGCAACGACTCGTGGTTGGGCAGGCTGTCTGCGCCGAACCGCCAGCGCACGGACGGTCCCTTTGCCACGCTGGAGCGCGCTCGTGACGCCATCCGCCAGATGAAACGCGAGGGCAAACTACCAAAGGGCGGTGTGACCGTGTACCTGCGCGGGGGAACCTACTCTCTCACCCAAACTTTCACGCTGAGCGCGGAAGACAGCGGAACCGCCGAATTGCCTATCGTGTACAGCGCGTACAGGAACGAGAAAGTGCGCATCATCGGCGGCAGGCGTGTCGAAGGCGGCAAGCCCGTCACCGACCCGGCGATTCTGGAGAAACTGTCGCCGGAGGCGCGGGAGAAGGTGCGCTGTTATGACCTGCGTGCTCAGGGCATCCGCGACTTTGGGCAGATGCGTCGGCGCGGGTTTGGGCTGTCCGCTACCATTCCTGCGGGGCTGGAGGTGTTTTACGCTGGCAAACCGATGCGTCTGGCGCAGTATCCCAACGAAGGGTGGTTGCGCATTGCCGCCACGCCCGCGGGACAGCAGGGCGGACGCTTTACCTGCGATGACCCGCGCCTGAAGCGATGGGCGCAGGCGAAGGATGTGTGGGTGCATGGCTACTGGACATGGGACTGGGCGGACAGCTACGAAAAGGTGGTATCCATAGACCCCGACAGAGGCGAAATCGTCACCGCCGAACCGCATGGCGTGTACGGTTATACGGCAGGCAAGCGGTTCCGCGTGCTGAACCTGCTGGAGGAGCTGGACGCGCCGGGCGAGTGGTATCTTGACCGTGACACGGGCATGCTGTACTTCTATCCGCCCGACGAGGGTTCAGGCGAGCTGATGGTCTCCCTGCTGGAGACGCCGCTGGTTGCCCTGAACGGGGTATCGCACGTGAAGATACAGGGTGTCACTTTTGAGGTGTGCCGCGGCGTGGGCGTGGAGGTGCAGGGCGGCGCTCGCGTGACGATAGCGGGCTGTACCTTCCGCAATATCGGCACGGTGGGAGTGATCATCACCGGCGGCGTTGCGCACAAAGTGGTCTCCTGCGACTTTATGGACCTGGGGGACGGTGGGGTACAGGTCTCTGGCGGCGACCGCAACATGCTCACTCCGTGCAAGCACGAGGTGCTGAACTGCCTGTTTACTCGCTTCAACCGCTGGAGCCGCACCTATCGCCCGGCGGTGCTGGTGGGCGGCGTTGGAGTGCGCGTGGCGCATAACCTGATGTACGATGCTCCCCACACCGCCATCCTGCTGGGCGGGAACGACCACCTGATAGAGTTCAACGAAATCCACCACGTCTGCACCGAGACCGGCGACGCGGGCGCGTTCTACATGGGGCGTGACCTGACGCAGCGCGGCACCGTCGTCCGCTACAACTACTTCCACGATATCGGGCGAAAACTGCAGGGCGAAGGCTTTCTGGATGTGATGGCGGTGTATCTGGATGACTGCACCTGCGGGATTACCGTTTTCGGCAACCTGTTCTATCGGGCTGGTCGCGCGGCGATGATTGGCGGCGGGCGCGATAACACAGTGGAGAACAATATCTTCGTGGAGTGCGAGCCGTCGGTGCATGTGGACGCCCGCGGGATGGGCTGGGCGAGCTTCTGGTTCGACGGGCGCGACAGCACGCTGATGGACAGGTTAAAAGCCGTGCCCTACCAGCAACCGCCGTGGAGCGAACGATACCCCGAGCTGGTGAACATCCTGAACGACGAGCCTGCCGTGCCGAAAGGCAACAAAATCGTGCGCAACATCAGCGTGGGCGGGCGGTGGATAGACCTCTACGACAACCTGAACGACCGAATTGTCACCATTCGGGATAACATCACCGAAGGCGATGCGGGAGTGGAGGTCACCCCAAACGGCATCCGCCTGCGCAAGGATTCGCCGGCGTTCAAGATGGGCTTCCAGCCAATACCGATAGAAAAGATAGGTCTCTATCGGGACCAGTATCGCAAGGTCAGGGGCAAACCCCTCTTGCAAGGGAGTAACTACTGAAGGTCACAGGAGGTTCAACGGATGGCGCTTTGTCAGGTACGGTTCTTCAGTCAGTCGCTGGGTAAAGCATCGGAGATGTTTGTGGTCCTGCCCGATTCGGGCGATGGACCCTTTCCCGTGCTGTATCTGTTGCATGGGCTTTCGGATGACGCTTCGATATGGCTGAGGCGCAGTCGCATCGAGTGGTATGTGCGCGACCTGCCCCTGATCGTGGTGATGCCCGATGGCGGCAGGGGATGGTATACCAACGGACTGAACGGCGACGCTTACGGGGACCACATCATCAAAGACGTGCTCGGGCAGACGGAGCGGCTATTTCCTGCCAGCAGGGAGCGTCGGCATCGCGCCATAGCGGGGCTGTCGATGGGCGGTTACGGCGCACTGAGCCTCGCCCTGCACAACCCCGACCTGTTCGTTGCTTCAGCGAGCCTGTCGGGCGCGGTGGGGATTGGGCACAAGCCGATGACCGATGAGATGCCTGCGGATTTCAAGCGCATCTTCGGTGAGAACCCGCAGGGCTCGGATAAAGACCTGTTTGCGCTGATACAACAGGTAGACCGAGCACAGTTGCCCGCGTTGTGGCTGGACTGCGGCGTGGAGGACTTTCTGATTGAGGACAACCGCGCCTTCCACGCGCATCTGCTCTCGCTGGGCATTCCGCATCTCTATCACGAGTTCCCGGGCGCGCACACCTGGGACTACTGGGACGAACACATCCAGCAGGTGCTTCAGTTCGTGATGGAGCACGTCGGAGGATGAGGCAGGATTGAACGACACCCTGGCGCAGGTGTTTGCGCTCACCGAGACGGTAGAGGGCTGGTTGACCCGTGAAGAGGGGGAACTGCTCTACCGTCTCGCCCGTGGGTGCACCGGGCGCGGGGTGATTGTGGAGATAGGCTCGTTCAAGGGAAAATCCACCATCTGGCTGGCAAAGGGAGCAGAGGCAGGGGCCGGTGTGCCCGTATACGCCATTGACCCGCACACGGGCTCGGCAGAGCACCGCACGACCGGCGACGGGCAGATATGGACTTACGAAGAGTTCATGAACAACCTGCGCCGGGCGGGCGTGGAAGGGCTGGTGCACCCCCTGCTGACCACCTCAGCGGAAGCGGCGCCCTCTTTCCATCAGCCGGTGGAACTGCTGTTCATTGATGGCGACCACCGCTACGAGGCGGTGCGTCAGGACTTTAACCTGTGGTTTCCCAAGCTGGTGGAGGGGGGATACCTGCTGATGCACGACACCATCCGCTGGGATGGTCCGCGTCGGGTGGCGCGAGAGTCGCTGTATCGCTCAAGTCACTTTCGTGGGGTGGGGTTTGTCCACTCCATCAGCTACGGTCAGAAGGTGGCTAGCAACACCCGTTCCGACCGTCTGCGGAGTCGATATGTGCTGTTGCTTCACTTCGTGTACGACCGTTTGAGTTACATTCAGGTTCCCCCTGCGCTCAAGCGAGCGGCGAAGGCGGTGTTTTCCCGGTTGCAGTAGCCCTGCGCAACTCGGTGTCCCCACCACGCCCTTCCCTTGAACTTGGGGCGGAGGCTGAACTCTTTGGAGTGCTGAAGCTTGCTTCAGCAACCCCTTAGCCTGCGTCAGCGGGTTTTATTGTGTGTTGCCTGCGACTTCTAGTCGCAAGGGCAGAGAGTAAAAGGTGGTTTTGGGCGCTGAAGCATGGCTTCAGCAATCCATACCTGCGTCAGCAGGCTTTGCCAAGTGTTGCATCCTATCCAAAGCGCCTGCACTTTGTCAACGATTTCATATCTCTAAGGCTTTTCACCCTGAAGGGGCACTCGTCTCCCCCAATTCGTGGAACAACAGGGTAAGGGAAGGCAAATGGTGAAAAAGACACTGCGAATGCAACACTGGCGAAGTATGGGTGAGGCAAGGAATGACCTTTGACGTGTTCGGCATGTGCAATGCGCTGGTAGACCTTCAGGCGAAGGTAGAGGACGAACTGATTGATGCACTGGGTTTGCAAAAGGGTGGGATGTTTCTCATCGACGAGGAACACCGGCGCCGGCTGATGCAGTACCTTGCCGGGCAGGTGGTGCACTCGGAGGCGGGCGGTTCAGGCGCAAACACGATGATTGGCGTGGCACTGCTGGGCGGTTCTGCCTGCTATACCAGCAAAATAGCCGACGATGAGCACGGCGCCATCTACCGGCGCAGTCTCAGTGAGAAGGGGGTCAAGCCCAATCTGGCTGTGGGCGAGGGAAGCACCGGCGTTTCTTTCGTCCTGTTAACCCCAGACGCCCAGCGCACCATGTGCACCTACCTGGGAGCCAGCCAGCAACTGCGCCCCGACGAGGTGAACATTGATGACCTGCGCCAGAGCCGCTATCTGTACATCACCGGCTACATGTGGGACACCGAGTCGCAGAAACAGTCGGTGCTTCACGCGATGAGCGAGGCGAACAGAGCGGGCGTGCGGGTGGCATTTAGCCTGTCGGACACTTTTTGCGTGCGTCGGCACCGGGCAGACTTTCAGCGTCTGCTGGAACAGCATGTGGACGTGCTGATTGGCAATGAGGCGGAGGTACAGGAGCTGAGCGGCACCGATAACCCCTACGACGCCTCGCGCCTGCTGGCGGACTACTGCGACATCGCGGTGGTGACGATGGACAGCCGCGGCGCGCTGATTCGGCAGAAGCAGACCGTCTACCACATCCCCGCGTTTCGCGTTCAGGCGATAGACGCCACCGGTGCGGGCGACATGTTCGCCGCGGGGTTGCTGTATGGGTTGTGTCATGGGCAGAGTCTGGAGGCATCGGGCAGGATAGCTGCCTACTGCGCCGCGCAGGTGGTCGCCAAAATGGGAGCGCGACTGGATAGCATTACGCTACCCCAGGACGTGTCTTAACATCACAGAGGTGGTTGCTATGCAGAAGCAGGCGCCGCCGGAAAAGATGACCTTCGAGCAGTTCCACGACTGGCTGGACGAAGATACTCACTCGGAGTGGGTTAACGGCAGGGTGGAGATATTGCCTCCGGTCTCATGCATCCATCAGGAGGTTGGGTTGTTTCTTCTATAGGCCATTTTCACCTTTGCCCACTCTACGTCGGCGGGTGAGGTTGTTTTTGCTCCATTCCAGATGCGTTTGGCGAACTCCAGCCGTTCCCCCGACATCCTGTATGTGTCCAACGCCAACCTGCACCGGTTGAAAAGCACCTACCTTGACGGCGCGGCAGACCTGGTGGTGGAGGTTATCAGCCCGGAAAGCCGCGCCCGCGACCGCGGGGAGAAGTTCTACGAGTACGAGTCGGCTGGCGTGCGGGAATACTGGCTGATAGACCCCGAGCGCAGACGCGCGGAGTTCTACCAGCTGGCGGAAGACGGGGCGTATCGCGCTGTGCTGATGGCTTCGGAAGGGGAATACCACAGCAGGGTGCTGGAGGGGCTTTGGCTTCGAGTGGAGTGGTTGTGGCAGCAGCCAAAGCCCACGATTGTGGAACTGCTTCGCCTGTGGGGACTGATTGCCTGAACCGTTTCCCCTACTCCACCTGCACACCCAGTTCCTCGGCGATGAGTCGGCGTACCTCGTTGGGATTGGCGCGCCCGCGGCTGAGTTTCATCACCTGCCCCACCAGAAACTGCAGGGTTTGCAGTTTGCCGTTGCGCACCTTCTCGGCAGCGTCGGGGTTTTCGGCAATCGCCTGCTGAACCCATGCTCGCAGCTGGTCGGTGTCACTTACCTGCGTCAGTCCCTTCGCCTGCACCACCTGCGCCGGGTCGACTCCCGTGTTGAACACCTCTTCCAGCACCTGCTTGGCGACGCTTCCGGTGACCGTGCCCTTCTGCACCAGCCCGATGAGGTCGCGCAGGTGTCGGGGGGTTACCTTGCAGTCGCGAATATCCTCAATGCCCGCGGCGTTCATCAACCTCGCAAGGTCGCCGTTCATCCAGTTCGCCACCGCTTTCGGCTCCGCGCCCAGTTTCACCACCTCTTCAAAGTAGTCGGCGGTGGCGCGGCTCTCCACCAGCAGGGTGGCGTCGTATTCGGGCAGGGCGTACTGCTCCATGAACCGCTGACGCTTCGCCAGAGGCAGTTCGGGCAGGGAAGCGCGCACCTGCTCAATCCACTCCTCGCTGAACTGTACCGGCACGAGGTCGGGTTCGGGGAAGTAGCGGTAGTCCTGCTCGTACTCTTTGGTGCGCATGGGGAAGCTCGCGCCACGCTCGTCGTTCCAGCCGCGCGTCTCCTGCACCACCTTACCACCCGATTCCAGCACGGCGATATGTCGCTGGATCTCGTATTCAATGCCCCTCTGCACCGCGCGGAAGGAGTTGAGGTTCTTCAGCTCCGTCTTGACGCCGAAGGTATCGCTTCCCTTCGGGCGCACCGACAGGTTGGGTTCACAGCGCAGGCTACCCTGTTCCATGCGCCCATCGCACACGCCCAGATACACCAGCACGTTGCGAAGGGTCTGCAGGTAATCTCGCGCCTCCTCCGCCGTGTGCATATCGGGTGGGAACTCGGTAACAATCTCCATCAGCGGCACGCCGCTGCGATTGTAATCCACCGCGCTCTCGCCGGTGGGCAGGTGGAACAGCTTGCCGGTGTCCTCCTCCAGGTGTACCCGGCGGATATGCACCCGCACGATGCGTCCATCCACCGGCACATCCAGCCAGCCTCGCTTGCCGATGGGCGTGTCGCCGTACTGCGAAATCTGATAGTTCTTGGGCAGGTCGGGATAGAAATAGTTTTTGCGATGGAAGATAGAGGTCATGGAGATTTCGCAGTTGAGCGCCAGCGCGGTGCGCAGAACCATCTCCACCGCCTTCCTGTTCATCACCGGCAGGGAACCGGGCATTCCGGTACACACCGGGCAACAGCGCGTGTTCGGCTCGCCGCCGAAGGCATTGGCACAGGAACAGAACATCTTGCTATCGGTTAACAGTTCCGCATGGACCTCCATGCCGATACAGGCTTCCCACTCCGCCATCAACAGACCTCCGTGCGTTCGTCTCGCTGTTATTTTATCAGAAATCCGCGCAGGGCATCCATCCCCTTCACCTTTACAAAAGGTTTATCCGCTGAGTATAATTTGTGAGGGCTTTTCCCCAAAAAACGCTGGACAGCGCATAGGAGGTGATGCCATGCAAGGGATTATCATTGCTGGTGGGTTTGGTACCCGTTTCCGTCCGCTCACCTACACTCGTCCGAAACCTCTTATGCCCATTCTCAACCGTCCCCTGCTGGAGTATCAGGTGGCTTTGTTAAAGGCGCATGGCGTGGACGAGATTGTGTTCGCCACCAACTATATGGCGGAGGCGATAGAGAACCACTTTGGCGACGGCAGTCGCTTCGGGGTGAAGATGCGTTATGCCAGGGAAGACCAGCCTCTGGGCACGGCGGGCGCCATTCGCAACGCTGCAAAGAGCCTGTGGAGGCGGGAAGCGGTGGTCGTGTTCAACGGCGATGTTGTCACCGACTTTGACCTGAGCGCGATTATTGCCCAGCACCGCCAGCGTGGGGCGCAAGCCACCATTACGCTGAAGGCGGTACCCAGTCCGAATCCCTACGGTGTGATTGACCTGGACGCCGACGGCAGGGTTCTGGCATGGCGAGAGCCAACAGAAGAGCAGAAAAAAGCGCTCGCCGCCAACCCGAACATCGAGCAAACGGGCTGGGATTACATTAACGCGGGCTTCTATGTGCTGGAGCCGGAAGTGATAGAGAGCATCCCCGAAGGGCGCATGGTATCTATCGAGCGGGAAATCTATCCGCGCATGATCGAGCGCGGCGAGGGCTTGTACGGCGTTCCCGCCGATGGCTACTGGGTAGACGTGGCAGGACCCAGCCACTACTGGAGAGTGACTAACGACCTCCTGCGGGGACGCGCGAAGGTGGCTCCGCCCGGCACACCGCAGGCGGAAGGCTTGTGGTGCATGAAAGGAGCAGAGGTACGAGCCACGCTGGACGCAGGAGCGACCGTGCACGTGGGTGAAAATGCAGTGATTGAGGAGGGTGTGCACCTGCGCGGTACGGTGGTGATTGGCGCGGGCTGTCATGTCGCGCGGGGAAGCGTGCTGGAGGATTGTGTTCTGCTCGAAGGGGTGAAGGTAGAAGAAGGAGCAGACCTGACCCGCGTCATCTGCGACCGCGATGTGGTCATCTCCGCGGGCTGCCGCATTATGGACGCGGTCATCGCAGCGGGAACATGCATCCAGCGCGAAAGCCGTTTAGGAACAAACTGGTAAGAGGGAACTGAATGGGCGAAACAATACAGGTACCGATGGTGGACCTTCAGGCGCAGTATCAGGCACTGCGTCAGGAGATAGACACAGCGGTTGCTCGCGTGCTGGAAAGCGGGCGATTTATTCTGGGGGAGAATGTTCAGCGTCTGGAGGAAGAGGTCGCTGCCTATTGCGGGGCGAGGTTCGGCATCGGCGTGGCGTCCGGCACCGACGCGCTGGAGCTATCGCTGGCGGCGCTGGGCATCGGACCGGGCGACGAGGTGATTACCACGCCCTTTACCTTCGGCGCCACCACCGAGGTCATCGTTCGGCTGGGCGCCAGACCGGTGTATGTGGATATCGACCCGGATACCTATAATATCGATGTCTCAGCGATTGAGCGAGCGATTACCGTGCGCACCCGCGCGCTGTTACCGGTGGACCTGTTTGGACAGATGACCGACCGCGAGGCATTGTGGCGCATCGCCCAAGCGCACAACGTGTATCTGGTGAACGACTCAGCGCAAGCCATCGGCGCCCAGCAAAACGGTGTTCCGGTGGCGGCGGTCGGTCACGCCACGGCGATGAGCTTTTACCCCACCAAGAACCTGGGCGCGTTCGGTGACGGCGGCATCGTGCTGACGAATGACGAAGAGATTGCCCGAAGCGTCAAGCGGTTGCGGGGACATGGGGCAGAAGGTGGAGCCTACTTCTACAAAGTGCCCGGCTACTGCAGTCGCCTGGACGAGATACAGGCGGCGATTCTGCGCGTGAAACTGCGCTATCTGGACGGGTGGAACGAACGTCGCCGCCACAACGCCCGCCTCTATCTGAATCTGCTGCAGGACACGCAGGCGATATTGCCCAAAACCGCGCCGGGCAACCTGCATACCTACCACCAGTTCACCATCCGCTACCACCAGCGCGATGCGTTGCAGCAATATCTCAAGGAACACGGTATCGCTACCGCTGTCTATTATCCGCTTCCCCTGCACCTGCAGGAGGCGTACCAAAATCTGGGCTATCAGCAGGGAGATTTCCCCCATGCGGAACGCGCCGCGAACGAGGTGCTCTCCCTGCCCGTGCATCCCGACCTCCGTGAGGAGCAAATTCACTACGTTGCCGCGATGGTGCGGCGATTCGAGGAGGAACATCCATCATGAAAGCGATGATTCTGGCAGCAGGAGTGGGGTCACGCCTCGACCCGCTTACCCGAAACGTGCCCAAGCCGATGGTGCCCATCGTGAACCGTCCGGTCATGGAGCATATTGTGGAACTGCTGAAACGGCACGGCTTCACCGAGATTATGGTCAACCTGTATTATCTGGGCGACCAGATTGAAAGCCACTTTGGTGACGGCTCGAAGTGGGGAGTGCGTATCCACTACTCCAAGGAAGACCGCCTGTGGGGTGATGCCGGTAGCGTCAAACGGTGCGAGCACTTCTTTGACGACACCTTTATCGTCATCGGCGGCGACGACATCACCGACCTGGACCTCACCCGCCTCCTGCGCTACCATAAAGAGAAGCGTGCGATTGCCACCATCGCCCTGTCTCTGGTGGATGACCCGTCGGAGTACGGTATCGCCCTGTTGAACGAGCGCGGACGCATCACGCGATTCTTAGAGAAACCGCGCGGCGAGGTCATCTTTTCCAACGCGGCGAACACGGGCGTGTACGTGTTCGAGCCGGAGATATTTGACCTGATTCCGCGCGGGGTGACCTATGGCTTCGGGGCGAACCTTCTGCCTCTTTTGCTGGAACAGCGACGCCCCTTCTACGGCTTCCTCACCTCTTCTTACTGGAAGGACGTGGGCAACCTGCGCACCTATCAGCAGACGCACGTGGACGCCATGCAGGGCAGAGTGTCCCTGTGCATTCCCTATCCCGAGAGGCGTAAATACGTGTGGATTGGCAAGGATGTCAAGATAGACCCCACCGCCGAAATTGGCTACCCGGTGGTGATTGGCAACAACTGCGAAATCGGTCCGGGCGCGAAGGTGCTGGAATACACCGTGCTGGGCGATAACTGCGTGGTGGAAGACAACGCCACCGTTCAGGAGAGCATTCTATGGGAAGGGGCAGTGGTCATGCGCGACACGATGCTGGTACGCTGTGTGGTGGGCAAGGGCTGTCGTGTGAAGTCCAACGCCGCGGTGTTCGACGGGGTCATCGTGGACCCGGTGCGCAAGGACAATCAAGTGGGAACCGCGTAGAACGCGGTCTCTCGCGATAAAAGCATACTATCTGAGATGGAGGATTCTGCATGAACTACGATGTGAAAGACCTCGGGCTGGCAGATAAGGGGCAGTTACGAATCGAGTGGGCAGAGCAGGACATGCCGGTTCTGCGCCTGATTCGCGAACGGTTCGCCCGTGAAAAGCCGCTGGAAGGCGTTCGCCTCGCTGCCTGCCTGCATGTGACTACCGAAACGGCAAATCTGGCGATTACCCTGAAGGCGGGCGGTGCACAGGTGGCGCTGTGCGCATCCAATCCCCTGTCCACGCAGGACGACGTTGCCGCAGCGCTGGTCAAGCATCATGGCATCCCCGTTTTCGCCATCAAAGGCGAAGACCACGAGACCTATTACCGGCACATCCACGCCGTTCTGGATACACAGCCACACATCACGATGGACGACGGGGCGGACCTGGTCTCTACCCTGCACTCGCAAAGGCAGGAACTGCTTGCGGGCGTGCGCGGCGGCACCGAAGAGACCACCACCGGCGTTATCCGCCTGCGCGCGATGGCGAAGGATGGCGTCCTGCGCTATCCCATCATCGCGGTGAACGACGCCGACACCAAACACCTCTTTGATAATCGCTACGGCACGGGGCAGAGCACCATTGACGGCATCCTGCGGGCGACCAATATCCTGCTGGCAGGGCGTACGGTGGTGGTGGCTGGCTACGGCTGGTGCGGGCGCGGCGTGGCGATGCGGGCGAAAGGCATGGGCGCACATGTGATTATCACCGAGACCGACCCCCTGCGTGCGCTGGAGGCGGTGATGGACGGCTACCAGGTGATGCCGATGGCGGACGCCGCGCGCGTGGGCGATGTGTTCGTGACCCTGACGGGCGACATCCACGTGATTCGCGAGCAACACTTCGCCGTGATGAAGTCGGGCACGATAGTGGCGAACTCCGGGCACTTCAATGTGGAGATAGACATCGACGCCTTAGAGCGGATGAAGGTCTCCAAACGGCGCATCCGCGACTTCGTGGACGAATATGTGCTGGCGGACGGGCGCAAGATATTCCTGCTGGGCGAGGGCAGGCTGATTAACCTTGCGGCGGCGGAGGGGCATCCTGCCAGCGTAATGGACATGAGCTTCGCCAACCAGGCGCTGAGCGCGGAGTACATCCATCAACACGCCGACCAGCTGGAGAAACAGGTCTACCGCGTGCCGATAGAGCTGGACCGGGAGATTGCCCGCCTGAAGCTGGACGCCATGGGAATCCGCATCGACACGCTGACTCCCGAACAGCAGGAGTACCTGACCTCGTGGGAAATGGGCACTTAGCCGAACGGCTGAAACCGGCGATGAAACGGGCGGCGGGAGCCATCCTGGAACGTCGTGTCTCTAAGCCACCACGCGCAGGAGGTTACTGCCGCCCTGCTGGGACGCCTGCTGTTCCGCCAGGCGTTTGCGGATACGGGCAATGACCCTCGCTCTGCTCTGACAGCCGGTCAAGCTGCCATCCTCCAGTAGAGCCTGGCCGGGACAGCGACTGCAATACTGCTTCACGTCACAGCTCTGGCATTGCGCCAGGTCGTCAGGAGTGATGTTTCGCAGGTGGCGCAGCTCGCGCGAGCCATACCATATCTCCAGGATGGACTTTTCGCGCACGTTGCCGCAGGGGATGAGCATCTGCACGCAGGGATAAACCTCGCCCCACGGGTTAATCGCCAGACTGTTGCGCCCGGCGTCGCACATCTTCACTTTGTCGTTCGGTCCCATGGAGGGTAGACCTTTTTTCTTAAACACGCGCTCGTCGTCGTACAGCTTCATCAGTTCCTCCACGCCGATGCGCAGGTTCGTAGGGCACATGTCGCCGTCGTTCATGGGTGCGATGGTCGGGTCGAAGCGATATTCCGCGCCGAGATCCTGTGCCATCTGCATGATGTCCTCGTACTGGCCGAAGCTGGAGGTTGCCAGCGGGCACTTCAGGATCACACGCTGACCCAGCCCAACGAGCAACCTCACCGCGCGGATGACCCGGTCAAAACTGCCCTTCACCTGTGTCATGGCGTCGTGCGTTTCCGCGTTGGAGCCGTACACGCTGATTTCCACCGTGAAGGGGCGCAGGTCGGCAATCTTCTGGGCAACAGCGGGCGTAATCAGCGTGCCGTTGGTGTATATCTTCAGCGCGAAGCGTTTCTTGCGGGCGTAGCGGGCAATCTCAAAAAAGTCCTTGCGCAGCAGCACCTCCCCGCCGGTAAGCGTCAAATACAGCGTGCCTGCTTCTGCCAGGTCATCCATCACCCGGCACCACTCTTCGGTGCTCAGCTCGCCGTCCGCGCGTTTGGGATGGTGCTGGTAGCAGTGCTTACAGCGCGTGTTACAGCGGTGCGTCAGCTCGAACATCACGTTGAAGGGGATATGACGCTCCACCGTGATGTCGGACACCTTCGCCAGAATCGAGAAGGTTTCGCATTCCACAATACATCGCCCCCTGTACCCGTAATGCTTTGCATCACTAATTATATGTCCCGCACACCGATTCCTGCTTGCCCCCGCTTACCTTTCTGAAAGTCAAACTGTTTTCCCTCTCTTCATGAGCAGGAGAAAGGTTGTTTCGTGGACAAACCACGTGCCCGGCAAGGGATAAGGGGGATACTGCATGGACAGGCGTCAGCAACTACGCCAGCTTTTCGACCGCAACGACCGCCAGCGGGCGTATGCAGGCAAAGAGAGCCTGACGGCGAGCCAGATGTTAGGAGTTGCCCGTCGTCTGCGCTACGCCTCGCTGGAATAGAACCAGACCGCTTGCAATGTCCTGCTAATAGAGTGTAAACTGAAGCAAAGGAGTACAGAGGGGGCGATACGGTTGACCGAGCCATCCACGACGTGGCAGAAGGCTATCCGATACACCATCAGGCGCGCCCGGGCAAGCTATATTCTGCGCGGAATATGCGGGGGATGGTTTGCGGGTGCGGTGGCAAGCGCGTTGTGGCTTGCGCTGGCATGGGCACTGCAGTGGGACGTTCACTACGCCTACCCTGTGGGCGTCACGCTTGCTCTCGCGCTGGCTGGACTGGCGTTCGGGGCAACGCGCCGGTTGAGCGAGGAGCAGGTCGCCCTGTGGTTAGATCGGAAGGCGCAGACGAAGGAGCGATTGAGCACCGTGCACTGGCTGTCCCGCCGCGAGGCGCAGGGCGAAATGGAGCTTCTGCAGATGCAGGATGCCGAGAGCTATGCCCAATCGTTGAATCTGCATAATCTGGCGAGGGTTCCCCTGCCTCGTGCCTTCTGGGGTGCGCTGGCGGTCACCGCATTAGCCGTTTTCCTGTGGTTCGCTCCAGACCTTGCATGGTTCCAGTCGCCGCAGGTGCGTCAGCAGAAGCAAGCGATGCGCCAGGCAGGCGAACGCGCGGAGCAGCTGGCGAAAGAGTGGCGCAAGCAGGCAACGGGACAGGACAGGGAAAAGATGCGTCGGCTTGCCGCCCAGCTGGAATCGCTGGCGAAGCAGATGAAGCGCGCCCGCCTGAGCAAGCGCGAAGCGCTGGTGAAGATGTCGCGTCTGCAGCGCGAGGCGGAGGAGCAACAGCGCAGGCTGGCGCAGGCGAACTCGGGCAAGCCGATACAGCGTGCCGCGAACGAGTTTCTGAGCGCTCGCGCAGTGCAACAGCAAATCCAGCAAGCGAAGCTGGAGCGAGAGCTTGGCGCCACCCTGAAAACCGCCTCCATCAACACAAAAGGTGGACAGAACACCCCCACCTCCGTCCGAAACGCCCAGCAAAACCGACTGCAATCGTCCACACCCTTCGCCAGCGAGATAGCACTGCAAATGGCTCTCGCGCTATCCCAGCAGGATATGCAGAAGCTGGGCGAACTGTTGAACCAGATTGCCAAGCAGTGGAACAATCTCTCCCCCGAAGAGCGCAAAAAGCTGGAGGAGCTAATGCGCCAGCTGGCGCAGGCTCTGCAGGGCACGCAGCTGGATGCCGCCGCTAAGGAGCTGCAGGAGGCGTTGAAAAACCTCAAAATCGGTGACCTCCAGCAGGCGGTGAAATGGATTCAGAAGGCGGGAGGTACCTGACTGTCCGCAGGGGCGTGCGCGCTGGATGCGCGCCAGTGGGCAGAAATGGCAGCGTTGCTTGCCGCGCTGAAGAGCGAGATGGGTGGACTGCCCGTAGCGATGAACTCGTATGAGAAGCGCTTCGGCGGTGGACCAGGACTGCCTGCCACCGGTCCCAAACTGGAGAAGCTGGAATACCGCGCCCAGCAGGACAAAGATACGGCGCGTTTGAACGTCAAGGGTGGCAAGTTCACGCAGGTTCCCGGCGTTGCCAGCGGGCCCAGCGAGACACCTGCCTTTGTCACGCGAGGCGCTCCTGATGCGGTGAGCAGTGGAACGCCCAGCTACGACGTGTACATCCAGTACCGGCGGGCGGCGGAAAGCGCCCTCCAGCGTGAAACCGTTCCTCCCGAATACCGCCAGCCGGTGAGGAGATACTTCGATTCCATCAAACCCTGACAGGTTTGGGAGAAAGGAGGAGGTTTGTATGAAGTGGCTTGCATCGCTGTTGCTGGCGCTGGCATTTGGTGTCTCCGTACTTCGCGCCGATGTGCTGTGGGACCAGCCCTGGGATGGCGTCAGCCGGGGCAGTCCCGCTCAGGATTTCACCGACACCGCAAACCGCATCTATTCGGTCTGGCTGTTTGATGATTTCACCGTGCCTGAACCCGGCTGGTGGATTGACCATGTAACGGTTTACGGCAGTGAGCAGGGCGACCCCACCTATAACCTGGGGGTGTATCTGTCCATCTCGCCTGCGCCGCATGTAGATGTGATAGACGTGGTGGCGATGGGCACGGAGGTGGTGCTGGAGCCGGGAGAGTGGCCCCTGCGGAGGCGGGCGGACCTGGTGTTTGAACTGAACGGCTTCTATCTGCCGCCCGGCACCTATTACCTGAGCGCATGGGTTCAGCGTCCCTTTGACCTCAACAACGACGGCACGGGCAATGACGGCGGACAGTGGTTCTGGCTTCGCACCAGCCCCACGCTCGGCGAGCCGTTCTACCTGCACAACCCGGGCGGCGGCTGGGGCTTTGGGGGCAACCCAGTGGGCGGAGGCTGGCTCACCGAACAGGACCTTGCCTTCACCATTGAAGGCAGAGCAACCGTCACCATCAGCGGCACAGTGGAATTGAGGGACTACGAGGGCGACCTAACAGGCATACCGGTCACTATGGAGATACGCAATCCGGGAAGCACCGACGCCATGGAAACGCACGTGGTCAACCTTGATGGGGAGGGCAGATACTCGTTCCAGACTCTCCTGCGCGGCACCTACGACCTGTCCGCGAAGGCTTCTCACTGGCTGAGACAGACGCTGACGGACGTCTCCATCACGGGCGATACCATAGCGAACTTCACGCTGACCAACGGGGACATCGACGGCGATAACGAGGTGACGCTGTTTGACTTCGGGCAGCTGGTGTCTGCCTTTGGCACGATGCCCGGTGACAGCGGTTGGAACCCAAATGCCGACCTGGACGGGGATGAAGAGGTCACCCTGTTCGACTTCGGTATTCTGGTGCGCAACTTCGGCGCAATTGGGGATGAGTGAACAGTGCAGGTTTATGGATTGCTGAAGCCGTGCTGCAGCGGTCCAAAGATTCTGCCCTTGCAATTGGAAATCGCAGGCTACACAGAACGAAACCTGCTCACGCAGGTTAAGGGTCTGCTGAAGCAAGCTTCAGCACTCCAAAATAGTGCTCAGCAGGAAAAACATCCCCTATCAACGTATCACACCTCCATCATTGTATCCTTCGGGGGAGGACAGAAGATGCAGGCTCCGTTGCGTGATGAGCGGGTGACCAACGTCCGGCATGGAGAGATGCACCTGCCCACGCCCGCTTATACTTCCCGCCAGCAGTGGGAGGCGCGGGCGCGGTGGTTGAGAGAACATATCCTCAGCAGCGCAGGACTGCTTCCCCTGCCGCCTCGCACGCCGTTGAAGGCACAGGTTTTTGGACGTATCGAGCACGCGGACTACAGCGTGCAGAAAGTGTATTTCCAGAGCTTTCCGGGCTTCCTGTGCACGGGTAACCTGTATCGCCCGGTAGGCAGAAAGCCCCCCTTCCCCGCGGTGCTGTGCCCCCACGGACATGCCAGGAACGGCAGATTGGAAAACGATCCCAATGACAACAATGCCACCTCCTATGCGGGGCTAAGCGTCAACCTCGCGCGACAGGGCTACATCGCGTTCTCGTACGATATGGTCGGTTACAACGATAGCCTGCAGTTGCCCCACCAGCGCATCTCGAAGGAGTGGGAACTGTGGGGTATTCATCTCCTGCGCCTGCAGTTGTGGAACAGCATCCGCGCTCTGGATTTCCTGCTCTCGCTGAAAGATGTGGACAGCAAACGCATCGGGTGCACCGGCTCGTCCGGCGGGGGCACTCAGACCTTCCTGCTGACGGCAGTGGACAGTCGTGTATCAGCAGCGGCGCCGGTGTGCATGGTATCCGCGCACTATCAGGGTGGCTGTTTCTGTGAGAACGCGCCGGGACTGAGGCTGGAACCCACCAACAACGTGGAGATTGCCGCGCTCGCCGCGCCGCGCCCGCTCCTCCTGGTCGCCGCCACCGGCGACTGGACGAACCACACCATGGAAGAGGAGTACCCCGCTGCCCGGGCGATATACGCTTTGCTGGGTGCGGAGGCGCGGATATCGGCGGTGCGCTATGAGGCAGATCATAACTATAACCGCGCCAGCCGCGAGGCGGTGTACGCCTTTTTCGGCAGGTGGCTGGGAGTAGAGGCGCCCGACCACGAGCCTCCGTTCACCGTAGACCATCCCGAGAAGGTACGCGTCTTTCCCGATGGAACCCTGCCCCCGGGCTTTGCGCGCGGAGAGGCGGTGCTGGAATCCCTGCGCCAGCGCGATGCGGAGCTGTTACGCTCTCACTTCCCGCGCTCGACAGGCGGCATCCCTGCCTTCCGACGGTGGATAGGCACTGCATGGAAGCACACGCTTGCGGTGGAGACGGTCACGCCCGCGCAAGTAGAGGTGCTCAGCACAGAACGGAGAAATGCTCCCGTTCCGCACGGATATTTTGCGCTTCGGCGACGTGTCACGCGCGAGGTATTGTTCGCTGGACTCTTTGAGCCAGATGGTGGACGCACGGGAAAAGCCGTGCTGTTACTGCATCCGGGCGGTACGCAGGCGTGGCTAGAGCGTGAACAGGAACTTCGCGACTGGTTGTCGGCTGGTTACACAGTGGTGACCGCAGACCCATTCGGCACGGGCGACCATCTGCGGCGGTTCGGCAGGCGCGAACTGAAGGGAAACTTCCCGGAAACCTTTAACCGCACCGATATGCAGTGGCAGGTTCAGGACACGCTGACCGCGCTGGCGTTCCTGCGCTCTCAACGGGGCATTCGGCAGGTGTCGCTGGTTGGCGTGGAGGGAGCAGGCTGGTGGGCATTGCTGGCGGGATCCTGCGAGCGAGGCATGCACGCAGTGGTGGCTGACCTGAACGGCTGTGACGGCAGTAATGGCTTTTTCCTGCAGAACGTGTGGGTGCCGGGCATTCGCAGGCTGGGAGACTGGGCAACAGCGGCGGTGCTGGCATATCCCGCGCGAGTGCTGGTGCATCACCTTTCGGACGAGGAGGCGCGGCGGTTGCCTCTATCTGCCTTTGCGCCGACGGTGACAGTCTCGCCATCTCCCCTACCCGACGCGGAGGCATTGCGCTGGGTGCATGGTTAGGGTTCACCTGCCCACGGGGCGTGCCTGCGGGATGCGTCGGGCACTCAGTGCGCCCAGCGTCACCATCACGGCGGTGGTAACAAATGCCGCGGGATAGCCTGCCCAGCCGACTATCAAACCACCAACAAAGGGCGCGATGGAGGCTGGCAGGTTCATGAAGTTCTGCAGGGCGATATAGGTGGGGCGCTCGGCTGGAGGCGCGATGGAGAGAATGGTATTGGTAAAGGCGTTCCACAGGCTCCAGTTGAGCGCGCCTAGGCAACCGAAAACCAGCACAAACCCCCAGGCAACGGGCATCAACAGCGCCGCTAGGGGAGGCACTATCGCCAGCGAGACCACTACCTTCAGGGCACGTACCGCTCCAAAGCGGTCCGCCATCCCTCCCCACAGCGGTCCCGTGATGACTGCGCCCACGGTCTGGGCGGTCAGGTAAATCGCCACATACGATTCGGGCAGGCCGAACCGCTCGCGGGCGTACAGCACATAGAAGCTGGAAGCCACTCCGCCACCCGCCAGCAGGAACTGCGTGGTCAGCACCCAGCGCAGGGCAGGGTCGTGACGCCACAGCGTGGGGATTCGGCGCAGATGCTCCCCAAAACTGCGGTCGGGGTCTTCCTGGGGGTGGCTGTCGGGTTCGCGAATCAACAACAGCATCACCAGCGAGAGGAACAGTCCCGTCGCCATCAGTAGGATAAGCACCGCGTAGTTGCGAGGAAACTCTAACGAACGGACGCTGAGTATCTTGCTGACCAGCACGGGCGCTATCAGCGCAGCCAGCGAGGAGACGGTCTGCATGGCTCCAAAAAAGCGTCCGCGGATGGTTTCGGGGATGGACTTGCCGATGATTTCCGTCCACGGCACGATGCTGAATCCATCCGAGGCGATAAAGAGCAGGGAGAAAAAGACGAAAGCCCACAGCGCCAGCGTGTGATTATGACCGAAAAACCATACGAGCAGAAACAGCACGAACATGGGAAGCCTGCCGACTATGCAGGCAGTAACCAGAAACGATTTCACGCGCCTCCTTCCGTGAATGCAGTGTGCCACGTACGGCTGAGGAGCGAACAGCGCCAGCAATCGCAGTCCGCTGATAACCCCTATCAGTCCGGGCGAGGCTCCCAGCTCGCGCAGGAACTGTGGCATCACGGTGGTGGCGTCGAAACACGAAAACCCCACCATGAAGAACGCCACATCGCCGATAATGGCGATGATGTTGCGGCGCACGACCGACGGTTCGGTGGCGATGTGGCTCATTCAGTTCCCTTTTGTAATTCCTCCAGCAAGGGCAGGGTGCGGGGAGCGAGCAAAACCTCCTGGGTGAAGAACTCGCCAAGCTCCTTGCGGCTCGCTTTGTCGGCGTTGGGGCGGCGCAGACTGCGCATCATCTCGCGTGCCTGGTTGGCGATGGTCTGTTTCTGAGTATCCGAAAGGATGCCATCCAGCTTCGCCCACAGGGTGCGTACCACCTGGTCAATCGTTTTGAGGCGCAGCTGCGCGGCGGCATTATCCGCCTCTTGCAGTTTCTTGCGCAGTTCTTCCGGGGGTGTTTTGCCCTTCAGCGCCTCTTTCCTCGCGGACATCACCTCGTCACGGAGGCTCAGCAAAGCCTGTGCGTTGCGTTCCTCCATGCGAAGCAGGTCGCTCTGTGCCTGTTCCAGCAGAGGCTTGATTTTGCCCATCTGCTCTTTGTCCAGCTTTAAGGAGGTCAGCACCAGCAGAAGGTCGATATCTGCCAGCGCCATCAGTACCTCGTTCGCCTTCTGCACCGCGTCGGGTATCTTGGGAGCCTGCGCCCATGCCGTCTGCCAGAGAGACAGCAGGGCAATCACCAGCAGTGCGTAACGTCTCATCGCTATGCCTCCAGAGCGCGAATCGCCTCCATTACCTCTTCGACGTGACCGTCCACTTTTACTTTCGGGAACACCCGGCGCACGATGCCCTCTTCGTCGATGATAAAGGTGGTGCGCTCGATGCCCATGTAACGCCTGCCGTACTGCTGTTTCTCCTTCCACACGCCATAGGTGGTGGCGACCTGTGCGCCCTCATCTGCCAGCAGGGGAAACGTCAGCCCGTATTTTTGAGCAAACTTCTGGTGCGAGGCGACACTATCGGGGCTGACGCCCAGCACCACCACGCCCATCCCCTGCAGTGCACCCAGGTTATCGCGAAAGGAGCACGCTTCCTTCGTACAGCCGGGCGTGTCGTCTTTGGGATAGAAATAGAGCACCACCCTTTTGCCACGCAGGTCCGAAAGGCGGATGGTGTTGCCGTCTGCTGTCGGAAGCGCAAAGTCGGGAGCCGGTTGTCCTTCCAAAACGCTCATCTGCACCACCTCTCTGAAGACTTTCTGAGCATTATTGTACCAGAGCATGTGGAAAACCCTGCGTGACTGTTGTGTTATAATCTGTTAAATACGAACAAGAGCAATGGAGGTGTAGTGATATGTCCAGATTCAGAGAGGTTTTTCCGAGAGGGCATGTGGTTCTCCCTGTGGTGCATGTGGCGTCTCTGAAACAGATGTTGCGAAATGTTGCCATTGCGATGGAAGCGCAAGCAGACGGCGTTTTTCTGATTAACCACTTAGAATCTGCAGCCGTTCGCGCCCGCGCGTTTATGGATGTTGTGACCACCAGCGGTGCTGGCACAGGGATAGCAGCCAGTGTCGAGAAGATCAGGAGGATGAAAACCGCATTAGGCGACTTTCCGCTGGCAATCGCCAGTGGCATTACGCCCGAAAACGTGGTGGATTACCTGCCGTACTCGGATTGCTATCTGGTAGCAACGGGCATCAGCAAGAGTTTCGAGGAGCTTGATCCGCCGCTGGTACAGCGCCTGGTGAACACAGTTCGCAGTTTCGACCTGCAAAATGAAGAATCCCGATAGATAGCAAACGGCGGCAGGGTGTCCTCTCACTCCGAACCTTTCGACTGGAGGGCGCAGGCAACACAGAACAAAACCCGCTGGCGCAGGTTAGCCTCTGCAGGTCTGAGAGATTTGAAACCCCAGTCTCACACTGACAGAGCCGGGGAGCTAGTTACGATTATCTTGAATCCATCACCCGCTTTCGAAAAGCGGATAGTTCGGCGGCGAAGAGCACGTTGTGCGCCCAGCCCGCGTAATCGCCAAACCGCGCCCGGAAGAAATCGCCAACCTGCCAGTACACCCGCTCCGTCAGGCTCCGCCCGTTCAGCTCCGGCAGATAGTCGCGCCGGGCAATCTGCCACACGTGCGTGTCCACCGGGATTGCCTGCGGCTTGTCCAGCGAGAACAGACACACGCAATCGGCGATTTTGTGCCCCACGCCGGGCAAGGTGACCAGCGCATGATGGGCTTCCTCGTAAGAGACCTCTCGCAGGCGCAACAGCCATTCCTCTCCCCGCTGGGCCAGTTCCCCTGCCGCCCGCACCAGCACCCGCGCCCGGTAACCGAACCCCAGCGCGAACAGTTCCTCTTCCGATGCTCGCGCCAGTGCGTCAACCGATGGAAACCGATGGTAAACTACACTGTCCACCTCTGCCAGCGGTTGCCCATAGCGAGCGCACAGGTTGTTCACCATGCGGGTAATGCGTGCGATATTGTTCGCGCTGGAGCAGAGGAAGCTGAAGAGGCACTCCACGGGGTCGGTGCGAAGCACGCGCAAGCCCGGGAAGGCGGGGGCGACCCATGCAAAACGGCTATCCGCCCTCTGCCACTGCCGATACAGCAGCGCGAGGGGGACGTGCAGCTGAAAATAGTCGCGCAGGAGGTTCGTAATGTCGGCTTCCGGGATGCACTGGTACAGTACGTCGTCTTCGGTTTGGCGCAGGGTCACCACGTACGAACCGAGCACGCCGCGCCATGTATTCGCGTTCAACGGCTTCCAGCGAAAGGACTGCCCGCACACCAGAGTGACATCACAGCGCAGTTCCTCTGGTGATACCTGCAGGGATCGCCACATCATACGCCGTCAATCTGGTGGGCAGACCATGCGCCAGCGTGCTCTTCCTCGTGCTCCAGATGGTACGACAGCACCGCCAGCTCCTGCAGGAACGAGACGTTACGCACCGTCACCCCTTCGGGGACGCGCAGGATGGTTGGCGCAAAGTTCAGAATGGCTTTGACCCCCGCCTCCACCAGCCTGTCTGCGACCTCCTGCGCTGCGCTGGCTGGAACGGCGATGATGCCGATGCGTGCCCGGATGCGCTCGTTGACCTCTTTGAGCCGGTTCACGTCCAGAATCTCGTGGTCCCACAACAGCCTGCCTATCTTGGCATAGTTGTTATCAAACACCGCGGCGATAATGAACTTGTGTTCACGCAGTCCGGGATACCCTACCAGCGCAGACCCCAGGTTGCCCGCGCCGACCAGCAACATGGGCTGTTCGCGGTGGATTTTGAGGATACGGGCAATCCGCTGGTGCAGTTCACTGACTCTGTACCCAACCCCCGGCTTGCCGAACTCGCCGAAATAGGAGAGGTCTTTGCGAAACTGCGCGGCGTTGATGCCCGTCTGTTCCTCAATCTCGGCAGAGGAGACGGTGTGAACCTTCGCAGCCTCCAGATCACTGAGCAGACGCAGATAGGTTGCCATGCGCTCGAGCGTGGGAATGGGTACGCGATGATTGCTCGATTCCGTCTTTTTGCGATTTGTCATCTTCCTTGAACAACACTCCTCTCGTACTGACGGGTTTGTAAATATAGCATAACTAAGCAAAATTATACCTTTTCTCACAAAGTAGGTCAACACGCTTCGTTTCGGTTAATCGATCCCCTCGTTTTGTACTGCCCCTGCGATTGGAAATCGCAGGCTACACCGGGCGAAACCTGCTGGCGCAGGTTAGCCTCCGCAGGAGGCTTCGTCATGGGTAGCCCGCAACTTCTAGTTGCAGGGATGTTTGTAAGGCAACCTCGCGATTAGAAATCGCAGGCAACACGTGGCAAAACCTGCTGAAGCAGGTTATGGACGGCTGAAGCCCAAAGGGGTTAAAAGGTATGCAAGCTGTAAATAAACCAATACCTCACTGGGGAAGATTATCGGCGTGGATGCGCACACAGGGGACGTGCTGGATTTTGATGCCCATTACGGCAGTCAGCGATGGCGTGCGCGCGTTGGCAGCGATGTGCTCTTACGCGACGGTTTGACGCATCGGTTGGGTGCGCCGGTTCTCAACATTCGCGGTCGGGTGTATCTGCCGGCGGATGTGTTGCATCTTTTGACGGGTGTGAAGGTTGAGGTAGACGGACAGGTGCTGAAATTGGGCGATAGGCTTATCCAAGCCGTGTATACCTCCACGCCCGCCACAGACGGTATAGTAAGCCCAGTGCGCCATCGCTATAGGCAACGGGCACACGCGGAAGCAGTAGCGGGTCATCCCCGACACGCACGAGCCCTTTACGGATGGTGCAGGCAGATTGGTAGCCGCAGGCACGCACGGTCTGCACTATCTGTTCGTTGAGGTCACCGTATGGATAGCAAAAAGCGAGAACCTCTGCGCCCGTCAGCTCCTGCAGGTCATCCTTGCACTGCGCAATCTCTCGCCAGGCGTCTTCTGGCGACAGTCGGGTCAGGTAAGGATGGGTGAGGGTGTGTGCGCCGATTTCCCATCCCTGTCGGTGCAGATCGACAAGGTGCTTGCGACCCATCACCCGGTGGCGATGACGGGGCGCCCAGTCGGTTACTCCCCCCAGCTTCCCGCTAACCGCAAACACCGTCGCACGCCACCCGAACCGCTGAAGAATGGGCAGAGCGTACTGGTATACGCCGAGCAGGGCGTCGTCGAAGGTGAACACCACCGCGCGACGCGGGAGACTGCCGGAACGCAGGTGCTCCTGCAGTTCGCTCAGGGTAATGGCGCGGAAGCCCATCGCCTGAAGCAGGCGGCACTGCCTGTACAGAGCCTGCGGCGAAATGTTGAGATGGCGTTCCCGCTCACCCACGTTATGGTACATCAGCACGGACACCATGTTCAGACAGCCAGTGCACGGGCGTACACCGCTTCGATGTCACGCACCATGCGTTCGGGCGTATAGTAGCGGTGGGAGAAGCTGCGTGCGTTTTCGCCGAGATGCGCTCGCAGGTCGGCGCGGGTCAGCAGTTCGTTCAGCGCGTGCAACAGTGAGGCGGTGGTCAGGTCTACCAGCACCCCGGTCTCCCCGTCGCGCACCAGCTCAGGCAGTCCCCCTACCCGTGTGGCAACCACCGGCTTGCCCAGCGCCATCGCCTCCAGCGCCGCCATGCCGAACGTTTCCGAGCGCGACGGCATCGCCACGATGTCCACCGCCTGCATCAGCCTCGCCACGTCCGTGCGTAAACCGGTGAACAGCACGTGCTCCTCCACCTTCAGCTGGCGCGCACGCCGTCGGGTACGCTCCGCAAACGCGCTATCGGTGCTTCCCACGAACAGCACATAGGTGTTGGGATGGGCACGAAGCACCTGCGGCAGGCTCTCTATCAGCAGGTCCTGCCCCTTGATAGGCGAGACCTTTGCGAACACACCGATGAGGTTACTGCTGGGCGGAAGGGCGAACTCGTGACGCACCTCGCGGGACGCCTGTGCCGCCGAGCCGTTCAGAGAGACGAAATCGGTGGCGTTGTACACGGTTTGTACCTCACTGGCAGGCACGCCGTGCTCGATCAGCCAGCATCGCACCGCCTCGGAAACCGCGATTAAGGGATTGCCCAGACGCGAAAGCCAGCGATAGGCGGGGTCGGAGGTGAACACATGCACGGTAGATACCACCGGTTTGCGCGTGAGCAAGCCCAGCAGCAGACCATAGTATGCCGCGCGGGTGAGGTGTGTGTGGATAATGTCTATCCGCTGTCGGCGCACCAGACGTACCAGACGCAGAAAGGTCACCAGCGAGCCTGCGCCGCGCATCGCCACAGGCAGGGTGTGCACGCCTGCGCTCTGCAGTTCCTTCGGGAGCCAGCCATCCTGTGGGCAAACGGTCAGCACCTGGTGTCCCTGTTTTTGCAGTGTTCTGGAGAGAATCACAATATGCCTCTCGGCGCCCGACGTCGCCGAGCTGGATACCACCTGTAAAACACGCCACTTTTTGGATGGTTGTGCTGTCATCATTCAGGCTCGGTACTTAATGATACTCGCTCTGCTGGCGTACAGGCAACACCGGACCGGGCATCAATCGCACATTAAATCGCATATCTGCAGAAACGCTTCCACCACGCGAGGATCAAACTGCGTGCCCGCACAGCGCAGGAGTTCGGCTTTCGCCTCTTCAACGCTAAGAGGCTCTTTCCACGGTGCGCCGTGGGTAAGGATATCGTATACCTCCGCCACGGCGATAATGCGGGCGCCGAGCGGTATCTGCTCCCCTGCCAGCGCGTCGGGGTAGCCGGTGCCGTCCCAGCGTTCGTGGTGGTGTTTGATCAGCGGAAGGGTCGGTTGCAGAGCCTGTACTGCGCCCAGAATCTCCAGCGCGAGCGTCGCGTGCTGGCGCATAATCTTTATCTCTTCATCGGTCAAACTTCCCAGCTTGCCCAGAATGCTGTCGGATATCGCCACCTTGCCAATGTCGTGCAGTTCCGCCGCGCGACGCAGCACCAGCAGTTCCTCGTCGCTCATGCCCAGTTTCTCGCCGGTCGCCACAGCCAGAACCGCCACTCGCGCACTGTGACGGTCTGCGCCCTTCTCACGCATCGCCGCCACGCGCACCAGGGCCCTGACGGTATCGTTCACAGCCCGATCGACGGCATCATGCATCGCTTGCCCCTCCCCTCAGACACTGAGTGACCGCGCGCGCCACCGCCTGTACCAGCATATCGGTCTCTTCCGGCAGCACGGTGCGTGGGTCAAGAACCACCTCATTGCGTTCGATTCGCGCAAATACAGCAGGCTCCTGCCAGCGCAGGGCACGCGCCATCTGCGAAGCGTCCACCTGCGAACTCCCCAAACAGACCAGTACGGTTGGTAACTGCTGACCGGGCAGGCTTCCGCCGCCCACCTCGGACACGCCTTCGCGCAAGGACACTGTGATAGCCCCGGCAGGGAGTGCTCTCTGCAGGCTCCCTTTTATCTGCTGGGCTCGCTTTCTGATTTCGCCCTCCGACATCGCCAGCGCACGCAGGACGGGAATCTCGCGCAGAGCCGTCTCCATGTTCAGGTACAGGCGCAGTGTGGCTTCCAGCGCACTCAGGGTCAGCTTATCCACCCGAAGCGCGCGGTGCAGGGGATGCCTGCGGATGCGCTGAACGATATCCCTGCGCCCCAGGATGATGCCCGCCTGCGGACCGCCCAGCAGTTTGTCGCCGCTGCAGGTCACCACATCACTGCCCGCCTGCACGCTCTCCTGCAGGGTCGGCTCATGCTCCAGCCCGAACTGCTCGGTGTTGACCAGACAGCCACTGCCCACGTCGTCCAGCAGGTGCAGTCCGTGCCGATGCGCTAAGGATGCCAGTTCGACAGCGGACACCTCTTCGGTAAATCCCACGATGCGGAAGTTGCTGGGATGACAGCGCAGGATAAGCGCGGTTTCGGGAGTTATCGCCCGCTCGAAATCGGAGAGACGAGTGCGGTTGGTCGTGCCGACCTCCACCAGCTTCGCACCGCTCTGGGCGATGATGTCTGGCATTCGGAACGCACCGCCAATCTCCACCAGCTGCCCCCGTGAGATAATCACCTCTCTGCCCTGCGCCAGAACGGTAACCGCCAGGAGAACCGCCCCCGCGTTGTTGTTCACCACGGTGGCATCTTCCGCGCCAGTCAGCCGACACAGCAGGTCGCGCACATGTTCGATGCGGTCGCCGCGCTCGCCGGTGTCGCGGTCAATCTCCAGCATGGAATGCCCCATTGCCACCTCTGCGACCGCCCGCCTCGCCGACTCGGCAAGCACCGCCCGTCCCAGCCCTGTGTGCAGGACCACTCCAGTGGCGTTAATCGCCCGCCGCAGGGACAGCGTGCTCCAGCGTCCAACCTCCCGCAGTACCGCCCCGACTACCGAAGATAGGTTGACGGGAAGTGTCTCTCCGCTCTTCAATCTCCGGCGTATCTCTTCCAGCACCTCGCGTGCACAATCCACCACCAGGTCACGCCCATGTTCCGCTACCGCCTGTTGTATCCGCTCGTCCTGCAGGAGGCGCGACACGGCGGGCAAACCACGCAACGGGGAGGGGTTGTTGGCGGTTTCTCGCGTGCTCATACCCTGCCTACTCGCCGGGTGGAAACTCCAGCTGTGCCCACCATTTCGGCTCGACGTCCGGGAAGATGTTGTCGCGCTCCTCCGCCTCGCCCAGTGCGCCCCACTCTTCGGGGGAGGGCGTCTCGCCCCGGGCTACTCGTTCCAGAAGTGCCACCAGCATCTGGAAACGGTCGGCGTGCCACTGCGCGCGCAGTTCCGCGTAATCCCGTGCCGACCATGTGCTGATGAGAAACTGCCAGTCGGAGGATTGCAGCAGCAGAAGTTCGCGGGCAATCTGCTTCAGGATGGTTTGTACCTCCGGGTGGTCGCCGTACTGGCGTGCCAGGCGCACCATTTCACGCTCGGCGGGGTAGATGCGCCTCCAGGTCCATTCGGTCCACTCGTTCAGCCACACCCAGTGGTACCCGCCTTCACCCCATGACCCTTCGGGCAGTTGAATCACCGTCTGCGGAGGATGCTCGTGCAGATACTTCCCGCAGGTGATTGGATGGATTTCGGGATGCGCCTCCATGCCCCGACGCACCCAGTACAGCCACTCGGGACCCTCGAACCACCAGTGCCCGTACAGTTCGGTATCGTACATGGCGGTGATGATGCCGCTTTGTCCGGTGGACTGCACGTGCTCGCTGAGCACCTGATGTGCGAGGTCTACGAAGTGTTTGGCGTGTTCCTGGATGCGCTCGAATGCCTTTGCCAGCTCGTAAGGCTGTTTCTTGCCCAGGTCGTCCTTCGGGCGGGAGATGCGCCAGTAGCGCAAGCCACCGGGCGGCAGCTTCTTGTGGAACTCCAGATAGTACTCGTCGCCCGGGTAGCCCGAATCTGCGCTCCAGACCTGCACGCCGGTGCGCGGGTCGCGCGTGAAGACGGCGATGGGTGGCTTGGGCTCGTCGGAGGAGTTGACCAGATACACACAGTAAGGCGATTTTTCCGCCTCTTCCGGGCGGTACTGCACGCTGAACTGCTCCCACAGCTCGCGCAGGGGTTTAAACCGTTCGGCGTACACGCCGATTGCCTCGCCACCGCGAAGCAGGTGCGAATCGATAAAGAAGTACTCAAGGCCGTTTTCAGCGAGTATCTCCTCCACTCCTTTGCGAAGCCAGGGCTCAGCGGGCTTGCCTTCGAAATCCACAGGGTAGTTCCAGCGATAGCGGGGGCGATAGGCGCATTCAGGAAGCCAGAAACCGCGCGGCGCCCTGCCGAACAGCCGTTTATAGGTCTGCACACCCTGTTTCACCTGCGCCTGCACCGCCTCATCGGTTCCCAGCAAGGGCAGGTAGCCGTGCGTCGCAGCGCTGGTCAGAATCTCAATATGTCCGGCGTCCTGCAGGTCGCGAAACGCCCCAATGATATCCGAACGATAGCGATCGCGGAAATCGCTCAACGTCCTGCTGAAGAACTGGTGCCAGTAGTCCGCCAGCGCCGCCATGCCTATCTGCTTCTCCTGCAGGAACTCCGTGCGGTTCACCTCCGCCGCAGCGATTTTGTCCTTCAGCCAAGCCTCAAACTCCGCCGCAAAGGCAAGATGCGCCAGCTGTTCCGCCAGCACCGGGGTGATACCGATGGTAAACTGCGGCGAGATACCATCCTTAATCAAACGATGACAGGTGTTCAGCAGGGGGATATAGGTCTCGGCAGCGCTTTCCGAAAGCCAGTCCATGCCGTGCGGACTGCGCCCATGCGCCAGCACGTACGGGATATGCGAATGTAACACAAAGGCGAAGTAGCCCAGCGGTTTTGCGTTTTCCAAGTCTTAAAGCCTCCTTGCAGTAGCCCACGCCTGCTGTAAGCATAACATGATGCGACGCTGGATGTCAATCACCTGCCAAAGTGTTTCAGCAGGAGACAAACCACCATCTCGCACACGATGCCCAGCAGGCGGTATACTGTTAGCGAGAACATCATGCGTGAGCAGGGCACGGATGAATACGCCAGTCTCTGAAAAGCACGTGATTATCGGTACGGCAGGGCATGTGGACCACGGCAAGTCCACGCTAATAACCGCCCTGACCGGCATCAATCCTGACCGCCTGAAGGAAGAGCAGGAGCGCGGCATGACGATAGACCTGGGCTTCGCGTCGCTGAGCCTGCCCAGCGGACAGGTGGTCGGTATTGTGGATGTGCCCGGGCACGAGCGGTTCCTCAAAAACATGCTGGCGGGGGCAGGCGGCGTGGACGTGGTGCTGTTGGTCATAGCGGCGGACGAAGGCATCATGCCGCAGACGCGCGAGCATCTGGACATCCTGCGCCTGCTGGACGTGAAGGCGGGCGTGGTGGCGCTGACCAAGTGCGACCTCGTGGACGCGGAGTGGCTTCAACTGGTGACCGACGACGTGAGGCAGTTCCTGCGGGACACTCCGCTGAGCGATTCGCCCATTATTCCGGTCTCTGCGGTAACGGGGCAGGGGCTGGACGATTTGCGGACTGCTCTTCAACAGGCGGTGGAGCGTGTGCCCCCGCGGGAGGTGAATGCCCCGTTCCGCCTGCCGATTGACCGGGTGTTTACACTGGCTGGGGCGGGCACGGTGGTGACCGGTACGCTGGTCAGCGGCAGGGTGCGCGTGGGGGATGCGGTGGAAATGCTGCCGCCGGGTCTGCAATCCCGGGCGCGACAAATACAGGTGCACGGGCGCAGAGTAGAAGAGGCGGTAGCGGGCAGTCGGGTCGCCATTAACCTGCCAGGCGTTGAGAAAGCGCAGGTCGAACGCGGGATGGTGTGTGCGCCGCCCGGGCTGTTCCGTCCGACGCAGGCTTTTGACGCGCAGGTCACTCTGCTTCCCGACGTGGCGAAGGGGCTGGCGCATAGAGCGCGGATACGGGTGTATCTGGGCACGGCAGAGGTGATTGGACGGGTCTCCCTGCTGGAGAGCGAGCGACTGGAAGCGGGCGCACAGGGGATGGTTCAGGTAAGGCTGGAGAAGCCGCTGGTTGCGGCACGCGGTGACCGCTTTGTCATCCGCACCTACTCGCCCATGTTCACCATCGGTGGAGGCGTTGTGCTGGAGCCTCACGCCCCGCGCCACCGGCGATTTGACCCTGCGGTGATAGAACGCCTGCACTCACTGCTGAAGGGCGACCCGGCGCAAAAGGTGCTGGCGATACTGGCGCAGTCTCCAGCCGGTCTGGACGCAGGGGAGCTTGCCCGTTGTGCCGAGACCGGTTCCCACCAGCTTGCTACCTTGCTTCAGCAGCTGGAGCGGGAAGGGCGTGCTCGGCGTGTGGGCGATATGTGGTTTGCCGGCACTGTACTGCAGGACCTGCTGGAGCGAACAAAGCAGACTCTTCAACGTTACCATCAACAGAACCCCCTGCGTGCAGGAATACCCCGCGAGGAGCTGCGCTCCACCGTAGCGAAGGGGCTGTCCCCGCGCCTGTTTGAGGCGTTGCTGACGCGCTGGCAGGAGGAGGGCGCGATTGCCCTGCAGGGGGCGGTCGTGCGGCTGGCAGATTTTACTATTCGCCTCAACGAACGTCAAAAGCGTCTGGCAGAGCGCGTCGCGCAGGCGATTCGCGAGGGGAAGGCAACCCCGCCACCGGTCTCCATCATCGCTCAACAGGTAGGCGCGCCGCCCGACGCCGTGAGGGCGATGATACAGGTGCTGGTGGAGATGGGAGAACTGGTGCGATTGGAGGAAGAGCTGTTCTTCCACCGGGAGGTGCTGGAGGATCTGGCGGAGCTGGTGCGCCGGGCGATCCGAGAAAAGGGCTCGCTGAGCGTTGGAGAGTTCCGCGACCTCACCGGCTCCAGTCGCAAGTTTGTGGTACCCCTGTTAGAGTATTTTGACAGCATCCGCCTGACGCGCCGGGTGGGGGATGTGCGCGTGCTGGCAGAAGGGGGTTAAACCAGGTCATCGCCTGCGTCGTCGCCCTCTCCGCTCGCTTCGCCCTCACCCGTGGCAGCTTTCTTCTCTTCCTCCACCAGCAGCTCGTCAAACTCGTCGGCGAAGTCCTCGCCCAGCTCCTTGCCCATCTCCTTCACCCAGCGGCGCATGGTCTTCGGGTCCTCGGGGTCACCGATCCTGTCGGGGTCCAGCATGTCGTCGATGATGTCGTCCTCGTTGCGCAGGCGGGCGAAGCGCGAAATCAACCGGGTGGCATCGGTACTCCCACAGCGGGGACATTGCAGGGGGTCATCCTCCGCAATCACACCCACCAGCACACTGAACCGCCTTCGGCAGGCATTACACCGGTATTCATAGATGGGCATGGACGCTATTCACCTCCCCGATAGTGTTTGCAGGTGCATTATACCCTTCCCCTCTATATTGTGCCATATCATATCCAGAAAATCTGGTTGCCCTTCGCCCCGCTGAAGTAGTCCATTACCAGCCAGAAGCCGTTGCAAGTGTACTGTCCTACAATCAACCCTAAGAAGAAGGGGAGGGACGCCCGGAACCAGCGCAGTCCGCCAAAGCGCAGGATGAGAAACTTCAACAGCCATGCGATGAAACAGGTCAGCCACAGCTCGTCCATAATCCACGTACTGCCCACGCAGAACCCGACGGGGTGGAAAGGCCATCCCACGAACCGCTGACGCATCGCGCTGAGGAAGCCCATCACCGCCGCGCCGAAGCCGGTCAGCAACCAGCCGGTGAGGCTGGGTTCCGATGGGTTGTTTATCTTGCTTTCCACCCACTTGTATGGGAACTGCGGACCGTTAATGAAGAACCACCCGTTCAGGTTAACGCCTCCTTTTTGGTAAGCAAGCACCAGCGTTACCCACACCGACGCCACGATGCTGACCACAATCGCCAGAGCCATTGCCCAGAACAGCGGGCGTGCACGTACCCCCGTACGCTCGGCGAGGCACAGGCTATGGATGCTGGACGCCATGACCGTTGTGCGGATATCGGCAGAATAGACCCACGTCAGCCCCAGCGCGGTCAGCCCTCGCGCTCCGAAAGGCACACTGCCGAATGCCGCCACCGTGAACACAGGCGCTATCATCGCCGCCACCGCCTCTGCCAGCCCGGTTTCCGCCACCACCCGCGTTAAACCGAAAAACAGCACCATCATAAACAGCAGATACAGCCACGTGCCCCACCAGGACAACCCCGACCACCATATCCAGACGCTCATCACCAGCAAGCCCAGCAGTGTGCCCCAGAAGGCGACGGGATAGCTTAACATCTCGCCGCTGTCGTCCACATCCCTGCCTCTGCCGAGCGACTTCCTCAGCACATCGCGCAGGTGTGCCCGCGCCGCCCATAACCCTGTCACCACCAGCATCAGCATCGCGCCCATGCCCAGATACTTGTAGGGAATGTAGGGCGTGCCGTAAGCTCCACCGAGGTCTTCGTGTATCTCCACCCCGTAGATGTTCAGGTAACCCCGCACCACCATAAACAATAGGTTGAAGAACCACAGGCTGAACAGCGCGTCCAGGTTGGCGAGGTAGAAGAAGCCGACCATGGGGAAGCTGAAGCGCAGGCTCCAGTTCACCGTCTCGCGAAAAAGGGGCACATACACATTGAGCCTGGGTGCGGGCACGGAGGGCGCGTAGTTGTGCAGGGCAATCAAACTGCCCACCGCGAACGGCAGGGCGAACCCCAGCCAGAACAGCGGCTTGCGCAGGAGCGGCGACCCCTCATTCACCATCTCCAAGGGTAACTGCGTGACCGGAAACGCCAGACGCTCGCGCTCCATCCACTGCCGGCGGAATATCACCATCACGCAAATCATCACGAAATAGAGGGCGAGTATGAGAGGCGCCCATGCCAGAAGGGGCGGTAACCACACCTGCCATGCTACTGACGCCCCGGGTTTGCCCTCGAAGAAGAGGCGTATCGCCTCCCTGTCGCGCGGCACCAGTGAGGGGTTCAGATGGGGATGGATCAAACGCTCCCAGCCGTTGACAGGATTCGCAAAATAGGTCACCGCCCCCAGCACGGGCAGGATTTGCGCCGTTAACCCCAGCGTGGGAACCACACAGGCGACAATCATCATGGTGTAAACAACGATGAGTTCGGCGGGCTGAAGCGCCGTACGGGGGCTGAGGCGTTTCCATACCCTGTTGACTATCGCTACCAGCACGAAGAAGAGGAATACCGCCGCCGGAGTGCTGTAGTCTAAGGTCATGTAGGAGCCCTGAATCACATACAGTCCGTAGGGGTCCAGCGCGGCAATCAGCAGAGAGGACAGGAAACCAATCAGTACCGCTCGCAGACTGAAATGGCGGTCACGTTTCTCACCTCCCGGCGTGAACAATGAGTGGTCTCCCACAGTGTTCAGTTCGCGTGCTGTCCTGGCAGGTTTCACTGTGTCTCTATTCGCTGGGCAGGGAAACACTTCCTGCGGCTATTCTAACGCTGGTTTCAGCCTCTCCGTTTCGTTACCCTGAGACCCGATGTCACACGGGCGTCGCTGGTGCTCAGCATGGTATTTGTTGGCGTTTTGTTCGTCTTACCATGTCATTCTGAGCGAAGCGAAGAATCTCAGAGTCTTTTAACTACGAGATGCTTTGCTGTTATTCATCATGACAGAAATATTCTTTCGCATGACATTTAGTGACACTCATGTGCATCCCCCTTTGTCAGCCTGAGCACAGCGAAGGGTCTCGAAAATGCATCGCTTATCTTGATGATAGAACTGCTCTCAAGCTCACCCATTCGTCAGAAACACCGCGCTCCTAACGTCCCTGCGCCATGGTTCCAGCCTGTCCGCTCGGGGGCACGTACACGGGCGGCATTCCGGGCGCGGGCGAGACCCATCCGCCCTGTGGCAACCGTTGCTGGAGTTCCTGCTGCTTCTGCTGCCACGCCTGCTCCTGACTGACGCGCTTCTGCGGAATTACTGGCGTGATGAAATGGTGCACAAGGAACAGGATAAAAACCAGCAGAATCACTCCTGCCAGCACGGCAACACCCGGGCTGACTTCCCTGCGCCATCCCGGCTCTGGCGCTCTGTTTCCTCGATAGATAGTCTGAGGCATCGGATACACCTCCCGTTGTGAAGAGGGTGCTCCCCCTCACGCGGAGGGAGAGCACCTGCGCGTTAGTCAGACGAGGCGGTATGCTGACGCATATAGGTATCCCGCTGGAACTTCACATGCCCGTCCGCGAAGACGTAATTCGAACCCCCGTTATGCGGATGGATGGCGCGGTCGTTGGAGCGCTGAACGGGCATGACGGTACCGTCCTCGTTCAGCTGACCGTTTTCCATCACCCAGAAGTTGGGGTCGGTCTTGGCACGCTTCAGCGGACGGTTGGGATGATAGCCCGCGGGGAAACCGCCTTCCGCCGGATACGCGGCCGCCATCTTCGCGAGGATGGTGGCACGGTCGCCCGGGTAGGAGCTCATGTCACAGCACTCGGCGAACATGGGTCCGGCGCCCACCGGTCCCTCCATAAACACGATAGAATCCGCCGGGTGGGTCAGCCGAGCGAGCTGAGCGCCCTTCGCACAGCCCCAACCCCAGCCCTGGCAACCGGGGTCCTGTCCGCACAGGAAATCCGGTCCACCTCCAGCTGCTGCTCCTGCGCTCTCCGGGTTGATGGGGTCGCCGTTGATGTTGCTCTGGTTGATGCCGTAGGTCAGCGAACCCCACCCGCTCTCGCCACCAACAGCAGGAATCAGCGCATCTCCGGTGGGGCAGGTGAACACCCCGCGGTTACCTTTGGAGACAGGGCGCCCCTGTGCGTCATAGTTTGCCGCTCGTCCTGACTTCACGTAGGGATAGATGAGGTCAGGCCAGTACTGTCCCCACGGCGTGCCGGTGTAAGGTGCGCGGAAGTTCGGGTCTACCACCGGGAAGCATCCCCGCGTCAGGTTGCTCTTGACCCACATGGGACACCCGGTCTCGTCGTAGTCCTGCGCGTACATTGCCCAGGCAGTTCCGATGTTCTTCATGTTGCTGGTGCAGGTTGCCTGGCGCGCCTTTTCCCGCGCCTGGGCGAACACGGGAAACAGAATCGCCGCCAGAATCGCGATAATCGCGATAACCACCAGCAACTCAATCAGCGTGAAAGCCTTGCGAGACATGCTCCTTGCACCTCCTGGTACAGCGTTCAGGGATAACTTCAGGGTTTCAAAGCGCACAGCACGGCATGGACAGGTAACAGAAGATATGCTCGCCTAACCACCTCCTTTTAGGGATGCTGCGGTCATCACGGGTTGGACTATCGCCGTCGACGCAACAGTGGATGCACGAACGTGCAGGTCTACTGGCAGCACCACATGTTGCGCAGGCTGTTCCGGGTGACGAATGCGGCGCACCAGTAGCCGTACGGCTTCCGCGCCCATGCGCAGGGATTGCTGTTTGACTGTGGTCAGGCTGGGGCTGACCAGTTCGGACAGCTCGATGCCGTCGTAGCCGACCAGCGCTATCTCTTCAGGCACGGCGATACCCCTCTCACGCAAATATCTCAACGCACCGACTGCAAGCAGGTCGTTCATCGCGAACAGGGCAGTTGGAGGGTTAGGCAGTTTGAGCAGTGCCTCCGTTTGTATCCTGCCCTGGTACAGATATTCATCCCAGCCGTCGCGCCGCTTGCCGATGGCATGTGCTATCAGCACGGGGTCAAACGGTACACCGAACTCTTCAAGAGCCTGTTGATACCCCTGCAACCGGTCGGTGCAGGTGGTGGCTTTTCGCGCGGAAATCACCCCGATCCGGCGATGTCCGAGTTCCAGAAGGTGGCGTGTGGCAAGGTATCCCCCCTGTACGTTGTCGGATGTCACTCTATCCACGTTGAACTCGGGCAGGTAGCGGTCCACAAACACGAACGGAACGCCCTTTACCAGCAGTTGTCCATAGTGCATGTGGTTCTGGTTACCTGTGGCCGGTGCGATGATAAACCCCGCCACGTGCGATTGCAGTTCCAGCAGGCACTGGCGTTCCTTGTCGGCGTCGTTGTCGGTAGAGCGCACCAGCAGTTTGTAGCCATGTGCGGCTGCTTCCTGTTCCGCCCCTCGAACCAGCTTGCCAAAGAAGTCCAGCTGCACATCCAGCGCAAGCAGGGCAATTAGCTTTGGCGCGGGAGCCGGCTGGTCGGTGTGTCGCACGAAGGTGCCCTTTGCTGGGATACGCACCACCAGCCCTTCCCGCTGGAGCAGCGCCAGGGCATGGCGGACCGTCACCCGGCTGACACCGAAGCGGTGCATCAGCTCCGTTTCTGTGGGCAGCTGTGCGCCGGGCGGATAGTGTCCGCTTGCAATGTCCGCTTTCAGCGCGTGGTAGATTTGTCGGTAAAGTATCGGGTCGTCCATATTTTCCTCATAATAATATCATGCAATATAATACATTGTAGTACCTATATTCTACACCAGCCTGTACACGAATGTCAAGGGGTGGGAGGGTCTTTCAAAAAAAACGAAGCACATTCACTCGCGGAAGTCTTGACAACGCGGGAGAGTGGATGTAGAATACTATTGCAGAGTGAGCGGGAGTAGTTCAGCGGAAGAACGCCAGCTTCCCAAGCTGGATGTCGCGGGTTCGAGTCCCGTCTCCCGCTCCATCAATATTTTGTGTTCGTTTGCGCAGTTTCGCCGCCTTCTCTACCAAATATTGCACCCATTGTCTGTCAGTGTCGTACAAGCTGGGTGTTACTTCTGGTCCCTCTGCCTCAACCTGAATCAGAGAGCGAGGCAACCGTTCCCAAGGCATGGGTGAGGGCTTTCTTCAGCCCGCCAGCAGGGCTAAAGCAGCTCCTCCGCCCTGAACCACAGGGCGATTTCGCTCTCGGCGGTCTCGGGCGAGTCCGAGCCGTGAATGATGTTCATCTGCTTGTCGCAGGTGAAATCGCCGCGGATGGTACCGGGCTGTGCCTGCAGAGGGTCCAGCGCCCCCATCATGGTGCGCACCAGCGGAATGGCGTTCGGTCCCTCAATCACCATCGCCACCACCGGTCCCGAGGTGATGAACTCTACCAGGTCATTGTAGAACGGCTTTTCGCGGTGCACGGCATAATGTTGCTCTGCCAGCTCGCGCGAGGGGACGAGCATCTTCAACCCTACCAGCCGCAGTCCCCGCTGTTCAAATCGGCGGATGCATTCTCCCACCAGCCCACGCTGAACGCCATCGGGCTTAATCATCACAAATGTTCTCTGCATACAGCCTCCTGATGATATTAAGATGTTACCCAGCAAAGTATACCCGAGATTACCATCCGAGTACTCCAGCCGATTTCCACCAAGTCTTTTACTGATTTTTTGGAAAACATCACGCTAATCCCTTGACACAGAGAAGAGTTTGGGATACAATTGAATTTGCCAAAACGATTTTCCTATAAGTTACTGTATTTTTCAATACAATATGCGCATCAAGGAATTTGCCAAACTAATAGGAGTTTCTCCTACCACCGTGTCGCACGTGTTGAGTGGCAGAGGGCGAGTTAGCGCCAAAACGCGCGAGATGGTGCTGAGGCGCATGAGAGAACTGGGGTATACTCCAAACCCCCATGCTCAGCAGCTCGTCACGGGACGAAGCCACATCATTGCCCTCCACCACACCGACCAGGAAATCCTTTCAGACCTGTTTCTCACGGACTTTGCACGAGGCGTTCAGTCCACCCTGCATATGCATGGTTACGGCTTACTATTGGATAACGTGTTTCGTCTAGACAGTGCAGATTCTCCCTTGCTCAGATGGGTACGCTCGGCAGCAATAGATGGGGTAATCCTGATAAAAGGCTGGAGCCCTGTGCGTGAGCATATCAAACAGCTCGCCAACCCTGCTACACCCTTTGTGATTTACGGAGCACCCACCGAAGCCGATTTGCCTTATGTAGGATGTATTACAACGGACATGAAACATGGGGTGGAGGCAGTAGCGGATTTGCTGGTCTCTTTGGGGCATCGACGTGTCGGCTTTATTGGCACTCGGGAAGATGATCTTTTCCCAACGTGGTTCCGAGAGGCGCTGAAGAAGCACGGGGTGCCTCTTGAGGAACGTAACGTAGTCACTGCCGGCTTCACTGTGGCAGAGGGTGCTACGGCGGCTCGACACTTGCTCACCCAACCTAACCCGCCCACGGCGATTTTTGCCCGAAAAGACGACCTTGCGATTGGTGCGATGTTTAGCGCTGTTAGTCTGGGACGACGCGTGCCAGAACAAGTCTCTATTGTAGGGCATGATGATGTGCCAATGGCAAGTATGATGGAACCACCGCTTACTACCGTACGAATAGATGCTTTTGGACTGGGACAAAAGGCGGCTGAGATGGTTTTGGCGTTGCGTCGGTCTCCTGTTGAACCAATCCAGATCTGTCGATTCCAAACAAGCCTCGTAATTAGGAAAAGTACAGGTCCAGCACCCCATCTCTGAGGGAGGTGATAAACACATGCAGCAAAAGAGGTTCGTCGGAATAGGGATTGCCCTGATTATCGTGTTGCTCGCTATCGCGGTAATAGTGTGGCGCAAGACCATCCTGTACGAGCCGGCAAAGCCACCGTGGCTACCACCGTTGCCTTCGCAGGCAACAACGCCACATCCCGACCACAGATAGGTGCGACAGAAACGCTCAAAAACTCGGACGAATGAAGGAGGAAAAACCAATGAAACGCACAGATTCGGGCTTCACGCTGATCGAATTGCTGGTGGTTATCGCGATAATCGCGATACTGGCAGCGATTCTGTTCCCTGTGTTCGCACGCGCACGCGAACAAGCCAGAAAGTCCGCCTGTCTCTCGAACACGAAGCAGCTTGGGCTTGGCATGGTGATGTACACGCAGGACTACGACGAAATGTTGCCTATGCCCAACTATGACCGCTGGGTTGGACGACGAAGTGACTGGGGCATCGACCTCATCATCTGGTACGACCTGCTAATGCCCTATGTGAAGAATCACCAGATCTTCGTTTGTCCTTCCCGTCCAGACGAGGCTGTTGGACGTACCGGAGGCTGGGGCACAGTCACCCGCCCCAAAGGCTACGCGATGAACGCGTACGTGTTCGGCTGGACATACGGCAGTGGACAAAGCGCCTTCGCCCTTGCCGGCATCCAAGAGCCTGCGTCTAAGATTATCATCGTAGAGCTGCCCTTCGAGCTCTTCGATGCCGGGCTGTGGTACATCGGATACACCTGGTACCCTCTGCGAACACACGGCGGGACCATCAACTGGACATTCGTAGATGGACACGCAAAAGCATTGAAGTCCAGTCAGACCGTACGCCCGCGCCTGATGTGGAACCTAACGGATAACTATCCGTTATTGGTCAATCCCTGGGATAACTGGTACATGGCGAACTCTGAAGCAGAGGCTCAGGATTATGTCTCTACCCACCTCCTGAGTCCTGACATGTAACGGCAGGCAGAATAGGAGTCCTCGCACCCTGTTGGTGGTACGAGGACTCCTTTTACAGTCCCAATACGTGGAGGCTCTTCCTATCGGAGGATGAAAATGGGTCAAAACCACGAACGCCAACTGGTTTTCGACATATGGGACTGGACCATGCCCTGTCAACAACTGTTCCTCTTCCAACAGTGGAGCGAGGATTTGAAGCGTGTTGGATTCAATCTCGAGTTTAGACAAAGCCCTTCCCTTCCTGACTGCACATCAGGCTCCATCTGACCATCCTTGTACAGGGAATAGCAGAAGTTACACTGTACAAACCCCAAGCGGCGACATCCCTGTGACACACAGTGATATACCTATTATTCTGCCAACAGATCTCTCGTCTCTAGGCAAGCAATGGACATACTTGGCCGCCCTCGGTAGCACACGCCTCATTGTCCATCGAGAAAAGCGAGCAGTGGTTGGCTTTCCGCTCGCCTTCCTATGGCTTCGGTACAAAAAGACTCCTGCACTCGCTCACTTTGTGGGGTGGTTATTGCGGCGGACATTGGGGTAAGAGGAGAAAGCTATCGGGAGTAGAAAGATAGGAACTAAGGGTGATTCCCATGAAATACTTCTTCGCAGGCACTTTTGTGGTACTGGTTCTGCTCTCGCTGGTTGCGTGGCGTATCCAGCCGCGCGACACCGCCCAGGGTAAAATCCCTCTGGTGTGGGTCAGCGATGATAACCCTGCCCGCCGCGAGCAGATTGCCCTGTTCAACAAACTGCATCCCGAATATGACCTGCGTCTGGACCCCAGCAACACCGGCATGGAGAAGGTCATCGTGCAGTCGCTGGCAGGCGTGGGACCCGACATCTTCGACTGTTACGACGGTTTTCAACTCTCTGCCTACGTGCGCTCCGGGATTGCCTGGGACATCACCGACGAACTCAAAAAGGCGGGCATCGACGTGGAAAACGACGTCTGGCGGGCGGTGCATCCCAACATCATCCACGAGGGTCGCGTGTACGGCTTTCCCACTAACGCGGCGGTCAACGCCATCTGGTTCCACAAGGATATCTTCGACCGATACAACGTGCCCTATCCCAAAGGGCCGTGGACATGGGAACAGTTTCTGCAGGTCGCCCGGAAACTGACCATCCGCGACCGAAGCGGCAGACCAGTACAATTCGGCTTTCTGATGGACTGGTGGAACTGGTATCATTTCGTCCTGCAATGGGGCGGACGGCTGTACACACCCGACGGCACGCGCTGTATCATCGACAGTCCGCAGGCGATTGCGGCGGTGCAGTTCATGCAGGACCTCATCTATAAGTATCGCGTGATGCCCAGCCCGGTGGAGGAGGCGGCGATGGCGACGCAGGGAGGCTGGGGTTCGGGCACGATTACCTGGTTCGGCGCGAAGAAGGGCGCGATGGCGCTGGGCGGTCGCTGGTGGCTGTGTACCCTGCGCAGCTATCAGGGACTGAAGCTGGGCGCAGTAGAATCGCCACACGGACCCTATCGCGTCTTCCGCGGCTATGGGCGCGCGTCTCTCATCAACCGCAACAGCCCACGCCGACAACACGCGCTGAAGTTCGTGCTGTACCTCGCCAGCAAAGAGTATAACGAGCTGATCAACCATCAGGCGGACGCCCTCGCGCCGGTGAAGAAGTACTCGTATACCGAAAAATACCTGCATGACCCCGCCTACCCGGAAGAGGACTTCAACGCCGTGTGGCGCGACGCGATGAACTACGCCGTGCCAGACGAAATCAGCCCCTTCGTCAACGGGCAGACCGTCATGCGCATCCTGAACAAGCAGTTAGACCTGGTGAAGAGCAACCAGAAATCGGCAGCGGATGCCCTGCGCACCGCCGCGCGCCAGATTAACGAGGAGATTCAGAAGACAATCCAGCGCGACCCCGAACTGCGCAAACGCTACCACGCGCTGGTGCAGGCGCAGGCTCAGCGGTAAGCCGAGGCTCAGCAGGAGTCCGCTCGCTCTGCGCGAATCGAAGGGCGGAATCCATACCGCGGGAGGGTTGACAGATGGAGATCCATGTCGTACAGATTGAAAATCCCAACGCCTACAACCTGATCCTGGGACAGTCGCACTTTATCAAGACGGTGGAAGACCTGCATGAGGTGCTGGCAGGGTCTTCACCATCCCTGAAGTTTGGACTTGCCTTCTGCGAGTCGTCGGGACCTGCGCTGGTGCGCTACAGCGGCAACGATGCGGAGCTGATAGAGCTCGCGAAGAAGAACGCACTGCTTTTGTCGGCGGGGCACGTGTTCATCATCTTCCTGAAGGACGGCTTCCCAATTAACGTGCTCAACGCGGTGAAGGCGGTACCCGAGGTATGTCGTATCTTCTGCGCCACCGCCAACCCCCTGCAGGTCATCGTCGCCGAAACCGAGCAGGGACGAGGCGTGCTGGGCGTTATCGACGGCATCAAGACCAAAGGCGTGGAGACCGAGCAGGACATTCAGGAACGCAAGCAGCTTCTGCGCCGGTTCGGTTACAAACTATGAGCGTCCTGCCCGCCCGCAAAGCCAGGGACGAACGTGCCATCGCGTGGCTGTTTCTCCTGCCGAACTTTCTCGGTTTCGCGGTGTTCACGGCGGGACCCGTGCTGTTCTCGCTGGTGGTCAGCTTCTCGAACTGGAACCTCCAGCGCACTGTACCCTTCCAGTGGATAGGCTTCGGTAACTACGTCGATCTGATGCACGACACCCAGTTCTGGCTCTATTTCATCAACACGCTCTACCTGATGCTGGGCATGCCGGTGGCGATTGCAGGCTCACTGGCGCTGGCGATTCTGCTCAGTCAGCGTTTGCGGGGCATCGTGGTGTACCGCACGCTGTTCTATCTGCCCAGCATCACCAGCGGCGTGGCGTTGATGATTCTCTGGAAGGCATTGTACAACCCCGACTTCGGTCCGATTAACGCCATGATCAACGCGGTGAGCGAGGCGCTGGGGCTGAAGGTGAAGGCGCCTGAGTGGCTGCTTTCCACCGCCAACCTGCTGGGGCTGGAAGTGGAGCAGGTGCGCATGAGCATGAAACAGTTTGGGCTGGGTGCACGCGACGCGCTGATTATCATGGGCATCTGGATTGCCATCGGAGGCAACAACATGCTTCTGTATCTGGCGGCGCTGACCAACGTGCCCCAGGAGCTGATTGAAGCCGCACAGCTGGACGGCGCGGGCAAATGGGCGGTCTTCCGCAACGTCACCTGGCCCCAGCTGGCGCCCACCACCTTCTTCATCGTGGTGATGAGCTTCATCGGCGGGTTGCAGGGCGGCTTTGAACAGGCAAGGGTGATGACCGGCGGCGGACCCGCCGGCACGACCACCACCCTGACCTACTACATCTACACCAAAGCCTTCGAGGAGTTCCAGATTGGCTATGCTTCGGCTATCTCGTGGATTCTGTTTGCGATTATCTTCGTGGTCACGTTAATTAACTGGAAGTTCGGCGCGAAGGAGGTCAGCTACTAAGCCTGCGATGGTAGAAGAGGCACAGGGAGCAGTTTTGGGCAGAGCGGAGACAGCACCCGTCGGCGGGCGGGGGCGACGTTCGCTCGTGAAGGGGATGCTCAGCCACCTCGCGCTGACGCTGATGGCGTTGACCTCGCTCGCGCCGTTTGTGTGGATGGTGCTTGCCAGCTTCAAGCCGCTGGAAGAGGTCGAGCAGATTAACCCCCTGCCCACCGTGTGGCATCCCGAAAACTACGCGCGGGTGTTCGAGCAGATTCCCTTTGCCCGCTATTACTTCAACAGCGTGTTTATTGCCGCGTGGGTGACCTTTCTGCAGTGCCTCACCAGTGCCATGGCGGCTTATGCGTTCGCCCGTCTTCGGTGGAAAGGGCGCGATACGGTCTTCCGCCTCTATCTTGCTACGCTGATGATACCGGGCGTGGTCACCATGATCCCCAACTACTCGCTGATGGTGTGGCTTCACCTGCTGGACTCCTACATCGGGCTGATTGTGCCTGCGGCGTTCAGCGCGTTCGGCACGTTCCTCCTGCGTCAATTCATGCTCACCATTCCGCCCTCGCTGGACGAGGCGGCGAAAATAGACGGCGCATCGCACTGGCAGATATTCTGGGACGTTATCATGCCCCTCTCGCGTGCCGGGTTGATTACGCTCGCCATTTTCACCTTCATGGGCAACTACGGCTCGTTCTTCTGGCCCCTCATCCTCATCAAGAGCGATCACCTGCGCACCCTGCCCATCGGCATGCTTTACTTCGACACCAACTACGGACGCCAGACCAACCTGATTATGGCGGCAAGCGTGATGAACATCATTCCGCTGGTGATACTGTTTGTGGTCTCCCAGCGGTTTCTGGTGCGCGGCATCCAGTTAGGAGCGGTGAAAGGATAGAGCGTGGCGTAGCCATTTCGCCCCGTGCGTGAATTCCAACAATTTTTTCCCGCACCTGCGAAAAATGCTTGACAGCATTTTGTACAGGGTGTATACTACAAGTAAGGTGGGAGCTTAGCTCGCATCGGGAGTAGTTTTTACCATCCATGACGATATGAAAGGAGGAGCGAATATGCTTCGATTATGCACGCGCTTAGGAGTGCTCATGACCCTGCTTGCGGTGGTGGCATTGCCATCCAGCGCTACCGTATGGGTGCTCACGGCGAACCTCTCCGGCAGTCAGGTCGTGCCGCCCACCAGTAGCCCGGCAACTGGGCAGGCCATTATGAGCTACGATGACGTATCCAAGCTGTTTAACCTCGCCGTGTACGAGGTTGGGCTGACCCAGAGCGAGATAGTTGGCGCAATGATCCATGTGGGAGCGCCCGGCACGAACGGACCTGCCATTTATGACCTGGACGGTGGGGCATCCTGGTCAGGCAGCGGCACAGTATTCTCCCGATTTATCGCCGGTGGATTGTTCCCATCTGCCTACGAAGCCGACCTGCTGGCAGGCAATACCTACATCCGCGTGCATACTCCCGGCGGTACGAAGGACATCCGGGGGCAGCTGATTCCTGTGCCCGAGCCGGCCACGTTGGTCGGACTGTCAACAGGGCTTGGCTTGTTGTTCCTGCGACGGCGGCGTGCTTAACGGATGGGAGAGATAGCCTGCCCAACATTGGGCAGGCTGTTTCTCGTTGAAAAGGGCAGATTTCTCTGGTATCCCAGAATGGGGGGTATGCGCAAAACCCGATGCCTGAAAGGAGGGGCAGTCGTTTGAAGAAACTCAGTATTCGGTTCGCTGTGCTGATGGCATTGTTAAGCCTGATGGCTTTGCCATCGAGCGCAGGGTTGTGGTACCTGCAGGCGACCCTGACCGGTTCGCAGGAGGTACCGCCTGTTTCCACCAGTGCGAGCGGAGTGCTCTTCGGCAGCTACGATGACGTGACGAAAACCATCAACCTGGCTATCTCCATCACCGGGTTGTCGCAGGGCGATGTTACCGGCTCGCACATCCACAGCGCTCCCCCGGGGGTGAACGGTCCAGTCATTTTCAACATCGGCAACGGCAGCAGCTACGCCGTGCTGGGCGGACAGCTGATGAAGGTGATAACCGGTGCACCGTTCCCCGCGGCGGAAGAGGCAAACCTGCTCAGCGGTAACACGTACATCAATGTCCACACCACCGCCTACCCGGGCGGCGAAATCCGCGGACAGATTACCGCTCTGCCGGTTGTGCCAGAGCCTGCAACAATGGCAGGATTGGGCATTGGTGTGGGTCTGCTGGCTCTGCGACGCAGACGCAAGTAGAGGCTCACGCAGTGGGCTGGGGATTTTCCCCCAGCCCATTTTTATCGAAGATTACCCCGTGACCGTCATCTGCTGACCGCCGCTCAGCACAACGGGCACGGCGAACCGAACGGCAATACCTTCACCATCCGGGAGAGCCTCTGCGTTGAGCGATTGCGCATCTACAGTGACCCGGATGTCCTTACCGCCTCGCCAGCGCGGCAGGCGCAGGGTACAGAGGCGCAGGTCTCCTTCCACCACGGCGATACGTACCCTGTTCCCTGCCGCGCCCGCGCTCTCCGAATAGACGCCCCACGCCAGCGAGGTAAAGAAGGGGTAACTGCTTTCGATGGCATGGATCGATGGGGCAATGGTCAGTTCACCCTTTGTGGCGTCCCAGCCGAACCCGGTGAGCGCGTTCAGCAGGGTCCATGCCGACATCGCCCGGTAGTAGTGATTGCCGCACTCCACGTGGTTCCAGAATCTGCCCGCCCGCAGGTGACGGTCGTGAATGTCGCGCACGATTGCCATGCCCTCGGTCAGCCTGCCCCGCGCGATAAGCAGAGCGGCGACGGTGTACTCTATGCCCGTCCACAGCCCCTCTGCCTGCAGATTACTTGATGCTGCAAGACGGTGTGCCTTGCCCGGAGGATACGAAGCGTTGCGCAGACCCTCTCCCTGCCGGAAGTTATAACGCAGGATGGCGTCCAGCGCACGGTCGATATACTCCTCAGGAATCAGGGGCTTCCAGCCGCTGACCGCAACGAACCATTCCGCGCTGAGCTGGTCGCTCATACAGCACTCGTCCACCAGGTCCCCGTCGCGCCACAGCACGAAATACTCGCCGTTCCACAGCTTCGCGATGAAGCTCTGTACGCCACGCTCGTAAAGCGACTGCCACCGTTGCGCGTTCTCGGCGTCGCCCGCCTCCTCCGCCAGCCTGACCGCGCTTTTGAGTGCCCCCAGCCACAAACTGCAGATATAAGAAGGGCTGCCCTGAAAATCCCACACGTCGTAGGTGTTGCGACGGGTATCGGTGTCGGGCAGAGCGTCGCCATCTGTGTCCAGCAAAAGGGTGTTGTCCATCGCACGCACCACATGCGGATAGAGGCTCTGAAGGTATTCCCGGTCGCCTGTCCACAGGTAATCACGTGCCGTCAGCATCACAAACTGTGGGTTCATGTCCACGCGGTCAAAGCCGTTGTCGACTGCGCTGAAGTCGGGGGTGAAGAAGTGATGCACGCGCCCGTCCTCACGCTGGAACTTCGCGCCGTGTTTCATCTGCGTCTTCTGCAGGTCGGGGAACAGCGCAAGGATGGGGAACGACCCCTGATAGGTGATGTCGGTGGTATGGAAACCACAGCATCCCAGCCCCTCCCACACGCCGAAATGCCCCTCCTTTGTCCACCAGGTGCACTTGGTCAGCGTGGAGACCTGTCCGCTGATGGCATCGGCGGCTTCGGCGGGCAGGCTGGAGTCGTAGATGGAATCCACGAAGTCCAGCGTGCGCTCGCGCAGGGATGGTGCGTTGTGCACCAGATAGTTCACCACGTCCAGCGAGCTGCCGAACCAGTGCTCGTACTGATGTCCGATACGGGCGCCGGTGGGGCTGACGTGGTTGGGGAAAAACCAGCCGACGACGAACAGCGTTTCGCGCTCGCATTCGGGTTCCACCTGCTGACGGCTGCAAAGCGCTGCGTAGCCCCATTCGGTGCCGCGCTCCCGCAGTTCTTGCAGGTTCATCGCAACCTCATCCAGAAACTCAGCCGATGCCGCCAGCTGGGGATCAATCTGCGCAAGGCGATGGTATTTATCGGAAATGAAGGAGTGTTGCAGGAGTTGCTGGAGCACCGCCTCGCGCTCCTGTTGAGAGAGCCGGGACGCACTGAAGTCCACCGGAAGTTCGGGAGCGGTCTCCGGGGCAAGGTTGGGCAGACTGCCTTCCTCGCGGAACCGGCGCAGAACAGATACGGGCTTCAGCCCGAAGCGATTCCGCCAGAACAGCATGGAGCGGTACTCCTCGCGGTAGCCGCCAGTGATGTAACTCACCTGCCCGTCTGTCACCGCGAAGGTCATATCGCCGGTAGAGGGATGGTCGGGCTTTACGTCCTCTGCCGTCAACCGAATCGCCATCCCCCTGTCCAGCGGCTGAAGCAGGTTGCGTGCCTTTCTGCCTTCCTGCCCGATACCAGCCATGTTGCGCAGGACGCCGGCAATAGACACGTCAACGGGATCCCCCGATTCGTTCCGAACGAGAAAGCGCACGTAAAAGCCCGGTGTGCCCGAGGCGCGACTGTCCAGCGGGATGAACGGCGAGAAGATCTCTGCGCTGACGCTGACGGGCAGTGTCTCGTCCACGTATTGCAGGCGGGCAACTGGAAACATGCCCTCGAACTGGATTGCCCTGACCGAGCGCGCCCACCCCGCTGAGTACAGCTCGTGCAGGCTTTCGCGCAGGGCAAGGTAGCGTATTTGCACATCTCCGTCCGGCATGGCGACGCGCAGCACAAATACGAAGTCTTCGGGCTGTACCAGGTCTTCGGTGCGCACCCCATCGGGCGTGCGGGGCGACCACGCGCCCATGTTGAATATCTGCCACTCGCCAAACAGCCCGTCCGGGCGTATCTCCACCGACCCAGTGCCAATCCCCCCAAGCGGGACACCGGATGTGTGTTGAATGGTCGTGTGAATCAACGGCATAGCGCAATCCTCTCATGTCAGATAGATTTCCTTTTCTTACTTCGCCCATCCTATCGCTGTTACCTGTAACGAAAGCTGCGCCGTTGACCGGGCAAAGCAGCCTGATTTCCTTCGCCCGCCCAGGGTGACAAGCGTAAATGCGTAGCCCTGCGGTGATTTTAACGTGGAGGATGCCCGTCTGCCAGGCGGGGACTTAGAACCTCACGCCCAGCTTCAGACTGGCTTCGTACTCGGTCTGGTTGGGCTGGAAGATGCGGTCGCGCTGATAGGTGGTCATCCTGCCCTCCAGGCTGATGTTCAGCACGTCGCTGAACGCATAGCGATAGCCCAGCCGGTAGGTGTGTGCAGCAAGTTCGCTGGTGGTCTGCTGGCGATTCAGACGGTAGCCGGTGAACACCTGCGCCAGCGGCGAGAGGCGATACACCAGCGCGATGTCCGCGAGGGTGATACCGGTGTTGCTGAGCAGGTCACGCCGCAAGCCCACACTGCCCTGCAGGGTCAGCGCGTCCATCTGCGCCTGCACCTTCAGGTCTGCCTGCTCCTGCTGTTTGATGTTGCCCTTGTTATCTTCGGGATTGCGCGTGTAGCTGCCCGTCAGGCTGAGGGAGGAAGACGGAGCCACGCTGAGCGTAACGTTCCACGTCTCCGGCGGGACGTTACCCTCCAGCAGGCGCAGGCGATGGGTGGCTTCCAATCGCCACGTGCGGCTGGGCGACAGCTGCGCCCTCAGCGTGCGCACGTAGCCTTCCTGCTCACCCGCGTACTGCCCCTGCAAGCCCGTTTCCAGACGAAAACCCTGAAGCGGCTGAAGGGCCAGCAGGACATCCTGTTTCAACGACGTCTGTTCGCCAATCGTCTCCAGCGACGCACCTGTCTCGACCTGCAGCAGCCGATTGGGGCTGGTCACCACACGCACGTTGGAGGCGGTGGTGCGCTCGCCCAGCTCGCCCTCACGCTGGACGTAATTGCCCAGCAGGCGGTATGCCGATGATGGCTTCGCTTCCAGCCCCAGGCTCAGCTCCGTCTGCTGTTTCGCGCCGACCTCATCGTAGCGAATGCCGGTGCGCAGTTGAACCGACTTCAACGGCGAGGTGGTAACGCCCAGCGAGGCGATGGACTTCTCCAGCGTGCCCTGCGCCCCCGCGATTTGCTGTTGTTCTAAGAGCGCCTGCGCCTGCGTGCTGGGCGCCAGGTTCACCTGCGCGGTCAGACGGTCAGTGGTGACCTCCGAACGCCCCTGCAAAACGCCCTGCTGTTCCTGAATGCGTCGTTCAATGCCCGCGATGATGGCACCCTTTTGCACGTTCAAGCCCGCTGAGGTGGTGGTGACGGTCGCCAGCAGGTTCTCCTGGTTCAGGTAGGACACTACCGCACGCACGCCTTCCGAGAGGCTATACGCCAGCGATGCAGAGGTCGAGCCTGCCTGCGCTCCACCCATTTCGCTCTGCTGGTAGCCCAGCGACACGTTCAATCGCTGACCCAGCATTATCTTCAACGTGGAGCCGAAAGATTCGGTATCGGGTTTGACCTTCCACGCCGGTGCGCCCGAGAAGGCGCGCCCCGTATGCAGATAGCTCAGCGTCCATTCGGCGAGGTCGCTTTTGGAGGTCGCCTGCAGGCGTACCCCGCTCTTCTCCTCCAGCCGTGCCCGGGCGTTGACGTCGGTCAGGAAGGTAGCAGAAATCTGGGTGCTTCCCGCCGGCAGGAGTTCGCCCGTCAGCCCCAGCAGGGTGGTCTCCTTGCCCGTCTGCCCCAGTGGCGCCGTGTAGCTGCCCGTCAGCGCGAGTTTGCCGCGCGCCGCGTTCAGCAGTTCCATATCCAGCGGCAGCTGCAGAGTTTGCGGGTTGCGCTGAGCGGTTTTGGGGTCTACCTCGTAGGTGACCTGCGCCATACTGCCATTGCGCAGAGGCTGGTTGAAGACCAGCGTGCCGGCGTTATAGTCTACGGTGTACTCCTCATCGCGGCGCAGGGTCCGCCCGTCCACCACCACACGCTCGCTTCGCGGACGCACTCCCTTCCACGAGAGCAGGTAAGGTCCGCGCGTATTGCGCCCCATGAATACGTCGGTGTAGGCGAGATGCGACGAATCCGCTCCCGACAGCGCCGCAGGCGCTTGCGCCGACGCCTGCGCCGCCGAAAACGGCATGAGCATTGCTATACCGAGTATGAGCGATGTCAGAAGGATTTTGGCTCGCATCCCTCTCCTCCTCTCACCATTATTATAGACGCTTTTTGCACCGAATGCATTACACCGAACCAGCCCTTTGCTTCGGGGCAGAGATGGGATACAATAAGCCAGAGCATTTGCGTGTGAGGAGAGGCGTTGAACGCTGGCGAGCTCGGACAACTGGTGGTGGACGTGGTGGTAGACCTGCCTGCAAGCCTGCAGGAGATGTTCACGTATCTTCTGCCGCGCACGCTGGAGGCGCAGGTGCAGGTGGGCAGTTGCGTGCTCGTGCCGTTCAGCGGGCAGGAGGTGCTGGGTTACGTGGTGCGGCGGTATCTGGCGGACGCTCGCGAGGCAAAGAGTCTGAAGCCTGTCGCTGACGTGGTGGAGGGCGCCCTTCCTATTGACGAGGGACGCCTCGCGCTGGCAGAGTGGCTGGCACGCGAATATCAGTGCGGGCTGTCCGCAGCGGTGCGACTGCTCGCCCCCACCGAGATGGTGGCGCATGTACAGCGGGTGCTTCGCCTGACTCCGCTGGTGCATCAGCAGGAGCTGTGGGAGCTTCCCCCAAATGCCCCCGAGCGTCGTCTGCTGGAACTGCTTCAGGAGGCGGGCGGACAGATGCCGGAGGCCTCGGCGAAAGCGCGGCTGGGAGCGACCCTTTTTAACACCGCGCTGTATCGCCTGAAGCGCCGCGGGCTGGTGGAAGGGAAAAACGTGCTGGAGTCCGCCTCTGCCAGGGTTCGCACCCTGAAGCATGTTCGCCTGAACATCTCGCCGGAACAGGCGCAATCGCTGGCAGATGCATGTGCATCGCGTGCCCCGGCACAGGCGGCACTGCTCCGTGCGCTGGCGGTGGCAGAAGAGGAGATGCTTCCGATGGCGGAACTCCTGCATCAGGTAGCAGTGTCTGCCAGCGCACTGAAGAGCCTGCAGACTCGCGGGGTGGTGGATATTGTGGACGCGCCCGTGTACCGCTCGCCGTTCGGGCGGACGGGGAAGCCCGTTGTGGACGTTGACCTGCAGGTAACCTCCGACCAGGAACGCTGTCTGCACGCCATTGGAGAAGCGATAGAGTCACACGAGCACCGCAGCTTCCTGCTGTTCGGCGTCACGGGCAGCGGCAAGACCGAGGTGTACCTGCGTGCGGTGGCGATGACGCTCTCTCGCGGGCGCAGTGCGCTGATACTGGTGCCGGAAATCGCGCTCGCGGCGCAGGTGGTGGAAGCGGTCAGGTCACGATTTGGCAATCTGGTGGCGGTTCTGCACAGCGCCCTCTCCGCCGGTGAGCGGTTTGACGAGTGGCGCAGGGCGCGAGAACAGCGGGCACGGGTGGTGGTAGGCGCACGCTCGGCCGTGTTTGCACCGTTAGATAACCTTGGCTTGATTGTGATAGACGAGGAGCACGAGGGCGCATACAAACAGCAGGAGCACGCGCCACGCTACCATGCCCGCGCCGTTGCCCTTCAGCGAGCCATGCGCGAGGGAGCAGTTCTGCTGATGGGCAGTGCCACCCCATCAGTGGAGACCTTCTATGCGGCAACGCAGGGTCTGCATACTCTGCTTCATCTGCCCACTCGCGTGGAGGGGCGCCCCCTGCCGACTGTGCAGATTGTGGACATGCGCGAGGCGCCGCGCGCGCAGGGAGGAGTGTTCAGCCAGCAGATGGCGGAAGCCATCGCCGAGCGACTGAAGCGCGGCGAGCAGGTCATCCTGTTCCTCAACCGCAGGGCGTACGCCTCTTTTGTCATGTGCCGGAAATGCGGTCACGTGGTGAAATGCCTGCGGTGTGAGGTATCTCTGTCCTACCACAAGGTGGACGGCTCCCTGCGCTGTCATCACTGCGATTATCGCCAGAGCGTGCCGGTGCGATGTCCTTCCTGCGGAGCGACACAGATCCTTCCCTTCGGGCTGGGCACACAGCGCGTGGAGGAAGAGGTGCAGAGGCTGTTTCCCGAAGCACGCCTGCTTCGGATGGACCGAGACACCACCTCGCGCAAGGGGGCGCACCATGTCCTGCTTGCCCGGTTCCGCGCGCACGAGGCGGACGTGCTCATCGGCACGCAGATGGTGGCGAAAGGGCTGGACTTCCCGAAAGTAACCCTGGTAGGAGTGGTCAGCGCAGATACCGCCCTGCACATTCCCGACTTCCGCGCCGCCGAACGGGCGTTCCAGCTGCTAACGCAGGTGGCAGGCAGGGCAGGACGGTCACACCAGCCGGGCGAAGTGGTGGTGCAAACATTCAACCCCGAACACGAGGCGATACAGACGGCATCCACCCATGACTACCTTCAGTTCTACGAGCGCGAAATCGCCCACCGGGAGGAGCTGCGCTATCCGCCCTTCTCCAGGCTGGCAAACGTGCTGGCAACCCACCCCGAGGAGCCGAAGGCAGAAGAGCTGTGTCGGCAGGCAGCGGAAAGGATACGTCGGGAGATAGAGGCGGCAGGTGTGGATGCGGAGGTGCTGGGACCGGTGCAGGCTCCCATTGCGCGACTGCGCGGCTTGTGGCGATGGCACTGTCTGGTGAAGTGTTACCAGCAGGAGGCACTACCCGACCTGCTTCGTGGTGCGCTGAGCGGTTTTCACCCGCCGAAGGGGGGGACACTGCAGGTAGACGTAGACCCCTACAGTGTGCTATGAGCGGTCTTGTCCGAACCGTTGCCGTTGGCGAGGCAGAAGTTCAGGAACGGCTCCACCTCTCGCGCCAGTTCGGGGTCAATGTGCATCAGCTGCCGCCATATCTGCTGGTTCCGGCGCGAGATGTGGTCAATCTGGTCAGCTGGCACCTCTACCACAACCACCTGCCAGCTTCGAGGAAATAATAATGGTGTCCATCTGCGACCACGCATGACCAGCACGTTCCTCACACGGTTTACTATGAACATTGTTGGCAGACCGAAGGGCATTTTACACGGCAAAATTACCTGTATCCTGATGGAGAACCCGGGATCCAGCAGAGACCGCCGCGCAACGCACCCAGACGCGCCTCGAACACAAGTGTCCACCCTCGCTCTGCGGTCGTGTACCTCGCCTCTGCCGGATGGTAGTAATGCGGCAGGGCATCCTCGCGCACGATAAGAGAGAAGGAACCTTTGCCCTCGTGCTCCATCCTCCACCAGCGGAACGCGCCGGGTACCACCCGCACCCGAATCTGCACTTCCTCGGCAGGTTTGCCATCAACCTGCCAGACTGTTGCCTGTATCCGCAGAGTGTTTCCCTCGCGCCGGGCTTTGCCGACAATCGCAAGGCTTGAAGTGACCGTGTGAGCCAGAGCGAACGCTTTGGAGGGACGCTGTGCGGAGAGATGCCGGCGTGCGGAGAGCAGATGTCTCTCCATCACAGATGTGTCCACTCCCACCGCACGCCATCGGGTGAGGCACTGCTGTGCGCTCTCCATCTCCTTTTCGCATTGCGCTGGGGTTACCACCCGCTCTATCACCAGCAGGCGGGTTCCATGCGCCGGCAAATCCACCCGTGCAGGAAGCTCACCCGCCAGAACCCGTCCATCCACCGCATCGCGCAGGCGGTAACCGGTCTGTTCCCCCTCCAGTAGACGAGGCGCAATCGCTACCTGCACATTACGAGGGGAACCGCTGCGATTCAGAAGCACCACCAGCAGGTTCGTGCCATCCGTCAGAGGCAGACACTCCACGCCCTCCGCCCATTCCCTGCCCCCCGCATCGTTCGCTATCACAGGGCGCAGTAACGCCATCCGCTCGAGGTGCTCCTCTATCCCCGCGGCAGGTAGCGGACGCACTTTCGCGGACCATGTAGCCGCGCCCCTGTTGGTAGAGGTTTGATGGACCACCTTAACCGGCGAGCCGGGCGCGTCATCGGGCAAGCGGGTTACTCCATCCGGCAGGTCGGGCAATTCCTCGCCCGCCTCGTCCTGAACCCCCAGCGCACCGACTGCTACTATCCTGCCTCCTGCCTGCAGATACTCGCCCAGCGCCTGATGCGCCTGCCTGTCTACGATAGGATTGTCCACGCTGAGAAGCACCGGTACGTCCTGCGCCAGCTCGGCATCGCAGCGGGCAGAGTGCACAAACAGCGTGTTCCAGCCTCGCGAGCAGGCAAGGTCATACAACAGCGTCCAGCGGTCCTGCCACCAGCGCCTCCACGTAGCGTCAGCAAGGTAGATGCCCACCTGCGGATGTAACCGGGAACACCCCTCCAGCCACGGCGAGGTTCGCTTCACCTCCTCGAAAAGGCGACGGCACTCCGCCTCGGCGGGAGTGTCCCTGATTCCCCATTCGCCATCAGGCAGGTCGCCGCGCCACTGCACCAGCCCAATGTGCCACACGCCCATCCCTATCGCCTCATACACCGCCCGCCGCGCTGACTTGGGAGAAAAGCTCCTGCCGCCGCCGCGTGCCTGGAGGTCTAACTGCTTGTTTGCCAGACGAGGCGCCACCACCAATACGCCGAAACTGCTCTGCAGGTCCAGCGTCAGGCGGTGCAATCGCTCTGTGTCGTCGTCAATGGAGATGGGACCTGCTTCGAAGCCGTCTGCCACGCCCGCCAGGTCGGCTATAGGGAAGCCCATTTTGACGCGGAAGTCCAGCGCGAAGGGGTTGCCGTGCGTGGGGATAAAGATGGGGCGTGTGGCATCCAACGCACGCAGGGTCGTCGTATACAGCGCGAACCGCTCCGCCATCGCAGATTCGCGGAATCGTCGCCAGCGGGCGGTCTCTTCGCGCTCACGTGGTGTACATCTCTCCACCCATGCGCGGTAATGGGCGAGAAACTCCGGGCGAAAGTCGCCTTCTGGCAAGCCGAAGTAGTCGGGATAGCCCTGCTCGCCGCCAAGCACCCAGTAGCGCACGCGCTTCTGCTTTCGGAGCAGGGGAACCGCCTCATGCATCTGCCGTATCGTGGCATCGGTCAGCACGGCATCATCCATAGCGGGCCAGGGGTTCTCTCCAGCGCGAATGGGGTTGCCGTCGCGGTCGCGCATCGCGGATTGCGGATGCATCTGCCAGAACCATTCGGGGTAGGCGACGAAGAAGGCGTTGTTATGCTCACCGATGCCTGCGCCAGCGTCCACCTCCAGCCGTGCCAGCGTCACAAAGGGCGAGGTTCCCAGCGGCACGGGGGTATCGTGGCGGTGGGCGCGTACAAACGGATGTTCCTTGCCCTGTGCGTCGCGCCACGTGCCATCCACACCCCAGCCGCGAAGAGTCACAGACCCCACCCTGAACAGGATACCCTCCTGCGTCGCCGGAGCCAGCCAGACGTGCGCGTGCGACCTCCGCACCCGAACATGCACCCGATACGTTCCCGCAGGCAGAGGCTTTGCGAGTTTCAGCACGATGTGAGGCTGAGTACGCGGTTCCGTCTGCGCCTGAGCCAGGGGCGTGCGCTCGCGAACCGGTTTGACGGCGAATAGCTGCGCCTCTGCCACCGCGTGCGAATTGGAAGTAGTCACCAGCAGGGAGACCATAGTCAATCCCGCAGGCGCATCAAACTCTATCTCCCCTGTGCGCGGGGTGGCTATTTGCAGGGGCGCAGGCAAGGGACGCACACCATAGCGAGCGCGTTCGTCCTTCAGCAGGTGCAGAGGCAGGTGCAGAGAGGTGGCATTGGCTCCTGTGCGGCGCACCGCTTCGCTGAGGTCTTCCGCTCCCGTCCAGTGCCAGCACCCCAGCATCTCCGCTGGCTGATTCTGCCAGCACCAGTAAGCGGGATGAAGCAAACGGGGAAACAAATCTGCCATATGCGTGTCCTCACACCGGAAACGGTTTGTAGAGCGGTATACGGAACAGCCAGCTTGCCAGCGCGAGCACCCCGCACACCGCGTAATCGCCCACGATTAGCCCCACGAAGAACGGAACCGCCCTCTCATACAGCCGCAGCCCACCCGCCCTCAGCACAAGCGACTTGGCGATGCCCGCAATCACGATGGGCAGCCACATCCATTCCAGCGCACCGCTCTGCGCCATCACGAAACCGCCCGGATGCAGGGGAAACCACAGAAACTGCCTCCTCGCCATGTGCAACAGCATCACCAGCAGCGCCCCCCATCCAGCCGCCAGCAGTTGCGCCCCGCCCGGCTGAGGCGATAAACCGTCCACCTGCGAGCGCAGAATGTCAAAAGCCAGCCTGCCCTGGTAGGTGCGCCACTGGTCGGTCACCGCCGAGGCGGCACCATAACGGTAATAGACATCCAGCGCGATCCACAGGCTGGCGAGGATACTCAATAAGGATGCAATACCGAGCGACGTCAGAAAAGGCTTTCGGGGGATGCCCACCGTATCGGCAAGGTTCAGCATCTCCGAATAGGTGGGCAGGGCGTGTGCGCGAAAGTCGCCGAATGAGAACCATCGCAGGTACGCCAGCCCGACGCCTTCAGACAGGGGCATCGGCGAGCGCACCAGCGCACCAGTCCACCACGCGACGTCGTTGCCCGGGTTCCAGATGGGACCCAGCGCTGCCCGAAGCCAGCCGATGCTGACCATGCACAGGAAAAAGACCGCAAACAGCACCACCGCCGCAGCCACCCGTAATCCCAGCGCAGTCCCGAAGCCGACCAGCACGGCAAACGCACCGGCAAACACCAGCCACCACACCCGTTCCCCCGGGTTGCGCCACGACTCGCCGATCCGCCCTCGCGCCGACCACGCCACCACCAGCGCAAACGCCACAATCGCCCCCTGCGCCTGCTCCCCAGCGTATGGGAAGCCTGAGCCGCCTCCACCCGCTTCACCCAGCCCCCACCATCCTGCCAGCAGGTTTTCGCCCTTCACCAGCGCGAAGAAGAAGGCACAGGAGACCAGGATGCCCGTCGGCACGAGCGCAAACAGTCCGATAACGCTGGGATAAAAGGTCAGATACAGTGTGCCGATGCCGTTCCATGGCGGGGGAAGCCGGCTGCCAATCTCGGTGGGGAGCACGCGCAGCTCAGGCACGGAAGGCACCATATAGTGCAGGGCGTTCAACGTCTGCACCCCTGCGGCGAGGGCGATGCCTGCCCACAGCAACGGTCTTCCGCCCGACCGCCGGGAGGTCAGCACCAGCGGCAGCTGAAGCATGGGGAAGGTGAGTTTCTCGCGTTGTGACCAGTGCACGTAAAAGACTCGCGCCAGGCAGAACTGCGCCATCAGCAGCGCGCCGATGAAGCCCGTCCATACCAGGATCGGCACCAGCCACTCCCTCCACACCTGCGGATAGTAGAGGCTGGACTGCCCCACGAAGAAGCCTTTCACCACCTCTGGCGAGCGCGGCGCTGCCCACGCCGGGATATGCGCCCAGAACTCTTGCCAGCGATTGCCCGCAGAGGCAAACCAGAAAGGGGCTACCAGCGTCGTCACCAGAAACTGCACCATGCCCATGGTGGAGATGCCCACCGTACCCGCCACCACCGCGTATAGCCACAATACCTCCCGTCTGCCCAGCGCGGGCACGAGGCGGCGCACCAGCAGGAGAAAGAGCAGGAACACCACCGCCGCGACGGGCAGAGAGCTGGAAGCCAGGTCCGCCGAGCGGTACAGTATCTCACTGCGGAAGGTCCAGATGCAGACGATTGGGGCAATCAGCACACTCAGCAGGGCAACAACGATCCAGCGGGGGAGCCGCCCTTTGTCGGTATCATGAGCGGACGCCTCCCCCGAAACGCGCCAATCAGCCTCCCTGCTGGCTATGCTCTCCTTCGTATGCATCGCGCAAACAACGGATGAAGTCCTGCCATAACGCATCCGCGCGCACCGCCCGAATCCACCCGATCGTTGGCTGGGGGTGACCGTCGCGCGGCGCGAAATCAAAGTCCAGACTATCGTGCAGGTAAGGGCGAGGCAGGGACTCCGTCTCGGTCAAACCCAGCAGGTGGGAGGTTACGATTTCGTCCCAGATGGGCCAGGCATCGCGTCTGCCTGTCACCCTCCGAACCGTCTCCGGTCGCGCATTCAGCCACCAGCGCAGCAGTCCTACCAGGTACTCCCCCGCTTTGCCACAACTCGAGAAGAGCGACTGCGCCCGCTCGAGACTCATCGTCAGGTGGCGAATGCACGTGACGGCAGGACCAATGGTAAGGGGTACAGGCGAGTCCAGAATCACCTGCCACGCTTTGGGGTCGTTCTGCACATTGAACTCGCGTCCGCCGCCCTCGACGCTGTGGAAAGCCATAGAGACCACCCTCACCCGCTCCGCCAGCGAGGGGTCGTGTAACAGGGCGGAGGCGGCATCGGTCGCCGCGCCGATGGTAAGCAGTATCAGCGGGCGACCTGCGTTGTAGCGCCTCGCCGTCTCGATGATAAAATCGATCCCCTCGTTCCGGTACGGCTGGTCCCGGCTTTCCAGAGGGGTGCTGGAACCGGGTATCACCGGCGGCTTTTGCGCGATGGGCAGGTGGTTCAGCACCTCCCGGGCGATCTCTGCCGAACGCTGCGCGGTGAGATACGGGGTGTGCGTGGTCACGATGCCCAGCAGGTTAATGCGTGGCTGAAGTGTCAGGTGCGCAATCGCCCACTGGTCGTCCATCTCCGCCCCTACATCGGTTGAGA
>CAZOGB010000006.1:0-2363 GCA_964579145.1 uncultured bacterium | reverse complement strand
GTCAGGTGCGCAATCGCCCACTGGTCGTCCATCTCCGCCCCTACATCGGTTGAGAGCAGGACGTCTATCCGATCGGTACGGCTGGTGGTCACAGTATCCTCGTCGTCAGTCTCCTTTCCTGATATTTACTACTGGTATATTCGGCAGTTACTTACCGCCTGCCTGCGCCTCTAGCCTCCGCATCACCTCGGGTGTGACACCGGGTAGCTGCCCCTTGCGAGCACGTTCCAGCAGTTCCTGGCGCATTGCCTGTTCGTTCATCCCCTTATCCGGTTTGGTCGCCCACCAGTACGCCACACCGATGGCGAGGAGTACCACTACTACCACCAGTAGAGCGACGGATGCTGGCACTTCCCTTCTCATATCACCTGTGTCCTCTCGTTAGCGGTAACATGGCGGTATCGCATCCAGCAACCCCTGCACGGTCCATGCGGGTTGGTCAGGATAGTTCGTCGGCTCGTTGTCCCACAGGAACTCTGGTGCCAGGGTTGCGGCTAAGCGCATCCACTTGACATGCCCATCTGCCATCGCCCAGTTACCGCTTTTGTTGTGCCAGAACGGCAGGCTTCCACATGTGCCGTTGTAGTACTGCCAAGGGATTGTCCACGCCTCCAGGTCGGGCCACATGTCGTGTGTCTCCAGTACCATGATGGTGCTTGCGGGCTTCTGGAAGTAGGCGAGGGTGCGGACATACCACGAGATATGCCCGTTGGAAGCGTAGTTTGCTAGACCTCTGAAGCGCTGGGGGTTCGCGTTGAAGTCGTCCAGCGTCATGGTTACATCGCACACGCACCCCTTGCCACCGATAAACGGCGTGCCCACCCAGAGGGGCCAGTAGAACTCGTTGAGGTGACGTGGTGCGGATGGACAAATCCATGCGCCCTCGTTCTTGATGTAGGGCTGAACGACACAACGCCAGGTGACATACGACAGTTCGGGGTCAAACGAGAAGATGCGGTTGAGCGGCAGTGTCTCGTCGTAGTCCTGCGCATACATCAGCTTCGCCAGAGCTATCTGCTTCATATTGCTGATGCAGGATGCCTGTCGCGCTTTCTCGCGAGCCTGGGCGAACACCGGGAACAGGATCGCCGCCAGAATCGCGATAATCGCGATGACGACGAGAAGCTCAATCAGCGTAAAGGCGCGTCGTGAGAGTTGCATGGTTTGGAACCTCCTCCGTTAGTTTTGTGTTTTCAGAGAGCTCCCGCACGACTCCCGAACGATAAGCCGTGTCGGAAGCACAATGCACTTTGCTGGCAGGTCGGTTTCCTGCAGGCGTCGCAGGAGACGTCGCGCAGCTATTTGCCCCATCAGGCGCGGGTCCTGATGCACCGTGGTCAGCTGCAGATGACGCCCTACCTCCGTGTTTCCATAGCCCACCACCGCCAGCTGCGCCGGAATGGCGATACCGCGCTGTCTTGCAACATGAGTGGCTTCAGCGGCGAGGTCATCGTTTGCTGCAAATAGCGCGGTAGGCGGCTCAGGTAGGTCAAGCAGCTCTTCTACCGCCTGGCGGATGCGTTCAACGGGCATAAAGAACGAGCCGCCACGGATCCAGTCCTCGCGAGGTTCGATGCCCGCTGCCTGCAGGGCAAGTAGATAACCTGTCCGACGGTCGCGCGCTGCGCTCATCTCTGTGCCCGCGCTCAGGTGCACGATTCGCTGGTGCCCCAGCTGAATGAGATGTTCTACCGCCAGCCGAGCACCCAGCACGTCGTCGGAGATGACACAGTCCGCCTCGCCCTCAAAGGTGTGTTCATCCACAATAACCAGTGGTACGCCTTCTCGCTTCAGTAAGCGTACCCAGTCACCCGAAGCTTCACCCGCTACTGCGATGGAGATAATACCGTCTACGCGGTGCTCCAACAGCATCTCCACCTGTTTGGCTTCCAGATCAGCGTTATGGCGGGAATCGGCAAGCAACACGCGGTAATCGCGAGCGGTGCACACCTCCTGAATACCATCCAGAATCAGCGCGTGGAAACTGCTATCCATGCGAGGCATCAGCACTCCGATGGTTTGTGTCTTGCCGCGCACCAGTCCTCGCGCGAGGCTGTTTGGACGATAACCCAGCTCCTGTGCCGCCTGCCAGATGCGTTTGCGGGTAGATTCGGGGATGACCACATCCTTACGCCCGTTCAGCACATAAGAAACAGTGGTCTGGGACACCCCCGCCCGTTTTGCCACATCCAGCATACTTGGTTTACGTCGTATCACCATGCTTTCTCTGGTTATTGATAGCCTTCACTGAAAGGTTTCACTGATATGCTTCAATAATATCACAGCGCACAGGAAATTGCAAGGGGTATGGGGGGATTTCTATGAAAAAAACTTGGCTTGCGAGCGTGCAGGCATGTTGCCTG
>CAZOGB010000005.1:0-87443 GCA_964579145.1 uncultured bacterium | reverse complement strand
TATGGGGAGAGTGCCCTTGCGGGTGGTAATCGCAGGGAAAGGGGTCAATAGTGTTTCTAAGGCAACCTTGCGATTAGAAATCGCAGACTACACTTGGCGAAACCTGCTAAAGCAGGTTACAGCCTCCGCAGGAGGCTTCGTTTTGGGTAGCCCGCAACTTCCGGCTGCAGGGTTGCCTCCCGCCCCCTTGACATGCCGCCGTCGTGCCGTTATACTTTTTGTTAGAATACGTATTCTGAGCGAGAACGATGCCAGAACTGACGCAGGAACAGATAGCCAAACTGTCGCAGGTATCGCAGGCGACCGTTTCACGCGTGCTGCGCGGCGACCCCCGCGTCAACGAGGAGCTGCGCCAGCGCGTGCTGGCGGTGATCAAAAAGCACGGCTATGTCCCCGATGCCCGCGCCCAGTCCCTGCGCTCCCAGCGCACCGGCACACTGGGGCTGGTGGCGCACCGCTCTCCCAAGCAGCTGGCACGCGACCCTTTCTTCAGCGCACTGATTGCCGCCATCATCGAGTTCGCCGGTGAAGAGGGCTATCACCTGTGTGTGGATGCGGCGAGGGCGTTGCAATCGCGCCGTGCCATCTACGAGGAGCTCCTGCGCACACGGCGCGTGGACGGGCTGATTCTGGTGGAGCCGCAAACGCAGGATGAACGCATGCCGCGCCTGCTGGAAGAAGGGTTCCCCTTCGTGCTGATTGGTCGCTACGAGCCGACCGACGCCGTGTATTCGGTGGACAACGACAACGTGGGCGCGGGACAGCTGGCAACGGAACATCTTATACGCCAGGGACACCGGCGCATCGCCTACATTGGCGGACCGCGCGGGCTGTTTGTGTGCGAAGACCGCTATCAGGGCTACCGCAAGGCATTGGAGGAAGCGGGACTGGACCACGCGCCCGAGCTGGTAGGCTGGGGGGACTTTTCGGAAGCGCACGGCTATCGGTGGGCGAACCGATTGTTAGACCTGCCCCAGCCGCCGACGGCAGTAGTAGCGGTAGACGACCTGGTGGCAATAGGCGCACTGCGAGCGGCAAAGGAACGGGGCGTTGCGGTTCCCCAGCAGATGGCAATCATCGGCTTCAACGATACGCCCTTCTGCCAGTATGTAGACCCACCGCTGAGCTCGGTGGCGGTGGAGATTCGTACGCTGGCGCAGATTGCCACCCGGGTGTTGATTGACCTGATAGAAGACCGCCAGCCCTGCCAGCGTCGGCATATCGTGCCCTGTCGGCTGGTGGAACGGGCATCCACTGGACGGTAATCCCCGATGCGTCGACTTCGATTCTGCATAGTTCTCCTGCTGGTAATGTCCTCCCGTGTGTGGGCGCAGGACGGCATCCCCGTTACCTTCCGGTTGCAGTTAGAGAACCCGGCGCAGGTGGTGTGTCTTGCGGGTACGTTCAACGACTGGCAGGTGGGCAAACATCCCATGCGAAGCGAAGACGGGGGCAGGACGTGGACGCTCACCCTGCATCTTGCGCCTGGCGTCTATCAGTACAAGTTTGTGGTCAACGGCACGGACTGGCGCACCGACCCGAACGCCGTTCAAAACGTGGACGATGGCATGGGCAACATCAACTCCCTGCTGGTGGTGGAGGCGAAAGGTATCAACCCGCCCGGGCGCGCCGGGGATGGCATCATTACCCTCTCCGCCCTGCGCCACGACCCGCAGAGTCTCCTCTACCTGCAGGGTGACCGGGACAGCTTCCTGCTGACGGTGCGCACCCGCCGCGACGACGTGCAGGAAGTGGAAATTATCCTGTACGACGGTAAACGCTTCACCAGAAAGGGGATGCCCCGTGTAGCGCGTGATACCCTCTTTTCCTACTACAGACTGGGCGTTCCCGTGCGGGCATGGCAGTATCTCTTCACGGTGCAGGACGGCGGGAAGAGGGTGTGGCTATCGCCCGCTGGTACGTCCGAAAGCAAGCCTACCCGGTGGTTCCAGCTATCGCCCCAGCGTGTGCCTCGTGTGCGCGTGCCGGAGTGGACTGCGGACGCCGTTTACTACCAGATTATGCCTGACCGCTTCCTGAACGGCGACCCCAGCAACGACCCCGACCCGAAGAAACCTCTTGACGAGACCGGGCGAACGGATGAGTTCTTCGGCGGCGACCTGTGGGGTGTGGTGCAGAAAGTGGACTACCTGCATTCGCTGGGCGTGACCGCGCTGTACCTCACGCCCATTTTTACCTCCGTCACGCACCACAAATACGATACCGATGATTACACACATGTGGACCCTCACTTCGGCGGTGACGAGGCGCTGATTACCCTCTGTCGCGAGCTGAAACGGCGGGGAATGCGCCTGGTGCTGGATGGCGTGTTCAATCACGTGGGGGTGTACTTTTTCGCCTTTCGTGACCTGCTGGAGAAGCAGGAGGCTTCGGCATACCGAAACTGGTTCACGGTGCATCGCTACCCTGTGAAGATTGAGAACCCACCTCCCTATTCCGCATGGTGGAACATCCCGTATGTGCCCAAGCTCAACCACGAGAACCCGGAGGTGCGTCGCTACCTGCTGGAGGTGGTCACGCGCTGGATGAAGAGGGTGCCGTTTGACGGATGGCGGCTGGACACGGCGAACGAAGTGCCCGACCACTTCTGGCGCGAGTTTCGTCGGGAGGTGAAGCGCGTTCGCCCCGACGCGGTGATTATCGGGGAGATTTGGGGAGATGCCTCGCACTGGCTGAGGGGCGACATGTTCGACGCGGTGATGAACTACCCCTGGCGCGCGGCGATACTGGAATGGGTGGCTTTTCGGCGTATCCCGCCCTCCGTGCTGGAAGACCGCCTGCGCCTGCTGGCGATGGCCTATCCCCCCGCGGTGACGTACGGGATGTACAACATGCTCAGCAGTCACGACACACCTCGGCTGCGCACATTATGCGGAGGCGACTGGCGGAAGGTGCGGCTGGCGTTCCTGCTGCAGATGACCTTGCCGGGCGCGCCCGCCATCTACTATGGCGACGAGATAGGAATGGAGGGCGGAAACATTCCCGACAACCGCCGCCCGATGGAATGGAACCCCTCGCCGGAGGGCAGGGCACTGCGAGACTTCGTGGTTTCACTGATTCGTCTGCGCAAGGGACATCCTGCCCTGCGCCGCGGCGAGTGGACCACCCTGCTGACCCACGATAGCCAGAACGCTTACGCATACCTGCGCCAGCAGGGCAAAGAACGGCTTCTGGTGGTGATAAACAACGGCGAAAAGCCCGCAACGCTTCAGATCCGTGTGCCCGGCGGCGGAGAGTGTCAGGTGCTGTTGAGCACCGGAGAGATGCCAGCACAGCACATCATTCGTGCAGACCGCGCTGGGAATCTGCGTATCAACCTGCCTCCGATGAGCGGGTGGGTGCTGAAGCCGATACGATAATTTTTTCGGGGAACAAGCCTCACAACGCTTGACAAACGCAGGGCAGTGGGTGTATATATAAGAGTGGATGCCGACGTGGTGAAATTGGTAAACACGCTAGGTTCAGGGTCTAGTGCCCGAACGGGCTTGGGGGTTCGAGTCCCCCCGTCGGCACCATTTTTTATTGTTCCCCGTTCGACCCTATAACGTCTCCTGTTTTCCGTGCGCAAGCGCACACGGGCGTCGCAGGAATGCACGCTATATTCCCCATGATGGACGCAATCCCTTCATGTTTTCAGGGGTTCGCGGCAAAGCAGGATTCGGCAACTGCTATCCGTAACTGTTACCCCAAAGCAGATAAGGAAAGGTTTTGAGTGCTGATGGCTCGTGTGCTGGTTTTGCCCGATGAGATAAGTGTGGACCTGCCCGAGGGCGCGCCGCTGGTGCGGGCGTTGTGGCAGGCGGGAGCTGCGGTAGAAACCCCATGTGGCGGATTTGGTGTGTGTGGAAAGTGCAAGGTGCGCTTTGCTGCAGGAGCGGTTCCCGAGCCCACTCCCGATGAACTGCGCCACCTTCCTGCTCAGGAGCTTGCCGAAGGCTGGCGATTAGCCTGCAGGCATCGGGTGATAGGGGATGCGCAGGTGAGAGTGCCTGCCGAGAGCCGCCCCGCCATCGCGCAGGTGTTGACCGTTGCGGTAGAACGACCGGTTGCACTGGAGCCTGCAGTACGCCGACTGTCGGTACACCTGCCTCCACCAAGCACCTCTGATGAACGTTCCGACCTGCGCCGTCTGCTGGACGCCCTGCGCGAACAGCACGGCATCGCCATCGAGGTGGAGCAGGTTTCGCTGGGGGTGGTCAGGCAGCTGCCGCAGGTGCTGCGTGAGGCGAACTTCCGCGTGTTTGCGGTGCTGTTCCACGACCCCGAACACCCAGCGGAGACCCGCCTGCTCGCGGTTCAGAGCGATGACACGCGCCCACTGCTGGGAATCGCCTTTGACATCGGCACCACTACGCTGGTTGGCTATCTGGTTGACCTGCAAAGCGGCGAGGACCTGGCACATGCCGCACGCCTCAACCCCCAGGTGCAGTATGGCGATGACGTGGTATCCCGTTTGACCTTCGTTTATCACGACCCGGCGGGCTTGAAGCTCCTGCAACATGCGGTGGTGCGTGGGCTGAACGAAATCATCGCGGAAGCCTGCCAGCACGCCACGGTAGACCCGCATGACATCTACGAGGTGGTAGCGGTCGGCAATACCATCATGCTCCACTTTCTGCTGGGCGTGAACACCAACTCCATCGCCGTTGCGCCCTACGTGCCGGTCTTTGCCGACCTGCTGAGCGTGGAGGCGCGACAGATTGGCTTGCGTACAAATCCGGCGGCGGTGCTAACCACCCTGCCCTGTGTGGCTGGCTATGTGGGAGCGGATACGGTGGCGGTGGCGTTGACGCACCTGTACGACCCTGAAGGCGAGACCGTGCTCGCGCTGGATATCGGCACGAACGGCGAGGTGGTTCTGCGTCACGAGGGCAGGTACTACTGCACCTCCGCTGCGGCAGGACCGGCGTTCGAGGGCGGACGTATCTATCAGGGTATCCGTGCCGAGCAGGGCGCCGTCTCGCAGATTAGCGTGGAGGGCAACGGCGACAACCGCTGGCTTCATATCACCACCATCGGCGGGGGACTGCCGAAGGGCATCTGCGGTTCGGGGTTGATTGACGCCGCGGCGTGTTTGCTGGACATCGGTGCGGTCAACGAGGCAGGACGCATGGGCAACCACGGACAGGGCGAGTGGTGGGAGACGCATCGGACCACCGTGGGCGAGCAGAGGGCGTTTCATCTTGTCGCTCCCGAATCGGCAGGCATCCCCGAAGGGGTGGTGCTGACCCAGAAGGACGTGCGCGAGCTGCAGCTGGCGAAGGGTTCCATCCGCGCGGTGATGGAAGTTCTGCTCAGAGAAGCGGGCATCGGGTGGATGAACGTGCGTCGCCTGCTGGTCGCGGGAGCCTTCGGGATGTATGTGAATCTGCGCTCTGCCCAGCGGATTGGGCTGATACCACCGCTTCCGCTAGAGCGTATAGAACCCGTCGGCAACGCAGCGGGAGCAGGCGCCAAGATTGCCCTGCGTTCGGTGCGCGAGCGGCAACGGGCGCAGTGGCTGGCACGCCAGATGAAGCATATCGTGATGACCGGTAACCCGCAATATGAAGAGGCTTACATGGAACATCTGGGCTTTGAGGAGACCCTGGACTGAGGGATGCCATGATACCGCGTGAGAGGGTGATGACCGCTTTACAGTTCCGGGAGCCTGACCGCGTGCCCCTCTATCTGTGGGTGTTTGGTCAGCCCGGCGTGATTGACGACATCACCGCCAAATACGGAACCTTTGAGGCTTTTTGCGATGCGCTGGACCTGGACATGACGCAGGCGTTCCCTGCGAAAGGATTTTTAAAGCATGGTGCACCACCCAACAGCCCCGATTCGCAGTATGAACCCGCTTACGGCTGGGTGTACACGCTGGAGTCTGCGCAGGAAGCGGAGTTTAACGACCCCGACGACCCCGAAATCTACACCACCATCCGCGCCGAGATTGAGCACCATAAAGGAAGGCGGGGCAGGGCAGTGTTCGTGCAGACGCCGGGCGTGTTCGAGGCGGCAAACGGCGTGATCGGGCAGGAGCAGAACCTGATGGAGCTGGCGCTGCGCCCCGAACTGTGCCGACAGCTGTACGAGCGCATCGCCCGGTGGTCGGCGCGGTACGCCGAGAACTGTTTGCAGATGGGCGCGGACGTCATACACATCTCCGATGACTGGGGTATGAATAACGCGCTCATGTTCCGCCCGCAAACGTGGTGGGAGGTCATCTATCCCGCCGAGAAGATCATCTGCGACGCCGTAAAGAGACAGGGAGGCTTGCTTTCCCTGCACAGCGACGGCTACATCACGCCCGTGCTGGACGGGGTTGTCGAAATGGGCTTCCGCGTGGTGCACCCGGTGCAGGAATCGGCGGGTATGGACCCCGCGCAGGTCAAACGGGACTATTACGGCAGGCTGGGCATCTATGGTGGGCTAGATGTGCGCACCATGTTGGGACGGGGCTTGCCCCGCGAGCGGCTGGCTGACGAGATTCGGCGCGTGATGGAGATGCTGAAGCCGGGCGGGGGCTATATCTTCTGCACCTCGCACATGGTTCAGCCGGGCACTCCGCTGGAAGAGGTGGAGTTCGCCTATCAGGTGGCGCGTGAGGTCGCCCGCTACTGAAATCTCCCTGCATAAATTACCTGCGCAACCCGATAATGCTAACAGGTGATTTTGCAGAAGGGGAGGCGTGCAGGTGATTCAGGTACAGGATCAGGCGGTTGGTTTGCGCAGGCTAATCTCGCAGCGGGCAGTGGATGGTGGTGTACTGGGCGTCACGCCAAACCTGCGAATGGGCACGTGGGTGGTCAGTGTGGTCAGCGGCACGCCGCAGTCTGGCAAGACCACCATCGCCACCAACCTGTGTGCCCTGCTGGGACAGACCGGGCGCCACGTGGTGCTGGTAGATGGGAACGTCAGTGCACAAACCTGCAGCCGCTTGCTGGGCGCGGAGCCTCGCTACTCCTTGGAAGACCTGCTTGCCGATAGGCACGACCTTTCCGAGATTTTGGTCTCTGGTGCGGCTGGCATTCGTGTGCTACCGGGCGGGGCGCGTATTCTGGCATTGAAGCGCCTGTCGCCACAGGGACAGCGAGACGTGATTGAACGCCTGCGCACGCTGGAGGTGCTGGCAGATGTGGTCTTCATTGACACCGGCGCCGCCGCATCGACCGACACCCTCGCTTATGCCCTCTCATCCGATATCGTGCTGGCAATAGCCCTTCCGCAACGCGAAAGCCTGTTGAGTACGTATAGTCTGGTGAAGAGACTGCTCCTGCAACGTGCTGACCTGCAGATTGGCTGGGTGATGAACCGCTGCACGTCGCTCGCCCAGGCGCAGAAGATTGGCAAGCAGGTGGAGCAGTTGCTGTCCCGGCAGTTTGCAGACAGAGTACGGCTGCTGGGCAGTATTATGGAAGATAATATAGTGAGCAGCGCAGCAGAGCAAAATACGTGCTTCTGGCTATCCTGGCCCGACAGTGTGGCAGCGAAAGGGTTATCGGCTCTTGCCGCAGAGCTCCGAACGCGCATCATGCCGTATCCGGGAGCAGGCAGAGGGTTGAATGCCTTTCTGGCGCGTCTATCTGACCATCTGCGCCCACCTGCTCTGCTGCCCATTCCGAAAGAGGAGGAACAACCATGGCTCGTAGCCTGAAAGTGCTGATTGTTTCCGCAGAGGTTGCCCCGCTGGCAAAGGTTGGCGGTCTGGCAGACGTGGCAGGTGCGCTTCCCAAAGCCCTGCGTGCGCTGGGACACGATGTGCGTGTCGCCATGCCCTGTTACCGCATGATTGAGAAGAATCCCGACTATCCGGTGCGCACGGTGATCAAAAGCCTGCCCGTGCCCATCAACCCCATGACCACGGAGGAGGCGATTATCCGACGCACCAGGCTCAAAGATGGCACGCCCGTCTACCTTGTCGGGCATCACCACTATTTCACCGAAGCCACCGAGTCCAAAAAGATTTACGCACTTGAACCGGAACCGTATATCTTCTTTGACCGCACCATCCCCCTGATGCTGGAGCAGCTGGACTGGATACCCGACATCATTCACGCCAACGACTGGCATACCGGGTTCGTGCCGGTGTACATCCGGGTGCTCCATGCCCATCAGCCCGAATGGCAGAAGGTGGGGCTGGTGTTTACCATCCACAATCTGGCGTATCAGGGTGAGTTTGGATACGAGCTGTTGTGGAAAGCGGGCTTGCCCGAATGGCTGTTCCACTACGAGCGGCTGGAGTTCTACGGGCGCGTGAACTTCCTGAAGGGCGGTATCGTGTACTCCGATATGGTCAATACGGTCAGCAAGACCTACGCGAAGGAGATACAAACGCCCGAATACGGTTGTCGGATGGAGGGGCTTCTGCAGTACATCGCCTCTCAGGGCAGGCTGGAGGGCATCGTCAACGGCATCGATTACGAGGAGTACAACCCTTCCACCGACCCGCGCATCCCCGCCCACTACAGCGCCGATGACCCGTCGGGCAAGGCGCAGTGCAAGGAGGCTCTGCAGAAGGAATGCGGGTTTACGCCCAGCGCGGACACGCCGGTAATGGGCATGATTACCCGGCTTGCCGACCAGAAGGGGCTGGACCTGATTGCGCCCATCGCGAAGAAGATACTCGACCTCGGCTTCCAGTTTGTGGTGCTGGGGACAGGGGACCCGCGTTATGAACACCTGTTCACCGAGCTGGCGCAGACGCATCCCCAGCAGATGAAGGCGTTCATCGGGTTTGACCCCGATCTGGCTCAGCGCATCTACGCGGGCAGTGACATGTTCCTGATGCCCTCGCGCTTCGAGCCGTGCGGACTGGGACAGCTGATGGCTCTGCGCTATGGAACCATTCCCATCGTGCGCAAGACGGGCGGTCTGGCGGATACCATCAGCGACTTCTCGCCGCGCACGGGCAAGGGCAACGGCTTCGTGTTCGAAGATTATGACCCGGCGGAACTGCTGAAGGCAATCAAGCGCGCGCTGAAAGCGTACCAGCAGCCTGAGCACTGGCGGAAGCTGGTCGATTCCGCCCTGCGTGCGGACTATTCATGGGAACACGCCGCAGGGGAGTATGTCCAGCTCTATCTGCGTGCGCTGGAGCGCCGCAGCGCCGGACTCGAGGCTGCGTGATGGTAGACCTAACCCCCGTCCCCTTCCCTGCAAGGGAAGGGGAGCCAGATTCCTCCCCGCCTGCGGGGAGGTCAGGTGGGGCTGTTCTACGTTGCTGAGAAGTGTTTGACAACTAACCTAACCCCCGTCCCCTTCCCTGCGAGGGAAGGGGCGATACACCTCTCCCCGCATCGGGGAGAGGCAGGGAGAGGGGTTTCCTCCCCGCCTGCGGGGAGGTCAGGTGGGGCTGTTCCATGTCAGAGGGCAACCACAGAGGGTTGCCCCTACAGGAGGTGCGCCCACCAGCTGGGGGACAGATGATCTGTGGAGGGCGAGGCTCCTGCCGAGCCGTCTCGCCCCACGCCCAGTGGGAGAGGCTTCCTTCCCACCTTATGAACTGGATGAACTGGCAACGATAGCAGTAGTGTGATATACTACATGTCGTAGCGGAGAGTGGTATGAGCACAGGTCGGCTGAGGTGGCTCGTGGCTCTGGGAGGTGCCGTGTGGACGTGGCTACTGGCAAGCTGGAACGGTATCTCGCTGGCGACAAGCCTGTTCCGGGCGGTAACGGTCTTTGTAATGCTTACTGCAGTCTTTATCGTACTTCAGGTGGTTGCCAGCACTCAGAGCGCACAGAAGCCCGTGGAAAACCGACCTGCTGCCGAAGAGACTCCAGCTGCTGAAGAGATACCAGACGAGGAGGGTTCGCAGGAGAAACAGGCAGCGTGATCACCGAGCCATCCAGCCCGGTTATGGTGGTTGCCTGACCATGCTCGGTGAGCGGCTCCTGTTATTGACGACGGAGGAGAGACTGGCAGGTCATGCCCGCAGTGGAGATGGATAAAGCGTGGGAGCGTTACAAACGCTATGGTGACCCGCAGGCGCGTAATCAGATTATTGAACGTTACGCCTATCTGGTGAAGATTACCGCAGGGCGAGTGGTCAGTTCGCTCCCACCGACTTTGGACCGAGAGGACCTGGTGAGCGCAGGCATCATGGGGTTGATTAAAGCGGTGGACCAGTTTGACCCCTCGCGCCAGGTGAAGTTTGAGACCTATGCCATTGCCTTGATTCGGGGAGCGATTCTGGAGCTCCTGCGCTCAGAAGACTGGGTGCCGCGCTCGGTCAGGGACAGGGTGAAGAACCTGGAGCGCACCTATTCTGCCCTCGAAACCCGCCTGGGACGACCGCCTACCGAAGAGGAAATCACGCAGGAACTGGGCATCACCCTGGAAGAGTACCACCAGCTGCTGTGTGATGCCGGACGTACCAATCTGATTTCGCTGGATGACCTCATTCTGGGCACACAGGATGCAGGCGAGAAACTGCACATTGCTGACGTGCTCTCCGATGCTACCGCCGACCCCATTGCCGAAGTGGAACAGCGCGAAATGCGACGCCTGCTTGCCGAAGCGATTGACCGCCTGCCCGAGCGAGAGCGACTGGTCATCGCCCTGTACTACTACGAGGGATTGACCTTCCGGGAAATCGGCAAGGTGCTGGGCGTTTCCGAATCGCGGGTTTACCAGCTGCATACCCAGGCGGTACTGCGCCTGCGCAACTACCTCCAGCGCGATATGGGCATGTTCCACACAGACGCCTGATCTCTCTCGCCTTTCGCAACTCCTCCGCCACTCCCACCGAACGCAGGAAACCACCATCGCTTGGCAAAATAGCCGGTAATACACTGGCAGGAGGTCAGAGAATGGCTCCCAGACCGATAGACGCCTGGCAATTTCGCTACCGAGGCTTTGTTATTGGGGCATGGTGGGGACCTGCGGCGTCCGACGCTGCACTTCGCCTGTACCGCGAGGCAGGCTTCAATGTGGTGATGGCAGGTCGCTATATGCAGATAGACGGCTATGGCGACGCCGGGAAGGGGATCCGTGAACTGGACATGGCGCACAAACACCGCCTCTGGGTGATGTTTGATACCTACACCATGAACGACCGCCCCTGGGGAGGCAGACGCTGGGAAGAGCCTTATGACCATCCCACCCACCATCCTGCCAGCCTGGAGGAATTGCAGTGGCTTTACGAGCGGATTGGCAGACATCCCGCCCTACTGGGCTTTATGATAGGCGATGACCAGGGAGAGGTCAGTTCTCGCGCTCAGGCGTGTACCCGTTTCCTCTTTGAACAGGGCAAACCGCATCTGATGCCATGGCTGTGCGGCTGGATACCGCCCGAGAACCTTGCCCGACACAACAACCCCATCTGTAACCCGCAAATCTACCCGACGCTGTACGAGCGTCAGCTTCCCGCCGAGCAGCTCGCTCTGCGGTACGTCAACGCGTACGCCAGCTACTCGCGTCAGTGCCGGCAACATGGAGTTCTTTTCTGGCCCATGTTCAACGCCACCTTCCCGCCCAATGAGCGCACCGATTCGCTGGTGCGGTTTCCGGCGTACCTCGCGCTGGCGTACGGCGCAAAGGGTATCTGGTATTTTACCTACAGTATGGACAACGATACCGCCATTCAACGCTATGGACACTATCAGACGCTGGAGGAGGCGAAGAAAGCACTGACCCCGCTGTACCCTGTGGTGAAAGGGATAAACAGCAGAATTGCCCTGTGGGGCGAGAAGGTGCTGGGACACGAATGCGCGCGGGTGTACTGTACAGCCTTTCAGCGCGAACAGATACCTGCGGATAACCCTCCCTTTGTGCGCCCGGCGCAGGGCGAGACCGTACAGGCGATGCACGATGGCCTGCTGGCGGGCGTTCTGGAGCAGAGGGGCAAGCCGCCGCTGGTGATGGTGGTGGACTGCCGGGTAAGCAAGGGCTGGAACGACCTGCCGCCACGCGAGGTGGAGATACGTTTTGCCCGCGAGGTAACCCAGATACTGGTGCACGAGAGCAGACGACCCCGCACCGTACGGGGAAACGTTGTCCGCCTGACGCTGCAGGCAGGAGACGGTCAGCTGCTGGAGCTGAGAGGCAGGTTGTAACCCTTTGCCGACAGGGGAACCCTCTGGTGATAGCGAAGCATGTTCTGGAGGGTCTACGGGAGGGCAAACTGATGCGTCGTCGACTGAGGGACGAGCAAAAAGCGGAGGTCAAGCGGGTGCTTTGCGAGGCACTGGAGCGCATCGAAACGGTGCGCTTCGCCTATCTGTTCGGCTCGTTCCTGCTGAAGGGCAGTTTTGAAGATGTGGATGTGGCGGTTTACCTCCAGCCGGAGGCGCTGGAGGGACGCGAGGCGTTGAGCGTGGCTTTTGACCTCGCCGACACGCTGGAGCACGCGATTCACCTGCCCGTGGATGTGCAGATACTGAACACCGCGCCGCTAGCTCTGCGCTTTGAGGCACTGCGCGGGGAGCCGCTGATGGCGCGATGCTGGGAAGAGTGCGCCGACTTCGTGGAGCGGGTGACCCTGCAGTGGTGGGACACGGAAGGGCTGCGCTGGGCAGCGGTGCAATAGGCGTATTCAGCCGGAAACAGCTTTCAACCGATAAACCCCTTCTCGCAGACGTCGCAGGGCGAATTCGTAAATCTCTGGCACAATCTCGAAGCCGATGTAGTGTCGCCCCATCTGCTGGGCAACCACGGCAACCTGACCGGACCCCAGGAACGGGTCGAGCACCACGTCGCCCTCCTGCGAGGAGTACTGCAGTATCTTCTGCACCAGCGCACTGGGCAGTTTGGTGGGCGTCTTCACATCGCCGTTCCAGTATTCGCGCGGGATGTTCCACACGTCTTCCATATCCCGGTAGCGGGCATTGCCTCCGTCGGGACTGCGCTCGTCGGCGGGGAAGCGAGCCTCCGGGTAGAACCGGCGCAGCCTTTCGTTCTTGCAAACATACAGGCAGTGGTAATGAGAGGTCACGAATCGCCGCTTCGTGTATACGCCGAACTGATACTTCCAGATGATGTGGTTGACCGTCTGCAGTCCGACCTCATGCAGGGCGTTCAGGATGTCGCGCAGGTTGTTCCAGCCTGAAAACACGTACATGCTTCCCGATTCTTTAAGCACGCGTGATGCCTCGCGCATCCACGACAGCGTGAACGCATAGTATTCCTCTTCGGGGATTTCGTTGTAACCCTCCAGCACCCGTTCCTGCGTGCGATTGTAGTTACTGCGCCGACCGCGGAACGAGATGCCGAACGGCGGGTCGGTGACTATTAGGTCTACAGTCTCTTTGGGCATCTGCTTCATGCCCTCGCGGCAGTCCATCAGGTAAATCTGATCCAGCTGAAGCGACACCTGCTTCCTCCCTGTTGCCCAATTTGTGTGTTTCGACAATTTTCACTGTCATTCCCTTCGTTCAGCGTAACGCTCATGAAACAGGATACCTTCCAAACTCCTCAAAGGCTTCGTACATCGCCACGATGTTTTGCCAGGGCACTTCGGGACCGATTTCACCGTGCAGAATCAGCCCGCCGTTAAACCTGCCGAACAGCTCCACGGTCTCCCTGACATGCTGGCGCACCTGTTCCGGCGTGCCGAAGGGAATAATGTACTGGCGATCAAGGTCAGAGCGCACGCACACCCTGCCTGCCAGCTTCTCCTCCAGCAGTTTGCGCGGCATGAGCGGATGCTGGGGGTTCAGCACATCCACGCCGATTTCTATCAGGTCGTCCCAGATATCCACCGTCCAGCCGTCGGTGTGGAAAAATATCTTTTTGCCCGCCTCCTTCACCACGTCGAACATGCGCTTGTATCGCGGTTTGAAGAGAGATCGCCATTGGCGGGGGCTGATGAGCAGTCGGCTCTGCGCTCCCCAGTCGTCGGCAAAGAAGATGGCGTCTGCGCCTGCCTTCAGCCACTTCTGGATGTGCTGGATGTTCCACTGCACAATGCGGTCGGCGAGCTCGTGAAGGGGTTCCGGCTCCTCCGCGAGGTCTATAAACAGCTGTTCGCTGGTGCGAAGCCACTGCAGACGCTCAAAGAGGATAAAGCCACCCGGTGCGCTGAACCAGTCGCGGTCGGGGGACTGCAGGCTTTGAGCAATCTGGTCGAACGCGCTATCGTCGGCAATGGGAGGGAACTGGTAGTGGCGCAGGTTGTCCCAGCTCTTGATGGGCGCCTCTTTGACTTCGCCTGCGCTGTAGCCCTTGCGCCGCAGCCATCGGCTGCCCCATTCGTCCACGTACTCTTCAATGTCGCCTTCCACCTGGGGCTCGGGAGGAATGGAGAAGTTGCGCCCGCCAAAGTCGTCGGGACGTGAGTTCAGCAGGTCCACTAGCTTTTGCCCGTGTCGCCAGAACGCGCCCGGAAACACCGCATGTTGGAAGGGGACGCGGTCTGGTCCGCGAAACTCTATGGCAGCAAGTACCCGTTCTCGGGATGTCATCATGTCCTCCACAGCATGTTGCTACGTAAGGTATTCGCAAATACGAGGGGAGATTTCCTTTGCGGGGATAGAACAGATGTACAGGGATGAGTTTGCGCATACGCTGGTAGTGTACTGTTCGGATGGGCGATTTGCTCCAGCCTGCGAACACTTCGTGCAAGAGTCACTCAACGAGGTATGGTACGACCGCTTCGTGGTTCCGGGTGGAGCAGGGTGGCTGAGGCTGGATGTCCAGACGGTGCGTGAGCGTGACCTGGCGTTGGGTCATCTGAGTTTTCTCATACAAGCGCACGCCATACAGCGCGTTCTGCTCATTGCGCATGAGCGGTGTGCCTTTTATGAACGTTATCGGGTGTCTGCAGAGACCGTTCTGGCGATGCAGATAGAGGATTTACGAACCGCTGCCCATCTTCTGCAGGGGCGATTCCCGTTTATTCAGGTTGACGCTTTTTACGCTCAGGTAACCGACCAGCAAGTTACCTTCAAGGCAGTCGCTCTGTAGCCGTTATGGATGGCTCCAGATGCGGGAGAAAATCCGGAACACGGCGAACTGGAAAGGCGCTACTTTTTCATGCGGAGGGACTGTTGTGAACAACCAAAGCAAAGCACGTATCGCCTTTGTCGGCTGTGGAGGACATGCGACCCATTCCCTCTTCCCGGCAGTGCACCAGATACCGGAGATGGATCTGGTGGCGGTGTGCGACTTGCGCGAGGAGCTGGCTCAGCGTAACGCCCGCTGGTTCGGCGCACTGCGCTGGTATACGGAAGTGGCTACCATGCTTGAGCGGGAGGAGCTGGACGGCGTTGTGGTGGTGGGACCGCCGCAGATGCATGTGGAGGTAGGCAAACAGTGTCTGGACGCCGGACTGCCGATTTTTGTGGAGAAGCCATCTGCCCTGTCATATGCACAGGCAGGCGACCTGGCGGAGTATGCCGACCGAAAAGGGCTGTGGGGGGCGGTTGCCTACATGAAGCGGTTTGCGGTGGGCTATGAGCTGGCGAAGTCTATCGTGAGCCGACAGGAGGAGTTTGGAGCCGTCACGGTGGTGGAGATTCGCTTCTCCAACGGTCCCTATCCGGCGATTTGGGGCATCCCGAGCGCACCGCAGGCGTTTCTGATTGGTCAGGCGGTTCACCTGTTCAACCTGGCGCGCTACTTCGGCGGCGAGGTGCAGGAAGTCTATGCCCGATTGCACACGGTGGACGAGAACCGCTTTGGCTATGCGGTCAACCTGCGCTTTGCGAGTGGCGCACTGGGCATCCTGAACCTGAACGCGCTGGAGTCGCCCTCCTGGAAGATTCACGAACGCCTTGCGCTCACGGGGGTGGACTGCTGGCTGGAGGTGGAGGACATGCTCCGCCTGCGCTATCGCCCGCGCGGTGAACCACTGGGGGACGTGCATGTGGGCGGCAGAAACCAGTGGATAGAGTGGCAGCCCGACTGGACGGAGATACTGCGCGTGCACGCGGCGGGCTGTTTCGGCTATCTGGGCGAGCTGCGCAACTTCGCCCGCAGCTGCCTGGGCCTGGAGACGCCCCGCAGCACTCTCTGGGATGGCGCGAGAGACCTTCAGGTTGCCGAGGCGGTTTGGAACAGTGCACAGAATGCCCAGCCCATACGGTTAGGCTGATGTCCGAAGCCGAAGGGTAGAGGAAATACCAGCCCGAGCGTATCGGGCTGGGCATCCTTCTGGCTCAGTCGTCGCCAATTGCTTAGAAGTTGCGGACAGCGCGCCCAAATCGAACGGCGTGGTGTCCCCCTTCCCGCGGCTCGGATGCCGTGAAGGCAATCCCCAACCGAACGGCGAAATTGCCACACGGGGGATGGCACGATGGAACATGCAAACCTGCAGATTCTGGTAGTGATTGCGCTGTTCATGTTTTTCATTCTGGGCAACATCCATGCCGCGCGACGGGGCAGGGCACGGTTCATTCGGCGCATCCCCGGTTTGAACGAGGTCGATGAAGCCATCGGTCGGGCGACGGAGATGGGGCGTCCGATGATTTTTCATCCCGGCGTGGGCGAGGTGCAGAACGTGGGCACGCTGGCGGCGCTGGGCGTGCTGGGGCATGTGGCACGCAAAGCAGCGCAGATGGGTTCCCGCGTGATTGTGACTACCGCGATCCCCGTCGTCGTGCCCGTCGCCGAGGACATTGTGAAGCAGGCGTATGCCCAGGCGGGGCGCCCCGAGCTGTTCAACCCCGAAGATATCCGATTCCTCGCCGCATCGGGCGACCAGCTCGCGCTGGCGACCGCCAACCTGATGACGCAGGAGAAGACCGCCGCGCACTTCTTCTTCGGTATGTACGACTATACCTCCCTGCTGCTCACCGAACCCGGACAGCGCACAGGCGCCATCCAGATTGCCGGTACGGACCAGTACTTTCAGGTGCCGTTCTTCATCGCCAGCTGCGACTACACGGTCATCGGCGAGGAGCTGTACGCCGCCAGCGCGTATCTGACCCGTGACCCCGTCATGCTGGGCAGTCTCGTGGGGCAGGACTACTCCAAGATTATCGTGCTGGCGGTTATCCTGCTGGGCGCGTTGAGTGTGACCTTTGTCGGTAGCCAGAACCCGTTTGTGCAGATAATAGGGGTGTACCGGTAGCGATGACGAAACGACGGCTGATTGCGCTGGTGACCTTCCTTGCTGGGCTGTATTACTTCCTGGAGTTCGTGGTTCCGCCTACCGTTCCGTGGCGCACGGTGCGTGGGGAGGTGGTGTCAGTGTCACCAGCCGCCATCGTCCTGCGGGCCGACGGGCAGGAACGGCAGGTTTCCATCCAACCGAACCTGATTGCCTATCGGGAGCGACCGACGGGCGCACCGGAGCGGGTAGAGCCGGCCCAGCTGCGCGTGGGCGACAGGGCACGGGTCGGACCTAGCACCTACCTTTCCGACTGGATTACCTCCGTGAACAACTTCTTCATCGTGCTGGGGGCGATGGCGTGGGGCATGGGGCTGATCAGCCTGGTGATGGTGCATTCGGGCAACATCCGTCGTCGGCGACCGGAGTGGTACGGCAGTGTGCTGTTCTTCGTGGCGGTAGTGGGCGGTATGGTGGCGGGGCTGGGATACGGCGTGGAGAGCGGCTGGCTGAAGGAGGCGAACGACGTAGTTTTCAACTACCTGCTCCGCCCGATGAGTTCCACCGTTTTCTCCCTGCTGGCGTTCCACATGGCGACGGCGTCCTACCGGGCGTTTCGCGTCAGGTCAGGCGAGGCGGCACTGATGATGGCGTCGGCGTTTATCGTGATGCTGGGACAGATTCCGATTGGGCTGTGGCTGACGCATGGTCTGCCCTCGTTCCTGCAGCTGCCGGTGATGGCGCAGTGGGTGTTGTATATCGCCAACTCCGCCGCCGTACGCGGGATGTGGTTCGGCATGATGGTTGGTGCGATTGCGGTCGGGCTTCGCTTCTGGCTGTCGCTGGAACGTGGGGCGTTCTTTGACAGAGAACTGTAGCACGAAGGGGGTTGACGGCGAATGTGGGAATGGCTGAGCAAGCTTCAGGCGATAGACCGACGATGGATATACCTTTCCATCTGGGTGGCGTGTGCGCTGCCGTTCGTGGTGAACATTAAACTGCCTGTTTACGTCTCGCCCGAGACGCGGCGGCTCTACGAGTTCATCGAGAAGTGCCCCCCGGATAAGGTGGTGCTGGTGGACAGCGCATGGGATGCCGGCAGTCAGGGCGAGAACTGGGGACAGGTGGAGGTGGTGTTTGAGCATCTGTTCCGCCGGCGCATTCCCTTTATCGTGACTTCGGTGGAGATTACGCCGCTGGGTGCACAATTTGCCGATAAGGTGATTGAGAAGCTGGTGCGCGAGAAGTTTCCCGACCGCAAGTACGGCGTGGACTGGGTGAACCTGGGCTACACCAAAGGCGGGTGGCAGGCGCTTCAGCAGATAGCCAGAGACATCCGCCAGCAGTATAAAAAGGACTCACGCGGCTATTCCTTAGACGATGCCGAACACCTTCCGTTGATGCAGAGGGTGCGTAACATCGAAGACATCTACCTGGTGTACTCGGTCACCTACTCGCCGATGGAGGACTGGATTCCCTTTGTGCACGGGGTGTACGGCACGCCGATTGCCTTCGGTTGTGCGGGCATACAGTCAACCACCTACTATCGGTATCTGCTGTCGGGGCAGCTGGTGGGGATGCTGGTGGGTGTGCGCGGCGCAGCGGAGTATGACGCCCTGCTCCATCCCGACATTCGCGAGCGCAACAGCATGGGCACGAAGTTAATTGTGCCGCAGGCGTTCGGACATCTGGTGATTATCGTGGCGGTCATCCTGGGCAACATCGGCTACTTCGCCGCACGCAGGAGGAAAGGCTGATGGAAGGCGCGCAGACGTGGCAAATCTGGCTGGCGGCAATCGTGACACTGGGCATCTATTCGTATCTCATCAGCGACAACAAGCTGTATCGCCTGCTGTTGAACGTGATGATTGGGCTGGGAGTGGGCTATAACTTCATCGTCATGTGGAAGCAGGTGCTGGCGCCGCTGTGGTGGGAGCCGATGGTGCAGGGCTTTTCGGCAGTGTTCAACGGCTTCGCACCGGGCAGTGCGCAGGCACTATGGGTTTTCATGGGTCTGCTGGGCACGCTGTGGTATTTCCAGTTCAGCCGCAAGTATCTGTGGCTATCGCGCATCGTGATTGGCATGACGCTGGGCGCGGGCGCGGGTGTGGTGTTCAAACAGCAACTGCTGATGAACATGCCGCAGATTGCCGATTCGTTCCGCCCGCTCATCGCTCGCGCAGATGGCACGCCGCTGGTCGGGGGGAGCGCCGCGCCGGTGTCGCTGTGGATGTCGTTGAACAATATCATCTTCGTAGGAACCATCGTCTGCGTGATGGTCTATTTCTTCTTCTCCTTTGAGCACAAATGGGCGCCTGTTCGCCACACGGCGCGGATGGGGCGCTGGCTGTTGATGATTAGCTTCGGGGCGTTCTTCGGCAACACAGTGATGACCCGTATGGCGGTATTTCTGGAGCGACTGCTGTTCCTTCTTCGCGACTGGCTTCACCTCGGCACGTTTTGAAAGGGTTCGTGCTGTTAAAATTGCTGTTTTTGGACTTCGCCGTCAGTAAAAGGGCAAAATCTTCTTGCAACTTTTTGACGAGAGTGGCATCATAATAAATAAAGACGACGGCAGGCAGTAAGTCAGATTGCTGACGGCTTGCGGTTGGAGTATATAGCCTGCCCTACCCCAAGGTGGTGTCTGGATGCGCAGTGTATTGGTCTGGTTCGTGTTTACTGTGGCAGTCTGTTCTGGTGTCGGGTTCGCTCAGCCGGAAACACCATTTGAGGTGTTCCAGCCGGAGCACGGCAAGGTGTTCGCGTGGTCACGTACCCGCCCGGAGATCCGTATTGAGGTGCGAATCCCCGTTCTGTCCGCTGAACATCGCTCGTTTGTCACCGCGAATATCTATGATCCTGCAGGCAACGTGGTAGACCGCGTCGCCCTGTATGATGATGGCTCGCACGGTGACAGCCAGCCGGGTGATGGCATCTTTACGGGAACCTACTCGCCCCAGCGAACAGGCGACTATGTGCTGAAAGCACGGTGGCAGTGGACGGATCCTGCTTCGGGGAACCCACGTGAACGGTGGACATCGGCGTATTCCTTCGCGGTGGAAGCCGTGCCCTATCCGCGAATCATCTCGCCAACGCCCGGACAGCGTGTGGGCAGTCGGGTGAAGGTGACCGTTCGGATGCTGGCGGGTGAAGAGATGAGACCCTATGACCCGCAGGGCGATGAAACCATTCGGGTGCGTGCCTGGGCGGAGCCATCCGCGAAGGCGGTTGTGCCCGACAGGGCGGGAGGCGAGTTTACCGCCACGCTGGAGCTTCCCAAACCGGGCCGGTATCGGCTGTTCGTGACCACTGCTGTGCTGCGGCGGGGACAATGGATTGAAGCCGAACCAGAAAGCGTGCAGGTGCAGTATAACCGCCCATCTACATGGCCCGTCTGGGTTGGCGGGCTTCTGCTGGTGGTAGGCTTCCTGTTGCCCGGCAAGAAAGTTCCGCTTTACAGGCACTCCCTGCGTCTGCGTCGGACGGATGGCTTCACCCAGACGGCAGAGATAACCCCGCAGCTACTCCAGACGGTGAGAAAGACGGTCGGCGGTAAGGGCTGCGACATCCGATTGCCCGACGTCGAGGGCACGCTATTTACGCTGGTAGCCAAGCCGGGGATGACTTCGCTCCAGGTGGAGCCGGGCGACGTAAAGGACCTGAGCAAGGAAATTCGTCCTTTGCAGGGAGAAGTTGCGCTGCGCTTCAATGACTGGGCACTGGAGTATGAAGGGGTTCACCGTACCGGCGACACCCGACAACCGTGGAAGCAATTCACACCCGTGAAGCGGGTATTAGTTGGAATAGGGTTACTCATGTTGCTTTACGGCTGCTGGACCTGGTGGCAGTTCCAGCAACTGACTACGCTATAAGGAGGGTATCACTCATGGCTGCTCAATCAAAAGTGTCTGACGTTCTTGAGCAAACCGTAACAGCGGTTCAGTTCCACGAGGGTGGCACGTTCCGCCCTACGCTGGTGGTCGGGCTGGGTGGCAGTGGTGTCAACACCGCCCGACGGCTGAAGAGGCTCCTGCACGAGCGGTATCAGGTGCGGGGGCTGATTGGCTTTCTGTTTGTGGACACGGACCAGGGTCCGTATGGGGCTGACCCTGAGCTGGCACCGGTGGATGGGTCTGAGAAGGCAACTATCTTTGTGCACAACCCGGAGCAGCTACTCGAAGAGTACGAGAAAAATCCCAAACTGCACCCCTATTTCGAGTACATCCTCAACTCGAATCTTGATGTGACCATGCTACGCAACGCAGATGGGGCGGCAGGCATCCGTCCGGCAGGACGGTTTGCGTTCCACGCTTCTTTTGACGTGCTGTATACCGACTACCTGCAACCGGCGATACATCGTATCATGCAGGTACGGGAGCTGACGAGTGCCATGATGCAGGGCGTGCCCCAGAAAGTGGAGGTCGAGCACTTCAAACCCAGGATATACCTTATCTGCTCCGTGTGTGGAGGCACCGGTTCGGCGATATTCATGGATACCGCGATGGCTCTGCGCTATATCATGGAGCAGAACAATCTGGACGGGGAGATAGTGGGCGTGTTCTACCTGCCCTCGGTGTTTCGCAACGAGAGCGGCATCAGTGCCTCGCTGATGGAGGTCATTGAGGCAAACGCCTATGCGACGCTCATGGAGCTGGAGTATCTGTGCAACCCGCACAACCTGCAGGAACAGAAGTGGACCTTCCGATTCCCCATAATCGGCGAGTACACCCTGCGCGAACCGCTCGTTGACGAGGTCTTTCTGGTGGAGGGAACCAACCAGCAGGGGCAATTTCTGTCCGACAAACTGCACGCTTTCGAGATGGTGGCGCGCAGTCTGCTGATAGACATCGGTTCGCCGATCGGTGCGTATGCACGCAGTGCCAAGCGAAACTCCCTGGCGGTTATTGAGACTATCCCCTGCGCTGAGACGGGACTTCCGCGCCTGATGAATAGCCTTGCCGTCACCAGCCTTGCGGTGCCTGTGGAGGAGCTGCTGCGCTATTGTGCGATCCGCGCCGCACGAGAGATGTTCGGTGAACCGCCAAATGCCAGCGCAGAGTGGCAGGTTACAGCTGTCGTGGACGAGTTCCTGAGCACGAACCAACTGGAAGAGCGCGGATCCAGCAACCAAATCATTGAACGGTTGCTAAAGGGACCGGATGGCAAACGCTACGACTACAACCAGCCGTCCGTCAGCGACATCCTGAACGAGGCAGAGGGCGCTGGAAAGAGGAATATCAGGTCTCAGGCGCAGTATTGCAAGGAGTGGTGCGATCGGGAGATAAGCAGGCTGAAGGGGGAGTGGCTCGCCGAAAAGCAGAAACACATCGCACAGACGGCGGAGCAGGTTCTCGAAGAGGCTAAAAAGGCAATCGGCAACCGGGCTGCGGACATTCTCAACGAGCGCGGGCACGATGGATGCATGGCGTTTCTGGGAGAACTTGCCGGCGTTCTCGAGAAAGTGTGCGGCGAGCTGACCGAAGAAATCCGGGAACACGAAAAGCGGATGCAAGAAGCGACAGAGGCTATACAGCGTGCAGCGGAGCAGATCGGGCAAATCGCGGGAGGACCCTGGTGGCAGGTAGGAGGACGTGACAAGCTGACCAGCCTGGCAGAACAGGTTCGGCAGCAGTTGAACACCTACGCCGACCGAAGCCTTCGCAGGGAAGCCTCTCAACAGGCTTTGCGCATACTTAACGGCGATGTCGGCAAAGAGCAAAAGCCATTGATTGCCCAGATCAAGGACTGGCGCGATCTGGTGCAACACTGGAAAACGCACGACCAGAACACCGACAACATTCTGCGGGAAAGGGATGCTGTGAAAACATCTTCTCCTCATACCAACGGTTACGAGCTGGAGTGGCTGGCTATCCTGCGTCAGGACTTCGATGCCTTCTATCGTACGCTCAACATAGATTTCGGTAAAGTCCGCGAAGTCTATGCCAGGCTGAAAGAAAAGTATCAACATGCACCGGCATTTGGCTCCCTCATGAGCACACACATAGATCCGCAGGAAGAAGCGGATCTGCGCATTGCCGCGGCGGCGGAAGTGCTCAGGGAGCAAGTCAGAGCCAAGGCGAACGTCGTTGAAGTGGTTCTGGGAGGTGTTGAACAGGGAAGTGGGCGTGCGCAATACCTGCGCCGCAAACTGAAAATGCTCTTCGACGTCTGTCAACCCTTCTGGAGCACCAGCGACCCGCCGGGCGAGCCGCGCTATGAAACCAGCGTGGCGGTTAGTATACCTCCAGCAACAAACGGTAAAACCCCCGAAGAACTGCGAGCCACTGTGGAGGACCTGTGCAGGGAGTATGGTGTCAAAGCTGAGTCAGTGCAGGATGGCTATCCCTTCGCGATTACGCTGTTGAAGCGCTGCTATGGAGCGCGCGCTTACTATCTGCGCAGTGCGAACCAGATGGGCCACTTCTACGAGCGACGCGCCGCCAACGAACAGGTGCGCCATCGCTTGCACGTGGATAAACGGTTCTTCGACACCCTGCCCAAGCTTCACCCTGTGCACCAAACCGACGAAGAGGTGGAACTGTGGGCATGGGGCGTTGCTTTCGGTTACATCGCCCAAAGGGGCGGCAAATACTACCTGAGCGTCCACCGTGGGCGAAGGGGGGAGTTTATGCCGAAGTACTCCTCGGAGTGGCCGCTGTTAATCACCGAGCATCTGCCGTCTGACTGGCAAAAGCGTGTCCTGAAACATCCCGATGGTGAAGACCTCTTGCACGGTGGACGCCAGCAGGCAATGGAGAAGTTTTCCAGCAACGAACAGCAGAAGCAACTGCTCCGCGAGGTGCGGGCGCAGGTCGAGAAGCAGCTTACCTTAACAAGGGAGCTAGACCTGCTCGAGGAATACCACACGCGCCTGACGGGAGTGGTTAATCAGGAGGAAAACGAGCAGGTAAGGAAGCAGCTCAGGAAAGAGCTCGACGCCATCCATCAATACATGTTGTGTCTTGAGGCGCGCCTGGAAGACTCCCATGCCAGCTGAGGAAACAGCCGTGTACCCGACTATCGTGCTGGGCAGGGGAGAGGTCAGCACACAGGTTCTGCAGAAGCTGGCGAAACTGCTGGACGTGTACCGCTCCCCTGTCCGGTACGTGGTTGCTCTGGGTACGACCGATGGCTCCGGTTACGAGGCTCTGCATCAGCCCAGCGTGCATACCAGCGAGCCGTTCGCCAGCCCGCTATCCAGATGGATGCACGCCATCCGTTCCGAAGAGAACCTGACCACGGCGCGTGAGGCCGGGCTGAGCGTCGGACCGCCTGGCGGCTATCTGCTGGTGCAGATATTGCTGGTGGTGGACAGCGCGAACCTGCCCGACGTACCTGCCATCGTGCAGGAACTGCGTCAGGCTTCCGCTCATGCGCAGGAGCAGCTTCCTGTGCGCCTGCATCTGTTGATCCTGCACCCCTCGCATGACCTGAACACCCTTCGCTTGCCGGAAACGCCCCTTGCCGCGGGGGACAGATGGCTGGTGCCCTGCGCTACCTGGCTGGTTGGGCTGATACGCTCCGATGGCTCCAGTATCACCTGCGAGCAGATGGTGGAGACCCTGCCTTATCTGCTCTATGCCGCTGTGCATACCGCTTCCTCGGCGGGCGAGCACTGGTTCTTCCGCTCACCGTCGCATTCTCCCGATGTCGTGCTGACGCTGGGCTTCAGCTTTCTGGTGCTTCCGCTGGCGGAAATCGAGCAGGCACTGACCGACAAGCTGACCGCGGACACTTTCCAGCCTCTGCTGGAGGAGCCGGAGGAGCCTTCGCCCCTGCCGCAGGAGGTAACGCCAGCCGAGGGCAGCTGGTGGCAGACCCTGCTTTCCAAACTGCCCGGGCTGGTGTCGGGTGGAGCGGGATTGACCCTGAGCCTGCTCAGACAGGAAACGCCCCCGATTGGCAAAGACCCGCGCCGCTGGCTTCAGGAGTCGGATGAATGGGATGCAAGGTGGCAGGAGGAGACCCTTGCCAAATGGCGCGAGGGCTTGCAGCAGGCAGCGGAAGACCTGTTGAGCGTATTTCAGCAGAAGGTGCACGAGGAGTTTTCGCGTTACGGTCGCGTGCTCACGGGTCTCGTGCCTCTGTTGAGGTTTCTTGCCCAAGGGATGGCAAAGGCGATCGAGGGGTGGAGCATCTTCAAACTGGAGATGCCGAAATTACCCACCGAATCCCTGCAGACGGCGCGGGCGCAGTTTGAGACAGCGTTACAACAGCTTCCAGAGACCAGCTGGCTGGTGCGCTGGTCGTTGATCGCAGCGGTGGTAGGGTGGCTGGTGCTGGGGCTGGCGGGTTACGCGGTATACACCTCGCTGGCTCTGCCACTGGCGTGGCTGGTGCCGATAGTGGTCGGGCTTCCCGTGTTAATTGGCGCGGGCATTGCGTGGTTCCACTATCACAAACGTCGCAGGGAGGTAGAGGAGGCGTGGCAGGTATATCAGCAGCGGTTACAGGAGTTCCACGCGGCACAGATGCGCCTGACCGCGCTGGAGGTCTTGCGCGATGCCGCCGAGAGGGTGCGGAGCATCGTTGACCAGCAAACTGCGCATGTGGAAAGCCTCACCCAGCAGGTAACGGGCATGGTTACCCTGAGACAGGCGGCGGCGCTGGGGCTACGAATTATCCTGCCGCCGTGGATGAAAGTTGCGATAAGCGCATGGAAGCACCTTCAGCCGGTGGCACAGGAGCTGTGGGGACATCGCGACCTGCGCGAGTTGTTGCGCCGCCGCGCCGAGAAAGAGGGCATCGCTGCCCCCGAAGACTGGCTGAAGAGCATGGACCATCTGGCGAGCGACCTGCGCGATTCGCTTGTGCATCACTGGATGACGCCTCAGCACCGTCGGCTGAGCTACTACCTGCGCCAGCGATTTTGTTCCGAAGACGAAATGCGCCAGTGGCTGGAACAGCAGATGGAGGATATGGCAGAGCAGGCCTCCTGTCTTCTGTGGCGCAGTGCCAAACCCCCTCTGCAAAGCTGGCAGTTTGTGGATGTCGGCTTGCCGTCGACTCACGGCTCGCATGACGACGGTATTATCCTCGTGCCCGATATGATGGGGCGGGTGTGCGTGGGTGAGGCTTGGTTACAAAACGGTTCATAACCCTGATTCCTCCATGGCAAATCTCTGCGCTTGCCCCTGAAGCGCGAGGTGAGTCATAATAGGTACACGAGGTGATGGGGGATGACATTGCCTGCACAACCAGTCTCGCCGCAGAAGGTCCGGATAACTTACGAGCAGTTTCTGGAGCAGATGGACGAGGATACTCTTGCCGAGTGGGTGGAGGGGGAGGTGGTCTATCTGTCGCCGGCAGGTCTGGAACATCAGGACATAGCAGGCTTCCTTAGCGCACTGCTGCGAGCCTATGTACAGAAGCACAACCTCGGGCGGGTAATCCCTGCACCGTTCCAGATGCGTTTATTGCGCAGTGAGCGTGGTCGAGAGCCTGACCTGCTGTTTGTGGCGAACGAGAACCTGCACCGCCTGCACGACACCTATCTGGAGGGCGGCGCCGACCTGGTGGTGGAAATCACCTCTTCGGAGAGCCTACTGCGCGACCGTGGCGAGAAGTTTGCCGAGTATGAACTGGAAGGCATTCGCGAATACTGGATTATTGACCCCGATGCGAAGCGCGTGGACTTCTTCGTGCTGGGCGAGGATGGTCGTTACGATCGCCGTCGGGAGGATGCGCAGGGCGTGTACCACAGCGTGGTGTTGAAGGGATTTCGGTTGCCGGTGCGCTGGTTGTGGGAGCGTCCGCCCTTGCTGGAGGCGGTGCAGTCGTTTGACATCGGGTAAGCCATGTGCTATAATGAACTCTGCGTGGGCGGTTGGCGCAGCGGGAGCGCGCCTCGTTGACAACGAGGAGGTCAGTGGTTCAAATCCACTACCGCCCACCATATTTTGTTGTACGCTCCCATTGCTTCCCGTCCCTGTCTCACTATACGTTGTACTGCAACAGGTGTCTGCTAGTCCCGCAATGAGGCGCACTCATCAGTGTTTTTGCCGTTTTCTACCTCGTATAGTTATGGAACAGCGTCAGGCACTCTTTGAGCTGCTCCCGGATGGGGATGTGCTGGGGGCAGTGCGGTTCGCACTCGCCACAGTCCAGGCAGGCGTCCGCCTTCTTGCCCTTCACCCACCGCGTGCCGATGGCGTGGTAATGCTCGCGGGCGTATTCCTTCAAGCCGTACACGCGATAGTAGATTAACGCCTGGAAAATGTGCGAAATATTGACCTCCTCCGGGCAGTGGGGCAGGCAGTAGTTACAGCCTGTGCAGTACAGATCTGCCAGCCGCTTGTTCTCGTCCATCGCGGCGTTGATGGCGGCGACCTCTTCCGGGCTGAGGGGAGCAAGGTTGGAGGCTATCGCCGCGTTCTCTTCTACCTGCTCGACGGTGCTCATGCCCGAAAGGGCACAGTCCACGTTTCGGTTGGCGAACACGAAGCGCAGAGCCAGCTCCGCACTGCTGTGCACGCGGATTCCCAGCCGCTCGGCGGTTTCGCGCGGCAGTCCCGCCAGCTTGCCGCCGCCAACCGGTCCCATCACCACCGTACCCAGCCCTTTGGACTTGGCATAAGCCAGCGCCTCTTCGTTCGCACGGTCCAGCAGGTTGTACTGACACAGCACCGAGGAGAAGATGCCCAGGTCAATCAGGCGCATCATCACCTCGGGCTTGTCGTGGAAAGAGAAGGAGATGTGGCGGATCAGCCCTTCCTCCTTGGCACGCAGCGCCTCGCGGATGAACTCGTCGCGCCGTTCGTGTTTCAGGAACCACTCGCCGATGCCGTGAAAGTGGTAGAAGTCTACATGGTCGGTGTCCAGCTTGCGCAGCTGTGTCTCCAGAAGCTCACGGTAGCCCTTCTCGTTGCCGATGGGATACTTGGTGGAGACGTACACCTTATCGCGCCATCCCTTCAACGCCTTGCCAACCACAATCTCGCTCTGTCCGTCGCAGTAGAACCAGGCGGTGTCGATGTAGTTTACACCCAGCTCAAACGCACGATGAATCATCCGTATCGCCTGTTCCTCGTCCACCACCCGCCGACCGTCTATCTCCGTCATAGGCAGGCGCATCGCCCCGAAGCCCAGCCGTGAGATGCGGATGCCCGTGTTCCCGAAATCTCTGTACTCCATATGTCCTCTCCTTAAGCGTTTAAGGATTCATCAACTTTATTATACAGTCTCAATGGCTTGATTTCATCCTCTGAGTAAACATTAGACAGTAAAAATGCCTGAAGAGCGCCACCAGCAGGAATTGTACGGGGCTGAACGCGAACGGAATCATAAAACGTTTCAGGAGGAAGAGGCTATGCCCGTACCTGCCACGACATTACGAAGCCTGGCGCGGGGGATAAACCTGAGCCACTGGCTTTCACAGCATTCGCTGGACGAGCCTCACCTGCAATCCTACATCGGTGAGCGTGACTTCGCGCTGATTGCCCGACTGGGGCTTACCCATGTCCGCCTGCCCATAGATATTGCTCTGCTTCAGGAAGCGGATGGCGGTTTGCGCGAACAGGGGTTTTCCCATGTGGACCGGGCGTTAGACTGGGCGCAGGCGCATCGCCTCGGCGTGGTGATTGACCTGCATCCCGTGCCTGCTCCCAAAATCGCGCGGGAGGCTGATGCCTATGCACGCTTCGAGAAGCTCTGGCGAGCCATTGCCCAGCGCTATACCCGCCGCCCGCTAAGCGTGGTGTACGAACTGCTGAACGAGCCGGTGGAGACCGACCCCAAAGCGTGGCGCGACACGAGCATCCGGCTGGTGAAGGCGATTCGCGAGGTGGACGGAAGACATGCGATTATCGTGTGTGGTCACAACTGGAGCGGTCCCGATGACCTGCCTACAATTGCGCCCATAGAGGACGACAACATTGTGTACACCTTCCACTTTTACCTGCCGCACGAGTTTACCCACCAGGGAGCCAGCTGGGGCAGCGCACACTGGCGTCCGATGCGCAACGTTCCCTATCCGCTCACGACGGAAAACGTCCAGCCGGTGCTGGCGGGTCTGCCTGAAAACTCTGCGAGTGCTCTGCGGCGGCTGGCGGAGCAACGGGTGGACCATGCCTGGATAGAGAAGCGGATGCAGCCAGTGGTAGAGTATGCGAGGCAGTATCGCGTACCGCTGTACTGCGGTGAGTTTGGCGTCTACCGCGCCTTTTCGCCGCCGGAGGCGCGAGCCCGCTGGCTGTCCGACGTGGTGCAGACGCTGGAGAGGTATCGTATCGGCTGGGCGATGTGGGACTACAAAGGCGGTTTCGCCCTGCTGGAAAGCGACAAGCCCGAACCGAAACCGGACGAGGCAGCGGTTCGCGCGCTGGGACTGAGGTAGCCACTGGTCCATAAGGTTGACGCCTGCCCTTGATAACCGATATAATCTTCTACGCAACACTCTGTAAGCGATAGGAGTATCAAGCGTGAAGCTGAAAATCGGTTTGCCGAAGGGCAGTCTGCAAGAGGCAACCTTTGACCTGTTCAAAAAGGCGGGGTTTGACTTCCACGTCTCTGCGCGTTCCTATGAACCTACAGTGGACGACCCCGATCTGGAGCCCTGGCTCATTCGTCCGCAGGAAATCCCGCGCTACGTGGCGGATGGCGTGTTGGATGTAGGCATCAGCGGGAAGGACTGGATTGAAGATAACGGCGTGGACGTGATTGAAGTCGCCGACCTGACATATTCCAAAGTGACGCGCAACCCGGTGCGGGTGGTGCTGGCGGTGCAGGAGAGCAGCTCCATCGCGAGCGTCAAAGACCTGCACGGCAAACGCATCGCCACCGAGTACGTGCGCCTCACCGAGCGATACCTACAGCAGCACGGCGTGCAGGCGGATGTGGAGTTTTCGTGGGGGGCGTGCGAGGTGAAAGTGCCCGTGCTGGCCGATGCCATCGTGGTCAACACCGAGACGGGCAGCAGTCTGCGCGCGCATAACCTGCGTATCGTCGACACCCTGCTTATCTCCACCCCGCGCCTGATTGCGAACAAGCAGGCATGGCAGGACCCCTGGAAGCGCGAAAAGACCGAAAACATCGCGATGCTGTTAACCGCTGCGCTGAACGCAGGCGCGTTAGTGGGCTTGAAGATGAACGTGGAGCGCACGAACCTGCCTGCCGTGCTGAACGTTCTGCCTGCGCTAAAGAACCCTACCATCTCGCCCCTTTCGGATGAGGGGTGGGTGGCGGTAGAGACCATTCTGGAGAGCAAGCAGGTGCGCGACCTCATCCCGCAGCTCAAACGCGCTGGGGCACAGGGTATCGTGGAGTATCCCCTTAACAAGGTGATTTACTGACCATGATTGCGCACGTGCGCGGCACACTGGTCGAGAAGGACACGACGGCGGTCGTGGTGGATGTGAACGGCGTCGGCTATCGCGTGCTGGTGCCGGAAACGGTTTCCGCCAATCTTCCAGCGGTCGGTGAGCAGGTACACCTGCTCACCACCTTTTATGTACGTGAGGAGGAGATGAGCCTTTATGGCTTCCTCACCCCCGAACAGCGCAGACTCTTCGAGATGCTCATCAGCGTCAGCGGGGTGGGACCCAAAGCCGCCCTCAGCCTGCTCAGCGTGATGGACGCCGAACAGCTGGCGATGGCAATCGCCGCCGAGGACATCAAACGCCTCACGGGCGCTCCCGGCGTCGGCACCAAGATTGCCCAGCGTATCGCGGTGGAGCTAAAGGATAAGGCGGCGGAAATCGCCTGGGAACGCCGGGTAGACCGCCTGGCGGCGAAGGGCAAGCCCCTGCCCTCGGACAGGCTGGAGGATGCGGTAGAGGCGTTAATGGCGCTGGGCTACAACCGCACCGATGCCCGCCGGGCGGTGGAGGTTGCCGCCAAGGGACTTCCCGCCGACGCCGACACCGCCGCACTGGTGCGCAGTGCACTGCAAACGCTGACCACCGGAGGGCGGTAGTAACGTTGCCCGCGGCTCCGCCGTCTAAAATGTAGACAGATGTATGGAACTGTGGAGATACCATGCGCCGAACAGAGGACACCGAAGAACAGCGAATAGTCACCCCGCGCCGACAGGTGGGGGAGGTAGAAGAGGAGCTCAGCCTGCGGCCGCGCTGGCTTCGTGAGTTCATCGGTCAGGCGCGACTGAAAGAGAACCTGGGCATCTTCATCGAAGCGGCGAGACAGCGCGGGGAGGCCCTGGACCATGTTTTGCTTTACGGTCCGCCCGGGCTGGGCAAGACCACCATCGCCCACATCATCGCTAACGAGATGGGTGCGCCTATTCGCTCCACCTCCGGTCCCGCCATTGAGCGACCGGGCGACCTCGCGGCGATCCTGACCAATCTGGAACCAAACAGCGTGCTGTTCATCGACGAGGTGCACCGCCTCAGCAGACCGGTGGAAGAGATACTCTACCCGGCGATGGAGGACTATCAGCTGGACCTGGTTATCGGCAAGGGCCCCGCCGCGCGCACGATTAAGCTTGACCTGCCGCCCTTCACGCTGGTCGGGGCCACCACTCGCGCCGGGCTGTTGACCTCGCCGCTGCGGGCGCGTTTCGGTATCGTGCTCTACTTTCAGTTCTACACTCCCGAAGAGCTGCTGACGATAGTGATGCGCTCGGCGGAGATTCTCGGCGTGCCGATTGAGCACGAAGGGGCGATGGAGATTGCCCGCAGGTCGCGAGGCACGCCGCGTATCGCCAACCGACTGCTCAGGCGCGTGCGCGACTACGCACAGGTACGCGGTGACGGCGTGATTACCCGCCAGATTGCCGACGAGGCACTGCAGTTGCTGGAGGTGGATGCGCTGGGGCTGGATGAGTTTGACCGGCGGTTCCTGCGACTGATTGTAGAGAAGTTTGACGGCGGTCCGGTGGGCATTGATACCCTTTCCGCTGCCACCAACGAGGAGCGCGATACGATCGAAGACGTCTACGAGCCGTTCCTGATACAGATTGGCTTGCTGAATCGCACCTCGCGAGGGCGGGTAGCAACCCGTCTGGCTTACGAGCACCTGGGGCTTCTGCCCCGCGGTGAGGCTCATCAACAGCGCCTCTTATAGGGGGTGAGGAGAGTGTTCTGCACGCAGTGTGGTGCTTACAATACCGACGACAGCCGGTTCTGCCATCAGTGCGGGCACCGGTTACAAGCGGAGCGCAAGATGCCTCCGCTGGACGAAAGCGTGTTCCAGATGGATATGCCGGAACAGCAGGAGAAGATTCAGCAACTGCTGAACGACGCGCTGACCCATGAGGCGGAGGGACGCCTGCAGGAGGCAATTCTGGCTTGCGAGGGGGTGCTGGTGCTCGACCCGGCGAACACCTCGGCTCACTCCCTGTTAGGGCTGATTTACGAGAAGCAGGACAACCTGCAGAAGGCGATTGCCGAATACGAGAAGGTGGTTGCGCTCAACCCCGACAGTGTGGCAGACCGCGCCAAGCTGGAGGAACTGCGCCGCCGCCTGCATATGCCCGTTCCGCGTGCGCCTCGCGAGGAGCCGAACTACCTGCCGCTGATCATCGGTGTCTTCGTCACGGTGGGGCTGTTCGTGATGGGGCTGGCTGCGCTGAACTACCAGGCTCGCCCTGAACGATCTCAGCCAGCACCGCAACCGTCCGCCCCTGCGCAATCGGCGCCGCAAACGGGCTACACGCCGTACGGTGCATATGGTTGGTATACTCAGCCGACGCCAGAATACTCTCCGTCGGCGCCTGCGCAGGCGCCGATGGAAACTCCAGCCGCACCGCCCCAGCAGCGCACTGCGGAGCGACCGTCCTCCGGCACCCGGAACCAGCGGGTACCTCTACCGCCATTGCCACCCCTCACCGTCGTGCCTTCCCAGCCCACAACGTCGTCGCAGAACAACCGACAGCAAGGGAACGGCCGCGGCGAACAGCCCGCAGCGAGTGGCTCGGTGGTGATGCCCGATGTGCCGCTTCAGCCCAACACGGGGCAGCAACCCGCCGGACGCCAACCGGTGATGGAGATTACGGTGCGCCCGGGCGGTTCAGCAGCAGGAGGTGGAGTGGTGGCGCCTCCACCTGCGTCGATGGAAGCGGAAGACCTGATGCGCGTGGCGCAACAACATCAGCTGGCTGGCAGATACCGCGAGGCGATACCGCTATATCAGAAAGCACTGCAGGGGGCGACCGATAAGGGCTTCGTATACCAGCAGATTGGGCTGTGTTATCAGCGCGTGGGCGACCTGGAGGCTGCCCGCAACGCTTATCAACAAGCCATCGCCGAATACGAACGCCAGATTGCCGCCAACCAGAACGTGGAGCGTGCCCGGCGTGGGCTGGAGGCGGCTAAACAGGGGCTGGCAGCATGTGGAGGATGAGGCTGATGGAGAAGCGGGCTATCCGTGCAGGAATCTGTGTGATGCTTCTGTTCGCCGTGCTGACTGCTTTTGCCCAGCTGCCCGCGCGTCGCCCGCTGGTGGTTATCTTCCCCGAAAGGGTGGAGTTTAAGAAAGACCAGCCAGACCCCAACATCGGCATCGCCACCCCGCTGGCAGAACAGCTGGAAGCCACCAAGCGAGTGAATGTGCTTATTTACGCTCCTTCCGCTCCCTACATCCAACGTCTGGTGCAGGAAGGGGTGCTGAAGTCCGCCGACGTGACCGAGAAACCCTCTGCGGAGCAGAAGCGGCGCATCGTGCAGGCACTGGAAGGGGATTTTGCGCTGACCGTCAGCGCGGCGTGGCAGGATAAACCGCCGATGCTCCCCCGCCCCGCGCGAGGAAAAAAGATAGACCCCAGCCTGCTTCAGGGACTGCCGACGAACTCGGTCATTCTGGTCACCGCCTCGTGGATGCCGGTTGGGGGCGGTCGTACGTGGCAGGCTCAGATAGAGAGCCAGCCGGTGCAGAGGGCAATGGCTGGCGGCGTGATGACTGTGGACCCCGTCAGTACCGCTCGCACCGCTGCCAGCAATCTGGTTGCCCGCCTGATTGCCGAACCGATGGCGACCCTGCCTCGCGTGGACCTGACGCAGGAAGAGGCACGAGACTCCGGACAGACGGGCAAGCCTCTGGTCACTGACCCGAATGCGCTGATGAAACAGTTTCTGGAGGAGGGACAGAAGTATCTCAAAGCGGGCGACCTCGCCAACGCCATAGAAGCGTTTCGCCGAGCCATTGACGCCAAGCCCACCGACCCCGAACCGCGTCGCCTGTTGATAGAGGCGCTCCTCCAAAGTGGGAAGGAAGAGGCCGCGGTAGAGGAAGGGCTTCGCGCGGTGCACATCGTCTCCGACAGCACCCCCCTGCTTCTGGCACTGGCAGATGCCTACATGCGCGCGAATCGTTTGGATGAGGCGGAAAGCATGTATCGCCGGATGCTGGAGCGCGACCCGCAAAACGTGGGGGCATGGCTTCATCTGGGCGACCTGCTGTGGAACCGGGCACGCATTATCGAGGCGGAAGAGTGCTATCAACGAGCAGCACAGCATGCCCCCGACAATACCGAGCCTCTGCTTCGCCTGGTGAAGCTCTACCTCGCCCGTACCCATTATCCCCGCGCTCAGGAGGTGGCTGGCAAACTGTACGCGCTTATCCCCGAGGAGGACGAAGGGAAGCGCGGCGCGGTGTACCAGACCATGGCGGACGGTGTGGAGACGGGCATGACGCAGCTGGCTCAGCGTATTCAGGAGGCTATTGCCTCCTACAGCAACGGCGATGTCACGCTGGAGACCCTGTTCAACACGCTGAAGGGCTTGGAATCACAGAGCAACAGCCTCCTGCAATTTCTGCGCTCCCTGAAGCCCATTCCGCGCCTGCTGGATGCCCACCATCACTTCCTGCTTGCAGGCAGTCTGATGCAACAGTCGCTAGGAAGCCTGCTCTCCTTTGCCGAATCGAAGGAGACGCGCTTTCAGGAGGAAGGGATGCTGCTGCGCAGTGAAGCCCTGCGGGAGCTGGCGACCGCTTCGCGCTCTCTGCGGGCAAATATGGCGGGCACAGAGGCAAAATAGGGAGGCGGGTTACAGGTCCCACCTCCCGGAACATGCGATTATGCCCTGCGTCTGCGCAGGAACAGAGCACCGACCCCTGCACCAAGAATCGCCAGCGACGCCGGCTCCGGCACCGCCTGATAGATGTCCAGACGGTCAATCGTGCCTGCCGGAGAGCCGGGGGTGTGTCCGCTGACCACAAACAGCAGAAGCTTCCCGTCCTGCGTGACGTAGGGGAAGGCGTTGATGAGATTGTGATTGTACGTTCCCAGGTCCACGCCGTCTTCCGTGACGCCAGAGCCATCCAGGCTCGCGACCTCCACACCGCCCAGCGTGGCGAGGAACAGCTTGTTCGTTTCGGCTGTCACGGTGCCGGGGCGGCGGTTGTATGCTATCAGGTCACCCAGCGTTGGGAACACCTGCGAGGCGGGCACGTAGGTGACCGTCGCTTCCTGGAAGTTGCCTTCGTCTACCGCCACGAGCACCGATGGCGCGTTATAGCTGTCCACCCCGGTGCGCTGTGCCACGAAGATGCCATCGTTTGCGTCCGTGGAGGCGCGATGCAGATACACGTCCCCATTCGGCGCGAAGGCGATGTCGCGCAGGAAGGTGGGCATAACGGCGTTGGATGTGCCCAGCAACTCGCCCGTCTCCAGCGAGAACCGCTTGATGGGCTGGCTGGATGCGGTGTTCAGTGGAGCCACTGCCAGGCTGGGACCCGAGCCACCGTAGCCAGGGTCAATCTCTATGGTGTCATAGCGGCTCAATCCCGCCTCTGTCAGCGACAGGATACCATCGCCCGCCCAGCTGGTTACCAGCGTACCATCCGGGGCATACTTGCGAATGGCGCTATCTGGGGAAGTTCCCTGACCAAGTCCTGTCCCCAGGTAAAGGTAGCCGTTGTAGTACACCAGCCGCGTGTCCCTACCACCTCCGGCCGCGGATACCGCAATGATACGATTGACGCCCGGTGTCGAAGCGTTGACCGTGCCGCTGGGAAGGCTGAGTACGTTGTCCAGGCGCACTACGCCTACCGTGCCCAGCCCTGAAGACGAACGAAAGCCCGCCAGGTAGGCGTTACTGCCGTCGTAGGCGACATCAATCACTGCGTCGCCCGCTCCACTGGTGCTGCCGTCGAACAGCGACAATACGTTGAACGCCTTCAGGTGCTTGAACTGCAGTTGTGCCTCTGCCGGAACAACGAGCAGACAGCCCACTGCCAGCGCAAGCACGGTCAGCCACTTGCTACGATCAGACATCCATCAAACCTCCTTTCATGAGTCTTTAAGTTATATAACGGTTGCATTCCTATTATATATGCACGGTTCCGTCGTGGACCTCGTAAAAGTACGGGTTTTTGTGCGCGTCGCCCGGTAAATCGCGCAGACTTGCTCGAGGACGAGGCTCCTGCCGAGCCGTGCAGATTCCTCCCTGCGTGCGGGGAGGTCAGGAGGGGCTTTTCAGGAGTTGTCAGCCCCCCTGTAGTCCCCTCGCAATCAGGGGGACAGTCCCTCCCCGCCTGCGGGGAGGTTAGGAGGGGCTATGCTGTCGGGTTGGGCAACCATTCTATGGAGGGCGAGGCTCCTGCCGAGCCGTTTTGCCCTCTCCTTGTGGGAGAGGGTCGGGGTGAGGGCTTCTTTCGGCATCGCCTCTCCCCGACGCGGGGAGAGGTCGGGAGAGGGGTCGGCTCACCGGGAGGTTCGCCCTCCAGCCAGAAGAGCACCGACCATCTGCGGTGCCTGCAACACAACACCCTCACACTGGGGTAAACTGGAGACAGCAAAGCGCAGGAGGTACTTCTGTGGAGAGTCTTGCTGTAGCCATTCGCCTGACCCAGAACGGTACGCCCCATGCCCATTGCGTGCTGGTGCGTAAATCGGGTTCTGCCCCGCAAAGCCCGGGTGCACGTTTGCTGGTTCAGCGCGATGGCGTGCTTCACGGCACGATAGGTGGGGGCTGTGTGGAAATGGAGGTGCGCCGCCTCGCCCTGAACGCCCTTCGCAGCGGCAAACCTCAACTGCACGTCTTCCGCATGGACGACGACTATGGCTACGACGACGGGCTGATATGCGGAGGCAGGGTATGGGTGTTCATCCAGCCCAACCCCGCGCAGTGGCTGGAATCTCTGCAAGCCGCCCAGCACCTGCAGGAGTCAGGCAAGCGCGGCGCCTGGGTGCTGATTACCCGGGCGGATGGACACGAAGGCAAGGCGTTCTGTGTGGCGGAGGATGAAATCATACCCAACGCCCCGGAAGCGTGGAGGCAAGCTCTGCAGACAGCCGCGCTTCAGGCAATGCAACAGGACACCTGCCTGTACTCCTCCATTCAGGAACACATGGAAATCTACGCCGAACCAGTGCAACCCCAGCCGTTGCTGGTGCTGGTTGGGGCAGGGCACATTGCACACGCCCTCGCGCCGATGGCGTCTGCGGCGGGATTCGACGTGGTGGTGCTGGATGACCGCGCCTCCTTCGCCAATGCCGAACGCTTCCCAACCGCGTCGCGGTGCATCGTCGGCGACATTGCACAGAGCCTGCAGGATCTCCCCACCGACAACCGCACCTATATCGTCATCGTCACGCGAGGGCACAGGCACGACGCGGACGCGCTTCGTGTAGCCCTGCACAAACCCGCCGCATACGTGGGCATGATAGGCAGTAAGCGCAAAATCACCGTGATTTACCGCGAGTTGTTGCAACAGGGCGAGGCGACGCTGGAGCAGCTGGCACAAGTGCACTCCCCACTGGGGCTGGACATCGGTGCGGAGACGGTGGGCGAAATCGCGGTGAGCATCCTGGCGGAGCTGATAGCGGTGCGCCGAGGACGCATCAGCGGAAGAGACAAGTCACAAGTTGCCTCTCTGATGTCGCTTTATGATATATCTATTGTGAACCCATGAGGCTCTGGTAATGCTGTTGTCAAAGCAAATATTGAATCGTGTCCTGAATACGTAATCTATTTTGTGCGCAAAATCTCAACCTTAACATTTTCTTAACAAAAGCCATGATATAATAATAGGCGGAAGAGGGAAAGAGCCGCGACGACGAAACAGCAATCATCGCTAAGGTTATTCCTTCGCGGCGATGAAGACAGGCTTAACAGCACCCTCTACACAACAACAAGCGAACACGGGAGACTGTGCGCATTTGGCGGGGCTAGCTACCCCGCCGTTTTTTTTGCTAATCGTGCGGTTTTTCGCGAGGTGTGGCGAAGGGTTGCGCTACGCTGCTTGCGCTTCGGAGAGGCGCTTCAACTGCTCAACCTGCTTCTGCTCCAGCAGGCGCTCGGGGTGTAGCAACAGCACCAGCGTGTCGCCATCGTGCCCGATGGCTTGTACGTAACGGTTCTGCTCGTTCAACAGCAGGGCGGTTGGGGGTTCAATGTGCTCATCGGCGAAGTGGTGCACGGTGGAGACGCTATCTACCAGAAATCCCACCGGTTGTCCACTCACTTCGGCAATCACCAGGCGCATTTGGGGCGACGGGGGAACGCCCTCCATGCCAAACCGCTCTCGCAGGCAGACGATAGGGATGCTCTGCCCTCGCAGTGATGCCACGCCACGGAGCCAGCGTGGCGCACGGGGAATACGCGCGATGGGCGGGACATGCACGATTTCGCGCACGGCTTCGACGGGAAACCCTATCGCTTCCCCGCCCACCTGTGCCCGCACGTAAAGATTCTGTCCGATTTCAGACATCGGACGCACCTCCTCATGGGTACTTCAGGCTCGGATGTCCAGCAGTTTGCCGGCGTCCTCAATCATTTGTACTAGCTGTTCACCGGTCTGTTTCTGGGTATCCATCGTCTTGCGCAGGAGCCGCACCTGATGTTCCTGTGCCTGCTGTTCACTGCGCAGGATGGATGCCAGAAGCCTCATGGAAGCCTGGTCCTCAACGCGCATCTACTTTCTCTCCTGTAAGCTGACATTAATCTCGATAAAGCCGAAATCGCCAAGCATGACGGGTACCACCAGCGCAGGCGTGTTGACGGTGGAGATTTTCACGTTACTGCCGCGGATGATGCTTGGTGGCGAAATCTGGCACGTGTAGCCCTTTTCGGACAGCAACGACGCCGCGTTGCCTGTAATCATGTTACCCAGTTCGGCGATGGCGCTTGCAGCAAGCGCGTCAAAGGTGCGGATGGGCTGTCCAATCATGTGCGAGGCGATTTTGTCGGCGGTCGCCAGGGACATGCCGTAGATGACCGAGCCTTCTACCTTGCCCGTGACGCCCATCACGATACTGCACTGCTGGGTGGTGAAGATGCCCGGACGCATCGCCAGCTGTCCCTTCTCAGGCTGAATGCCCAGCACCATCTCCAGCACCGAGTACGCCGCGCTGACAAAGGGGTTGATGTATTCCACGCGCATCATAGTTCAGACTCCTTTCAGTTCCCCAGCAGTTTCTGCACGCTTTCAATGACGCGCTCGGGCTGGAACGGCTTGACGATGAAGTCCTTCGCGCCCGCCTGAATCGCCTCCACCACCAGGTTCTTCTGCCCCATGGCGGTCACCATGACGATACGCGCGTTGGGGTCAATCTTCTTGATTTCACGCACCGCGCTGATGCCGTCCATTTCGGGCATGGTGATGTCCATCGTCACCAGGTCGGGCTTCAGGTTTTTGTACATCTCCACCGATTCGCGCCCGTTGGTGGCTTCGCCCACCACCTCGTAGCCGTGCTGGGTTAAAATGTTCTTCAATGTGACGCGCATGAACAGCGCATCATCGGTTACCAGAATCCTTTTGCCCATCTCTGTTCCCCCTTCACGTTACCTCCTTGAAGTTTGTTCCATGATTAAGCCGCTTTGCGAATGCCGTAAGCGGGCTTGCGATAGAAAAAGGACAGCGGCATCTCGAAGCCCAGCTCGCGATAGTTGAAGATGCGTTCCGTACTGCCCACAAACAGCACGCCGCCCGGCACCAGCGACTGGAAAAAGCGGGCATACAGCCTGTCTTTGGCATCTTCCGTGAAGTAGATAACCACGTTGCGACACACTATCAGGTGGAAACCCGTGTCGAACGGGTCTGCCAGCAGATTATGCTTGCGGAAGGTAATGTTCCGCTTCAGCTCGGGCTTAACCTGATAGCGGTCGCCGTGATGGAGGAAATACTTCTGTCGCCATTCCGCCGATACGTTGCGCATGTCCTCCGGCGCGAAGAATCCCTCCCGTGCCTTGTTCAGGATGGTCTCGTCCACGTCGGTTGCCAGAATGTGGTAGGTAAGCGGACGCATCTCCTCCAGCAGGATGGCTAGAGAATAGGGTTCCGCTCCGTACGAACAGCCTGCGCTCCACGCCTTCAGCGGACTGCCCAGCTGGCGCAGCTGGGGCAGAATCACCCGGCGCAGCTCCTCGAACTTCTCGGGGTTGCGGAACAGTTCCGAGACGTTGATGGTGATGCGGTCGATAAAATAGGCAAACTGCTGGGCGTCCTTCTCAAGCACCGCCCAGTACTCTTTCAGGTCCTGCGCCCCCACGCGCTCTGCCATCGAACGCAGACGGCGTTCCATTTGCGGACGCTTATACTGCTTCAGGTCCAGACCGGTTTTTGCCAGCACGCGCTCGCAGAACCACAGATAATCGTCGATAACTGTGCTGTTCACCGCACTGCTACCTCCGGTTGTGTTTGCAGGTCTGCTGCTTGCGCCATGTGGTCCACGATTTGCTCACACAGCGCGTCGATGTCGGATTGCTCAAAGCCGAACATCGCCATAGTGCCCTCTTCGAGGGTGTAATACAGCCCGTCGCCGCCGATGCCGATGCCCAGGGTAATGGACAGAATATCGGCGAGGTGCACCACCGAGACCAGCGTCTCGGGTTCGCGCATCTGCGAAGGCTGATGGTGGTATCGGATGACCGACACCAGAGAGGGGGGCAGGTTCCACTTCTCGGCGATGAGGCCGCCCGCGATAGCGTGGTTGAACCCCAGCACCGCCTGCTCCGCCTCCACGAACGGGATGCGCTCGCGCAGGGCGTGTTCCATAATCTGGTCAAACTGCTCGCGCACAAACAGGTTAATGGCTACTTTGCCAATGTCGTGTAGAAGCCCGGCAACAAACGCCTCCTCCGCGACCGACAGGCGGACGCGCTGGGCAATGAGCTGCGCCCCAATCGCGCACGCCAGCGAGTGACGCCACAGCTCCCCGCGCTGAAGCCAGTAACCGGCAATCTCGCGATTGAGCAGTTCGAAAGTGGAAGCGGCGATGGCGAGGTTCTTGATAGTACGGAATCCCAGAATGACCACCGCCTCCGAAAGGGTGCTGACCCGCCGCGGCAGACCGTAGAACGCGGAGTTTGCCAGCTTGAGCACCCGCGCCGCCATCGCCTGGTCAGTTGCAATCACCCGGGCGATGCTCTGAGCGTCCGAGCGAGGGTCCTCTGCCAGACGCATCACCCGCACCACCACCTCCGGCAGAGCGGGCAGGTCGCGAATGGTCTGTACCAGCTGCTGAAGTTTCTCTGGCGTTTCCGTTGTGTTCATGCCGCTACCCCCGAAGAGGCTAAAATGTTGCCCAGCACCGCCAGCTCGCGCTCGGCGCCTCCGATGGTGCGTACCACTACCAGCCCATTATCGGACACCAGCCGAAGGGTACGTCCTACGCTACCGCCCACATCTTTTGCCACAAGGGGAATGCCCATCTGGCGCAGGGCGTTGGTCACCGCTTCGCTGTTGCGTGCGCCCACATCTAGCGAGCTGCTGACACCAAACTGGAACAGCTGCGCCCCTCCGGCAATCGCTGCTTTGAGGCGCGACGCGCTGGCGCCCATGCTCACCATCTGCTGCACAATGGCGGGAATCGCCGTGTCCGCAAACTTGCCCGGTAGCTCGCCCGATTTGTCTGCTTGACTTTTGGGCAATACCACATGCACCATACCCGCCACGCGCGTCAAGGGGTCATACAAACACACACCAATGCAGGAACCCAATCCAAGAGCGGTCAACACATTGCCTGCACCGCGAACCACCTGTATCTCACCCATACCGACCGTCAGATTGCTGCCCATCTTTTAGCCCATCCCTATCGCCTCAAGGATTCTTCGGATACCGCCCTGTTCGGGCAGGAAGATGAACGTGCCTGAAATCAATCCATCGGGGTCGTAGATGTCGGTGGCAATGGTAACCGCGAAATCGTCCAGCTCCTGCATGTTGGTAAGCACTGCGTTCAGAATGGCACAGCCCATATCCACCGCCATGACTGGCGGACTGGGTAGTAGCTGCAAGCCAGTGAAATCGCTGATAGAGGTCAGATACGCGCTGAGCATGATGTTGCCGACTTCCATCAGCGCGGAAGCGGTTACTTCGTCCAGCTGCACCTCGGGTAGCCCAAGCAACATCCCTGCCAGACGATGTGCGCTGTTGACCTCGAAGATAAAGGTGGCGTGTCCCGCAATATCCCCGGTTACCTGCAAATAAACACCCGCCGTAACCACTTCCGGCTCGCGCAGAACGGTCTGCAAGCTATTGATAGGCACGCAAACCGCCTGTGGAACGCTGATGAGGATAGTGGTGCCAATGAGGTCGGCTAAAGCCGAAGAGGCTTTGCCCATTCCAATGTTGGCGATTTCGCGCAGGGCGTCAAACTGTTCCTCGCTAAGAGCGTACTGTGGCTGGGCGCTCATACTCTTCACCCGTTTTGTGCTCAGACTATACCCATTATCGGCACTTTGTGTCGTTTACTACAGTGCGCCCAGCCTACATCCGTAACCCTACTTTGCAGAATCCCTCCAGGAGCGCCTCGCCTGCCAGCCCAGCACCTCTTGCGCGTGGGAAGTATCGATCAACGCACGGTAGGGGTTATCTGCCACATATTGCGCCATGTCACCGCGCCAGGGCAGGTGCGACCAGTACTTTTGCACCAGCTCGGCGGTCGGTACTTCTAAGGTGGTATCCGGTGCGCTGAGCAGGAAGCTGTCATGCTGAACCCCTTCAGCGGTCAGCGCGAGCATGACGGCATCGCACACGTCCTGAAGGTCGACGTACGCCCACAGTTCATCCTTGCCCCACTCCGCTCGCATCTCCGCAGGCATTCGTCGCCACCAGGGGAACGGTTGTTCGGTGTTGACCACAAACACCGGGCGCAGGCAAATGGTCACGATACCGTACCGTTCGCTGTAGCTGCGGCACACCTCTTCCGCTAAGTGCTTGGACAGCTGGTAGGGGGTCATGGGATGACGGGGATGAAAGTCGTCTAACGGCAGGTACTCTGGGGGACGATGCCCGCCCACACAGCCCAGTGCGTTGATGCTGGAAAAGTACACCACACGCCCAACGCCAGCCTCGGCACACGCCTGCAACACGTTCCATGTGCCCTGCACGTTGACCGCCAGCACCTCTTCGGCGGCGTTTCGACGGTCGCTGGACATTGCACCCAGATGCACCACAGCGTCCACTCCCTGTACCACACGTCGCACGGTGAAGGCGTCGCGCAGGTCGCCCGCTACGTGTTCCCACTCCACGCCTGCGCTGGCGGTGCGGTCAAAAGTGCGCAGGGTATATCCCTTCTCCCGCAGGCGTTTCACCAGCTCCTGCCCGATGAAGCCGTTACTTCCTGTTACCAGCAGACGCATTCGGCACTGTTCCTCCCTCGCATCGTTTCGCCTGAGTATTATAACATGAGTGTATTGTCCGCAGGTAAAATCGTTCCCGCTGTCCGTGCGCCTTCCTGCACTTTGTGCGCAAATCTGGTAAAATATTACAGAACGCTTTGAACAGAGGAATGTTCGCCATGAAAAACTCTCTGCACGCCAAAGCATCGCTTCACACTCCCTCTGGAGCCGTTACCATCTATCGGCTGGATGCGCTTCAACAGGCAGGCATCAGCGGGCTGGACCGTCTCCCATATTCCATCCGCGTGTTGCTGGAGAACCTTCTGCGCCACGAGGACGGCAGGGTCATCACCGCCGAGGATGTGCTTGCGCTGGCTTGCTGGTCGGGCGGGGGCGAAGGGGGTGAAATCGCCTTCATGCCTGCTCGCGTGGTGATGCAGGACTTTACGGGCGTGCCCGCGGTGGTTGACCTCGCGGCGATGCGCTCCGCCATCCAGCGCATGGGCGGCGACCCGATGAAGATTAACCCCATTGTACCTGTGGACCTGGTGATTGACCACTCGGTGCAGGTGGACGTTTTCGGCACGCCAGATGCCTATGAGAAGAATGTGGCTCTGGAGTACCAGCGCAACGTGGAACGCTACACCTTCCTGCGCTGGGCACAGTCGGCGTTTCGCGACTTCCGGATTGTGCCGCCCGGCATGGGCATTGTGCATCAGGTGAATCTGGAATATCTGTCGCCGCTGGTGCACCGGCGCGAACTGCACGGCGAGCTGACCGCCTATCCAGACACTCTGGTGGGAACCGACAGCCACACCACCATGATTAACGGTCTGGGCGTGCTGGGCTGGGGCGTCGGTGGTATCGAAGCGGAAGCGGTGATGCTGGGACAGCCATACTACATGCTAACACCCGAGGTGGTTGGCTTCCGCTTAACGGGCGAGCTTCCTGAAGGCGCCACCGCCACCGACCTGGTGCTGACCGTTACGCAGATGCTGCGCCAGAAGGGCGTGGTGGGCAAGTTCGTGGAGTTCACCGGCGAAGGTGTCAGCCGGCTAAGCCTGCCCGACCGCGCCACCATCGCCAACATGGCGCCCGAATACGGCGCAACGATGGGCTTCTTCCCGGTGGACGCCGAGACCATCGCCTACCTGCGCGGTACTGGCAGACCCGACGAGTTGGTGGACCTTGCGGAGCGATACTGCAAGGAAAACCTGCTGTTCCGCACCGACGATGCGCCTGAACCCATCTTCTCGGACATGGTGGAACTGGACCTGAGCACCGTTGAGCCCAGCCTCGCCGGTCCGAAGCGACCGCATGACCGCGTGCCTCTGCGCGAGGCAAAAAAGAGCTTTGCCGTTAGCCTGCGCGCCCCCATCAAAGAGCGCGGCTTCGAACTGAGCGAAGAACAGATAGGACGGCGCGTGCCGGTGGAAGGCACAGACTACAGCCTGACGCATGGCGACGTGGTGATTGCCGCCATTACCAGCTGCACCAACACCAGTAACCCCTCCGTGATGATTGGCGCAGGCTTGCTGGCAAAGAAGGCGGTAGAGCGCGGATTGCAGGTGAAGCCGTGGGTGAAGACCAGCCTCGCGCCCGGCTCGCGCGTGGTGACCGACTACCTGCAGGCGTCGGGACTGATACCTTATCTGGAGCAGTTGCGCTTCCACGTGGTGGGCTATGGATGCACCACCTGCATCGGCAACAGCGGTCCCGTGCCCGAACCCATCGCGAAGGCGGTGAAGGAGGGCGACCTCGTGGTAGCGGCGGTGCTGAGCGGCAACCGTAACTTTGAGGGGCGCGTCAACCCGGTGGTGCGTGCCAACTATCTTGCCTCGCCGATGCTGGTGGTCGCCTATGCGCTGGCGGGCACGATGAACATCGACCTGCTGAACGAGCCTCTGGGCACGGATAGAGAAGGCAAACCCGTCTACCTGCGCGACATCTGGCCCACTCAGCAGGAGATTCGGGAGCAGATTCACCGCTCACTGGACGCCGAAATGTTCCGCCGACAGTACGCGCGCGTCTTCGCCGGCGATAAGTTCTGGCAGGATCTGCCCGTACCCGAAGGCAACCTGTACCAGTGGGATGCCAGCTCCACCTATATTCAGGAGCCACCGTACTTTGTGGACATGTCGCCCGAGCCGCCCGCGCTGAGCGACATCCACGACGCGCACGTGCTGGCGATGTTCGGCGACTCCATCACCACCGACCACATCTCGCCGGCGGGTTCCATCGCCATCAACAGCCCGGCGGGTCAGTATCTGATAGCGCGCGGCGTACAGCCGCCCGATTTCAACTCCTACGGCTCGCGGCGGGGCAATCACGAGGTGATGATGCGCGGCACGTTCGCCAACATCCGCATCAAGAACCTGCTCCTGCCCGGCACGGAGGGCGGAATCACGGTGCACTTCCCCTCTGGCGAAACTCTGCCCATCTACGAGGCGGCGATGCGCTACAAACAAGCGGGCATCCCGCTGGTGGTGATCGCCGGCAAGGAGTATGGCTCTGGCTCCTCGCGCGACTGGGCGGCGAAAGGAACCATTCTGCTGGGCGTGAAGGCGGTGCTGGCGGAGAGCTTCGAGCGCATCCATCGCAGTAACCTCGTGGGAATGGGCGTTCTGCCCCTGCAGTTCAAGCCCGGCGAGGGGCGCGAGTCGCTGGGGCTGACCGGTCGCGAGCGTTACACCATCCTCGGAATCACCGACCTGACGCCTCGCAAGGAGGTAACGGTCATCGCCCGCGACGAATCCGGTAACGAGAAGCGGTTCACGGCTATCGCACGCATTGATACGCCGGTAGAGGTAGAGTACTATCGGCACGGAGGCATTCTGCAGATGGTTCTGCGCCAGATGGCGAAAGGATAGGCAACAGTGCGATGATTGCGGAAATCGTATCGGTGGGCACGGAACTGCTGATGGGGCAGATTGTGGATTCCAACTCTGCCTACATCTGCGCGCGACTACCCGAGGTGGGCTACCGCGTGTATTTTCGGCAGACCGTCGGCGACAACCTGGAGCGGCTCACGCAGACGCTGAAGCTGGCGATCTCGCGGGCGGATGTGGTGATTACCATCGGCGGACTGGGACCCACCATGGATGACCTCACCCGCGAGGGCATCGCCGCTGCGCTGGATGAGCCGCTCCTTTTGGACCACGACCTGCAGGCGGAACTGCAGGAGAAGTTTCGTCAGCGCGGATACCCGATGGTGGAGAGCATCCTGCGTCAGGCTTATCGACCCGCCTGCGCCCGAGCCCTGCCCAACCCCAACGGCACTGCGCCCGGTCTGATTGCCGAAAAGGGGAATAAAGCGGTCATCGCTCTGCCCGGTCCCCCCGCCGAGCTGATACCCATGTTCAACGACCATGTGCTTCCCTACCTGCGCGAGCGTGCTGGCGGGGAGCCGGGCGTCATCGTGTCGCGCATCCTGCGGGTGTGCGGCATGGGCGAGTCGCTGGTGGAGGATCGCATCAAGGACCTGATGCAGGGAGCCAACCCCACCGTTGCCCCCTACGCCAAGACGGGCGAAGTGCACCTGCGCGTCACCGCCAGCGCACCCTCCACCGAACAGGCGCAGGCGATGATTGCCGAGATGGAAAGGCAGATTCGCGAACGGCTGGGCAACGCCATCTATGGGGTGGATGACCAGACGCTCGAGCAGGCAGTGATGGATCTGCTGTGGGCGAAAGGAGCCACCGTCGCCGTCGCCGAGTCGTGCACGGGCGGGCTGATTGGGCATCGCCTCACGGAAGTACCCGGCAGTTCCAGAGCGTTAGTCGGCGGAGTGGTCGCCTACAGCAACGAGGTCAAAATGCGCTTGCTGAAAGTGCCGGAAGAAACCCTGCGCGAGTACGGCGCGGTGAGTGAGCTGACCGCTCGTGCGATGGCAGAGGGCATCCGCCAGCTGATGGGCGCGGACTTCGGCATCGGCACCACGGGCATCGCCGGACCGACCGGCGGCACGCCGGAGAAGCCGGTTGGGCTGGTGTATATTGCCGTTGCCTCTCCCTCCGGCACCCGCGTGCGCGAGCACCGCTTTCTGGGAAGGCGCAGTGAGATTAAATGGCGGGCGTCTCAGGCGGCGCTGGTCATGCTCAGAGAGGAGCTGTTGTGATGCGCCTGTTCTTCGCCATTCTGCTGGAGGACCATACCAAACACCGCGTGAGCCTGGTGCAGGAGAGCATGAAACGCGCGCTGGCGGGACAGCGCATCGCGTGGGTGAAGGAGCAGAATCTGCACCTGACCCTGCGCTTTCTGGGCGAGCAGGACGAAAAAGGTCTGCAAAAGGCGATAGAGGCAGGCGAAACCGTCGCCCGTCGGCACGCTCCGTTCCGGTTTGTGGTGCGTGGGGCAGGCGTCTTTCCCGATACTCGTCGGGCAAGGGTGCTGTGGGCAGGTGTGGAGGAGCCGGTGAAACCTCTTATCGGGCTGGCGCGTGACCTCGAGCGCGAATTGCGACGGCTCGGTTTCCCTCCTGAGGACAAACCCTTCCGCTCGCATATCACCTTAGCCCGGGTGAAGGAACCTCCGCCCGCATCGGTGATAGAACGGGTGCTTGCCTCTGTGCCCACCGAGCCGCTGGGCGTGGTGGAAGTGCGTTCCTTTGTACTGATGCAGAGCGTCCTGCGTTCCGAGGGTTCGGAATATACTCCAGCCAAAGAGTTTCCCCTGTCTTGTACGCCAGGGTTCTAGAGGTCTGGCTCGCATTCCCAAACCTCTTTACCTCTCAACAATGGATCGGTATCCAGCACCTCACGCGGGATGGGACGAACGTCTGTGAAGTTCAACCAGGGATGGCGCATATGACTGGGAGAGCGACCTTCGTAGCAAAGCAGTTTTACACCTTGTGCGATTTGCACGGAACCGTCCAACCTCAAACGTAAAACCTTGCCTGTGTAGTCGATATCCGCCTGTGAGCCGCGGAGGTGGGGTGCTCTTTTGCCGTGCAAAATGCAGGCAGCGATGCCATGATTGGGGTCTGCCTGCTGAAGTAGGTGAATATATGGGTTGGAAAAAGGGCGGAAATAGTAGTAGCTGGTGAATATCCCCCATTCGCTCAAATCTGCCGGGTCGCGGCCGGGAGCAGACCCGAAAAACGCTGCGCCTCTGGGATAGACGTCTTCGGGACACTTCAGGATGCGCCTGTCGCGGATATATGGCAGGAGATAGGACTGGTAGCGCGGCGCCTCGCCATAGTCCTCGCGGTACAGGCTGAACGCCACATAGAATTGGCGCAGATTGCTGGTGCATACAGGCTCATACGACTTCTTGCGCGCCTGCTGAAATACGGGAAGCAGCAACGCCACCAGCAAAGCGATAATGGCTATCACCAGTAGCAGCTCTATCAGGGTGAATGCCCTTCGGTACATTGTTCACCACCTCGCCTCATACAGAGATTGAATCGGTTGGTACAGATACGCCAGCCATTGGGGCATCCGCAGAATCGCCATCCCCGTAACGAACGGCTCCACCGCCAGCCCCGCCACCGACAGCAGAGCCGGACGCAACACACCGCCGGGAGGCGGATAGAACAGGATACCTCCGATAACCCCTGCCAGCCACAGTGCCCAACCACTGGTTAGCAATAACAGCACGAAGCACACTCTTAGCCACAGCTTTCGCCGGAGTGTCTTTTCTGTATCCTGAGTGAGCCATGCCACGATACCAGCGGCAGCTCCGCACACGATGTAAACTGTCCATATCCAGCGATTGAGCAATAGCTGCAGGATGTTGGAGGATGTCAGCACAGGGGCGCTGGCGTTACTGCCCAGCCAGAGCAGCCTGCCCAACGTAGCATAGACCGCTGCCAGCAGGGCAATCACCAGCAGGCGTGCCAGTACCAGCACCACGATTCCACCTATCAGCGCGGTGCCTGTTCCTTTTCCTTCGAGATGTCTTCTGTACCCTCTCATTTCCTTTCGGCGAAACCCCTGATTATTCACACTCTTTCAGCACAGCTTCCCTGAGAGCCGGGTCCAGCCGAAGCACCTCTTGCGGTATTGGGCGAATGTCTGTATACAGATACCAAGGATGACGCATCTCGCCTTGTTCTGCTTTGTTTTTGAAGCAGAGAAGAGGTGCATAAGCGGGAGACACAGAGCCATCCACTCGAAGCCGTATAACCTTGCCTACATAGATCAACTCGGCAGCCCCCGATGCTTGTTCCATGCGCCGCTTCCCGTGCAGGACGCACACCGCAATGCCATGGTTGGCGTCTACCTGCTGTATCCATTGCAAGTAACGGTCGGTGAAGGGGCGGTAGTAGAAGTAACTTGTCTCAATCCACCCATCTCCCTTATCCGACCCCCACCATCCTGCTCCACGTCTGTAATTATCCATTGGGCAGTGGAGGATACGTTTATCGCGGACGTAAGGCAAAAGCATCGCTTGAAAACGGGCAGTGTCTCCATAGTCCTCGCGGTACAGGCTGAACGCCACATAGAATTGGCGCAGATTGCTGGTGCATACAGGCTCATACGACTTCTTGCGCGCCTGCTGAAATACGGGAAGCAGCAACGCCACCAGCAAAGCGATAATGGCTATCACCAGTAGCAGCTCTATCAAAGTGAAACCTCGTTGAGACACCTTTACCACTCGCCTCCCTTCTGAACTTTTCTATCCTGAGATGTGACTTACAAATGGGGCAAGCACGTTGTGAAGCAGGCGCTGCCATTTGGGCATAGCCAGTATCAACGTGCTTGCAATTAACAACTCAAGGGTAAGCGCAGCCAGATCCACCACGTCGTGACGCCAATCCTGACCCAGTCGGCTAAGCCAAACCATCACTCCTCCCGTGAACCATTCTCGTGTGGCGAGAAGGAGTATCAGACATGTTACCAGGGCAGGATACAATTTGGGATCCCCATTCAGACGATAGGTAACGATGCTTGATAATCCGCCCCAGAACACATAGGGTATCCACAAACGGGGATATCCTATCAGGTCTCTCACAGTCGGCCTGATTTCCATATCGGGGGACAGAGTCCCCCAGAGAATAGACGTAATAATGAACTGAAAATATGGCAGTAGTATGGCGCAGGTCATGGCAGCGACCGCGCCCGCCGCAATGCCTGATACCAATGCTATCCCAACTTCATGGCGTTTCATCGAAGTCCTCATCCCGCGATGTTTCTTAACCACCCGTGCCGTTTTACAGGTAAGGCGCCGGGGGTACAAATGGTCTTTTGTACCCCCACGTGTTCTAGCTACAGTTTGGTGTCGGCTCCACACAAGGTGGCAGAGGACAGGCCTCGTCATTGCCCTGGCAGGTCGGTGCGGGAATTAGTGTGGCAGAGCACCCAGCCTCTCGCCACGGGCAGCACTTGACGATATAACAGTCTCCCTCAAGGCAGTACCAGCGGTATTTATCGCGTATCTCTCGTTTGTAGCCCCCCTGTCGGTAACAAGGATGTCCCCAACCTACACTGACAGTTCTTTCTTGCGTCAGCTTGGGAGCGGAGGTACACTCGTCCCACACATCAATACATGTTTTGATAAGCGGTTGGAGGCTGGGTGGTGTAAACAGCAGATAGGGAGATTTAACCACTTCGTAAATTGCCATCGAGGATCCGTCTCCACTGGTCAATTCTGCTGCTTGGCATCCACATCCCTCATTCAGCATCAGGCTTGCGGGATCCACCCCCCCCCGCACGACGCCGAGCGCAGCGAGGGTGCGCGGCAGGGCGAACACGTTCGCCACCAGAAGCGCCATCGCCGTCCATACCAGAACTGTGCGCATTCGCATTGGTAGTGTCCTCCTCACTTGCAGTGAGGCTTCTATCAATATAACCGCTGGCAGAGGCGGATTTGGTTGGGTCATAACCGTAAAATTCGCGAAACTTCGTGCGCAGCTCCGCCAGATAGCTTTTCACCGTGCTTTCAGACAGGTGCAGCTGTCCGGCTATCTCCCGGCAGGTGTAGCCCTCCAGGCGCAGAGCGAGCACCTCGCTCAGGCGTGGGGGCAGGCTCAGCCGGAAGGTTTCCGTCTCCACCTCATCAACGCAGGGACGGTCGCAGATGCAGCGGTAATGCACCAGCAGGCGTTCTGCCTGTTGTTGTTCCCGTGCCCGGCGTCGCCAGTGTTCGCATAGCAGGTCGCGTGCTATTCTCCATAAGGCGGGCGGTGGTTCGCCTGTATTCCACGGGGGCAGGTGGCGCCTTCGGCTGTAGCGCAGAAAGGTCTCACTCAGGCAGTCCTGTGCCTGTTCGACGCTCAGCCCATGCGAACACCAGTAGCCCAGCAGGGTATGTGCCCATCCATCCGGGCAACCTGACATCACCGTACCCTCCTGCCAGCGGGGAGCCCTGTTGACCTACTTTAGCATCCGATACATCGCTTTGTCAATAGCATAACTGCCTCTGTGCGATTCTGGGGCTGATAACCTACTTGAGCAGGTTTCGCCAAGCGTAGCCTGCGATTTCTAATCGCCACGTTGGCATCAAAATGGGAGGGAGTCGACCCTACAACTAGAGGTGGCGGGCTACCTAAGACCAAGCCTCCTTCGGAGGCTAGCACCAGGTGTAGCCTGCGATTTGCAATCGCTAGGATGCTCCGCCGGGGCTTGACAAAGTTGATTTTTATGGTATAATTAGTCAACAATACGCTGATGCTGGAGGTAACCTATGCCCAACGAACCGATATGGATGCAGTTGAGCGCAGAGGGTGAATGGGAAGGGGGAATGCGTACCCGTCTGCAGGTGCGAGATTTTGCGCCCCTGTACAGCGACGAACCGCCCTCCTTTGGCGGACAGGATAGCGCGCCCAACCCGATGGAACTGCTTCTGGCGGCGCTGAACGGTTGCCTCTCGGTGATGATTCAGGTCATCGCTCGCGAGCAGGGCATCGAGGTGCGCGGAGTGCGCTTCCATGCGGAGGGAGAGCTGGACCTGCGAGGCGCCATGGGCGACCCGAACGTGCCGCCCTATTTCCGCACGGTGCGTGAAAAAGTGCAAATCGTCTCTTCGGCTTCGCCGGCGCAGATACGCGCCCTTCAGGAAGAGGTACAGCGGCGCTGTCCTGTGTACACCCTGCTGAAAGCAGGCGGAGTGGATGTGCAAAGTGAGTGGACGGTCAGTGCACCGGTAGCGACCTCAGTTTAACCCCCATCACCTCCGCGGGGTTTTGCCCTCCTGACGGCGAGATGCATTCCGCTTACCCTGCGGAGGTGTTTTTTTATATTCCTCTTGTTTTCCCGCCATGCTGGGCAAATACGCCATGTTGCCGTTCAGATTGACCTGTCATTGCTTTTGGTGATACACTATTGATAGAAGCTTTCATTTCAAGGAGAGGGCGCGGGTGCTGTGATGGCTCTGTCACTTCGCTCCATCAAATGGCTGTTGCTAATCTCCCTGCTGGTGTGGGTAGGATTTTTGTCCGCTCAGGAGCGTCGGGAGGCTCGCCCCGTGATAGTAATGCGGATGGAGGGGGTGATTGCGCCGCCCAACGCCGAGTACTTCGCCCGCGCTCTCAGGATAGCCCGCGAACGCAACGCGCAGCTGCTGGTGGTGGAGCTGGATACGCCTGGCGGGTTGATGAGTTCGATGGAGCAGATTGTGAAAGACATCCTTGCCAGCGATATTCCCATAGCAGTTTACGTCTCTCCATCGGGAGCGAAGGCGGGTTCGGCAGGAGTGTTCATCACGGTGGCGGCGCATATCGCCGCCATGGCGCCCGGCACCAGCATCGGCGCGGCACATCCTGTCTCCTCTACGGGTGAAGACATTCCGGGCGCGATGGAGAAAAAGGTGGTCAACTACGCCGCCTCCTACATCCGCTCCCTTGCCGAACAGCGTGGGCGCAACGCCGACTGGGCGGAGCTGGCTGTGCGGGAAAGCGCAGCGATTAGCGAGAAACAGGCGCTGGAGAAGCGTGTGATAGACCTGGTGGTTCCCAGTCTCGGCGACCTTCTGGAGAAGGTGGATGGGCGCACCGTCAAACTGCCCCAGCGTACGGTAGTGTTGCAGACCCGCAACGCCCCTGTCCAGCGTACCGAGATGATTCTGCGTGAGCGTATCCTGCAGGTGCTGGTGAACCCCAACATCCTGGCAATACTGGGCGTGCTGGCGCTGTACGGGTTGATTGCGGAGATTCAAAACCCGGGCGCGATTTTCCCTGGGGTCATCGGCGCGGTCTCGCTGTTGCTGATGCTGTATGGCTTTTCGGTTCTGCCCGTATCCTGGACAGGCATCGCCCTGCTGGTGCTGGCAATCATCCTGTTCATCGCCGATGCGTTTGCGCCCTCGCACGGTGTGTTGACGCTCGGTGGGGCAATATCCATGCTGTTGGGACTGCTGATGCTGTTCGAGTCGCCGGACCCGGCACTGCGCGTATCGTGGGTGGTCGCGCTGACCCTCACGGGGTTGACCTCGTTGTTCTTCGTGGCGATAGTGGCGGCGGGCATCCGGGCGCAGCGGGCGCGGCGGGTTACCGGCATGGAGGCGATGCAGGGAGCCGTCGCGGTAGCGCGTACCGACATCGCCCCGCGCGGCAAGATTTTCTACGATGGCGCCTACTGGAACGCCGTGACCGCAGGAGAATCCATTAAGGCAGGCGAACGGGTAATCATCGAGCGGATGGAGGGCCTGACCGCCGTTGTCAGGAAGGAGGAGAAAACGGGATGAATACCCTCGAACAACTGTTAGCCAGTGAGTCGGGCGCGTTTCTCGTTGCGGTTATCATCTTCGTGATTCTAGTGTTGCGGGCGACCCTGCGCGTGCTGCCGGAATGGGAGCGTGCTGTCGTCCTGCGTCTGGGGCGACTGCTGGGCGTCAAGGGACCCGGCATCATCTTCCTGCTGCCGTATATCGACCGACCCATTCGCGTGGACACCCGGCTGGTGACGATGGACGTGCCGCGTCAGGAGGTGATGACCCGCGATAACGTGCCGGTAACGGTGGATGCGATAGTATTGTTCCGCGTGATAGACCCCGCCGCGGCGGTGACCCGCATTGAGAACTTTATCCGCACCACCTCGCTCATCGCCCAGACCACCCTGCGAAGCACCCTCGGGCAGGCGGAGCTGGATGACCTGCTGTCGCACCGGGACAAAATCAACCAGCAATTGCAGACCATCATCGACGAGCAGACCGAACCCTACGGCGTGAAGGTGCAGACGGTGGAGGTGCGCGATGTAGTCCTGCCCGACAGCATGAAGCGGGCAATGGCGCGCCAGGCAGAGAGCGAGCGAGAACGTCGCGCCAAGGTCATCAACGCCGAGGGCGAGTATCAAGCGGCGGAGCGACTGGTGCAGGCGGCGCAGATGATGGCTGCGCAACCCGCTGCACTGCAACTGCGGTACCTGCAAACCATCAGCGAGATGAGCGCACAGAGCACCAGTACCACCATCATTCCCGTTCCCGTGGACCTGCTGATGCCCTTCCTGCGCACACCTGCAGTAACACCGCAAGCACCGGCTCAGCCTGCAGGAGGGGAATAGTCCGGCATGGCTGGTTCGCTACCGCAGGGCGTTTACACGGCACTGGTTACACCCATAACCAGAACGGGTGAGGTGGATTACGGCGCGTTCCGAACGCTCATTGACTGGCAGAGACAGCATGGCGTGCAGGGCGTGGTGGTCTGCGGCACGACCGGCGAGGGCACTTCGCTGAGCGTGCAAGAGCGAGAACGCGCCATCGCCACGGTACGCGAATACGCTGATGACCTGCGCGTCATCGCCGGCACCGGCTGCGCCAACCTGCCCGAAACCGTTCGTCTCAGCCGTTTCGCCCAGCAGGAAGGGTGCGACGCCATACTGGTGCTTCCGCCCTTCTACTACAAGCACGTGCCGGAGGAGGGACTGGTAGCGTATTTCATACGCCTGCTGGACAGCGTGGATATGCCCACCCTGCTGTATAATTACCCCGATCTTGCCGGAGTACACATCACCCCCTCGGTGGTAGAGCGCCTGCTGGAGTATCCGCATCTGCTGGGTCTCAAGGACAGCTCTGGCAGCTGGGAGACTCTGCTATCGTTTCTCCTGCGCCTGCCTCGCCTGCGGGTATTCGTAGGGGCAGAGAACCTGCTGGTGGACGGGCTGACCTCTGGCGCGGCGGGGTGCATCTCCGGGCTGGCAAACGCCTTTCCCGAACTGATAGTCCAGATTGATGTCGCCGTGCGGCGAGGAGAGGACGCCACCCATTTGAACGAACGGCTGGCTGGTGTGCTGGAGGCGATGGATTGGGCGGCTTTCATTCCTGCCATCAAACAGGTCTGCGAATGGCGCGGGCTGCCGAAAATGTGGGTGCGCCCCCCCCTGTGCGACCTGAACGCGACGCAGGCGGATACTCTGCGCCATCTGTTAGCGTCACTGGAAGTGCTGTAGAGGAATGCGCATCGGCATTAATGTGCACCTGCTTTCCACCACCCACACGGGCATTCAGCACTATATCCGCGCTCTGGTGACCGAACTGGTTGCCCACGCTTCCCCGACGCATGAAGTTGTCCTGTACGGCGAGAGTGCCCATCTGCCTCTGCCCGCCGGGGTCTGCGTTCAGTGGGTGAGTTCTGCTCGACCTCTGCGTTCCGGTGCACGGCGCGTGCTGTGGGAGCAAACTATCCTGCCTCGGCTGCTTCGGAGAGATGGTATTCAAGTGTTCTTCTCGCCGGCGTTTATTCTGCCGGTGCTGTGGAACGGCGCGGGAGTGGTCACCGTTCACGACCTGAACTTTGAGGTCTCGCCTCAGACCATTCATCCCGTGCGTCGGGCGTATCTACGTGCCATCACCCGGCGCAGTGTCCGCCATGCCCGCGCGGTGATTGCCATCTCGGGGGCGACGCGCGAGGACATCATGCGTTTTTACGGAGTGCACACAGGCAAAATCGCCGTCATCCCCTATGGACTGGACGGTTTCTTCAATCCCGACAATGCCCGCCAGCTGGAGCCAATAGTGCGAGAGCGTTATCGCCTTCCCGAAGAGTTTCTGCTGTTTGTGGGCACGCTGGAGCCGCGCAAGAACCTGCTTCGTCTGCTGGAGGCGTATGCGCTGGCGCTGCGGCAATCGTCTCTGCCTCCGCTGGTGCTGGCAGGTGCGCCCGGCTGGCAACACGAGCGTATCCGGGCACAGGCGCGTTGGCTTGGCATTGAAGAAAAAATACTGTTTGCAGGCTACGTTCCACGCGAGCATCTGCCCGGCGTGTATGCGTCGGCGCGAGCGCTGCTGTACCCATCGCTTTATGAGGGGTTCGGGCTTCCGCCCCTGGAAGCGATGGGGTGCGGTACGCCGGTGCTGGTGTCTAACCTTTCCGCCATGCCGGAAGTGGTCGGCGACGCGGGGCTGCTGGTGGACCCCTTCAACGTGCCGGAGATGGCGGAAGGTATCGTGCGGGTCACATGGGACGATGCCCTGCGTCGGCAGGTGGTGGAGCGGGGGAGGGAACGGGCTCTGCGCTTCCGCTGGGACGAATCGGCAAGGCAGACTCTGAGTGTGATCGAGCGAGCAGGCGACTATTCCGGTGCCTCGTAGGAGGCTCTGTGTTCAAGAATGAGCGCAAGCTGCCTGTGGTAAAGTGATGCGATATCGTAGTTGGCGATGAACAGCTCTTTGCCTGCTCTTGCAGTTGGTTGTTTGTAGTTGTTCATGCCATACTGCAGTTCCCATTCCACCATGCACGCACCGCGGAACAGCCTTCGCACCTCCGGGCAGTCGTCGTAAGTAATCAACCAGCGATGTGGACAGGACTGTACTACCTGAGCGAACCGCTCGTGGTCAAACTGAGTATGCAGTTCTCCTCTTTTCCCATACAGTCGCGACTCGGCAACCGAATAGTAAGGCGGGTCCAGAAAGAGGAAGACATCTTCGCCGGGTGCGTTAACTGCCTCGGCGTAGTCCATGTTGGTGATCCTTACTCCTTCCAGTACCCTCTCAACCTGTTCCAGCGCGCGGATGGAAGAGAGGGTAAAGCGACCGCGGAACGCCTGTTCGGAATAGCCGTCAGAGTCTACCGTTCCCGAAAAGGTAATACGATTGAGCACGAAGAAGCGAACCGCTCGCTCGAACTCGGTGCCAGTGCCGTACCTTTGCAGGGGTTCGTAGAACAGGGCACGTCCGTCGGTAGTGCTTTCCCAGATTCGCCTGACGGCGTTTACTAAAGCCAGAACATCGGATTGCGCCTGCTTCCAGAAGCAATATAGCTCGTAGTTCAGGTCGTTGATCCAGTAGAGTCTATCGGGGTACAGCTGCTTGACGCGCAGGAAGACCGAACCGCCGCCCACCATCGGTTCGCGAAACTCCCGGAACGGTGGGACAATCGCAGTAATCCGTTCCAGCGCACGCGACTTGCCGCCTGGAAAGCGCAAGGGGCTCTTCACAAAAGAACGAGTCATCAACCCCATTCTAAGGCTTAGCTGGGCATCCTGTCAACCGAACGAGCACCGTATTTCACCAGCCGCAAAGCGTTCAAGGTGACCAGAAGCGAAACGCCCATATCACCCATCACCGCCAGCCAGAGGGGCAGGTATCCGGGCGCAGCAATCGTCAGAAGCAGTAACTTCGTACCGATGGAGAAGGCGATATTCTGGCGAATGATGCTGAGGGTGGCCCGGCTCAGGCGCACCAGATAGGGCAGAAGACGCAGGTCATCGTTCATCAGCGCAATGTCCGCCGCCTCTATCGCCACGTCACTGCCAATGGCGCCCATCGCGATGCCGACGGTAGCGGATTTGAAGGCAGGGGCGTCGTTTACTCCATCGCCGACCATCGCCACGCTGCCGAAGCGAGCACGCAGTTCGCGTACAGCTTCCACCTTCTGCTCCGGCAGGAGCGGCGCGCGGAAGTCATCCAGTCCGATGTCGTGTGCCACTCGTCGCGCTGCCGATTCCATATCGCCGCTGAGCATCACATGATAGCCGATACCCAGTGCCCGCAGCTTGTGCACCGCTTCCGCCGCTTCTGCGCGTCTGGCATCCTCGAACAGGATGCGCCCGACAGTCCTGCCATCATATTGCACCCACACCTGCGCGTAGCCCTCCTGCTCGCCGTCGGGCAGGAACGGCATATCCTGAGCGATATAACCACAGGCAAAATCCGCATTGCCCACGCGACATACCCTGCCGTCAACCCATCCTTCTACTCCCTTGCCGGGCACGATGCCGCATTCCCGTGCTACAGGCAGAGACAGACGGCGATTGCTGGCTTCTTCCCGAACCGCTTCCGCCAGGGGATGTGTGGAAACCGCCTCCACCGCCGCCGCCATCGCCAGAATCTGCTCGGCAGAAAAGGTGTCCAGAGGCTGGATGTCGTGCACCCGCAGACGTCCGGTGGTCAGCGTGCCGGTTTTGTCGTAGATGAAGGCACGCACCTGTGCCATTGCTTCTATAAAGATGCCTCCTTTAATCAGCACGCCGCGCCTCGACGCCGTGCCCAGCGCGGTCACCAGCGCAACGGGCGTGGAGATGACCAGCGCGCACGGACAGGCTATCAGCAACAGGCTCAGGCTTCGGAAGAACCAGCGCGAAAAATCGCCCCACAGCAGGGGAGGTATCGTCGCCAGCAGAACCGCCAGCGCAATCACCGCAGGCGTGTACACCCGCGCAAAACGGTCGACCAGATGCTGAAGCGGGGCTTTGTGCTCCTGCGCCTCTTCTACCATGTGGATCAGGCGGGCGAGGGTGGTGTTTTCATAGGTGCGGGTGACCAACACATCTACCATTCCCGTCTGGTTCAATGTGCCGGCAAACACCTCGTCTCCCGGCGATTTGGGCACAGGCTGGCTCTCGCCAGTGATGGTGGACTGGTCGACATCCGAAGAGCCTTCCAGCACCTCGCCGTCCAGCGGGAACCGTTCGCCAGCACGCACGCGGATGCGCTCGCCTTCCTGCACGGTCACGGCGGGAACGGTCTTCAGCCCTTCAGAAGTCACGACGGTAGCGGTTTCGGGGGCAGAGTCCATCAACTGGCGAATGGCGCGGCGGGTGCGTTCGGTGCTCAGGTGTTCCAACAGGTTGCCAATCGCGAACAGGCAAAGGACGGCCGTTGCCTCCGCCCACTCGCGCAAGCCGATGGCGCCGAAGACGGCGATGGTCATCAGCGCGTTGGTGTCCAGATTGCGCGTTCGTATCGCACGCCAGCCACCGAGAAAAGTAGGCAGTCCGCCCACGACAATGGCGAGAAAGTAGGGCGGGAGAAACGCCCATACAGGCTGATGAGCGGTTTGCAGGATAAAACCGAGTATCCCCAACGCTGACGCGGCGATAACCTGCCCGATGCGCGTGTGCTCATCGTGTTCGTGCGTGCGGGAAGTGGGGGCGTAGAGTCGAAAGCCCGACTGTTCTACAGTCTGGCGCAGGGTGGCGTCGTTTACGTCCGGCGAGCACCAGACGCGCAGGGTAGACGAGCCAAAATACACCTTCGCCTGCCGAACGCCGGGCACTCGGCGCAGGGTGTACTCCAGCCCAACCGCGCACTCCGCGCAGTCCATGCCCTCCACGCGAAACGTTCGCACCTGTATCTCTTCAGAAGCCATCGCCTATCGCTCCTGCGCGTGCTTCAAGCCCTCCTCGATGAGGCGATACACATGCGCATCGTCCAGCGAATAGTACACCCTCTTTCCCGCCCTGCGGGAGGTCACCAGGCGAAGCATCCTTAGGGTGCGCAGCTGGTGCGATACCGCGCTTTCACTGACGCCTAGCGTCTGCGAGAGGTCGTGTACGCACAGCGGTTGGCGACACAGCGCCAGCACGATGCGCAGGCGGGTCGGGTCACCAAGCGCACCGAAGATTTCGCTCATGCGGGCGAGCGTCTGTCCGTCGGGCAAGGACTGCTGGACGCGGGCGATGGTCGCCTCGTCCGTCTGCTCGTGCGGCGCGCATTCCGTGCTCGGTGCGAGTGTTCTCATTGGATGTATCCTTTTTATGAACATTTGAACGGATGTTCAACTATTGATATTATGGCAGGTTCAGGCGCGGAAATCAAGAGGTATGGATTGCTGAAGCCGTGCTTCAGCGATTCAAAAGATCCCCTTTACTCTTTGCCCAGAAATCGCAGGCAACACTTGGCAAAACCTGCTGAAGCAGGTTAGAGCCTCCGCAGGAGGCTTTGTGATGAGTAGCCCGCAACTTTTAGTTGCAGGGGTGTTTTTAGGACAACCTTGCGATTAGAAATCGCAGGCTACACAGAACGAAACCTGCTGAAGCAGGTTCAGGATTCGCTGAAGCACGCTTCAGCGGTCGAAAGTCCTCAAGATGTTCCTACCGGAACCGCCACAACAGGTTCGCACCGAGTTCCTGCGCTAAGATGGCAGAGGCAGAGAAAGTTTTGACATGTCCGTCCGCCAGGATCACCGTTGCCAGACCCTGATTGTTGCCTGTGGCAAAATGTCGGGCGAATAGTGGCTTCAGTCGGGACGGTGGCAAATGGTTCAGCTCGCGCACCAGGTCACGGTCGGCTACCAGCGGAGTGCCCAGGCGCGGGTCTATTGCATTGGGGGCGCCGACGTAGGGGTCAAACACGTAACCGCGATACTTCTGGCTGGTGGGACCGCTGGCGGTATCGGCGAACAGGGGAATGCGTGCCGGTTCGTCCAGTGCGGCGAGCGCAACAGGGGTGGTGAAGCCTTCCCGTTCACTGGGGTCATAGGCGGTTGCTGCCGTGTAGCCGATGGAGCCAATGCCGCGCAGTGACCAGTCTGCTGGGAAGCCCGAACCGGTTGCGCTGGGACAGGTAAAGATGCCACTGTTCCTCACATAAGGCTGAATCAGGCGCGTCCAGATGCGCTCTGGCACGTCGGTGGGTATTGCGTAGTTGGTGGAGGGGGGCAGGGTCTCGTCGAAGTCCTGGGTGTAGGTGTACACGGTCAGAGCCAGCTGTCGGGCGTTCGAGAGGCACTGGGTCATCCGTGCGCGCTCGCGAGCCTGGGCGAAGACAGGCACTAAAATGCCTGCAATGGTTGCGATAATGGCAACGACCACGAGCAGTTCTATCAGGGTAAACGCACGGTTCACGATTAATATTGTACCAAAATTACGGTAAGCCCATCTTGGTCAATCGGGAACGTATTGCGCTCGGTTGTCTACCGAAATGCTCTGCCAGTTCGCGAATGCTCTTACCCTGCCGATACTGAGTCTGCAGCTGTTCATCGTCTGCTGGCTGCCACGGCTTATATGCGTTCGGGTATTTTTGTCGGATTGCTTCTACGGAGTGGCTCTTGCCCTGAAGAAACCGAAGTACACTCTTGAATGCCTCAGCAAACTCCTGGATGTGTTCTTCAAAAACCATGACCCGATGATGCACATAGCCGGAATCGCCTTCCTGACTTTCGCTGATAACCAGGTATCGTTTGTTTTCTTTCGACTGCCTGACGTCAAAGAAGTACGTCCGACGTCCTGCGATGACTCTTTGCGTGAAAAGCTCCCGATTTTGCTCAGATGTCACGGGCTTGTTCCCCCTCTGTCGTTTCACAAAAGACTTCGCCACGGTGGGCAGAGTATTCCTGCAGCTGCCTATGGCAAACAAGGCCCTGCCGATACATGGTAGCACTTTAGAAGTCTGGTTCGGGTGCCTGCGAAGCAATACGATTCGTTGACGGCATGGTCTGATGGCTGCATAATACCACCAGCAATCAGTGCGCTGTTTGAGAGGTGGCGACCGTGGCAAGCCGTGAGTTTACCGTGATTATTGAACCGGATACCGATGGCTACTCTGTGGCTGAGGTGCCCGAGCTACGCTCCTGCTTGCCATCTACCTTGACCCCGTCTCCCCATCGCGTGTACAATAGAAGCGACACCTTCGCTAAAGGAGCCAGCATGATGAGACAAATCCGCCGTGCGCTGCTCAGCGTCTCGGATAAGACGGGTCTTGTACCCTTTGCCCGTGCCCTGCACGAAATGGGTGTGCAGATTATCTCCACCGGAGGTACTGCCCGCACGCTTCAGGAGGCAGGTATCCCCGTTATCCCGGTGGAGCAGGTAACCGGTTTCCCCGAAATGATGGAAGGACGGGTGAAAACGCTCCATCCCGCCATCCACGCAGGTATCCTCGCTGACCGACGCAAGCCCGAACACCTGCAGGCGCTTCGGGACGCGGGCATCGAACCGATAGACCTGGTGTGCGTGAACCTGTATCCGTTCGAACAGACGGTCGCCCGACCCGATGTCACACTGGACGAGGCGATAGAGAATATTGACATTGGCGGACCAACGATGGTGCGCGCCGCCGCCAAAAACCATGAAAGCGTCGCAGTGGTGGTTGACCCTGCGGACTACGAGGCGATTGTGCACGAGATGCGAGCCAACGGGGGCGCAATCAGCAGAGAGACCCGCCGGCGTCTGGCGGCAAAAGCCTTCGCGCACACCGCTTTCTATGATGCGCAGATTTCCGCCTACCTGCGCGAGCAGTTCACACCCGAAACGCTCTTCTCCCCCGAGCTCACGGTTGCCCTGCGCAAGGCACAGGACCTGCGCTACGGCGAGAACCCCCACCAGCAGGCGGCGTTCTACCGTATCCCGAACTTCACCGAGCCCAGTATCGCCACGGCGAGGCAGATACACGGCAAGGAGCTTTCCTATAACAACCTGCTGGACTGCGACGCCGCGCTGGAGCTGGTGAAGGAGTTTGCCACCGACCGCCCCGCCTGCGTGATTATCAAGCACACCAACCCCTGCGGCGTGGCGGTGGCAGAGAGCCTGCCCGAAGCGGTGGAACGTGCGCGCATGGCAGACCCCGTTTCCGCGTTCGGTGGCATCATGGCGCTGAACCGTGTGGTAGATGTGGAAACGGCGGAGAAGATAACCGCCCCCAATACCTTCTTCGAGTGCATTATCGCCCCTGCATTCACGCAGGACGCCCTGCCCATCCTGACCGAGAAGAAGAAATGGGGAGCAAACCTGCGATTGCTGGAGGTGGGTGACCTGACGCCACCACAGCCGGGGCTTATCCTGCGCGGTCTGACGGGCGGGGTGCTGGTGCAGACGCGCGATGTGCAGTCGCTCAAACAGGTAGAATCTGCAGAGAGCCGGCTGGAATCGCTCGGGTTGACGGTGGTTACCAAACGCCAGCCCACCGATGAGGAGCTGGAGCAGCTGCTGTTCGCCTGGAAGGTGGTCAAACACGTCAAGTCCAACGCGATTGTGCTGGCGAAGGACTGGGTGATTGTAGGCGTGGGAGCGGGGCAAATGAACCGCGTGCAGTCGGTGCGCCTGGCGGCAGAGGCTGCAGGCGAGCGGGCGAAAGGCTCGGTGCTGGCATCAGATGCTTTCTTCCCCTTCCCAGACAACATAGAGGTCGCGGCTATCGCCGGTGTGACCGCCGTTATCCAGCCGGGCGGCTCGGTGAAAGACCAAGAAGTTATCGCCGCCGCAGACAGATTGGGACTGGCGATGGTCTTCACGGGCATCCGCCACTTCCGGCACTGAGATGGACGCACTGACTCTGTTGGAAGTGGGCGTGGTCTCGGTTGCTGCGGGACTGGTGGGTGCTCTGCTGGGGCTGGGAGGCGGAATTATCCTGGTGCCCTCGCTGGTGCTGTTGCTGGGTGTGCCCGAGAAAACGGCGGTTGCAACCAGTTTGCTGGGGGTCATCGCTACCTCCGTGACGGCAAGCACCTCGCACCTGCGCCATCGCTATACCAACATCCCGCTGGCGATATGGTTAGAGAGCGCGACAGTAGTGGGTGCGTTGATAGGGAGCATGGTGTTCCGAGTGCTCAGCCCGCGCTGGATTGCCCTGCTGTTTGCGCTGTTGCAGGGATACGTGGCATGGAGCCTGAGCCGAAGGCGGGCGGAGGCAGGGCACGATGAGCCGGCAGTGGTGGACGCGAACGGAGCATCCGCCTGCTATGTCGACCACGCCACCGGCCAGAGGGTATGCTATACCCCGCGCCGAATGGCAGTTGGGTTGGGCGCCAGCCTGATGGCAGGGGTGATTTCGGCTCTGCTTGGAGTGGGCGGCGGGCTGATTAAGGTGCCGGTGATGAACCTGCTGATGGGCGTTCCGTTGAAGGCTGCTGCAGCGACCAGCTCGTTCATGATTGGCATCACGGGCAGTGTCAGCGCGGCGATATACCTTCTGCACGGCTATGCCAACCCGATGCTGGCGGCGCCCTCTGTGCTGGGCGTGATGGCGGGGGCGCATCTGGGGGCAGGACTGTCGCGACGGTTGCGCTCGCGCGTTTTGCGTAACGTGTTGATAGCGTTGCTGGTGGTCAGCGCGGTCCGAATGGTATGGCGAGTGTTATAGGTTGGAAATGTCCCTGCAACTGGAAGTTGCGGGCTACCCATGACGAAGCCTCCTTCGGAGGCTGAAACCTGCTTGAGCAGGTTTTGCCCTGTGTTGCCTGCGATTTTCAATCGCAAGGGCAGACGAAGAGGGCATGAGCGTCGGTTGCGCGAACCTTAATGATAGCCGATTGCACAAATCCTGACTATCATGATATAATAAATCACCATTACGAAGGAGGTTTGCTGAATGGCTTTCGGACCCAACGAAGCAGAACTGCGTTTTGACACGCTGGCGGTGCACGGCGGACAACAGCCCGACCCCACCACGCTGGCTCGCGCCGTGCCCATTTACCAGACGACATCCTACCTGTTTACCGACGCGGACCACGCCGCGCGCCTGTTCGCCCTGCAGGAGTTCGGCAACATCTACACCCGCATCATGAACCCCACCGTGGATGTGTTTGAAAAGCGCATGGCACTGCTGGAAGGTGGCGTGGGTGCGCTGGCGACCGCTTCGGGACAGGCAGCAGAGACCCTCGCTATCCTTACCATCCTCAAAGCGGGCGACGAGATTGTCTCTGCCAACAGCCTGTACGGCGGAACCTACAACCTGTTCCGCCACACCCTGCCCAAAATCGGGATTAAAGTGCACTTTGTCGACCCCATCGACCCGAACAACTTCCGCAAGGCGCTAACCCCGAAGACCAAGTTGTTCTATGCCGAGATGGTGGGCAACCCCAAGCTGGACACGCTGGACGTGGAGGCGGTGGCGAACATCGCGCACGAAGCAGGTATCCCGTTGATGGTGGACAACACCATGCCCACGCCCGCGCTCATCCAGCCCATCAAATGGGGAGCGGACATCGTGGTACACTCTACCACCAAGTTCATCGGTGGACACGGCACATCCATCGGTGGGGTGATTGTGGACTCGGGTAAGTTTGACTGGGGCAACGGCAACTTCCCCGACTTCACCACGCCGGACCCCTCGTATCACGGGCTGGTGCTGTGGGACCTGCCGGAGCCGCTGAAGTCCATGAGTTACATCCTGAAGGCGCGTCTGCAGATGATGCGTGACATCGGCGCGTGCATGAGCCCGTTCAACGCCTTCCTGTTCCTGCAGGGGCTGGAGACCCTGCATCTGCGCATGGAACGCCACAGCGATAACGCAATGAAGGTCGCGCGTTTCCTGGAAGAGCACCCGTGCGTCAGCTGGGTCAGCTATCCGGGTCTGCCCTCGCACCCCACACACGAGGTGGCGAAGAAATACCACAAGGGCGGCAGGTACGGCGCCATCATCGGCTTCGGCATCAAGGGAGGCTACGAAGCGGGCAAACAGTTCATCAACGAGCTAAAGCTCTTCTCCCTGCTCGCCAACATCGGTGATGCCAAGTCGCTGGTGATACATCCTGCGTCCACCACGCACCAGCAGCTCACGCCCGAGGAGCAGCTGGAGACCGGCGTGACGCCCGACTTCATCCGTCTGTCCATCGGCATTGAGGACGTGGAAGACATCATCGCGGACCTGGACCAGGCGCTGCGTAAGGCGGCGAGGGTGTGAACATTTGCCATGCGGTTGCGTCTATGAATACGAAAATGTTCGTAGGAGGGAATCAACGATGCAAACCGCATGGCAGAACCGTCTGGTGTGGGTTCTGGGGTTGGTCGTGGCGGTGGTCGCCTTACTCGCGTTGTGGCAGAGGAGCCAGGCGCAGGTAGAAGTGCCTGCGGTTCCCAATCCGCCGGTGATTGCCGCACAGCCCGGACAGCCTCTGCCTCCGCCTCCTGGTCCGGGACAGCCGATACCCGGGCAGCCCTTCCCGGGTCAGCCGCTGCCGGGCATCGGTGAGCGTCTGGCGCTGGGGCAGGTGGCTGTAGCGGCGAATAACGAGTATGTGTATGTGGTGCGCGGCAACATGCTGTACCAGTTCTCGGCGAAGGACCTGAAGCTGATTGGGTCCGCGGAGTTGCCCCGTCCGCAGATCCGTCGTCCGGGAGCAGGCGCGGAGGTGCAGCCGCAAACACAGCCACGCCTGCGCCGCCGACTGCAGAATCAGGGTCAACCGCCCTCACAGCCGTAACGATCTCTCGGGGGCAACACTGCTTGCCCCCGTCTTGCTTTACCTGCCTAACGCAGACGCTTGCCGGTGACCACCTCGTACGCCGCCAGCACGTTGTCTACGGGCGTGTTGGGCTGGATGCAGTGCGATGGCGCGAAGATATAGCCGCCATCTTTGCCGATGACCTCCACGCGGTGCTTCGCCTCGGCGATACACTCCTCCACCGTGCCGAACGGTAGGGTCTTCTGGGTGCTAATTAGCCCGCAAAGGGTCAGCCGGTCGCCAACCTCGCGCTTGATTTCTTCGGGGTTCATGCCCACCGGTTCGGGCTGCATGGCGTCCAGAATGTCCAGCCCCATCTCCACGAAGCGAGGCTGTAGCTTGCGCGTGCTTCCGCAGCTGTGCATCATTACCTTGCAGCCGTACCGATGCCCCAGGTCGTAGAACTTCTGAAGGCGCGGGCGAAAGAAGCGGTCAAACACCTCCGGCGAAACCATCGGTCCCAGCTGATTGCCCAGGTCCTCGCCCAGGCACAGCACGTCAATCACCCCATCCGCCGCCTCCAGCCCCCGCTTGACGAACTCGTAGTAGAACTCCACGCGATGGTCAATAATGGCGACGCCGACCTCGTCTTCGGTGAGGATATCAATCAGCACCTGCTCCATCCCTCTGCCCCGGCTAACGCCATTAATGATGTCGGGTATACCCGCATGTCCAAAGCACACCACATAGTCGCCAAGCGCCTTGCAGTCCTCTTTGAGGTGTGAGAAGTCGTAATCGTCCACCGAGGGCCAGGGGTACTCCTCCACCTCTTTCAGAGTGCGCATGTTGGCGAAGGGGAGTTCATACGCCTCCAGGTACTCGCCGAAGCCATAGGATTGCCGTGTGTATCCGATACCCCATTCGTCATAGTAGGCAACCTTACTGCCCGGTTCGGGCTGGCGACGGGGCTTCTTGCGCGGCACGCCAACGGTGCGAAAGTCTACCTCCAGCACCTCTAGCAGGTTCTGACCGGGGAACCGCTCCTGCAGTTTTGCCTCGAACTCCGGGGTAGTATAGAACTGGATGGGCGGGCGGTCGGGCTGTTTGTGCGTGACGCAGGTATAGAACCGCTCTTTGGGACTCATCCATGACATGGCGCCATCCTCCTTTGCAGCCTCACCGAAGCATTTCTCTGCACAGGCAGGAATCGCCTGCTGTCAACATGAAATGATGCGAGTAAGGGATTGAGATTCTTCGCTTCGCTCAGAATGACAAAAATATTAACTTGGCGATAAACAGTCGTGCTTAGTTCGTTTCACCGCTGTAAAGATGAGCGAAACGGTCAAAACACAGATACTGTTCGCCTGCTCGCCCGGCTGGAGGATTCACGACCAGTTTCTTGGGCGGTGTCAGGAGGACAATCTGGTACGCGAGCGGGTAGAATGGACGATACTGCCCCCCGAAGAGGTCAAGCCCGAAGCCTTATCGCGGGCGGAGGTGGTGGTGTGCGGGCATTTTGCGCGAGAGTGGCTCCCACACTGTACCCGCCTGCGCTGGATACAGTTTCTGGGCGCGGGGATAGAAGGCTCGCTGTCGCCCGAACTACTGGCAAGCGATATTATCCTCACCAACGCCAGCGGTGTCCATGCGGTGCCGATTGCCGAGCATGTGTTCGGTATGATGCTGATGTTTGCCCGAGGGCTTCATCGATGTGTACGCCAGCAGATGCACGCTGAGTGGAACCGCGATGGCTTTCGTGAGCAGGTGCGCGAGCTGTACCGCGCGACGCTGGGGGTAGTTGGACTGGGTGCCATCGGCGCGGCGGTAGCGGAGCGAGGTAAAGCCGTCGGCATGCGCGTGATTGCCGTCCGACGCAACCCACAGCAGTATAGCCCATCAGTTGACCTGCTCTTGCCTCCGGCGCAGCTGCCAGACCTTCTGCGCGAGAGCGAATACGTGGTGTTGTGCGTGCCGCTCACGCCCGAAACGCGAGGGCTGATTGGCGAGCGGGAACTGCGCCAGATGCGGCGGGACGCTATCCTGATTAACATCGCGCGTGGGCGGGTGGTGGACCAGTCGGCGCTGGTACGCGCCCTGCAGGAGGGCTGGATCTCCGGCGCAGGCTTGGATGTTACGGACCCCGAACCGCTGCCGCCCGATAGTCCGCTCTGGCAGATGCCCAACGTCATCCTCAGTCCGCACGTATCAGGGGTGACGCCTCACTATGGCGTTCGCGCCGGAGAGATATTCCTGCGTAATTTGCACGCCTACCTCGCGGGCGATTTCGGCGCGATGATCAATGTGGTGGACAGGCAGGCGGGTTACTGAGCCGGGCTTTCGCCGAACACCTGGCGAATGGTCTCCAGCTTCATGTATCCTTCGCCGCGAGTGGGAGCCACGATGCCGCCTTCGCCGTACTCGTTCCATGCGTAGATGAGCACCGCCTTTTGCCTTCCCCCTATCTTCGGGTAGCCCAGCTTCTCATGCTTCTGCAGAGCCGTTTTGACCTTCAGCAACGCCTCTTTCCACTCTTCGCGCGTGGGGAAGGCAAAGCTGGGACGTGGGTCTGCCCACGGTCGCGGGTCCCAGCCAGCGGGCAGGTAAGGCACATAGGGCTTCTCGCTCTCGGTCGCATATCGTTCCCATGCCTCCTCCGCCATTTCCAGAAGCTGGGAGTAGGGATAGGGTTCGGTTCGCTGAGGCAGGTTCGGCACGTCCATGTAGGTGGTGAGGTAATCAAACGGCGCAACCAGGTCGCCCTTCGGCACGCCCGTCGCCATCACTCCAGCACCTACCAGCGGGTTGGGTACGCCTGTGCTCTGCACCAGCTTTCGCAAGCGCTCCACGCGCTGTGCCAGTCTGCGAGCGTCTCCATCATTCTGCTGAAGGAAGTGGTGCAGTCCATGTATCTTGAACACGGGTCTGCCGCCCACACGCAGATAACTGCGATGGCGCATGATACCCGTCCACTCCAGGCAGGCGGAATCCCAGTCTTCATCGCTCGTCAGGCTGAAGGGGTCGTGGTTCACATACTCTATCGTGAAGCTCATCTTGCCCGCGTTGCGTGCACGGGTGAAGAAGCGAACGCCGTCGTTCAGGTGAGAGAGGTGGGGGTGTACATCGGGCTTGTTCTGGGGATACCACAGTATCTGAAAGAAATCCACGCCGTGACTGGCGGCGGCTTCGATTTCGCGCTCGACCGTCGCACCTTCCACATATTCTCCCAGCAGGGGCACGCGGTCGGGATACCGGGTGCGCCAGTCGTGTCCGTTCGTTGTCCATTTGTTGGGTTGTTCGCGCCACCAGCCAGCGAAATAGTACACCCCCACCAGAACATCTTTCACCGCTTTATGCCCTCACCTGCCGTATTTGCCCATCAGCTGTCCCTCTGCCAGCACGTGTCCCTCCATCGCCTTCAGCAGTTGCGCTTTGCTGATGCCTGCGGGCAGGTCCAGCATGGTATCCAGCGCATACAGTTTGAAGAAATAGCGATGCGCCTTGCCCGGTGGAGGGCAGGGACCGCCATAGCCAATCCTGCGGAAGTCGTTTGTGCCCTGAAGCGCGCCGCTGGGAAGCTCCTTGCCGGGCGGCACCGCTTCGGGCAGACTGCGCGTATCGGCAGGCAGGTTGAACAGCACCCAGTGCACCCATGTGCCCATCGGCGCGTCGGGGTCATCGCAGATGAGGGCAAAGCTTTTGGTGCCCCCCGGCACATTGTCCCATGCTAACGGGGGCGATACGTCCGCGCCGTCGCAGGTATGCTTTCTGGGAATAGTGCCCCCTTCGGTGAAAGCGGTGCTGGTCAGGCGAATGTCCATCTTGCCACCTCCTCGTTGCAGAGATGGTCCCTTGCTCTGGCATGAAACCAGCAGCAGAGCGAGAAGCATCAGACCGGCGATTGCACGCATGGCGGAACACCTCAGTAGTCAGCTTCGTCTTTGGGAAGTTACTCTCCTGCTCGACGCGCAGATTTGCCGGACCTTACGCCCTGCAGTTCCTCCCCGCCTGCGGGGAGGTCAGGTGGGGCTGTCCGGCGTCGGGGAGAGGTCGGCAGACGGGTTCCACTCTGGAGGGCGAGGCTCCCGCCGAGCCGTCTCTCCTTGCAAGAGAGGGGCAACCCTCTGTGGTTGCCCCTACAAACGGTTTATTCCGAGACGGAAGAGCAAAAGGTCTACCTGCCCGAAAGGCTGAACTGCGTGGTAAAAGAAAGCCCGACCATGCTCTCCTTGCTCGGATGGAACCACCACGGCGCTATCAACTTGCCAACATGACCCCTTTCGTGATATAAATACGAAGGGCACTGTTGAACTTTGGGGGATTGGGCATGACCAAGTACATCTTTGTGACCGGCGGCGTGGTGTCGTCCATCGGCAAAGGCATCACTGTCGCCAGCCTCGGTCGGTTACTTCGCAGTCGCGGTTTCAAAGTGGCGCCACTCAAGTTTGACCCCTACATCAACGTGGACGCGGGCACCATGAACCCCTACCAGCACGGCGAGGTGTTCGTGACCGACGACGGCGCGGAAACCGACCTGGACCTCGGGCATTATGAGCGGTTTATTGACGTTGACCTCACCCGTCACTCCAACGTCACCACCGGCAACATCTACAACGCGGTCATCTCGAAGGAGCGGCGCGGCGACTATCTGGGCGCGACGGTGCAGGTGATTCCCCATATCACCAACGAGATACAGGACCGCATCGTGCTGGTGGGCAAGGAGCACAACGCCGACGTGGTGATTGCCGAAATCGGCGGCACAGTCGGCGACATCGAGGGCTTGCCTTTCCTTGAGGCCATTCGGCAGTTCAAGAAGCGGGCGGGCGCCGAGAACGTGATGTACATCCACGTCACGCTGATACCCTTCGTCGGTCCGTGGGGCGAGGTCAAAACGAAACCCACTCAGCACAGCGTCATCAAGCTGCGCGAAATCGGCATCCAGCCCGATGCGCTGATCTGTCGCACCAAGGTGCCGCTCTCCGATGAGATGAAAGAGAAAATCTCCCTCTTCTGTGACGTGGAGAAGGAAGCGGTTATCGAGGCGATGGACACCGAAACCATCTACGAGATACCGCTTCGCCTTGAGGAACTGGGGCTGGCGGAGCTGGTGGTGCGTCGGCTTGGTCTGCCAAACAATCCGCCCGACCTGGAAGAATGGCGCAAGATGGTGGATGTGATGAAGCGTCCCCGCTACAACCTGTATGTGGCGGTGGTGGGCAAATACACCGGTAACGGTGACGCCTACATCTCCATCGCAGAGGCGCTGAAGCACGCCGGCATCGCCAACAACGCCCGCGTTAACATCCGCTGGATTGACTCGGAGGGGCTGGAGAAGGTGGCGGATGTCGCCCCGCACCTGAAGGGCTTTGACGCCATCATTGTGGCTGGCGGATTCGGCGTGCGCGGGCTGGAGGGCAAAATCGCTGCCATCCGTTACGCTCGCGAGCATCGCATTCCTTTCTTAGGACTTTGCCTGGGTCTGCAGATGGCTGTGGTGGAGTTCGCCCGGGACGCCTGCGGGTTGCATGGGGCGCACTCGGAAGAGGCGGACCCCCACACGCCCTATCCGGTGATACACCTCCTGCCCGAACAGAAGGAGGTTTCGGACAAAGGGGCGACGATGCGTCTCGGCGCGTATCCCTGCCGAATCATGCAACGCACCCGCGCGGCGAAACTGTATCGCGATGCCGTGGTGTACGAACGCCATCGCCACCGCTACGAGGTGAACAACGAATACCGCGAGCGGCTGGCAGAGCAGGGAATGGTCTTCTCCGGGGTGTCGCCGGACTACCGGCTGGTGGAGATTATCGAACTGGAAGGGCATCCCTTCTTCATGGCAACGCAGTTCCATCCCGAGTTCCGCTCCCGCCCGAATCGACCGCATCCGCTGTTTCTGGGACTGATTAAAGCGGCGCTGGACAAAAGCGGTCATCGTCGCTGGGAAGGGGACGAAAGCGCCGCGGCGGCGATGCCTGTGCAGGTGGAGCCGGAACCCTGTGACGATGGGCGACAGACAGGAGAAAGCCTGCTGGAGCTGGAGGAAGCGTAGCTCTTGAATGTTTTTCAGGTAGTGCTGTCGCTGTTTCTGGTGCTGTTTACGGGCTATCTGCTCAAGCGGCGCGGCATCCTGCGGGACACCGACACAGGCGTGATTAATCGCCTGATTCTGGATGTGACCCTGCCCGCTTTTGTGTTTCATGCGCTCTATCGCCAGCACGTCACGTCCGACATGGTTCATGCCGCGTGGCTGTTCGGCATCCTGCAGGTGCTGGTGATGGCGCTGTTGTGGATACCGGCGCGTCTGCTGGAGCTTCCCCGTCCCGTTATTGGAACCTTCCTGCTGACCGCTGTATACGGCAACACGGGCTTTCTGGGCTATCCGGTGGTGCAGGCGATTTTCGGCAAGACGGAAGGCGCCATGGCGGCGGCGGTCGTGTATGACCAGTTCAGCATGGCTCTGCCCGTGTACACGGTCGGTGTGGCAGTCGCCATGCACTACGGCAGTAAGCACGAGACCAGCTGGCGCGAGATGCTTTCCTTCTTTACCACGCCCACCTTTCTGGTGCTCATCGGCACGCTGGTCATCAACGCCCTGCGCATACCCGTGCCCGCCTTCGTCACCAATTCCGCGCAGATAGTGGCAGGCGCCACCGTGCCCCTGGTGCTACTTTCGTTAGGGCTGATGCTGGAGCCGGCGCATCTGCGGGCAAACCACTACTACCTGCCGATGGCGCTCATCCTCGTGACGAAGATGGCGCTGTTCCCGTATCTCATGTGGCTGGCGACGGGCTGGATGGGCGTGCAGGGGATTGCACGATGGGTGGCGGTCACGCAATCTGCCATGCCCAGCGCGATGGTGAACGCGGTGATTACCGAGCGCTACGGCTGTGACCACCAGCTGGCAACCTTAGTGATTGTGGTGGGAACCCTGCTGACTATACTGGTCCTGCCCGTGACGGCAACACTGCTTGGGGTAGGCTGACCACCCTCAGTATCACCACCAGTCGGTTCTGGAAGACCACCTCCGCGCCCGGCAGAGGCTGGCTGACGAAATCGCGCAGGGGCACGCCGAACAATCCCTGCATTTCGGGCGTGAAGACAACGAGATACGTCACCCCGGCGCGACGAATCAGCTCGTAGCGTTCGGCGTCGCTCCTGCGGGCGTCCAGAAAGCGCAGGGTTTCGCGCAGGCGTTCGGCAAACTGCGGAGTCTCCCCCCAGTGTCCCGCGTACACACGGTTGCCCGCAAATGGCGGAATGAACACGCCAAACGAGGGGAAGGTGAGCACCGCCTCCTCGGGGCGAGTGTTCTGTGCCAGCCACTGGATGGCTTCCCACTCCTCTGGCTCCATGTAGGCGCGATGCATGCCGGTGTTCGCCATGTTGCGGATGAGGTTGTGCCCGTCGCGAATCAGCCAGCGGACGTTGCTCGGCGTGGTGAGGGCGATAACTAGTGCGGAAATCAGCATGGCTCGGCGGGCGGGCAGGTGGCGCACCAGCAACCACAATCCCCATCCCGCCAGCGCACACAGCGGCAGGTGCGCCCCCATCACCATCTTGCGCTCGAAGTTCATGGGCAGGTGCACGCCAATCGCCCCGAAGATTCGCGGCAGGTACTGCAAGCCAACTCCCACCACCGCCCAGCACAGCAGGAACAGAAACGGCTCCTCGCGGTGGCGGTTCTCGCGCCACAGGATGACAACCGCTACCATCGCCAGCAACAGCAGGGGGGCATATCCCGCCAGCACGTGCCACAGCGGAGGGGCAGAGGTCGGCACATCGGCTCGGTGGCGGAAGATGGGGTCTACCTGATACAGCCAATACTGATATACCACTGTCGGCAAGCCAATCAGCCCTGCTGTCAGCGTCATCAGCCAGCGGCGGCGGTCAAAGCGTCTCTCCATAATAGCGGTCACTAGTAGGAACACCAGCCACGCGCCCGCCACCTGCATCACGTCGTAAGAGTGGACATTGCCTAACAGCAATGCCCAGACGCCTGCCCGCACCGCGTATCGCCACTGTCCATCCTGCACGGCTCGCCACAGGTCGTACAGGCAGGCGGTCATCAACAGCGTTCCTACCACGAACAGTGGATTGAGATACAGCGACAGGAAGGTAAACGCCTCCACCTGCCAGGTATCGATGGGTGCGTTAATGCCAGCATCGCGCCAGAACAACCAGCCCAGCCCCGCCGAGACGCACGCTAACCACAGCGCAGGCAGGCGCGCCCCTTCTGGCAGAAGCCTCTTGTAAAACAGCCATAACGTCCACAGCCACACGATGCCCAGCGCCATCCGCGCCAGATGGAAAAGCAACAGCACGGGCAAATGGGTATATCGCGCTATCGTGCCGATTGCCCAGAAAAACAGGTTGGTGGAGAGGCGAGGCTGGGGGTCAGTGGTAAAGCGGTTTTCAAAGAAGAAATGCCCTTCCTGTGCCTGTTTAATCCAGGCGAGATAGACGCAGTTGTCATCAATATTGTGGTTAATCCAGAAGTATTTGCGTCCGAGTGCCAGCCACGCCCCAAAAAGATAGGGAAGTAGCGTGAACAGCACAACGGTCAGTATCAGCGTCCACGCTTTGCGGTCAGCGGTTCGCTCTGTCGCTATCTGCGCAGTCACAATGCGTCTGGAATCTCCTCCGTGCACTGCCTCAATTAGCCGACGAATCCGCGTTCTCCTGCGTTTTCAAAGGACATGCCTTGCTGTCGGCGAAACCATGCAGGGGGTGAGAAGGATGGATTACGACTTCTCCCGTGCGGTTATTCTCAGCGCGGGGTCCGACGCGCACCGCGCCGAGCGCAAAGCGGCGCAGTTTCTGCGCGATGAGGTCAGAAAACGTACCAGTCTGAACTGGCAAATCGACGGTGCGCCGCGCGAGGGTGTGCCTGCCATCGTGATTGCGCATCCCCAGCGTGTGCCTGCCGGCTTGCGTCTGCCCCGCCAGACGGAGCCGCCAGCAGAGGCCGCCGAGGGGTATACGCTTTTCCTGGAAGTTGCCTCTCCACGCGCACCGCGCCTGTGGCTGGTGGGAAACTGTGGACGAGCGGCGCTGTTTGCCGTCGGGCAGCTTCTGCGCTGGCTGTACACCGAGCGGGGACGCGCCCTGCTTCTGAACCGTTCACCCGGCAGGTTAATCTCCACCTCTGCCCGATTTGCCATTCGTGGGCATCAGCTCGGCTATCGCAGTACGCCGAACACCTACGACGCCTGGAACGTCGCGCAGTTCGAGCAGTACATCCGCGACCTCTTAGTGTTCGGCGCGAACAGCATCGAACTTATCCCCGCGCTGAAGCCCGATACGCTGCGTACCGCCATCATGCCGCTGGCGCCCTGGGAGATGAACGTTCGGTTGTCGCGCCTGCTGGACGATTATGACCTGGATGTATGGATATGGCTCCCCAACACCGATGCGCCGTCGGGACAGCCCGCTGATATTGCCAGGCTGGTGGCGGACAGGAGGCGGCTGTTCGAATCCATGCCGCGCCTGGACCACGTTTTCGTGCCCGGCGGCGACCCGGGCGACATGCCTCCCGAAGAGCTGTTTCCTCTGCTGGAACGGATGGCGGAAGCGCTGCGTCGAGTGCATCCCCATGCAGGACTGTGGCTCTCTCCGCAGGGTTTCAGTCGCGAACGCATGGACACCTTCTATCGCTTCCTGCGTGAACAGCAGCCCGACTGGCTGACGGGCGTCGTGTACGGACCCTGGATCCGCGACCGCATGGAGCGCGTGCGCGAGCTGGTTCCCGCTCGCTATAAATTGCGCCGTTATCCAGACATCACGCATTGCGTGCGCTGTCAGTATCCCGTGCCAGAGTGGGATATGGCTTTCGCGTTAACCCTGAACCGCGAGCCGATTAATCCTCGCCCACTGGCGCAAGCGCATATCCACAACCTGTTTATGCATCTTGCCGATGGGTGCATCACCTATTCGGAAGGCGTGAACGATGACGTGAACAAGGCTATCTGGTCGGCGAGGTTGTGGGACCCGCGCTGTGCGGTGCGAAGCGTGCTGATAGAGTACGGCAGGGCGTACATCTCCTCCGAGCACGCCGAGGACATCGCGGAGGGACTGCTGGCGCTGGAGCGGAACTGGCAGGGGGCATTGCTGGGCAATCCGCGTCCACGCCTCACGCTGAGCCTGTGGAAACATATCTGGCAGGCACTGGGCAAAGAGGGGCAGGGTAACTGGCGGTTGCAGATGGCATATTTCCGTGCGCTGTACGATGTGTTTGTGCAGGCGCGGCTGGAAGTCGAGAGCAAACAGGAGCAGGACGCGCTGGAGGTGCTGGAGCAGGCAGAACGTCTGGGCGCACAGAACACCGCCGAGCAGGTGCGGAATCTGCTGAGCCGAGCGGTGACCACTCCTGAGATCGAGGCGATGCGCCGGGAGATCCTGACGCTGGGCGAGATGCTGTGGAAGAGCATCGGCATGCAGATGAGCGTCTCGCGCTATCATGCGGACGGCGTGGAACGCGGCGCCGTGCTGGACACAATGGATGAACCGCTGAATAACCGCTACTGGATACTGGGCGAAATCGACAAAGCCCTGCAGTTGCCCGTCGAGGAGCAGGCGCGTGCGCTGGTGCAAATCGCCCGATGGACTGACCCCGGACCCGGCGGCTTCTATGATGACCTCGGCAATCCGCTGGCGGAACCGCATCTGGTGCGTGGCGAACGCTGGGCAAACGACCCCGGCTTTCTGCGTTCCGCGCAGGACGAGTTTGGGGCGATGGCGCAGGGATACCGCCTTTCGTGGGGTAGTCAGGCGTCCACGCTGTACGGCACGCCGCTGGAGATGCTGTACACCGGGCTGGACCCGAACGCACGCTATCGCCTGCGGGTGGTGTATAACGGGCGGTTTCGCGCCGCCATGCGACTGACAGCCAACGATTCAATACAGATACACGACGCCCTGCGCGGCACACAGCCACCCTCAGTGATGGAGTTCGAGATACCACCGGAAGCCACGCGAGAGGGGGTGCTTCGCCTGAAGTGGGAGCTGGTGGATGGGCGCGGCTGTCAGGTGGCGGAGGTGTGGCTCGTGAAGGAGCCTGCTTAGGGTTTCTCCTCGCGCGGGGAGACGTGTAAGGTTTTCTCGTGCGTGTAGGTGACGAAGCCGGGCTGTGCTCCCCGCGGGCGGCGCACGTACTTGCGCAGGGTGTAATCCACTGCTACCAGAGAGGAATGTCTGGCGGGGCTGTGCGCCGCCGCGAGCTGCGCTGCATACTCGAGCACCGGGCGGGGCACTGCCTGCGGGTTGTTATTCGTTCGGATGACCACATGCGCCCCCGTGCCTGCCCGCACGTGAAGCCACCAGTCGTTGGGCTGAGCCACGCGGGTGACCAGATAGTCGTTCGCCTCGGCGTTCTCACCAACCAGCACCTGCCAGCCGCCCGGTGCAGTGTACGCCCGGATACGCTTGCCGCCAAAATCCTCAGCTGGCTTCGCCTGCGCCTCGCCCGAGATGCCTGTGGTGGGGGTTAACCAGCCGCGCGCGGCGATGGCGGAGCGCAGAGCCTCCAGCTGGGCAAGGTCTTCTACTGCCTCGAGCTTTTGCAGGGTTTCCTGGACCTCCAGCTCTTCGCGAGCAAGGCGAGCACGCATTGCCTCCAGACGTTCCGCGTTTTGCTCCACGTGTCGCGCCCGCTGGAAGTATCGCTCGGCGTTCTGCTGAGGCGAAAGGGCAGGGTCTAAAGGGATGGTGATGGTGGAGCCATCGTCGCTGTACAGGTCGGGCAGGGTGACGGACTCTGAGCCGGATGGCACCTGGTGCAGAAAGGCGAGGATTGTCTCGCCCCAGCGGCGGTAGGTTTCCGCCTTCGCCCGCTCCTGCACGCCCTGTTCCACCTGCTGTAAGGCGTTGCGCCGTGCGGAAAGCACCCTCTGGAGGATACCCTGCAGGCTGCGCTTCTGCCCTTCCATCTCCGCGCGGGGGATGGCAACCGCATAGTAGTTCTCCAACGCCACGTGGATGTTACTGCGTGCGTGCTGTTGCGCTTCGGGAAAGGAAGCGAGTGGAATCGGGTATGCGCCGATGGGGCGATGTGCCTCGTCGCGCACCAGCACTGGTTCCCACTCCCCCCGCCGTGCCGGCTCGAACACCGAACGGAACGCGTTCCACAGCCCCTGCGGACTCAACTCCTCGTCGAGAAGAGAAGCACGCTTCACTATCTCCTGCGCCAGAAACCCGCCGATGCCCTCGAAGCGCGTGCGGAGCCATTCCGCCGGTTGCTGGGGTTGCTCCTCGCTCAGCCACTGCAGGAACTCCTGTTCGCTGACCGTGCGCGGGTCGGGGCGGTCTTCCGAAGGGGGCGGGGTATAGGGCTTGTTCGGCAGAACCTCGCGCACCCTGCTGATGCGCGACGAGACCATCTTCGCCGCATGCAGGATACGCTCATCGGGAGCCACCAGGATGATATTGCTGTGCCTGCCCATCAGCTCCGCGCTGAGCAGGTAGGTGTGCCCTTCGTATCCGCGTATCTCCACGTCCAGCACTCTGTCGAAGCGTCGCTGGGCGATTGTCAGGATGGTTCCGCCCTGTAGGTACTTGCGCAGAGCCATGCAGAAGGCGGGCGGTTGCGGAGGAGAGGGCAGGCGATGCGACAGCAGATAGGTACGCGCCCACTGTGGCGAGCAGCTGATGAGCCAGCGCACCTCGCCTGCGCCGCGCGCGTACACCGTCAGCAGGATGTCGTGCTCTCCGGGCTGTGCGATGTGCTGGATGCGTCCGCTTGTCAGCATCTGCAGCCCGTCCACCACCGCGGCGAGCGTCAGGCTATCGTATGGAATGGCTTTGAACATCGGTTTCACCTGCTTGCATTATACACCACTCAGGCGTTCATGCTCTCGCGCTGTTTGCCGCTGGTCAGCCACCCTTTGCCGGCAATGCATGGGGAGAACCGCTCTGAAGCGTGATACGCCAGCGCAAGGGCGATGACCAGGTCGTCATGTTCACTGCCTCGCGCCTGCAGACGGACGTGACCGCTTGCGGTGTGACTGGCGCTGAAGGCGTGCAGTTCGCGCAGCAGGTCGGGATGGGGTGGAATAGTAATCCTTCCTCGCTCCATCGCCAGCACAAGCGACTCTATGAGCATGCGTTTGGAGGAAGCGGTGAAGTGCACCAGCTCTACCCGCACCCTCAGCCGGCGTTCGCTCAGATGTGTCTGCAGGCTTTCGCCAAGCGGGTCGCCGATGCCGGTAGCGTCACAGCACACGGCACGCACCCACCACTCGCCAAACCGCTGGAGCAGTCGCTCTATCTGTATCTGCCAGGACGTGGTGGGCAACCTTTCCACATGCACCGCCTGCATCTTTCCCTTTGCCTCGCGCAGTATCGCCAGTGCCGTATAGTCCTGATAACGTCCCCAGTCCAGTCCGGCGACGGTGGGCACAGAGAGCGGTCTGGTCTCCGACAGACCGGCGTCCACGCAGGCTTCAATCAGCTGTTGTGGGAACACCGCGCCCGCATCGTCCACGAACTGCGCTTCGTATTCAATGGCGAATTGTCGTTCGGTCAGCAGTTGCTTTTGCATCTGCAGGAAGCGGGGGGAGATACGCGGGTTGCTGGCGGTGGGGAAGCGGAAGCTGCGACACACCTCGCCCGATTGCCCTCGTACGAACCACTCCCAGAAGTGATTTCTGCCGAAGGGTGTGGAGAGCAGAACCAGCTGCCCCTCGGTGTCCGCCAGCATGGGCATCAGCACCTGTGGAATGACCTCTGCGTCCAGATAGGCAGCTTCATCCGCGACAATGCGATGTGCACTTCTACCGCGCAGGGAACGTGCCTGTCGATAACCGCTCCGCGCGACGATTTCACTTTCGCGGATGCGCAATCGGGGGTAGGGAGTGGTACGCACGCGAACCTTCTCGCCTGTCCTCTCGCCAAACGTCTGCAGGAGCTCGGCTGTGCGCTCGAACAGGATGGACGCCTGGTCCAGCGTCGGCGCGACAATCACCTGCTTACAGCCCGGATACAGCAGTGCCAGCGCGGCGGTCTCCACCGCCAGCGATTCGGTCTTACCCCATCGCCTGCCACACGCTGCCACCTTCACGGGGTGGGTGTCCAGCATCCACTCGCGCTGTGCGGGGTGCGGCGTCCATCTCCACCACTCCTCCGCAGCCCTTAACACCTCCTGAGGACAGTAACGCCACATGGGAATCACCTCAATCTGTATCTGCCTGCGGGTTGTGCGGTCAACGTGTCGTGGGGGTCCCTGCAACTGGAAGTTGCGGGCTACTCATCACAAAGCCTCCTTCGGAGGCTGTAACCTGCTTGAGCAGGTTTCGTCAAGGGTTGCCTGCGATTTCCAATCGCAAGGGCACACAGAGAGAGGTGGGACATCCGTGTCGCGATATCCTGTCTCGTGCCTTGACAGGGGGCTATACAGCAACGTACAATTTGCAAGACGATGCCGGACACAGATTCGAGAGCAGACACAGAGGTCTGCCGCGGAAGGGGAAGCGATGAATTACCGTTGCGTATGGTGTGGTTCCGACCAATCCGGGCGCACGTTCGTGGCGCGGGAACGGCTGTTCGGGATGGATGGCTTATTCGAATACGCCGAGTGTGCCCAATGCGGCTCTCTGCAGATTCTTCAGCCCCCTGAAGACCTGAAACGCTACTATCCACCCGAATACGATGCCTACAACGCTCTGCCCGATACCTACTACAGCGGGTGGCTGGGCACGGTGCGCCGGTGGCGAGACCGTACGGTGGCAACGGGCAGGGGGGTGCTGGGCAGGCTGGTTCTGCTCGTTCACCCTCACCAGGACCCGCGCGTGCGCAGTATCCGCCTGTTGAACCTCACGCCCGACTCGCGCGTGCTGGACGTGGGTTGTGGCAGTGGGCTGTTATTGCTCATCATGTATGAAGTGGGCTTTCGTCATGTGGAGGGCATTGACCCGTATTATCCCTCCGACCGCCCGATTGGCGGCAAGGTGCCGGTGCATCGGTGTACGCTTGCCGAATATCTGGCACAGCATCCCGAACCATACGACGCGCTGATGTATCACCATGTGCTGGAGCACGTGCCCCATCCCGAAGACGAGCTCTCGCTGGCGAAGGGGTTGCTGAAGCCCCGCGGGCGGTTGCTGGTGCGCGTGCCGCTGGCAGGTTCTTACCACTGGAAGCACTACGGCGTGGACTGGTTCCAGCTGGATGCCCCGCGCCACCTGAGCATTCCCACCGTGCAGGGGATGCGTACGCTGGCGGAGCGGTGCGGATATGTGGTGGAACACGTCGGTTTCGACGCCCTGCCTCTGCATCTGCACGCGAGTGAGCTGTACCGAAAGGGTATTCCCGGCTCACAGCATCGCCCGGAGATGCACAACCCCGCGCAATGGAAGCGGTTCGCCCTGCTGACCGACAGGCTGAACCGTTCGGGCGAGGCGGATTCAGGCGTGTTCGTGCTGCGCTGTGAGCAGTCAGTTCGCGGATAGCCCCTGGCGCACCGGCACAGGCTCGCTCAGGTCGATGTGTTCGCCGATAGTGTCTATCTTCTTGCCCTCCACGAGAACCCTGACCTTTTGCACATCGGCAAACTGTGCGAGCGTCCGGCACAGGCTCTCCACAATCAACGCTTCGGTGGTGGAGCCGCCGGGGAAGTTATCCACCAGTTCACGGCTGAAATCTACCTCCGCGATGCCATCCTCCACCTTCACACGCAGGAGGCGCGTACCCTGGGGGAAGGGCGTATCGCGCGTGATCAGCAGATGTTCCACCGCCACGCGCAGAGGGTCCTCGTCCGCGTTCACAGGAACGGGCTTCGGTTCCCAGCGGTAGGTATTGCCCTCGCTAATCGGCACATACACCACCACCGAGGGCTTTGTCGGCGTGGGACCGGGCTGAGGGGCTAAGCGCGGTCGCCTGCTGGCATACCAGTAGCCTCCCCCAAAAGCGAGCACCGCCAGCAGAATGACCGTCAGTATCCAGCGAGTCTTCATCTTCTACAGAGGCTCCGGTATCTGTATCTGTTCATCTTCGCTCTTGTTCGCGGCGGGGCGGATTTCTATCTCGTCCTGCGCCACCCTCTGCTCCTTTTCCCCTTCGATATACGCCTTCAGCCCCGCCACAATCGCCTCGGCGACCTTCTTCTGGAACTTCGGGCCCTTCAGTTTGGCGCGGTCGGTGTCGTTGTTGATGTATGCCACCTCAATCAGCACGGCGGGCATCTCGCTTCGGCGCAGCACGGCAAAGCCCGACTGGTAGATGGCGGTGTCGGTTTGTGCGCCGCGGTTGGGCAGTCCCGTCACGGCGGAGACATATTTCTGTATCGCCTGTGCCAGCGCGCGCCCGTCGGGGTCGGAGGCGTGGTAGTAGGTAGTGGTTCCGCTGGCGGAGTTCGGCTTGGGCGTGGAGTCGCAATGGATGCTGATGAAGAAATCCGCGCCCTTTTCGTTCGCCAGCCTGGGACGGTCGTACAGGTCTACCGTGCTGTCGTCCTCGCGCGTCATGGTGACGGTCGCCCTTTCCTTCACCAGCAGGTCGCGCACCATCAGCGCAATGGCGAGAGTAATATCCTTCTCGTACACGATTCCGTCCGCGCCTCTACCCACCGCGCCCTTTGAGGTTCCGCCGTGTCCCGGGTCTATCACGATATGCTTTTCGGAAAGCTTGCCGTGCGCGTTTCGCGGTCGGTTCACGGCGAGCGTAATAATTGGCTTTTCCTTATCGTATTCCACGCGGAGGCTGGCGGCGCGGGTGGTTCGGATGACCAGCGCAGTGCGTGTACTCTTCGTGTCCGCGCTGAACTGCACCTGCTCAATCAGGGGGTGCTTCACACTCCAGTTGGCAGGAAGTCCATCGCCCGGTTTGACCTGCGGCAGCTCCAGAATGGTCGTGTATCCCTCCTTCAGCGGGCGCAAGCGCACGGGCACTCGGCGACTGAGCTGCATCTGCAGGCGTGCCTCCTCTCCATCTGTCAGCCATTGCGCCTGAAGCAGGTCGGCAGGTGGTGGAGGGGGGCTGTTCTTGGCAGAGGGGCTGGCTGTGCGCGGTTTGGCGCTGGCTGGTGACGGCGCAGTGCCCAGCGCGAGTGTGGCAACGTTGCCCTCAGCGGCAGTGGAGAAGGCAAACGGCGTCTCCTCGCGCAGGTCTAACACCACGCGCACCACGCCCTCCTTGAACTGCGCCCAGCGTATCCTCTCCACGGCGGTTGGGGTATCGCCTTCCGGTTGGATGGTCTCTGGCGGCAGGGTGCAGGGCGAGATGTCTATCACCACGCGCAGCGGCTCGCGCAGGGTAAAGGTCTGGAAGTTGACCTTGCCAGAGGTTACCACGTGCAGAACGCTCTCTTCCCAGCGCAGTGCCTGCAGGATGGGCAGGGGAGCGACAGATTCCGTCTGCTGAGCGTGCGTTTGCTCAGCCATGCACCAGACCAGAAACATCACCATCAGCACGCGCCACGCCGCCGGCACCACGCCACCTCCTTACTTGTTCGTCCCATTCTCGCTTTGGGGGCAAATCTCCTCTTTTAGCCAGCTGGCGAATTCACTATTGATTCTCGGCACGTCTATCTGCGCGATGAAGTTGGTGTAGGAGATGTGGCGGCGCACCTCGTCGGCAACGGCTTCGTACAGCTCAGGCAGGGTTTTGACGATGAGCACCGTTTCGGGCTCTTCGGTGATTTCGCTTTTCCAGCGATAGGCGCAGGTGATGGGGAACCAGTTGGTGCACACCGCCAGCCGTTTCTCCAGCAAAGCCCGCGAAATCGTCCGCGCTTCCTCATCGGTGTTCAGGGTGATATACAGGATGACCATGCTTCTTCCTCCGCCTTGCTGAACTGCATAACAGTATACCGTATTGGAGAGTTTGGTTCCCTCATTTGAGAGAAGTCAACGGGCAACCACAGGGGGTTGCCCCTACAGCCAGCTCACCGGGAGGTTCGCCCTCCAGCATGGGGGCGTCGCCTCTCCCCGCGTCGGGGAGAGGTCGGGAGAGGGGTATCATCTCTGGAGGGCGAAGCTCCTGCCGAGCCGTGCCATCGACGCGCGTCGGGTGGGGGGTTGATTGCGGTGCGCCTGGGCGCCGGGCGTACTCGCAAGGACGAAGTCATAGACCCAGCGGTCGGTGTGCGCATCCTTCGCCATGTTGGCGACCACGTTGACGCTTCCACCCCTGTCGCCGAGGTGCATGCACGCACGGAAGAGACCGCACAGGAGGCGTGCGAGGAACTGATTGGCTGTTTTCACGCGGGCGAGGGCGCCCCGGCTTTCCAGCCGCTGGTGCACGCTATCGTATCCGACCCCGAGAGGCTCGACCTGAAGGGTGTTCGAACCTGACAAGGGCAAATCTTCCCTGCCTGCGGGGAGGTGAGGTGGGACAGGCTATCGCAGGGCTAATCTATACTTGCGTGCGCGCTGCGCGGTCGCCCCTTTACCACCGTATTCCAGGAATCTGCGTATGGATGTAACGATATAACTCTCCTCGCCGAGGGTAGTCCACGTCAAAAAGGTTGATGCGTTCCCACAATTTCCGGGTCAAAAGTTCCCAGCGCATGCGCGCTGCAGCCACACACAGAAGATGCAGATAAGGCAGGAACAATGCTCCGCCCGAACTATCAAGCCAGTGTTCCATACGTTGTCGGACTGCATCCCCCCTCAACCCAACAGCCGCTGCAAACATTGCGTAGAACAGCTGTACCTCGTCGGGCTGGCGCGAAGCAAGCCACGCTCGCCATATGACTGCAGGCGTACGCCTGTGCTCCAGAATATCCTGTGCGCATCTTGTCAGCAACAGCAAGGCATTGCGACAGCAGGGGCCCGAAGATGGCGGCAATGGCTCCCCGCCAAACCACTTCGAGACCTGCATCCAAGCGGGATACTGCTTTTGTATTGCCGCACTTTGTGCGAGCGTGTGGAACAGTCCAAGCCCCAGCATCGACCAACCTGCCCAACCAATGACACAATCGGGAATGCTGGGATGCGCCGACAACCTGTCCCACCAAAGCGAAAGAGCATACCTTGCTTCGCGTAGGTTCTGCTTTTGCCAGAGCCTCATGATGTGCTGCTGTACATCGAGCAAAACGACGCCCTGCTCGCCACCAAACATCAAGTAACCCGGAAACTCATCCTTCAGCGGGACAGGAACCGCATCTAACAGATAATCGAAGCGATGGCGAGCGCGTTGCCATTCCGCATACGACGCAGAATAAAAGAGGTGTCGCAGAGCGCAACTCAGCGCTTCATCCCAGATGTCTCTATCTTGCCCGTACAGGCGAACCCCTCGCCACAGCAACATTTCCGCTTGGTCAAACTCGCCCCAGCTGTTGAGGGTTCGGGCGACAGTGAGCAGTGCCTTCCTATCCTGCACAATGATATTTCCTGTCCACTGTGGCAGAAGCGTAGCCAGATGTAGTGGGGCAATTTCCACGATCTCGGCAAGCTCTTGTGCAGCTTTCTCAACTGGTATCAGCTGAGAGAGACGGAATATTCTTCTCCTCAGCCCGCACAGACCTTGCTGATGAATGCGGTCGCGTCTTCTAACTACAAAAGGTAGGACACAGAGTAAGAGCAACCATCCTACCACGGCATGATGTATTCTTTGCCACATGAGCGTAATTCCTCGACGGGGGTAATTATTCTCGGACTAAAGATGTTCTCAAAAAGCTCTGCAAGCTTTGCTGCGATAAAGCTAAACCACTTTTTGCGTCCCTTGGGATTTGGAGGCTCATTTCGCGGGTCGAAGGGCGGCTTCTCAGGTTGCTTCGTCTCATAACGCCACTTTTTCCTCTCTTCTTCTGCCTCCCTTTGCAGGTCTTCCAGCGTTTTGTTGATTTTCTCTGCGAGCCAGATAATCGCTACTGTTGCCCCAATCGCGATGCCGCCTGCGGCAACTACTTGCCCAATGCCCGGCATCAGCATCACTGCGGCGGCAGCCACGGCAACATAACCAGACGGATCCACCCCGTTCACGGGGTCATCTTCGCAGTAGAGATACCGGTTCAGCGACAGGGGCTGGTACAGGTTGCCAAGGTACTTGTCTGCCGTTATCCACCGACCCACCGCCGGCTCGTCATACCGCGCACCCACATGTATTATACCCGCATCGCCGTCGTCGCGGTAGCCCCAGTCTCCGGCAAAGGTGTAAGGGGTACGGAAACCGACGTCCAGACCCTCCCCAAAGGCAGTGAATATCGCTAGATAGGTGACACTGCCACCCCACTCGTCGGTGTGCACTCGCGCGGATCCCAAACGGTCACTGCCAGACCACCACTGGTCGCCCCACGCGATGTTTACCGCGTTCACCATCCCACCTGCCCACGTATACTTCCAGTCCATCATCAGGTGGTTGGTGGAACTCGGATTGTTCCACTGCTCACGAATCAGCGAACTACCCGCGAAGCGATGCGTGGCTGTACGCCACGTGCCGTCATATACTGAACGCTCAACCCGACGCCCCAGACCATCGTAACGGTAACGGTGCGTGGTCTGTCGCCGGTTGTCGCGCGTCCAGTAGATGCTTGTGAGCTGGTCCTCATAGTCATACTGAAACCGATACGCGACCCCATCCTGGGTGCGCTCAATCATGTTGCCGTTCGCGTCCCACCGATAGGTAACGCTGCCCGCCGTTAACAGCCGGTTGTCATCATCATAGGTGTAGTTCGTAACCACACCGTCCTGCACTTGCTGGATGCGGTTACCTACCGCGTCGTAACTCCACTGCAAATCCACCGGTGCATACCCCGCGCGCTGCTCGCGAACCAGCCTGTTCAGAAAGTCATAACGATGCGGTTGTTTACTGGGGCCGTGACGCCCACGATATTGCCGTTCGCATCGTAGTCTATCTGCCACTGCGTGCCTG
>CAZOGB010000004.1:62146-91880 GCA_964579145.1 uncultured bacterium | reverse complement strand
TGCCTGCGCCGGTGTCGCCGGTGCCTTCCACCTCGGCGGGGAATGCGCAGAGACTGCCGGAGGAGTAGAGCCTGAGGCTCCCCCATCGGGCGCCCCAGGCTCTGGAGCCATTAGCGATATTCGGGAATAGTCTGACAGCGGTCGCGCCAGTCGCGCAGCCACTCTACCTGCTGAGCGGGCTTCCAGTCCCACAGATAGTCATCCGTGGGGCCCTGCTCGTTCGTCCAGTTCAGTGCGCCCATCGTCGCGCACAATTTGATGGCTTTCACGTGACCATCGTGAAAGCTCCAGTTGCTGACGCCATTGTGCGAGGTGACCACGCCCTTGTTTTGGTCGAACCAGGCGCGGAACCAGTCGCCGTTCAGCACCCAGGGACCGTGGTCGTTCCAGTATTCGCGCGACTCCAGCAGCTGGATGACGCTTGCCGGGCGCGGAATCGCCGCCAGCTGCACGGGATTGGGCAGGAGCGGGTTGACAATCCAGCCGAGGCGGACGCCGACCTCGTTCTTTTGCGCCCAGTTTGCCGCGCCGCCGTAGGAGCGCTTGATGCCGATGTTCGCCTCCATCGTGTAGCCCGTCTCGCCCAGGCGGCTCATGAGATCAGGCGGATAAACACCTTCCGTGTCGTGGTAGCACGACCAGTTCCAGATAGGCTCACCGGGCTGTTCAAAGCTCATGCACAGGTAGATGCCCGTGTTCTTGATGTAGGGTTGCACGGCATATCGCCAGCCGTGGCAGGCAAGACCGTTGGGCGTTTCGATGGGCGACCATCCCGGATAGGGCAGGGTCTCATCGTAGTCCTGCGCATACTGCAGAATCGCCAGAGAGATCTGCTTGATGTTAGAGAGGCACGAGGTCTTACGTGCCATTTCCCGAGCGCGGGAGAACACCGGGAACAGAATCGCCGCCAGAATCGCGATTATCGCGATGACGACGAGCAGTTCGATGAGCGTGAACGCTCTGTTGCGAAGCATTGGTTCTTACCTCCTTCGTTCTGAAGTTTTAACGAGTTGGATTTGCCTGGGTCATGTCCAGGTTCCTAAAGATGCCGGGCGGTATCATCCGCTTCTCGATAGCCTCTATCACCAGCTTGCGTTCCTCAGGGGTCAGCAAGCGAGCATCTCCCCCGGTGCGATTAACCAGTTCGTTAATCTTCAGCCCCGTTTGGGAGGGAGCCATACTGGGACGCTGGCCCACAAACGCCCTGTAGAGAAAGAAGCCGACGATGAGCACTACAACCGCGATGACCGCGATGGCGGTTGCTGGTGAGACCTCCTTTTTCAGGTTCATGCCTGTGTCACCTCCTCGACCGGTTCAGATACGCCTGCGCCGGGGGCGGACGCGCTGGCGGTGTTTTGCCCTGTCCGGCGGTTCAGGCGAGTAAGGTATGACGCTATCACGCCGTATCAATTCGCCCGGGAATATCACATGTTCGGTGGACGGCTTGCCGCTCTCTATTTGCTGGATGAGCAATCGGGCAGAGGTCATCCCGATTTCGCGCACCGGCTGGTGGATGGTGGTCAGCGGCGGAGATGCCACGGAAGCTGCCTCCACATCATCAAAGCCCAGAATGGAAATATCTTCCGGCACCAGCACGCCTTTGCGTCGCATCGCCTCCAGTGCTCCCAGTGCCATCCAGTCGTTACAGCACACCACGGCAGAAAACGGCGGGCGCACCTGTAACAGCATCTCCATCGCCAGCCGCCCGGATAGGGTGCTGTAGTTGCCGCGCCGTATCCAGTGAGGCGTGGGAGTAATCCCTGCTTCCGCGAGGGCACGCAGGTATCCCCGTTCGCGCTGTTGTGCGCTCCAGTAGTTCACGGGTCCCGCAATGAAGGCAATTCGCCGGTGTCCCAGTTCGATCAACCACTTTACAGCGGAGTAGACGGAGCCTTCATCGTCCACGTCCACACACGCGGCGCGCAGGTCGCGCGGACTGCTGCCCGCCACCACGTGGGGCAGGTTACAGTTTTCCACCCAATGCAATAACGGGCTCTGGTGGAGCGGCGCCGCCAGAATCGCGCCGTCAATGGAACCATCTTCGGTGCTCTGACGAACGTAATCGAGGTCCGGGCGTTCCAGCGCGATGATTTTGAGCTGGTATCCCGCCTGCACCGCCTCCGCTAGGATGCCGTCGAGCAGGGTGGAGTAGTACGGGTTGCCGAGTAAGGCTCCGCGGAAGTGCTCCACCACCACGCCGAGCGTGTTGCTTCGCCGCCGAACAAGACTGCGGGCAATCTGGTTGGGGCGGTAGCCCAGTTCCTCCACCGCCTGAAGCACACGCTTGCGGGTTTCGTCGGAGAACCGTCCACCGCGTCCGTACAGCACGTTCGTGACGGTAGTGACCGATACCCCCGCCCGCAGGGCGACATCTTTAATGGTTGGTGTCTGCCGGGACATTTAGCCTATCTCGTATAACGTTCAACTTTTTCAGAGCCATAAAGGTTTGACGTTCAACCTAACTCTATCATAGCACCACCTGCCAGAAGAGTCAATAGGTTTTGAGGGGGAACGGAACAATTTTTCATGCATTCAGCAGGTTTTGCGGGGCGACCGCGCAACCGCTTGACTTTTTGCCCTGTTTCCGTTAATAGTGTACTGTGTCACGCGCTACAGTTCACATAAATCGCTCAGCCTCGGGTGTTCAGGGTGCCGTCCGTTTTGACCGGCGGACAAAGCGGCTCGTCCAGCGATTACAGCCCGGCGACATCGCCGTGATTGACCATGCCGACGTGGATGGCGTTGCTGCGGAGGCGCTGGTATCCCGACAGGTGGCGGCAGTGGTGAACCTCTCGCCGTTTATCACGGGGCGGTATCCGAACTCAGGACCGGGTATTCTGCTTCGCGCGGGTATCCCACTGTACGAATGCCATAATCCCGAGCTCGCGGACGCGATTCAGGAGGGCACGCTGGCGACCATCGAGGAGAACACTCTTCGGCTCGGAGGGGCGTCCGGTGTCTCTTTCGCGCTGGAGCACCTGCATGAGGAGCGCGTGCAGAAGCTGCTGGCGCTGGCTCAACAGCGACTGAAGAGCGAGCTGCGCGCCTTTGCCCAGAACACGCTCGAATACCTGCAGGAAGAGAGCGAAACCCTTCTGGACGTGCTGGAGGTGCCGGAAATTAGCACGCCGATAGCGGGACGCCATGTGGTGGTGGTGGTACGCGGCGAGCAGTTCAAGCAGGACCTCAACGCCATCCGCGTTTACATCCGCGATATGCATCCCGTGCTGATTGGGGTGGACGGCGGCGCGGACGCCCTGTCGGAGATGGGCTTCAAGCCGGACATCATCGTCGGCGATATGGACAGCGTTAGCGACAGGGCATTGCGCTGTGGCGCGGAACTGGTGGTGCACCAGTACACCAGTGCGGAACGCATCTCACCCGGGCTGGAGCGCGTGCAGACGATGGGTCTGCCGTATAAGGTGTGGCGCACGCCCGGCACCAGTGAAGACATCGCCATGCTGTTGGCGTACGAAAAGGGAGCACGACTTATCGTGGCGGTGGGCACACACTTCAGCCTGCTGGAGTTTCTGGAAAAAGGGCGCCGGGGCATGTCCAGCACCTTTCTCACGCGCCTGCGCGTCGGCGACAGGCTGGTGGATGCCAAGGGGGTGAGCCAGCTGTACCCTCGGCGCTTTGCCTGGCGCGAGTTCAGCTGGCTGTTCGTTACGGCGTTGATGCCGGTGGTGGTGGCGTTTCTGCTGTCGCCCGTCGGGCGCGACCTCATCCGTCTGCTGGTGATGTGGTTACGTTTGCGCCTGCACTTTTAGGGGGATTGGGCATGGGGGTTGATCTTCGTTACCATCTGGTGAGCCTGTCGGCGGTATTTCTCGCGCTGTCGGTGGGAATGCTGATAGGTGGGCTGTTTTTGCAGACCACGCCACAGGAGACGCAACAGCGACTGGTTCGACGGATTCAGGAGGACCTCGCCCGGATTACCGCCGAGAGTGACCGCAATCGGCGCGATTTCGAGCGGATGGAAGAGGCGTTTAAAATGCTGGCTCCGCGTCTGGTGAAGGCACGCCTGAAAGCGCGCCGCGTGGCGGTGGTGCAGACCGGAGACGACGATCGTGCCCTGGCGGATACGCTGAAAGCCCTGCGCGATGCGGGGGCGGAGCCTGTCTCGGTCACCGTTGTCACCGCGCGATGGCTGGAGCTGAGCGACGAGCAGAAGCAAAGCATCATCCGCGACCTGCGTGTGCTAAAGCCGAACCTTCCCGATGACTTCACAGCGGTGGTGAAGGCGCTGGCGAACGGCGTGGCGCTGTTCGGCTATGACCAGGCGGTGGAAGTATTGCGACGCGAGGGGCTGGTGCGCACGTCGGGCGATTATACATTGCCCTGTCGCTTTGTCGTGCTGGTGGGAGGTAGCGTTTCACCCGATAGCCCTCGCCCCGCGGAGATAGATCGCCCGCTCATCCGGCAGTGGCAGTCGGTGGGCATTCAGGTTATTGCCGCCGAACGGCGGGACTGTGCTACCTCTCACGTGCCGATATACCGGGAGACCGACATCCCAAGCGTGGATTGTATTGATACCGCCATGGGACAGATTATCCTGCCTTTCCTGTTCGGAGCCGAACCCGCTGCATACGGGATGAAGGATAGCGCAGAGAAAGTGGTTCCCGATGCCCTCCTGGAGAGCCAATGAGGCGCATCTTCGCGGTTGTGCCCGCACATAATGAGTCGCCGACGATTCGGGAGACGGTGTGCGCTCTGCGAGCGTTTGCGAGCGAGGTGGTGGTGGTAGCAGACGCCTGCCGGGACGACACCGCCGAGCGGGCGCGGGAATCTGGCGCGACGGTACTGGTTCGCTCCGAGCGAGGGGATAAGGCGCGTGCGCTGGCGCTGGGGCTGAACCGGGTGGCAGAGTGGAAGCCAAGCCCTTCCGATGTGGTGTTGCTGGTAGATGCGGATACCGGCGACAGCGCGAGAGAGGCGGTGAAACTGGTGGAAGCGGTTATCGGTGGGGAGGCGGATATGGCGGTAGGGGTTTTACCTCCTGCTGGGCGGCATGGCGGGTTCGGGTTAGTGGCGCGGTTTGCCCGCTGGGTGTTGCGGAGGCAAACAGGCATGGTGTTCCGCGCTCCGTTGAGTGGACAGCGTGCCGTGCGCTGGGCGGTGTTGCACGACCTGCGTGCGCTGGCGAGCGGCTTCGGCGTGGAGGTGGGCATGACGGTAGACCTGGTACGTGTCGGGGCGAGGGTACGGGAGGTGGAGGTAGCGATGACTCATCGCCACACCGGCAGGAGCTGGCGAGGCTTTTTGCACCGGGCGAGGCAGGGCTGGCACGTGTTAATGGCAAGTGTGGGATCGAGGCGGGTGCGACTGTGGACGGACGGCTGATAGCCCTTTTGCTGTTTGTGGCGCTTCCGTTTGTGGTGCTACTGGGCGGGATTGCCATTTTTCCCTCGCTGAGCCGTCGCTGGCGATGGCTGAAGCCGAACTACCGGGGAAGGGTTGTGCCCTGCGGTTATGGGGTTATCTGGTGGGCGTTCTGCACGGTACTGTATGGGGAGCTGGCGTGGATGGCTTCTGACGAAGCGCGTCCGCTCGCGCTGGCGTTTCTGGGGGCAGCGTTTGGCTTCGGTGCGCTGGGGCTGGTGGATGACCTGTGGGGCAGTGCCGAGGCGAAGGGTCTGCGGGGGCATCTGCGTGCTCTGCGGCAGGGGAGAGTAACCACGGGTTTCCTGAAGGCGGTAGGGGGAGTGGTTGTGGCGTGTGGGGTGGCTTCTCTGCTGGGTTCGGGCTGGGAGGTGGCGGTAGGCGCGCCGGTGATTGCGCTGATGGCGAATGCAATGAACCTGCTGGACATGCGCCCGGGTAGGGCGGTATCGGTGTTTCTGGTGCTGTCGGTGGGGATGGTGGTTTACCTGTTGCGCACGGAGCAGGCGTTAACGGCGGCATTTCTGGGGTTTTTGATGGCGGCGGCGCTTCTGCTTCGTCGGCGCGACGCGGCGGGCGAGGCGATGATGGGCGATGTGGGGTCTAATCTGCTGGGTGGCGTGTTGGGGGTGTCGGTGGTGGCAGGGTTCCCGCTCTGGGGGCAAGGGGCGATACTGGCATTGCTGGTTGCTCTGCACGTCGCGGCGGAACGAATCTCCCTGAGCCAGTGGATCGAGAGCGTGCCCTGGGCGCGCCGGCTGGACAGGATGACGGGGGTAAGGTGAACCGCTTTTATGTATCCACGACGCGCCGAATGCCCCACAGGATGGAGCGGTAATATGGGTCGTCCAAGCGGGTGATGTTGACGCCAACACCGCCGGATGAGTGAATGAAGTGCTCCCGGTCTATGACCATTCCCACGTGTGTAATCGTCCGCTGGTGGGGGTCGCCGCCGCCTGCGAAGAAGATGAGGTCGCCCGGTTGTGCTTCGGGAAGAGGCACATCCGCCGTGCGAGAGAACTCCGCCTGCAGGTCGGCATCGCGCGGGATGACCACACCGCACATGCGGTACACCATCTGAACAAAGCCCGAGCAGTCCAGCCCGAAGGGAGAGCTTCCGCCCCACAGGTAGGGCACGCCCAGCAGACGCCTTGCGGTGTAGACCAGCGCGTTCTGCCAGCCGGCACGGGGTACGGCGTAAGGCTCAGCGGTTTGGCCCTGCGAGACAATCACTCCCTCCACCCGAATCGTGCCGACGCGGGTGACCATCACCCACTGTGAGGTAACGTCCTGCACCGACACCCAGCCGGGGCGTCCGTCGGGCAGGTGCACGTTCAGCCAGTCGCCGTGCCATTCGTGCCCTTCCAGCCATGCGCCCATGGGGGCGATGGTGAGATGTGGGGCGTTGGCATCAGGCGATTCCCGCACAAAAGCCCACAGGGCGTTGACGCGATATGCGTCTCCCTGCTGAGGGTACTCCTCCTGCTCTTCCAACAGGCGTAGCTGTCTCATGCGCACCCAGCCGGTGTAGCCGTCGTCGCTCTGTACCTGCACCCAGTTCTGCCGGGTGTCGGGTGGACTGAGCAGAAGCAGGGTATGTCCCAGTATGGTCTGGGATACCTGTTCGCTGTCGCCATCTGGCTGGGCGTGCATTTTCACCACGTTATGGGTCACGACCGCTCTGGGCAATTCCTTTACCTCCATCGGGCCAAAATACCGTACTTTGCACAGCTATCAGGCAGGGCGGAATGTCCTATGATAAAGATGGCTACGCGCCACGCAGCCGATGCGGTGAGCGGGACAGCGGAAGAGCCGGTGGAGAACGTCGGGCGCCGCGGTCCCGCTCCTTTTTAGCCGCACTCCCCTGTTAACGTTGCTGGTCTGTTTCTTCGTCTGTTACTTTTTCCGTGGCACGGCAACCTTCTCGTAGCATCTCTATAGCCTGCTTTGCTTCCGGTGCAATGATCGCCGTCACCCGCATATAAGGTTGCAGGCGGGTTGTCGCTTTCGGCACCCATTCGCGGCGACCATCCGAACAACGGATTAGAACACACCCTGGCGGCAGACCCAGCGAGCGTATCTCGCGACCTGCGAAGGGTGAACCCGGCTGAACAATGAATTCGAACAGAGTAGGACGTTTCATCAAAGAGACGCTTCCATGGCGTCCCAGGTCGCGTTCCAGTAAAGCTTCATAAATGGGAAGCTCCCTCAGCGCTTCGGCAACCGCATAGGACATGAAGCAGCTGGCAAGCAGAGGAAGAACCTGCTGGTAGTTGTTGGTCATCTCCACAATGAGCGTGATGCCTGTGAGGGGAGCACGGACGCTTGCAGTAAAGAACGCAGCCATGCCTACCACGGCAAAGGTTGCGGGTATGGGCACGACGGCGGGCCAGAGGTTGTGCGAGATCTGCCCGATAAATAGCCCCGTCAGCGCACCAAGTACCAGCATAGGGGCAAAGATGCCTCCCGGCGCGCCTGTCGCGTAACTGATGATGGTCAGAATAAAACGTACCAGAAGCAGGGGGAGAATGACTTCCAGTGCCAGTCTGCCGTTTAGAGCCGCTTCGCTCAGGGCATGTCCGCTGCCTATTAATATCGGGGAGTGGTACCCGCCCAATCCAATGAGAGCCCCAACCAATGCCGCGAAGGCTACTGTCCAGCGTGGTGGAATACGTTCCACCCATGTTAAGGCAGTCAGCAGTCCTCGGTTGAATACAACCCCCAGCAATCCTGCGATAGCACCGAGCACGACAAAAAGGGGAAGAGCGGTGATGGGAGGTGATGGGTAAGTAGGCGCCTTAAATACAGGAAATGGTCCTGCACCCAGCCTTGCGATAACATCGGCAACCACAGCAGCAACAAAGGTCGCGCTGAACACTATCGGCTGGAAATCTCGCCTTACCTCCTCCAGCACAAACACCAGCCCTGACAGGGGGGCATTAAAGATAGCAGCAAGCCCGGCGCCCGCGCCTGCTGAAATGTATGTCAGACGTTCCCAGTCTCTACTTTTCAAGCCACGCCCAATCGCTTCGCCCACGGTGCCGCCTATCTGCACCGTAGGTCCCTCACGCCCCAGAGCCAGCCCGCTTCCGATGGCGAGAACGCCACCTATGAACTTGACGAGCAGGAGGCTTTTCCAGCGCATTGTCCGAAAGCGATTGAGTACTGCCTCGACATGTGGAATACCACTTCCGGCGGCTTCTGGTGCAACGCGGCGCGTTAGTGCCACCGCCGCAGCGGCGGCGCCTGCACCCAGTACAACGGGCAACCAGGCCAGCCAACCCGCGCTCTGCGATAGAGTGATGATATATCCTCGGAGCGCGTCCGCTCCTGTCAGTGCCGCACGGAACAGCAGAGCAGCGCATCCGGCACCAATGCCTACCAGAACCGCGCGAGGCAAAATGCGGTGTCTCTGCTGACTGATAGCCAGATACGCTTGAATCTCCGACCGTAAATCTCTATCGGTATCTCTGTCCATGCTGTTCTGGAAAGATAGAAGCACAGGCTGGTTGCACCTGTGGGGTCTCGTTTCCATTATACCAGCAGATAAGGCAATCCAACGACACTACTGCAGGCACGCCGAGGAGGCAAAACAGCTCCCCGGCGGCCATATCTGTTAGAACGCAAAGAACTCGCCGATGCGCTGGGCGAGGAACAGGTCGCCGTCGACAAGCAGTTGCCCGCTCATGTACGCCTGTTCCGGCGGCATTCTGCCTTCCACAATCGCGAGGAAGGTCTGCGCATTGGTGTTGACTGTTACGTCCGCCTGCGCACCGGATGCGCCCCGGCGGATGTTCAATTTGCCGTTATCTATTTGGATTTCCCAAACGCCTCCGCCCTCGCCAGAGATGCTGAAGCGGTAGAGCACCTTCACGCCCTGCGCCCGTTCCGAGCGGAAGCGCGACGGCAGATTCTCAAAAAAGGCAGCCACTCTGGAGGTCGCCACCTGGGGAGGCGATTGCTGTGCCATCGCAATCAGCTTATCGGCGACCACGCGACCCGCCTTCTCGCCAACGCTCATGCTGGTTTCGTATTCGTACAGCTTCAGTCCGTAGTCGCCCTCTGTCAGGATGTAGCCCAGCTCGTCATTCGCCAGCCCGATGACCAGCTTGGGGTTTCCCTTCATGTGTCGTTTCAGCTGGAAGCCGATGTTGGGTAGAGCCTCACCCGGTATGGTGACCATCTCCGCCGGACCAAGCGTGACGTGCATGACTTCGGTGCTGACCTCGTCGGTTTGTAACACAGGCTCCGGGAACAGACCAGCCTGCGCCGCCTGCTTGAACCTTTCGTTTTCCAGTGGGATAACCACCTCCGCACGCTGCACAGCGAGAGGAGCTTCCTTCAGCTCGGTGGCGTTTTTCAGGGCGGATAGCGCTGCCTGACCGAGCGCTTTGCCCACACGCTCGCACTCTCCCCAGTCGTTGCCGGGCGAGTCCACCGTAACCATGCCCCCCTGCGCACCGTTCAGGAAGAGTGCGATACCGCCTTCAGATCCCTCGATGGTCTGACGCATGTAGTGCACGATGTCGGAGGTCAGAGAGCGGATATTCATCAGCTCGGGGTGCACCGCGTAGTTGACGATGGTGGCGATGGTTTTGTTGTCGCTGGCGCTGCGCACCTGAAGAACGGCAATGGAGGTGTCCAGAATCTCCGCCACGCGCACGTTTCGGGAGACGCCTGTAACCCCTTCTGCGCTGGCGAGGCGCAGCACCGCCGGCTGAAGATTCTGCGCCGCCTGTTCAATGGCATCGGCTACCTTCTGTTTCATCTGGGCGTACCATTCCTTATCCACTCCCGATACGCCCCGCTCCGGCTGTCCCCACAGACCGATGGAGTCGGGACCACTGTGCGTGTGGGTGGCGGCGATGATGATGTTCTCGGCGGGCACCGATTTGACCCTGTTCCGTATATCCTGTACCGCCGGGTGCAGAAGACCAATCAGGTCGCACGAGACGATAGCCAGTTTGGTATCACCTGACTGGATGACCACCGCGCTGGCGTAAACGTCATCGTGCACCTCCTCGGCGCGGCGGTTTTCACTGTAACCAGCCAGATAGGGCAGGTTATCGGGCGTGATTTTGACCCGGGCAGCTCCTGCCTGCAGTGTTTGTGCCCATGAGGCAGCCAGCGGCAGGAACATAAACAGCAGAGCTGACACAAGCATCGAAGCCAAGTGCGACATCGACATTCGTTCCTCCCCTTCCTCATGCGAGGACGTATTTCTTCTACAGTGATTCGCGGATGGTGCCTCGAATCCTTCGTAAGCTACGCTTCGCCTTCCGCCAGCTGTTCCAGCTGTGCCTGCCAGTCTCCCGGATGGAAGGCATCCACTCTGCCGTCAGGGTAGCCAATAAAAGCCGGCTCCTCCCCAGCCTCGCCACTCTCGTCGAAGGCAAGGATGGTCAGCTTGCCGGTATCTTCCTTCAGTTCGATGTACAGGCGTGCGCCGCAATACATGCTCATATCGGAACGGGGGATCCATGTACCCTGCTGGTGAACCAGCTTGCGGGCAAGGGTGTACACCCGCTGTATCTCTTCCGGGGTGAGCGTGCTCATCTCGGCACCTCCGGTTTGTGGTAAAATACGCTGGCGTTTCCGTACTGAGCTATTTCCCTGCCTGCGGGCGAAAAACCTGCGCGGGTTTCGCAGGCAGGATTTGCGAGGGGCCAGACGGAAATGGCAAGCGGAAATCACGAGAGGGGTGCTTCATGCGCTGTGCCGAGTACTGTGAAGTAGTTGCGAATCAGCCAGTGGCCACGGGCCAGTTCGAGATAGAAATGCACTGTCCTACCGTCGCTCGGTACGCCCAGCCGGGGCAGTTTGTGCAGATGCGCGTGCAGAGCGGATACGAGCCATTGTTCAGCCGACCGTTCAGCGTGTTCCGTCGCTATCCCGACCGCGACACCTTCTCTGTGGTCTATCTGGTGCGTGGGGCTTTCACGAGGTCGCTGGCGCACAAGCAGGTAGGCGACAGGGTTTTTGTGGTCGGTCCGCTGGGCAACCGCTTTGTGGTGGCAGAACCCCAGCACGAGAAGGTGCACGTGTTGGTGGCCGGTGGGGTCGGGGCGCCGCCTCTGTATCTGCTGGCGGAGGAGATGGTGCACCAGGGGATTGCTCGCAATCACGTTATCGTGATTAATGGCGCACGCCGGCAGGACCTGCTGGTGTGCCAGAGGGACTTCGCCGATCTGGGGGTCCGGCTGTTCACCGCGACCGAAGACGGCAGCGCGGGCATACAGGGGAAGGTTACCGATGTGCTGGAGGGTCTGCGCGAACGCGGGGAATTAGCCCCAGAGCGGTGCCAGATATACACCTGCGGTCCGACGGCGATGCTGGAGGCGGTGGCAGAGTTCGCACGGCAACAACACTTGCCCTGTCAGGTGTCGCTGGAGACGCTGATGCCGTGTGGATTGGGGGTATGTCTGGGATGCGCGGTGAAGATACGTACCGCCGACGGCTATGACTACAAGCGGGCGTGCGTGGATGGTCCCATCTTTGACGCGACGGAGGTGCTGTGGCGATGAGCGGGGTGAAAATGGATGTTCAGCTGGGTCCATTGCACCTGCAGAACCCTGTGCTGGTGGCTTCCGGGACGTTTGGCTACGGTAGCGAGTATGCCGACCTGGTAGATCTGAACCGTCTGGGCGGGATTATGGTGAAGGGGACCACCCTGCACCCTCGTGCGGGCAATCCGATGCCTCGCATGGTGGAGACGCCGGCTGGATGCCTGAACGCCATCGGCTTGCAGAACGTGGGGGTGGATGCGTTCATCAGGGAAAAACTGCCCTTCCTGCGCCAGTATCGCTGCGCTGTGATTGTGAACATCGCGGCGGACGTGCGTGAGGAGTTCGAACATCTGGCGGAGCGCCTGGATGGGGTGGAGGGCGTGCACGCGCTGGAGCTGAACATCTCCTGCCCCAATCAGGCGCGTGGCGGCATTGAGTTCGGGGTGGACCCCGAGGCGACGTACGATGTGGTGTCGCGCGTGCGGAGGCGCACTCGCCTGCCCCTGATTGTCAAACTGTCCCCGAATGTGACCGACATTCGCGTTACGGCGCGCGCTGCGGTAGACGGGGGAGCCGATATCCTGAGCCTGGTCAACACCTTTGTCGGAACGGCGATAGACGCCCGGACGCGGCAGTTCAAGTTGGCGAATGTGACGGGAGGGCTGTCGGGACCGGCGATTAAGCCCCTGGCGCTTTATATGGTCTGGAAGGTCGCGCAGGCGGTGTCGGTTCCCATCATCGGCATGGGCGGAATTATGAACGCGACCGACGCGGTGGAGTTCATGCTGGCAGGGGCATCTGCGGTGGCAGTGGGCACGGCGAACTACATTAACCCGCGCGTCAGTATAGAGGTGCTGGAGGGAATCGAGCAGTACCTGATAGAACAGGGCGAGACGGACGTGCAGGCGATAGTGGGGACGGTGAAGCGATGCAAGCCCGAGAGCGAATTCTGATAGCGCTGGATACTTCCGACGCTGGGCAGGCGGTCGAGTGGGTGCGCCTGTTAGCGGGACACGTGGGCGGGTTTAAAGTGGGGCTGGAGCTGGTGCACGCGGCGGGTTTTGGCATTTTCGAGCGTCTGCGCAAGGCGGGCGCCGAGCGCATCTTTTACGACGCCAAACTGCACGACATCCCCAACACTGTGGCGAAGGCAGTACGTGCTATCGCGCGGATGGGAGTGTGGATGGTGAACGTACATGCGTCGGGCGGGCTGGAGATGATGACAGCGGCGGTGGAAGCCGCGCGGTCTGTGCCCAATCCGCCCCTGCTCATCGCGGTCACGGTATTGACCAGCCTGTCAGAGGGGAAACTGCGGGAGGAGCTGGGCGTGCGGCGCGGATTGCGAGAGCAGGTTCTGCATCTGGCATCGCTGGCGCGGGAGGCGAGTCTGGATGGCGTCGTTGCTTCGGCGCAGGAGGCGGCTTTATTGCGCGAGCATATCACCCGGGACTTCTTAATCGTCACGCCGGGCATTCGTCTGGCGGACGAGGAAGTGCACGACCAGAAGCGCGTAACAACGCCGTCAGACGCCGTTGGTGCGGGCGCGGATTATCTGGTCATCGGGCGTTCGGTCACCGCCGACCCAGACCCGCTTGGGAAGGTGCAGAGGATTGTGCAGGAAATCGGCAGGCTGGGATAAGACAGCTCCTCCCGCTCGTTGTAATCCGACCTTGCGACCGGAAATCGCCAGTGTGGATTGCTGAAGCCATGCTTCAGCGGTTCCAAGATTCTGCCCTTGCGATTAGAAATCGCAGGCTACACAGAGCGAAACCTGCTAAAGCAGGTTAGGGATTGCTGTCCAAAGAGGTCAGCCTCCGCAGGAGGCTTCGTCATGGGTAGCCCGCAACTTCCAGTTGCAGGGTTTGCATTTTATTCTGCCCTTGCGATTGGAAATCACAGGCTACCCTTAACAAAACCTGCTGAAGCAGGTTAGCGAGCTTCAACGGTCTCACAACGTGGTCTTCAGACTTCACGTGCATGGACGTCTTCTTCCGCCATCCTGACCTGATTGTATTTTTATGACAATAGTGGTATAATACTGCCAAAGTATGCTCAGGAGGGATAACGTTGACGTACTCACAGGCAATGCATCTTCTTGGGTTACGTGAAGGTTTCACCCTCGAGGAGTTAAAGTCCGCCTTTCGTCAGGCAGCCAAACGGTATCATCCCGACACCGGTAGTGTCGAGGCGTCAGCGGAAAAGTTCATTCAGGCAAACAGGGCATATGAGGTGCTGCTGGAGTACCTGCGCTCCGGCAGGACAGACGTCCGCTCGGCTGATATAGACCCCCTCCTGCAGGATCGCCTTGATATGGTCATGCGCGCCTTCGAGCACTTGATGAACACACTGGCCGCTCGCTTTTCGCAGATGGGGCAAGACATCGTGAACGACATCGCCCGACAGCTAGCGTCCTACGGTGACAAAGAGCGCTTGCGTCAGCAGTTCGAAAAGGACGCCCGTCGTATTGTCAGCCAGCACCTGCGCGATTTCCTACAGCTGGTGTGCAGCGGACTAGACCAGCTGGTTCAGGAACACAACGCCTGGCTGAACGGATTATATAACAGCGTCTTTTGCCACTATCGCAGTTTGGCGATAGCGCAGGCATGGAAGTCGCCGCTGAACTGGATCATGGGTATAGCCCTCTCACTGGGGGCGTTTCTTTTCCTGCAGCACCTGTGGCAGTTGGAACATCTGTTATTAGTGGCTGGATTGGTCGTTGTTCCCCATCTATTGCAGAGCGGGTATGTATCGTGGAAATGGCGGGACAATCGTTTTCGGCTACAGACTACGGTGTCAGATCTGCTTCCACAGCGCGGGTTGTTTGACCCTCAAATTGGTAACGTCGTGTCCCAGCAGGAGGCTGCGGGCGTTGGTGGGATAGGTGGGGCGGTACTGGGCAGCCTGTTTGCGGGACCGATAGGCGCTATTGTTGGGGGTATCCTTGGCGGTCTATTTGGTTCCCTTTTTGGCGAGCCATACCACGTCACAGCGCAACGGGTGTTGGAGGCATTTGTCTCCACGCTTGACAGGTATCTGCAGGCGGTCGCCCAACAGCTGGACGATGATCTGCATGCCGCATACAACCGGCTGCTTCAGCAGATTGTAGAAAGCTACACCCAATCCAAACAGGAGACCCTTAAGATGCTGCCTCCGTAATGGGCTGATTCATGTTGCTGTTCAATCGCCCGGAACAGTCGCTCCTGCAGAAACTCCAGCCTTGCCAGCGCAAGCAGGTATTGTTCGTCCGCAAGGCGGTGCATCTCGTCCCAGAAAGCGGATGGGGATTGCCTGTTGTGCTCGGAGAGGACAGACAGCCCATTTACTCCGCATTCCAAAGCTCCTCCCACTCCTCATCACTCCAATCCGAGTAGTCCCAGTTATCACAGTCCAATCGTCGGCAGTAGAGCATTTCTTTCAGGCTGCCGTCCATCAGCTCTACGGTGGCAATATATGCGAAACGACACTCCACGCACAGCGCGGGGTCGATGATGCGTACCACTTTGAGGTCGGTTGGCTGTTTTTGCTCCATGCGTCTCACTCCTCATCCCTGATCTTCAATCCATCGCACCTGAGTTATCTGCACCGCCTGCAGGCTGACCGCGGGCAGACGTGTGATATGGCTCAGGGCACAGGTAACCGACGATGCCAGTCGCAATCGTTTCGGCTGGCGCGTCAGAGAACTCCCGGCGGGCAGGACGACCTCTGCCAGCGTATGCGCCGGCAGTATCTTTTCCAGAACGCTCAGCAAACGCTGGAGTTCGCGTGGAGCACCGATGCTGACCTTCTGCAGGTCAATTACCACCTCGCGGTATCCGGTGCGCGCCAGCGACTGCAAAATCCGCTGGCAGGATGCGATGGCGGGAGGAGTCAGAACGCCCTGCCATTGCAGAACGGGCACACCACATACCAGTAAGGTGTTGAAAAGACCTGCGTGCTCCATGCGACACACCCCGTCTGTTCTCTAAAGATATTATCGGTGCGGGTAAGCGTGGAGCAGAGGGGTGGTTGCGGAAAACCGTAAACTTGCGGGTTTTTGGTGCAGGGAGATATGGAAAATTACCGGTGGAGAGAGACAGGGAGGGTTTCGGAGATGCCTGAGATGCAGATGATACCGCTGGAACAAATTGTGGCTGGACGCAATCAACCACGCCAGACCTTTTACGAGGAGAGCCTGCAGGAGCTCGCGCAGTCCATCAAGGAGCGTGGGGTTCTGGAGCCGATAGTGGTGCGTCCTGTGGGCGATGGGCGTTATGAAATCGTGATGGGCGAGCGTCGCTACCGCGCGGCGCAGATGGCTGGCTTGACCCAGATTCCGGCCATCGTGCGCGAACTGAGCGATGAGGAAGCGGCAGCAGACGCCCTGCTGGAGAACTTCCAGCGCGAGGACCTCAACCCCATCGAGCGGGCACAGGCAATTCAACGCCTGTTGACCATGATGAGCTGGGAGCAGGTCGCCCGCACGCTGGGAGTGAGCGAAACCACGCTCAAACGCCATCTGGAACTGCTGGAACTACCACAGGTGATTCAGCAGGAGCTGATCAAGCCACCCTCCGCGAACGGCAACGGTGGGACCTTCACCGAAGGGCACGCGCGCGCACTGCTCCCCCTGAACAAGGAGGTCAGCACGCAGCTGCGCCTGGTGGAGAAGGTGCGCAATGAGAAACTTTCCATTGGCGACCTGGAGAAAATCATCAACGCCATTCTGGAGTATCCGAACAAGAAAGAGGCGTTCCTGCGCGTGCCCCTGCACGTGACGGAAGAGATGCTGAAGCATCTGGGCGCGCATCGCGAGCGGCAACGACCCTATAAGCCCCAGACCGCGGAACAGCACCTGAAGAACCTGACCAAGGCCTGCTCGGCGGTGTCCGATTTGCTGGATGACCGCGTGATCGAGTTTATCAACACCCAGCAGATGAACCAGCTGCTGGCGACCACCGGCGAGTTACAGCACGAGCTGGAGCAGTTCAACCAGCGCGTCCGCACCGCTCTGCAGAACAAAGAGTACGGCTTCCGCGAGGTATACATCCACTGTCCGCTGTGTGGGCGAGTGGAGCTTATCGGCAGTCTGCGGTGCAGTGTGTGCTGGACCGTTCTGCGCCGGTGCTACGATTGCGGAAACTACGACCGCACTTACGAACGGTGTGCGGTGACAGGAGCGCAGATTTTCGTCAGCGAGGCGGAAAACCCGAAAGAGTACTCCAAGTCGTACAAGTGCCCCGATTACAAGCCGAAGTTCGAGGTCTTAGCCCGCAAACCCCAACCCAAAGCAGCCTGACCCTCCCGCCCGCATGGGGGTGCGTTGCCCCGCGCACCCCCGCCTTTTTCGCTATCGCCAGCAGAAGGTGCATACCCATGCCCGGTTGCCGGCACGTTTGAGCCTATGCATCGCACGATGTGCCGTGACCTCGTCGGCATAGACGCCCATCACTCCGGCGCCGCTGCCACACAGCAGAGCCGCCAGCGCACCCGACAGTACCATGTTCGCTTTTATCTGTTGGATCCGCTCGTTGGCTGGCAGGACGACCGCCTCGAAGTCGTTGTGCAGGAGGGGAAGCCAGTTCGCCCCACTGCGCAGTGCGTTGACCATCGCGGGAGTGCGCGGTGGAGGCAGCTCTTCCAGCCCGGCGATGGCACGCTCGCGGTCAATCTGCTCGTATGCCCAGGCTGTGGAGATGCCGACGGGAGGAACTGCCACCACCAGCGGATAACTCGCTGGAACGGGCAAGGGGGTAATTACCTCTCCCAGCCCTTGCACCAGCGCGGTGCCTCCCTGCAGAAAAAAGGGCACATCGGAACCCAGAGAGTGCGCCAGCGACCGTAACTGTTCGGGCGAAAGAGGATAGCCGTGCAGGATATTCAGAGCGCGAAGCACGGTTGCGGCGTTACTGCTTCCGCCGCCCAGCCCTGCCTGTACCGGAATGCGCTTGCGCAGGGTGATGTGCACATGCGGCGGCACGCCCAGCCGCCCGTAGAACCGTTCCGCCGCGCCCCAGGCAAGGTTCGAACTGTCCTCGGGCGCCGTGCCTTCCGGGCACTCGATGCGGATACCCTCCTCGTCGCTCTGGCGCACCGTTACCTCGTCCGCCAGGCTGATTTCCTGCATGACGGTTTGCACCAGATGATAGCCGTTCGGGAGCCGTTCGCGCACGTCCAGTGTGAGGTTGACCTTGGCGTAGGAGGGCAGAGTCACCACGCGATACCTATCCATAGGCTCAGCGCCAAGCCTCCGATGACCAGCAGTGACGGTATCAGCAGGGAGCGTTGCCTGTGTGCCAGCGCATATACCCCTATCGCCAGCGAGGTGATAATGGGGGTGAGGATAATCATCTGCAGACCGACCTCCAGGAAGCCCGAGGGATCGGCACGCAGCAGGCGATGCCACGCCGTGAGTAAAGAGTGAGAATGGATGTCAGCCCGGTTTTTGTACCAGAGCGTGAACACCAGTCCTATTGTAAGCAGGAGGATGCTCACCGCGTTACCTGCACGAAGCAGTAAGGCGGTAAGATGGTACAGCCTCTCGTTGTCGGGTTGTGGTTCGCCGTTGCGCATGACACCTTTATATTACCATGAAAACGGAGCAAGCGACCTGCACGCCGTCCGAAGCTGACCAGTCCGTTTGTTACGAGGACTCGGGTAAACGTTTCTTGCCGGTTTGGCTTGCCAGTTCTCCCGCTCTCAGAACTTCGGCGAGGGCACTGCCTCCCATGAGAAGCGAGTGTCCCTCCATCGGCATGGAGAAGGGCAGGTCAGGATACGGCTTTCCCGCTTGCCATGTGGAGTCCGCCAGAAGGTGATAGGCAAGCCCCGCACATGCACCCGCCGCGAAGGCGACCGACATGCGGTTCATCTCCGCGACCATCCTGTCCCAGAACGGGTCATGTTCTTCTGGCAGGTTCTGGTAGACGGCATTGACCAGCAGGGCAAACGAGAAGACCGCTGTTTCCAGCATCGTTCCCGTCAGCAGGGAGTGCGTAAATACCGAGCGGTGGCTGCCGATGCCTCCGACTGCGATGTCCCTGTCGGGAATACCGCCGTTGGCGTCCAGTCCGCCCGACCCGACGAAGAACCCCAGCACCGCTGCCGCCAGTTCCGGCGCTGCCTCTTTGGGGTTGGCGATGATGCGCTGAGCAATCGCGCTCACGTTCTCGGCGACCTCTTTCCCCTTGCTCTGCAGGGTGGTGGAGATCTGCTGCAGTTTTTTCTGCGTATGGTCCGCCAGTTGACCCTGCTCTGCCTCGCGGTAGCCCTCCTTCGCCTCGCGAATCAACAGTCCGACAAGCTTTTTGGAGAAGTTGAACAGGTTAACCACACGCCTCTTGAAAGCCAGTCCGAAGATGCGCAGGCTTTGCAGCGCCCAGCCCATCATGGTGGTTCCGTCTGTGCGCTGGATGGCATACTGCAGTTCGTCCAGAAGTCGCTGAGCGCGGGAGCCGGTCAGAACGCCAGATGTCCATGTTGCCGAAGAACTACCTTCCTGCATCGCGACCTTTTCCTCCTGTGTGATGTTACATGGTCAAATGACGCTTTTATTTTACCACAACACCATATGACGTCAATAAGTCAGGCAGTGAATGGTGCTTTTAATAGCATCCCTGCAACTGGAAGTTGCGGGCTACCCATAACAAAGCCTCCTTCGGAGGCTAAAACCTGCTTCAGCAGGTTTCGTTGTGTGTAGCCTGCGATTTCCAATCGCAAGGTTGCAGTACCAGAACATATCCACGCCCTTTAACGCGCGGGAGAATCCGTACGGGAGGGCAGTGCATGTGCTCCTACCCGACGCGCCGGGCTGTCCCATCGCACCGAAAGATCGCCCTTTTCCGGGGCGCGCAGGCGAGGGTTCACGCCATACACTCCATCCTTTTCGGACACCGGAAGGGTGGGTTTGTTTCGCTCGGGGGCGTCTTCGCAATACCACCAGTTTCGGGCGAAGGTGAAGGTTTGTGGGGCGGTGAAGGGACCGATGTTCACCCCTGCCTCAAACCAGCGGTCGGAGCGAAAGACCACCAGATTATCTGTAAATCGCCCATTTCGGCAGGGAACAAACCCCTCGGCGCGGGTTTCCTGGAGGATGCGTATCGCCCATCGGGTGGGCATGTAGATAGTGTTGAATCGCACCGTTGCGCCGTCCACCCCCACGAAGCTGACGGCAGCGGTCGAGCCGATGAAGGTGCACCCTTCCACCGTGATATTTCGCGCTTCGGCGTGCTCACCGCCCGGTTTGAGCGGAGGGCGGAAAAACTGCAAGCCGGTGCTCCCCCCGATTTGCATGGCGCGCGCCCCCGCATGTTCAAAACGACACCGGCGCACGGTGATGTCGCTACAGCCTCCCTTTGCCTGCACACCGAAGCCCTTATCGTCGGTGAAGCGCAGGGTGCATCCCTCAATCACGCCCCGGTGACACCCCACCATATCGATACCCTGCCCACCGTCGCCCCATCGCTCGATGGTGCAACCCTCCACCCTGAAGTCAGCGACGCCCGATAGTTTGATGCCATCGCAGTTGCCTTCCGGGCCGACGTCTCGCACCGTGATACCCTTCAGCAGAATGTGGTGCGTGGGCGAATCATATTGACCGCCGTCGTCGATGTTGATGCCGTTGTAGCGTGCCCCCACAAAGGTGAGATGGTGCAGTTGCACGTAACTGGCACGGGCGATGTGAATACAGTTACTGCCCCCGCGAATGATGGGAGGCTTTTGTGGGTCCTGCGCTACGATAAGGATGGGCTTGTCCGGTTGCCCGAACAGCCGCTCCACGTACAGCCCGCCCTCGTACTCACCCGGCGCGAGCAGGATGGTGTCACCGGGCTGGGCAGAGCGCAGCGCCGTACGTAATTCTTGTGTGTCCCTGACGACGACGGTTCTGTCGGCGGATACAGTGGACAGGGAGAGGAACGCTCCGATGAGTATTGTCCAGAATACAATGCGCCTCAGCATATTGCTCATCCCTCTCGTTGAACCCTGCCCGGTTGCCACGACTCGCTCGGGAACATGTAGATGTCGCGCGGGTCGCGTATCTTCCAGGCGACGGTGCGCGCATCTACGCGCTGAACCCCATCAAACTGGGCGAAATGGTCAGCGAGTCCGCTGTACGCCCATTCCACCGACACCTCCATGGGCGGTTGAAGGCGCCAGGCGTGTTCGCGGTTGGCGCAGCGGATGGCATCGGCGATATGCTGACGGATACGTTGGCGCACCTCGTCGGGTGGGTAAAGCTCGCAGGTTGCCCAGCCCGTGCCGCGTTTCGTCGGGGTGCATGCCACGTGCGGCAACAGCCTCCGTGCCTCTTCGCACAGCGCCTCGTCGCCGGAGACGTACACCAGCGGCACGCCGTAAGCCCCCGCGTACAGCGCAAACTGGCTCATCTCGCCGTGCTCCTGACCGTTGATGCGGAATCGGCACAGCTCTTTGGGAACCTGCGTGTGATCAATGAATGCGTTCAGCGTTCCCGCCATCGCGTGCTGGCCGATCATCGCCACCGCGCGCACGGTTTCGTCCAACCCTTCAAAGCGAATGGGATTGAAACTGCTGAACCACACCAGCCGAGCGCGCGGGTCCAGCTTCTCCCGGATGAATCCCCGATTTCGGTTGCGCCCATGCCCGTCGATGACGCGCACCTCGGTGGCACCGGCGTCGAAACAGCCGGCGACCGCGGCGTTCACCTCGGCGGTGAGCTGTTCGCGCCCGTAGAGATACTCCGGGGCGCCGTCGTCGGAGTGGTAGCACTGGTCCCAGCTGTCAATGCCAGCCAGCCCTTCCATGTCGGTGCATATCCAGATGACCATGGCGGATGCTCCTGCCGGATTTTCACGCTGGGCGTACGCTTCTCCTTTTGCCCGCTTCCTTCCTGCAGGAACATGGCTCCACTGCGGGAAACCAAACAATCGGAAGGGAGATGTACAGCATGATGCTCTCAGCAGAGGAGTATGTCCGTCGGGTTGTTGCTGAACTGCAATCGGTGCGCTCCGGGGCGTTGATTGCTGTCGAGCGAACGGCAGAGGCGATGGCGCGGCGGGTGTTGCGGGGCGGGAAACTCTATATCGTGGACGACCACAACGGGCTGACCAGCGAGGCGGTCGGCAGGGCGGGCGGGTTGATGATGATTCAACCGCTGACCACCACCGACCTCGAGACGGCTGGCATCGCGGCCCCTGATATACTCATCATGTGTTCGCGCCGGGCAGAAAACGCCTCCATGAGCGTTCTGGCTCGCGACGCCCGACAGCGAGGCGTTTACGTGGTGGCGTTGTCTCCTTCGGCAGATGTGAGCGACACATTGACGCTGACGCACTGGGCATCGGCGCACCTACCTGTGCCGCCCGACGGAGGCGTTTTCACCGCGTCGGATGGACAGGATGCCTGTCCCATCTCCGGGGTGGTGGCGTGTGCGATGCTGTGGACGCTGACGGCTGCTTTCATCGAGCGGCTTTATCTGCATGGCAAGACGCCCCATCTCTGGCGCAGTATCAAACTGCCCAACAGCCGCTCATTCAACGAGCAGGCGCTGAGCGAGACCGCACGGGAGGGCTACTGAGGATGCTGGCGGAACGGTATCTGGAACTGGCGACGGATTTGGCACAGCGCATTGCCCGGCAGGAGATGCCTTCTATTCGGAAGGCGGCGCGGTGGTGTGCGCAGGCGCATCGTGCGGGGAAGCGGCTGTGGCATCTGGATATCGGGCACTTTCTGCCCTCTGAAACCGCCACCGAGCGGGAGGGCAACCCGCGGGTGTTCACCCCGTTAGCCTATCGTCTGGAGGAGGTTCAACGGGTGGGGCAGGGCGATGTGCTGGTGTTCGGCAGTATTCTGGGCGTGTTTGCCCTGTCGGTGGACATTTGTCAGCAAGCGCAGGCGAGAGGGGCGAAGGTGGTGTACATCGGCTCGCCGGTGGACAAAAGGGTCGTTCCGCCTCAGCATCCGTCGGGGAAGCGCGTGGCTGATGTGGCGGAGCTGGTAATTTGTACGCACGTGCCGTATACCGACGGCGCGTTGACAGAAGCGTGGATGCCGACGCCTGCCTGCCCGCTCAGCGGATTTGCCAATGCGCTGGTGTTCTGGATGCTGAACGCGGAAGTGCTTCGGCTGTTGAATGCTGAAAGGGGCAAGCCGGTGAGATGATGAGTTTCTGGCGGCGGTGGATAGCGCGGAAGCGGATATGCTTCTCTCTGGGTGAAGGGGCAGAACTGCGTCAGCTGACGCTTGAGGATGCGCCTGCCCTGTTCGAACTCACCGTCCGCAATCGCGAACGCCTGCGCCGCTGGATGAGCTGGGTCGATCACGTACGCAGTGCGGACGATACGCGCGAGTTCGTGCGGGAATCTCTGCGCAGTTTTCGGTGGGGACGCAGTTTGCAGACGGGCATCTGGCTGAACGGTCAGCTGGTGGGCACTATCGGGCTGTTTCGCAGCGCCAGCGCGGAACCAGAGGCGGAAATCGGCTACTGGATCGACGAGCAGGCGGAAGGAAAGGGGCTGGTCACGCGGGGAACTCGCCTGCTGACGCAGTACGCCTTCGAGAAGTGGCGGGTTCCGGTGGTGCGTATTCGGGTAGAGCCGGAGAACCTCCGTAGCCGGGCAATCCCCGAGCGGCTGGGGTTTCGCCTGCGCGGAGAGATTGAGGAGGACTGGGCAGACGGCAGCCGGCGCACTCTGCTGGTGTATGTGATGCACCGTTCGGACTTCAAGGGTTCGTAGAACTGATGTTAGAGGTAGAAGTTGGGATAAAAGGGTTAACATTGGGGTAGAGGCATCCCTGCAACTGAAAGTTGCGGGCTACCCATGACGAAGCCTCCTGCGGAAGCTGGAACCTGCGTGAGCAGGTTTTGTTCTGTGTTGCCTGCGACTTCCAGTCGCCAGGACACCCTTTTCCTTGAGATGTCCTAACTCATATCCAGACCTCAGTTCGTAGAAGATTTCCTCTTTTCACCCCCTTTGATGCCGCGGGTTCTTTTGCTATTGAAAATGTGGTGTTCTCTCGGGTACACTCCCCGTAGCAGGTAAACAGGAGGTGTTTGCCATCGCACATTCAGCACGAGAACACGACGAGGGGCGCAGACGCTTCCTCAAAGCCTCGGCTCTGGGCATCGCTGCGGTGATTGGTGGATTGCCCGCCATTGAGAGCCTGGCGCAACCGCAAGAAAACGTTTCGAGACCCGACAGGAGGACAGGAGAGATGGAAGTGGTGAAAATCGTAGCGAAACCGCTACCGGAGAAGGTGTACAACACCGAGAGCGTGGGCATTTCCCGCAAGACACATGATGAACATTACAAGCTGTACCAGGGCTACGTGAACAAGACCAACGAGATTCGCGAGAAGCTGGCCGCTCTGGACAAGGACCCGGCGAAGGCGAACCAAACCTATTCCGACATCCGCGTGCTGAAGGTGGAGTATACCTTCGCGCTGGGTGGTGTGAAGAACCATGAACTGTACTTCGACATTCTGGGCGGCAAGGGTGGTGCGCCGACCGGTCCGGTAGCCGAGCTGATTAACAAGCACTTTGGCTCGTACGAGGCATGGGCGCAGGACCTGAAGGCAACCGGCATCGCCGCGCGCGGCTGGGTGTGGCTCGCGCTGGACCATGACGACGGCAGTCTGTTCAACTACATCGGCGACGCGCAGAACACGTTCCCCATCTGGAACGCCACGCCGATCCTCGCGCTGGACACTTACGAGCACGCCTACTACTATGACTTCCAGACCGCCCGCGCCAAATACATCGACGCCTTCCTGCAGGCGATAGACTGGGACGCGGTGAACGCGCGTCTGGAGCAGGCGTTGAAGATGTACAACGCCGGGCGATAGGTCGGCGTCGCACGACTGTCCCCTCTCCCGCATTTCAGGGGAGGGGATTGTCTTTTTGTTCAGTATGTCCAGCCGCCCGGCGTCTCCAGCAGTTGCCCGAACTGCCCAACGCCCAGCCGCTGTACTTCGGGAAACGCCTTGATGCGCAGGCGGAAGACCACCTCGCGGTCAGCGCGGAAGCCCAGCGGGTTGTCGATATAGCCTACGCTCAGCTCCCAGCAATGCAGGTCCCACGTCAACAGGAGCTGCCTGCCCTCGAAGCGGTTGACGTAGCCGTTGTAGGTCAGGTAGGTTTGCACGCGAAGGGGGGTTTTGAATATCTGCGTGTCCAGCCACAGGTTCGCGCTTGCCCAGCGATGGCGGACGGGGTCGTACACGCCGTTCAGGTTCATGGAGAACCGCTCACTGCGGGCACGCAAATAGGCACGCAGGTAGTTCCACTGCCCCTCGTTGAGGTTCAGGGTGGACTGCACGCTCATCTGCCACATGGAGTTGGGTTGCCACATCAGGCTGACGTTTAGCGGTTGCCAGGGGCGGCTGCCTCGCAGGCGGGCGAAGAGGTCATAGCCGGCGTAGCCTCTGATGGAGAGAGTGCGAGTCGCGTTCCATTCTATGCCAGCGGATGCAAAGTTCGTGGTGCCGGTGTATTCGGTGCGCAGGGGCGTGAAGCCGTATGGGCGCAGGTAGCGGTAGTTCGCGTACCATCGGCTGTTCTGCCCGAATCGCACCTGCCAGTCCGCGTTGCCCTGCAGGACGTACTGCGCCGTGCCGTCGCTGGTGATCACCTGTCGGAACAGCCCGGAATAGCTGAGCGCGTTGCCCGATGGCGGGTTCCAGCGTGCTTCAAACAGGATGCGCCCGATGGATTGTCCCTGGGGCAGTTCACGAAAACTGCCCAGCCCCAGGTCAATGCGAAGCCCCATGTCCCTGCCGAACAGGCGGCGGTCGGTGGTGGAAAGAAGCAGTTCGGGAGTCTTCTCCAGTCCGCCAAAGTAGAAGCTGCCCGTCTCACCACCGATGGGGACAATTCGGTTGAAGCTGAGGCTCCAGTCGAACCGGGTGCCGGTGCCGCTGAGCATCGCCTGGGTGGCAAGCTGTTCCCGCTCGGAGGTGACTGTGCCTCCAGAGAGGGAACGGAACCGCGACAGGTCGGTCGAGAAGGTGAGCGAGGCGCGCGTGCCCCATCGCTGGTTCCAGCGCAGGGTGGTGGTGCTGGTGTCGCTGGAGTAGCCTGCACTGCTTTGCTGGGAGAGGCGCGACAGGATTGCCAGGTTGCCCGTTGACCATGCCCGGCTGAGGCTTATCTGCCAGCTCGAGGCGCGGGTGTCGGAGTAGTACAGGTAGCTGCCGGAGCGCAGGTCGCCGGTGAGGCGTGCGTTAAAGCCGAGCAGGTTCTGCTCGTGCCTCAGCTGGGCGGTCACCGAGCGGGTGCCGCGGTTGCGGTCGTTCAGGTAATACAAAGAAAGCAGTCCCGCCGCCCCTTTCCAGAGGTACTGCTGGTCAACCCCTAGCCCGATGCCCTTTTTTTGCATCAGGTCAATGCGGGCAGTTCCGGCGTTATCGCCCCACAGGTAACCGAGCGCGGTTTTGATGTAGTATCCCTCTTCCACCGATTGCCCCACCTGCGGAAGCGTTCCGCGCGACAGCCGCCTGTCCAGCGGCACCACTAGTGCGGGCAGTGACAAGAGCCTTTTGCCGAGCGCAACCAGACCTACATCGCGCGCCACCAGCCGCCTGTCCACCACTACGTCCACGTTGCCGGCAGAAAAATGGTAATGCGGATGCTCTAAGGAGCAGGTGGTGACCTCGCCGCGCTGAAGTTTTGCCTCCTGCTGTTCGCCCTGGAGTTGCTGACCGGAGAGGCGTACGGCGTCACGCAACTGGTAACGCAGGAACTCGGGCAGAAGGTCTGCACTGCCTCCTTCTATCTGCCACGAGCGTCGGCGCACATTGAGGCTCAGCATCTTGCCGCGTGCGTTCAGCCCGCCGCCTTCCAGAAGCACCTGTCCCTTGAAAAGGTACTCCCCGCGGTCGGTGTTGCCCTCCACGCTTTCCGCCCGGATGGTATACTGGCGCCAGTGAGCGAGGATGTCGGTTGCCAGCAGGTTGTTCTGGGCGTCCAGAAAGAGCGTGCCGAAGCGTTCCACCTCCAGTTTTTCCCTCTTTGGGGGTGGCGGCTGGTCGGAAGCAGACGGTTCGTCCGCGGTCTGAGCAAACGCCCATGCGCCTATCATCAGCAACACGCCGGCAACAACCAATCGCCTCATACCGCTACCGCCGTTCTTCGCTGGGATGCACGTGCGCTGAGAAAGAGCAGAAGGGCAAACAACAGCGCGTAAAAGCCCGCGATGAAAGCTCTGGACGGGGGAGGGGCGTCGACGCTTGCCCACGGCGGGGATGCCAGCAGGCGAACGCTTTCGTCCACCAGCCACGCGCTCATCGCAACGGGCAGGGCAATAATCTCAGGGAGATGAGGCAGACAGGCAGTTACCAGCCCCCCGCAGGTCACCATCTGCACAGGCAGGGCAATGATCAGGTTGGCTATGGGTGCGATCAGCGACATTTGACCATAGTATAACGCGGTAAGGGGGGCGGAAGCCACCGCACAGACCACACTGAGACCGATTCCCGCTATCGCCCATCGGGTCGCGCGGCGGAGCGGGCTTTCTTCCTCTGTACCGCGGCCGGCGAGCCAGCCCGACGCAGCGATAATGGCGGCAACCAGAACAAAAGAAAACTGAAAGCCGGGGTCGCGCAGATTGCCGGCGTCTGCCGCCGCCAGCAGGAAGCCAGCGCAGACGAGGGACGTCGCCATGTCCAGTTCACGCTGAAACACCACCGCGCCAGCCACCAGTGTGCCCATGACCGCGGCACGGAAGGAAGGGGCGCCGCCGCCTGCAACACTGGCGAACAGCCAGATGATGGCAATCACCAGGAGCGCGGAGGCTCTGCGTGGTAGTCGGAGCCAACTGCAGAGTGCCCACACCGCCACCGCCAGCATGGAGACGTGCGTTCCCGACGGTGAGAGAATATGTATCGTGCCGGTGCGCCGGAAGCTTTCGCGGATTTCGTTATCCAGACCGGTTCGGTCGTTCAACGCGATGGCGGCGACGATGTGACCTTCGCGAGTGGGCAGATGCCGGCGCAGGTTACGTATCAGCGTCCGTCTCAGGCGAGAGAAAGGCAGACGCCACCCGCGCGCCTCCATCTTCTGCACGCGATACGGTTGCAGTGTTCGGGAGACCCCCTGTCGGCGCAGGTACTGCACGAACGAGTCATTACCCCTTGCGCCCGGCTGGGTGGTGGTGGGGTTTCGGAGCCTACCCTCCAGGGTGAGCCGTTCTCCACAGAAAACGGTATCTACCCGCTCTACCGGCACACTGACCAAGATCTGAACGGGCGTGTGGAACGTTTGCTGAGGGGTGCTGATGCTATCTGCGCGAAAGATGAACCGATAGGCGTCTCTTCGCAGAACAGGTTCGGTCACCACCTCGCCCGTTGCCATCACGACCTCGTCGGCGGGCAGGGTTCGCCAGAGCAGGTCATCTTGCCAGGCATAGCGGATACCCTGAACCGCACCCAGCCACACACCCGCCGCGCTCAGCAGGATCACAGTTGCCGAGAGCAGTCGGTAGTGCCACACCAGCCATCCAACCGCAAGCAGGAGGAGGCATCCATCAATGACCCACGGCGGGTGGAAGGTCACTCCCGCGCCAGCTCCCGCCAGATAGCCAGCGCAGAAGGTAGCAAGCGGTCTGCCGTTCACCGCCTGCAGGCGTCTGCGCCATTTGCTCAAAGTAGGGGAACCGGTGCGATTGCTCATAGCATCCGTTCGGTCGCATATCGGTCCAGACATCCAGCGTTAATTTTGTTTTCCTGTGTCTCCTCGCTCCTTCCTGCCGAAGTACAACAAGAAAGGCGTCTCCAGAGCGGAGACGCCTCTTTTGCTCAGTCCAGTTGTGTTTAACAGCCTGTATCTTCCGAGTCGGTAATGCCCGTTCCAGGCACTCCATGCAGGTCGTTGTACGGGTCCTGGCGGGTGCTCGGTGCGGCTTCCAGCGCCGCTTCGCTGTTGCGCAGGGGTTCGGTAGACCGCCAGCTGTAATAGGTGGGGCGCAGGGAGCCGGCAGGCGTCGCTCCGCCGGTGGGGATGCCGTTGTAGCGGAACCACTTGGCATGTCCGTCGGCGAAGTTCAGCACCAGCCCCTCCTTGTGACGCGCAAACCCCAGGAAGCTGTAGAACTCCATCTGCCCGACCGAGCTCAGCTGCTTCAGATAACCATCAAAGAACATGATGGTTTCCGCGGGCAGGGGCAAGCCTCCAAGCGAGGTAGGGGGTGTGCGCTTGGGCAGGTACGGACAGAAACTCTCACCGAACAAGCCAAGATTGGGCACGTAGCCGGTATAGCGGAACGTGCCGCCGTAGGTTAATCCCAATCCTGCCAGCCGCGACTGCCAGTCGATACCCGGGTTATAGCTAGGGCACACAAAGATTTGCGTGTTCTTCAGGTAGGGAGCCACCATGTCGTATACGGCGATCACTGTGGTAGGATTTGCCAGATACGCGCTCATGGGAAATGTCTCATCGTAGTCCTGCGCGTACATCAGCACGCCCAACGCCAGCTGTTTCTGGTTGCTGGTACAGCTGGTTTGTCTGGCGCTTTCGCGTGCCTGCGCGAAGACCGGGAATAGGATCGCCGCCAGTATCGCGATAATCGCGATAACTACCAGCAGCTCGATAAGTGTGAAACCGTTGCTCCTTCGCATGCGAAACCTCCTCGTGTTTGATGTATCTTTGCGCTTTGTTGCAGAATGTGAACATCAATTACATCAACATGCTACCGTATTCCAACAAAGCGCTGTTTAAGTATAACCCGACGATGTACACGCTGTCAAGGGCTTGTTGACGTCCCGTCGGTGGTTTTGGTATTTGCCTCTTCTGGCGGGATTGCGTATAATAGCCGTGATGTGTGAGAGCGAGGAGCCATACATGTTTATCAAAGCGACCCGTTCTACCGCTGGTTCGGTGTGGACAATCCTAAAATGTA
>CAZOGB010000004.1:0-62046 GCA_964579145.1 uncultured bacterium | reverse complement strand
TTTATCAAAGCGACCCGTTCTACCGCTGGTTCGGTGTGGACAATCCTAAAATGTATGTTGCTCATCGTGCGGCAGGGGCGATAACGAGTATCTACAGGCATATCGGGAAAGCCTGTGAGAATCTGCTCAAGCAGATATTTTGTGACTATCTCAATCTTTCACCCGATGACCTGAGGTGGTCGTACACGATTAGCCGAACCATTGGCAGGGCGCAGACGGTATATCTAGATGCGCGAGTGCTGGTTGCCAGTATCCCTGAAGAACCCCTGCGGACGCGTTTTGGAGAGTGGATGTACACGCTGGGAACGTCCATCGGGGTGCACCAAAAGGTGCTGGATGCGATAGCCGGGGTAGTGTTCGAGATTCGGCAGGGTTACAAGAGCAAGGATGCCAAGCGTCAAAACGCCGACATCACAACAGCAGTCACGGCGTACGCAAACGGGTACTTGCCCTGTATGCTGGTGCTATCCACGCAGATCGACGGCGACGTATGGTCCAGATTACGACCTATCTGGCTTTTTCGAGCGCAACAGCACGCATATCAAGGAAGAGTTTGACAAGGTTTTAGGAGAATTGATGGAGGTGGAGGCTGACCTGTGAGCGTATATGTTGAGCCTCTAAAGCGCGGACGCCGAGCGGACTATACCTTCAAGATGAATACGGTGACAGGCAGGCACGGGTGGCTCAGGCTGACTCCTGCCTATTCCCTTAAAATTGTTGAGGAAATTATCAGTGCACATCCACGGGCGAAACGGGTGCTTGATCCTTTCTGTGGCACCGGCACCACAGCGTTAACGGCTGTCTACCATGGTCGCGATGCGGTAACGGTAGATATTAACCCGTTCCTGGCTTGGCTGGCGGACGTCAAAACTCGCTGTTTTTCGCCTTCGGACGTTGTGCGCACGGCAGAAGCGTGCCGCGAGGTAACAAGCACTGTAACGCGCAAATCTGTTGATCCGTGGACGTCGCCTCCTATCCACAACATACAGCGATGGTGGGATGCTGACACGCTGGAGTACCTGCGATTGCTTCGTGCGGGAATCAATGCTGTGGCAGCTTCGGATACACCCGTACACGCTCTGCTGCTCGTTGCGTTCTATCGAACGATGATTAAGCTGTCCAATGCCGCCTTTAACCATCAGTCCATGTCCTTCAAAGAACAGCAGCAGCTGAGGATAGACCTGGGGGTGGATTACAACAGCGTGTTTACGGAGGACGTACACTTTGTCTTGGAGGGAGCCTCTGAGAACCCACAGGGTTCTGCCTCTGTATTGCTTGGAGATGCTCGGTATGTGGACCGATATGTTCACGTGCCCGTTGACCTTGTTGTCACTTCGCCTCCCTACGCAAACAGGATTTCGTATATCCGCGAGCTTCGCCCCTACATGTACTGGCTTGGGTTTCTTGCCAGCGGCCGTGAGGCAGGTGAACTCGACTGGCAGGCTATCGGAGGCACGTGGGGCATTGCAACCAGCCGTCTTGCAAACTGGAAGCGTCCAGACAACCGCTTTGTCAGCGAGCATCTGGAGAGTGTTATCGATGAGATACGTCGTGCGGATAACCCGAGCGGCGCTATTCTAGCGAACTACTTGGTGAAGTACTTCGATGACATGTGGGAACACTTCTGCAATTTGACCTCCGTGCTATCGCCGGGCGCGGAAGTGCACTATATTATTGGAAATTCAAAGTTCTACAATACTGTTGTTGCCACAGAGCATCTCTATGCCGAGATGCTGGAAAGGCTTGGCTTTGAGCAGGTCCGGTGCGTCCCCATTCGCAAGCGTAACTCGAAGAAGGAGCTTATTGAGTTTGACGTTACAGGAAAGTGGCGTGGGTGAGTTGATATGAAAAGGTCGCTTCTTGCGGTACTCGGTCTGATACTCTGGGTGGGGCAGGTACTGGCACAGCCCTCATCAGGCGAATGGTATCATTATCCCTCTCAGCCGGTGTCGGCGGGAATCACCACTTTGCACAATTCGGCGGAAAACACCCACCTGCTGGTCAGGTTCCCAAGCCTGATGAAGACGCCACAGTATCCCCAGAACCAGACAGTGTATGCCGAGGTATTCGTGCCAAATCGCGGACAGAGGATGCCTGCGGTGATTATCTTGCATTCGTGGGGGGTGCAGAAGCCCGATATCGAACTGTCGCTTGCCCGAACGCTTGCACGGCGTGGTTTCGTCACGGCGGTGATGACGCTACCCTACCATATCCAGCGTACGCCCACCGGTTACCTGAGCGGAGAGCTGATGATTGTGCCCGATGTGGAGCAGATGCGCAATACAATGCGCCAGGCGGCTCTGGATACCATGCGGCTGATAGACTGGTTGCAGTCACAACCGCAGGTCGCTTCCGACAGGTTGGGTATTGTGGGCATCAGCCTGGGAGCAATCGTGAGCGCGTTGGTGCTTGGGATCGAGAACCGATTGCAGGCAGGGGTGCTTGTGCTGGGCGGAGGGAATCTGGCGCACGTACTGTGGCGCAGTCCGTTGACGCTTGGCATACGGAGCGAGCTGCGCGGCAAAGGAATCGGTTACGACCTGCTCAGGGAGGAGTTGCTATCGGTAGAACCGCTGAATTTCCTGCAGGGACAGTACAGCGACCGCGTGTTGATGATTAACGGCAGATACGATATGGTTATCCCACGAGAGGACGCTATCGCTCTGCGGCGGGCGCTCGGCGAGGGACCCATTCTGTGGCTGAACACCGGGCACTATGGTCCTGCGCTGGTGCGCTCCGCCTTGTTTGGCGTGGTTCAGCGATTCCTGAGCGCAAAGTTGCAGGATGGTTCCGAGTCCTTTGTCCTGCCAAGCACCCTGCGTGAGCCAACCCTGCGTATTGGGCTGCTATACAGCGGTGTATGGGGAGCGCGTGTCAGCGTGGCAGTGGACATCTGGCGCTGGGAGCGCGAGGGCAGGGCAGGGGTGGCGGTGCAGGCATCGCCGCGCAATCTGTCGGTTCTGGTGGGATTTCGTCCCCTTTCGCCGCTACACGTTGGGCTGGAGCTGTCCTCCCGCCCTGCGGCAGGTTACGTGTTCTTCCACTTTGTACTGTAGGCGTCTCCACTCAGGCTCCACTGAGCTTTCGCAAAGGGAACGTTTGTTCGCCTCTTCGTTGGGGGCAGGCAGTAATACTCCACGCATAAATGTCTACATATAGGGGTGCGCGAAAAATTTTTCTCAAAATATTGAGAAAAAGCCCAAAAAACCGTTGACAAGCCTGCCCCGTATTTTTTACAATATGCTCAAGTCAAGTGGATGTTGGGTGGATGCCAGGTGGTGAAAAGGTGGAAGAACAGGCTCCAGACAACCAGGTAAGCCAATCTCTGGTGGAGGCAGGCACCGTGGTAGCCGAGTCGGACCCGCTGGCGATGCTGCAGGGTTACTCGGAACACTCGGTGGATGATAAGGGGCGGATTATCATGCCTCAGCGCTTCCGAGAGCTGTTTGACCGCTCGTGCGTGATCACACGAGGCTGGAACCGGAGTCTGTTCGTTTTCCATCCGTCCACTTGGCAACGCATCAAGTCTCAGCTGTCGCAGTTATCATTCACCAACCGGGATGCGGTTCTCCTGCAGAGATTTTTCGTGAGTGTGGCAAGCGAGGTAGATATCGACTCTCAGGGGCGCCTGGCGATACCTGCCCACCTGCGCGAGCTAGCGGATATTCGCCTGCCGACCAGCGAGACCCAGAGCACAGTGGTGATTATCGGTGCGCCGTATCGGCTGGAGATATGGAGCAAGCAGGTGTGGAAGGATACCAACGCCGAGATCGAGGACGGCGCGGTCTTTGCCGCGGCGGCGACCCTGAACGTGAAACTGGAGCTGTGACATGATGACTATGAATAGCCATACGCCAGTAATGGTGCGCGAGGTTCTGCAGCTTCTCCGCCCGCAGGCTGGAGAGGTGTTGGTGGACGCCACAGTGGGGCTGGGTGGACATGCAGTGGAGATAGCATCCCGTTTGATACCCGGAGGCTGGCTTATCGGCATGGACAGGGACCCAAAGGCGCTGGAGATTGCGGCGCGGCGGCTGGCGCATCTCAGCGGGGCGATACGTGTCACGATGGTTCATGCCGATTTTCGCGAACTGCCACAGGTTCTGCGGGAACGCGGGCTGGAGGCAATTGACGGGGTTCTGTTTGACCTTGGCGTCAGCTCCATGCAGCTGGACAGCGCGGAAAGAGGCTTCAGCTTTCGGTTTGACGCGCCGCTGGATATGCGCATGGATACAAGTCAGCCGGGTCCCACCGCGGCGGATATCGTCAACCGCTGGAGCGAGGCAGACCTGCGCCGGGTTATTGCAGAGTACGGCGAGGAGCCAGCGGCGGCGCGCATTGCCCATGCCATCGTGCAGAATCGTCCGATACTCACCACCCAGCAGCTGGCAGGCATTGTCGCCAGGGCAGCAGGGCGTCGTGGAGGGCGCATCCATCCTGCCACCCGCACGTTTCAGGCGTTGCGCATTGCGGTCAACCGTGAGCTGGAGGGGCTCCAGGAGGCGATAGAACAGGCGATTCGTCGCTTGAAGCCGGGCGGGCGCATCGTGGTGTTAACGTATCACTCGCTCGAGGCGCGTGCGGTCAAACGAGCATTCCACAAGTTGAGCGGCAGGTGTATCTGCCCACCGAATGTTCCTGCCTGTGAATGTGGAGCAGAACGGCTGATATACCTGCTCACGCCACATGCGCTCAAGCCGGATGCCGAAGAGATAGCGCACAATCCACGCTCTCGCAGTGCCCAGTGTCGCGCTGCAGAGAGGGTGGAAGAGACAGAATCATGCATTGCAGGAGGGTGAAATGGTTTTTCCGACTGTGGCTCGTGTGGGGGTAAAGACGCGCGCCCGACCGGTTGCGCCATACAGGGTGCTTTCAGGAGTTCGTCTGTGGTCTTTGCTGGCGGTAGCGTGCGTGGTTGCGTACATCGCCGCATGTGGCTATGTGTACAACCTCTCCCGGGAACGGCATCGGCTGGTTACGGAGCGAAACGCTTTGCGGAAGGAGTACATGCTGTTGCGGGGTCAGCGCGAGGCGCTGCGCAATCCGGTGCGCATTCAGAAGCAGGCAAAGGCATACGGTATGGTGCCGTTGACCAAGCCCGAAGCGGTACCCGCACCTCCAGTGCTTGCCAAGCGAAACTGAAGGTCCGGGGCGCATCATGGCTGTGCGTCAGGCTAAACGGACGGCGTTTTCTATCCAGAACGCCCGAGCCCGATTGCTGGGTCTTGGGTGGTTCTTTACTTTGCTATTGGTTGCGGTCATCGGGCGATTGCTGTATTTGCAGACCGTTCGGGCGGAAGAGCTGCGTCTGGCGTCGACAAAGTATGGTGGCTTGCGTGTTCATCAGTGGACGGTGTACGGCACGCGCGGCTTCATCAAAGACCGCCAGGGTAACGTGCTGGCAATGGATGAGAGTTCGTTATCCATCTATATCCGCGCCAGAGCGGTCACCGAGCCGCATCTGGTGGCGCAAACGCTGGCACCCATCGTGGGGGAATCTTCGGTGGCTATTGAAAAACGTATCGATGAGGCACAGCGGGGGAACGGTCGTTCGGGGTTCTTTTTGAAGCGTGAGCTGGTCGGCGATGGTGCCGTACGGTTGAAAGAACTGTTTGCCCGGGAGCGCAAGCGCCTCAGGGAGGAGAGGCGAAAGAATCGCACTGGGGGGACAGCCCTGACTTCATGGCTGGACGGAGTGGACATCGTGGAGGAACCCTGCCGCAGGTATCCCTATGGTTCCATCGCGCACGCACTCATCGGATTTACGGATGTGGATGAACGGGGGCTGGCGGGGATTGAACTGCTTTTTAACGATATTCTGGCGGCGACACATGCTGAGGTGAGAGGGGTTATCGGAGCTCGTGGGCAGATACTTGCGGGTACGCGGGAGATGCTGGGCAGTGTTCGCAACGGGCGCGACATGCAGCTGACGATAGACGTGAACATCCAGAGCATCGCCGAGCAGTGTTTGCATGAGGTGATACAGAAGCATCATCCAGCAGGCGCCTGTGCGGTGGTAATGGATGCGCGTAATGGGGACCTGCTTGCGGTTGCCAATGCGCCGCAAATTGACCTGAACGAGAGGGAGCGGGAACTGCGAAGGCACGGGCTGGGTGTGATGCGCAACATGGCTGAGACCTTTCTGTTCGAGCCGGGTTCCACCTTCAAACCCATCACGATAGCCGCGGCAATGCAGGCGGGAGTGGTCGGCGATGGAAGCGGTTTCTACTGCTCTGGCGCGATGAAAGTGGGCAAGCACACTATTCACTGCGCCTGGCATGGAGGTTCGAGAGCGCACGGCGGCCAGAAGTTAAGGGATGTCGTTGCCCATTCCTGCAATGTCGCCACCGCGGCGATTGGTTTGAAGCTTGGCGCGGCTTCGCTGTATGAGGCGACGCAGAGGTTCGGCTTTCTTGAAAAACCAGTAGCGGGCAGTTTGGCGGGCAGGCTGGAGCAACCGAAGCAGTGGCAGGCGATACGAACGGCGAATGTAGCCTTTGGACAGGGCATTCAGGTAACGCCGATAGGGCTGGCGGCGGCGTATGCCGTGTTCGCCAACGGAGGCAACTACGTTAAGCCTCGCCTCCTGCTGAACGAGCCGATAGTAACCCGACCTGTGCTCTCACCGGAGATAGCGGGTAAAATGCGAGAGTATCTCGAAGCGGTGGTTGATGAGGGCACCGGGAAGCTGGCGAAAGTTCGGGGATACAAAATCGCCGGCAAAACGGGCACTGCCCAGAAGGTAATACCCGGCAGGCGCGGTTACGCTTCGGGCAAATATGTCGCTTCGTTCGTAGGCTTTGCGCCCGCCGATGACCCGCGCATCGTAGTGCTGGTGGTAGTGGACGAGCCGCATAACGGCTATTTCGGGGGTGTTGTCGCAGCACCGGCTTTTGCGCGAATCACCGAGCGCGTGCTGGCATATCTGGGAGTACCTGCCCAGCCCGAGGAGCAGGAGCGCGTGGCGCGCCTGGCTCGCTAAGGAAGAGGTGAACGGCAGTGAGACAAATACTCTTATCTGACCTGATAACAGCCATTCCCAGCGCGAAGGTTATCGGCGGCGAAGGCATCGCCCAGATATGGGTGACCGACATCGCTTACGACTCGCGCAAGGTTCAGCCGGGCGCGTTGTTCGTGGCGATTCCCGGTCAAAAGCACGACGGACACGATTTCGTGCAGGATGCCCTGTCGCGGGGAGCGGTTGGGGTGGTGGTTGAGCGGGCGGTGAAGGCGGGATCTGTGCCCGTCATCCGGGTATCCCACTCGCGCGAGGCGCTGGCTCTGCTTGCCGACAGGTTTTACGGCTCGCCGTCCCGTTCGCTGATGCTGGTCGGCGTGACGGGTACGAACGGCAAAACCACCACAACGCATCTGGTTGCCCATCTGCTTCGGGCGAGCGGTTTTCGCACGGGGACTATCGGCACGCTGGGCGCGGTACTGGATGGAGTCGGCGAAGTGCCGATTTCGCATACAACCCCTGAAGCCCCGGACATCCATCGCGTGCTGGACACCGCTGTGCAAAACGGCGTGCAGGCGGTGGCGATGGAGGTGTCCTCTCATGCCCTGCATCAGCATCGTACTCTGGGCTTGCAGTTTGACCTGGCGATATTCACGAACCTGACGCAGGACCATCTGGACTATCACGGGACGATGGAAGCTTATGCGGAGAGCAAGCGCAAGCTGTTTGTGGACTATCCTGCACGGAGTGAGAAGGGATTTCAGGCGGTGTTCAATCTGGATGATGCGTACGGCAGACGATGGTATGAGGAGAGCCCGTATCGCCGATGGGGATATGGAGTACACAGCCCAGAGGCGGATGTCAGAGCGTCTGCGATAGATCTCATGCCTGACGGAATAAAGATGCGCGTCATGACGCCTGCTGGCGAGCACGAGGTGCGTGTGCCTCTGGGTGGGGCGTTTCAGGTGTACAATGTACTGGCGGCGTTGACGGCTGGGTTTGTGCTATCGCTTCCGACCGATACCATGCTGAACGCGCTGAGCACGGCTCCACAGGTTCCGGGACGGTTTGAAATCGTGCCCAATCGGCTGGGCATCACCGTGATTGTGGATTACGCGCACACGCCGGACGGGCTGGAGAATCTTCTGCGTTCAGCAAGGGCGTTGGGTCCCCGACGTCTAATTACTGTATTCGGGTGCGGCGGCAACCGTGACCGTTCCAAACGTCCCAGGATGGGGGCGATTGCTTCAGAACTGGCAGACCTCTGTGTGGTCACCTCCGATAATCCACGTTACGAATCGCCCGAGGCGATTATTGAGGAGATTCTGCAGGGTATCGCCTGGCGGGAGAGGGTGCTGGTGGAGCAGGACCGGCGCAAGGCGATAGCACTGGCGATACAGAACGCCCAGCCGGGAGATATGGTCGTGATTGCCGGAAAGGGGCATGAGACTGTGCAAATCGTCGGGGATAAACGTATACCGTTTGATGACAGGGTCGTTGCCCGTGAGATACTGGAAGGACTATCACCATGATAACCGTTACTCTGGATGATGTGGCAAAAGCGGTTGGGGGCGTGCTTGCCGGCGAGCGGGCACGTCTGGTGACAGGTATCAGCACCGACAGCAGAACGATTGATGCCGGGCATCTGTTCTTTGCGATACCCGGCGCACGCACCGATGGGCATCACTACGTACGGATGTGTGCAGAGCGCGGCGCAGTCGGTGCGGTGATTTCCAAACCGGTGGACGCTCCTGAAGGATTCCCCCTGATATACGTGGCGGATACGGTGTGGGCGCTGGGCTGTTTTGCACGCTGGTATCGGGGGCTGTTCCATATCCCCGTGGTGGGGATTACCGGCAGTGCGGGCAAAACTACCACTAAAGAGATGACCGCCGCCGCTCTGGGTGCACGCCACATGGTGCTGAAATCCCCCGAGAACCTCAACACCGAAATCGGTTTGCCTCTGGCGATTGCGCAGTTAGAGGCGCACCACACGGTGGCGGTGCTGGAGATGGCGATGCGGGGGCTGGGACAGATAGACTGGTTGACCTATATCGCACGCCCTCGCATCGGCATCATCACAAACATCGGCTGGGCACATCTGGAGCTTCTCGGCTCGCGCGATAACATTGCGCTGGCGAAAAGCGAAATCCTGAATCGCCTGCCAGAAGATGGCGTTGCTGTGCTGAACGCGGACGATGACTACTTTGATTTCTGCCGCAGGCAGGCTCCCTGTCGAGTGGTCTCGTTTGGACAGCATCGTACGGCAACGGTGCGCGCGGTGAAGGTGCAATTGAAAGAGGACGGCAGGGTGCAGTGTGTCGTTCGCTACGGAAGAGAGCATGTGCCCCTGCATGTGCCCGTGCCCGGTCTGCATCACCTGAGCAACGCCCTGGCGGCGCTGGCGGTGGCGGTCTCGCTGAATGTGCCGCTGGCTGAAGCCGTGCACAGCCTGCAGGCGATGCCGTCACTGCACCAGCGGATGCAGGTGCATCACACCCCCAAAGAGATAACGGTGCTGGACGACACGTACAACGCCAATCCTGCCTCGGTGAACGCAGCTCTGCACACGCTGCAGCGCATGGCAAACGGCTGTCGGCCGGTGGTGGTGCTGGGGGACATGCTGGAGCTCGGTCACGAAGCTCCTCGCCTGCATCGCGAGGTGGGACGCGAAGTGGCACGCATCGGCGCGCAGGTGCTGATTGCGGTGGGGAACTATGCTGAGGAGGTCATCCGCGGTGCCCAGCAGAGCAAAAATCCACCGGTGTGCCTTGTCTTTGCCGATAGTCACACCGCTGCGCAAAACATCAGGCGCTGGCTCCAGAAGGGGGATATGGTGCTCGTGAAGGGGTCGCGTGCCCTGCAGATGGAGCAGGTGGTCAAAGCGATTTTTGAGGACTGCTGAGATGCTCTGGTTCTGGGTTGCATTTGTCGTAGCGTTGATAGTGGTGCTGGCGCTGGGCGAGCCGGCGCTGCGCGTGCTGGCGACGGTCAAAGCAGGGCAGGTGATTCGCGAGGACGCCCCCCAACGGCACCAGCAGAAAGCGGGCACACCAACCATGGGCGGAGTGTTGATTGTCACCGGGCTGGTGATTGGAATGCTCCTTTCCATCGGGGCGCAAACCGCTTTCGCAGAGCCTCCTTTCACCAGGGCATGGGACCCTGCTGTCTTTTGCACCACCGTGCTGGCGTTTGCCGGTATCGGTCTGCTGGATGACTACCTGATTATCCGTCGCGGCAAAAACCTCGGTCTGAAGGCAAGGCAGAAACTGCTGATGCAGTTCGCAGTGGCAGCGGCGTTCGCGGTGTACCTGTTCCTGAACGCGGAAATGGGCGAAACGACGGTGCTGAAGCTGGGCGAGACGCGCTGGGACCTGCACGGCTGGTACTATCCGCTGGCGGTGCTGTTTATCGTGGGGCTTTCCAATGCGGTCAATCTCGCCGACGGGCTGGATGGCCTGGCGGCGGGGCTGTCGTTGATTGCTGTATCGGCGCTGGGCAGTATAGCTCGCATAGGCGAGACTTCGTGGGTCCTGCAGGCAACGGGTGCGCTGGGTGGAGCGTGCGCGGGGTTTCTGAACTTTAACCGTTACCCGGCAAGGGTATTCATGGGCGACACGGGTTCGCTGGCGCTCGGCGCATCGCTGGCATTGATAGCCATTTTCGCAAAACTGGAACTGATCGCGATGGTGGTCTTTCTGGTGTTCTGGATAGAGATGTTGTCGGTTATTCTGCAGGTGGTTTCCTTTCAAACCACTGGAAAGCGGATTTTTCGCATGTCGCCGCTGCACCACCATTTCGAACTGCTGGGTCTGCACGAGGTGCGCGTGGTAATGCTATTTTGGCTGGCAGGCATGGTCTGCGGGGTAGCAGGCTTCACAATAGCATGGATGGTCACATGAACGGTCAGGATTGGCAGGGCAAGAGGATACTGGTGGTGGGTATCGGGCGAAGCGGTTTTGATGTCGCCCGGGTACTCCACTCTCAGGGGGTGCAGGTTACTGCCTGTGACCGAGCATCGCCCGCGCTCGCGTACGAACTGGCTTCAACAGGAGTGCGGGTGTTGACCGGCTGGCGAGGAGGCATGCCTGCCGAGCCTTTTGACCTCGTTGTGACCAGCCCGGGTGTGCCCGCGAATGCGCCTGTGCTTCAGGAGGCGGTGCGAAAGGGCGTGCCTGTGTGGTCAGAGGTGGAACTGGCATACCATCTCTCGCCTGCGCCGATCGTCGCGGTCACCGGCACCAACGGCAAGAGCACGACTGCGGCGTTGATCGCACATATCCTGAAAACGGCAGGTTACCGTGCCGTGCTGTGTGGCAACATCTCGGCGGAGGGGCTAGAACGTACCCTGACCAACGCTGCTGTCTCCGCAAAGCCTGAAGACATTCTGGTCGCAGAGGTGAGCAGCTTCCAGCTGGAGTGGGTGCATGAGTTTCGCCCACATGTTGGGGTGTGGACCACGCTTTCACCGGACCACCTGGACCGCCACCCTTCCTTTGAAGAGTACGGGCGGGTCAAGGCACGTCTCTTCCGCCGCCAAACGGAAGAGGATTTTGCCGTTCTTCCCGGTGATGATGCGTTCATTTTGAGCCTGGTGGATACGAGGGCGAAACGAATATATTTTTCGCACCAGAACCTAAACATAAAGGATACTCCCTGCGTTTGTTGTCTCGAGGATGGGGTATACTTGATGCAAGGGGAAGAGGCATCTTGTCTGGCTTCCCTGGGCGGGTTCCGTTTGCTGGGTCTGCACAACCGGCGCAATCTGGCATCCGCGATTGCTGGCTGTTCTGCGTGGGAGGTCACTCGTGAGCAGATGGAGGAGGCGATACGCACTTTTGAGCCTTTGCCCCATCGCATGGAGTGGGTCGCGGAGGTTGCCGGTGTGCAGTATGTGAATAACTCTATGTGCACAAACCTGCATGCATTGCAGGAAAGCATCCGGGCGGTGCCGGCACCTGCGGTGTTCATTATCGGTGGGGTGGACAAGAGCGAGAGCGCGTTCGGTGAGATTGTTCCCCTCCTGCAGGAGAAGGCGCGAGCAGTGGTGCTGATTGGAGCGGATGCGGAACGCATCGAGAAGCAGTTGCGTCAGGCTGGCTGGGAGCGGATCATCCGAAGCGATACTCTGGAGGACGCGGTGTTGCGTGCGTCGGAGGTTGCCCGGCAGGGCGACTGGGTGATGCTGTCGCCGGGATGCGCCAGTTTTGATATGTTTGCCAACTTTCAGGAGCGGGGAAGGGCTTTTCGTGACATTGTACATCGGCTGGAGGCGCGCCATGCGTGAACGGGGGACGAATGGAGAGGACAGGATACTGGCGTGGTCGGTTGCTGTGCTGGTGCTCACCGGGCTGATTGTGGTGTATGATGCGAGTTTTCCCAAAGCGGGGGGCTGGCAGATGGTGAAGCAGTCCATGTGGGCGTTCGCTGGCTTACTGGCTTACCTGCTGGGAAAACGGATTTCTCCACGCGTCCTGCACTGGCTTGCGCCCGCTCTTGCAGGTCTGGCTCTTTTGCTGATGCTTGCGGTGCGTCTGCCCGGCATTGGCGAGGAGCGCGGCGGCGCGTTCCGGTGGCTGTTGCTCGGGCAGATTGGTCCTGTGGAAATCACGCTTCAGCCCGCAGAGTTCGGCAAGCTGGCGTTCATTCTGTTGATGGCGCGGCTATTGTGTGCCTCATCCATGATTGGCGTGTGCCCAGCTGTGCGCGAGAACCGCTGGCCTGTACTGGCAGTTCTGGTAACGTTTCTGTTCGCCGGCATCGTTGCCATCGTTCAGGAGGACCTGGGAACAGCGATGATATTTCTCGGCATCGGTGTCGGAATGCTGTTTCTCGCAGGGTTGTCCTGGCGCAGGGTGCTGGTTATCTTGGCGCTCGTTGCGATAACGGGGGTTGTGTTCATTGCCCATAAGGACTATCGCCGGCAGAGGGTCTCCGCCTTTCTGGATCCCTTTGCGCAGATTGAGACTACGGGCTATCAGCTGGCGCACTCGTTGATGGGTATTGGCACTGGCGGTGTGTGGGGCGCAGGGCTTGGCATGGGACGTGCCAAAGAGTTTCTGCCTGCGGCGGATACCGACTTTGTGTTCACCACAGTGGCAGAAGAGACGGGCATTTGGGGCAGTGGGGCGCTCATCGCTTTGCTGGGACTGGCGATGTGGCGGTTGTTGCTGATTGCTCGCAGGGCGCAGGCGATGTATCAGATGCTTCTGGTCAGCGGGATTGGAATCATGATTGCCCTGCAAAGTCTGCTCAACCTGTACGTAGTTACGGGAATGGTTCCGACCACAGGCGTGCCCCTGCCGCTCATCAGCTATGGCGGTTCGTCCTTGATTGCCCTGTTATTCAGTTTAGGTATTGTGCAAAGAGTTGCACAAAATCCGATGTCCGAGCGAGTTGCAGGAGAAGCCCATGCGCGTGCTTCTGGTCGGAGGAGGAACAGGGGGGCATCTGTTTCCCGCCGTGAGTATCGCCGAGGCGTTGCGTGATGCCGGCGTCACCGACATTGCCTTTGCGGGGCGTGCAGACGGTCTGGAAGGGCGTGTGGTGCCCTCACTGGGATGGCGGTTTTTCGCCATCCATGCCCTGCCACTGAGGCGGTCGCTGGCTCCTGCGGCGATTGGTGCGCTGTTGCGTACCGTGCGTATGGCGCATGGAATCCTGCGTGACTTTGCGCCCGATGTGGTGGTGGCTACGGGAGGGTATGTGGCTGGCGGTGTGGTGCTAGCACATGCTATGCGACGCGGCAAGACGGTCCTGCACGAACAGAACGCCCTGCCCGGGCGCACGAATCGCTGGCTGGCTCGGTGGGCGAAGCGGGTGTGCATCACGTTCGAGAGCACTGCGCGTTATTTCAGAAACCATCTGTGCGTGCATACGGGTCTGCCGGTGCGGAAAGAACTGCTGTGCTCTCGTACCGACCGTGCTGATGCCTGTCGCGCTCTGGGGTTTGACCCGTCGGAAAGGGTGCTTTTCGTGATTGGCGGCAGTCAGGGAGCACGCACGTTAAACGGGTGGACGCGGGCGATGCTGTCCGATTTGCGCCAGGCTGGCGTGCAGGTGGTGCATCAGGTGGGCGAGCGCAATGTATCGGAGTTTGAGCGTTACACTCAGGACGCGGGCTATCGCTGGTTTGGTTTTATGGACTCGCGCGAGCTGGGGCTGGCGTTGTCGGCGGCGGATGTGGTCGTGTCACGGGCGGGGGCTTCCACGCTGACCGAAATCACGCTGTTCGGTAAAGCAGCGGTGCTGATACCATATCCATACGCCTATGCCGACCACCAGTGGTACAACGCGCAGGAGCTGGCGAAGGCTGGCGGAGCGGTGGTGTTTCGTGAGGGTGAGATGGACGCGCAAAGGCTGCTGGAGCAGGTAATGAGCCTCCTGAGCAACCCGGACAGGTTGAACGAGATGGGCGAGGCGAACCGACGCTGGGCGAAGGAGGATGCCGCTCAGAGGGTGGTGCAACAGGTCATGGAGGTCGCGGCGGAGCGATGAACGGGCGTCGTGTGCACTTTGCGGGCATTGGCGGTATCGGCATGAGCGCGATCGCACAGGTATTGCACCGGCGCGGGTGGCAGGTCACTGGCTGTGACATCAAGGAGAGCTCCATCACGAGCCGACTGCGCGACCTGGGCATTCAGGTAGAGATAGGGCACAACCCGGCACACGTTCAGGAGTGCGACGTGTTCGTGTACACCGCTGCGGTGCACGAGGACAATCCCGAGTTCGCCGAGGCGAAGAGGCTAAACGTTTCTGTCCTGCGACGCTCGCAGGCACTCGGCATGTTGCTGGAAGGACATAAGGGCATCGCGGTGACGGGCACGCATGGCAAAACCACCACGACCGCGATGATTGCCTCCATTCTGGAATCTGCCGGGGCGGACCCGCAGGTGCTGATAGGCGGTGAGGTGCGCCGGTACGGCGGCAACGTGCGACTGGGATCAGGAGATTATGTGGTGGTGGAAGCCTGCGAGGCTTACGATTCCTTTCTGGACGTGTATCCGTACGCGGCGGTGATTACCAACGTGGAGGCAGAGCACCTGGACTACTACCATACCGAAGAGCGCATGTTAGAAAGCTACCGCCGGTTCGTGTCGCAGGTGAAGCCGGAGGGGGTGGTGGTTACCTGGTCAGATGACCCGCGCAGTGTGGATGTGTGCAGAAAGGCAAAGGCGAAGGTGGTGACCTTCGGCAGGAGCGCGGAGGCGGAGTATCGGGCGGTGCCGGGCGATACTGAGGGGGTGTTTAGGTTGCAGGTGCGTGGCAGGCAGGCTGGAGATATCCGCCTCCGGGTGCCCGGTTCGCACAATGTGCTGAACGCGACGGCTTCCGCCTGTATCGCGCTGGAGCTCGGTTTTCCGTTCGAGGCGGTGCGACTGGGGCTGGAGAGTTTCGAAGGAGTGCAGAGGCGGCTAGAGTTCATTGGGAGGGCGGGAGACATAGAGATATACGACGATTACGGTCACCACCCCACTGAGATCGAGGCGACCCTTCGCACACTGCGCGCACATATCGGGGAAAGAAGGCTGGTGGTGGCGTTTCAACCGCACCTGTACAGCCGCACGCGCGATTTCCTGCATCAGTTTGCGCAGGTGCTGTCTGCAGGAAGTGATGTGCTGGTACTGGTGGAGATTTATCCTGCCCGTGAGGAACCCATACCGGGTATCAGTTCTCAACGTCTGGCAGAAGAAGTACAACATCTCAAGCCTGAACTGCCCATCGCCCTTGCAGGCACGCCAGAGGAAGCAGTAGAAGTGCTCCAGACGATGGTGCGGGATGGGGATACCGTGCTGACGTTGGGAGCGGGAGAACTGGACTACACTGCGAAACGACTGATGGAGAAGCTGGGAGGACAGGGAGTTGCCTGAGAAGGTTCTAGTGTTGATGGGGGGAGATTCCACCGAGCGCGAGGTCTCCCTGTCGTCGGGGAGGCGTGTGGCAGACGGTCTGCGCTCAGCAGGCTATGAGGTGGTGGAGCTGGACGTGGTGTTTGACCCGGACGTGGCATTTCGCCGGGGACTGGAGGCAACTCCGTCGCGCGCGGTGGGCCTTGCCGACTTTATCCGTCGTCTGGAGGAGCATCGTCCTGAGGTGGTGTTCATCGTTCTGCATGGGGCGCCGGGCGAGGACGGGCGCGTTCAGGCGGTGCTGGACCTGATGAAGATACCCTATACCGGTTCCGGGGTTCTCGCGAGTGCGCTGGCTCTGGACAAGGTGATGGCAAAGCGGGTACTGGATAAGGCGGGAGTGCCTGTGCCCCTGGATGTGGTGGTCCAGCGTGGTGATCCCATAGAAGTTGTGAGGCAACGGGTGGACAAGGAGATCGGCTATCCGGCTATTGTCAAGCCGAACACGCAAGGGTCTACGATTGGTGTTACCTGGGTTTATCACAGGGACGATCTGGCTCAGGCGCTGTATGAGGCGTTCCGGTACGATAACTGCGCGCTGGTAGAGCCGAAGATACCGGGCGTGGAGCTAACCGTGCCGGTGGTGGGCAATGAGCGTGTGATCGCTCTGCCGATGATTGAGATTGCTCCGCTCAGCGGCTTCTACGATTACCACTCGAAATATACGCCGGGCGCTACCGAGGAGATTATCCCCGCCCGGGTGCCGAGAAAGGTGCATAAGCAATGCGCGATGCTTGCGACGCTCGCACACCTTGCGCTGGGGTGTCGGGGAATGTCGCGCACCGATTTCCTCTGGGACGGAGAGCGCATTGTGGCGCTGGAGGTAAACACCATTCCGGGCATGACGCCTACCAGCCTTCTGCCGCGTTCTGCGGAGGCGTATGGATGGAGCTTTGAACAGCTCGTGACGAATATCGTGCGTCTCGCAAAGGGAGAGGAGATAATATGAGCCAGAGGAAGCCCATCGTGCGACGCCCGCCGGGGCGACAGTTGAAGCGTGGAGTGTGGGGTCTTATCGGACTGATATTAACGCTGGCGCTGTGTGTGGAGGTGCTGGCGGCGCTCTGGCGCAGTCCTGCCCTGTGCATTCGGGACGTTTACGTGGAAGGGATCGCTCTCACTACGCCCCAGCAGATAGTTCAGGAGGCGCGTATCGCTGATGGCAGAAGCTGGTTGTTTTTCATGCCATCCCGGGTGGCGCAGAGGCTCCAGCAACTGCCGACGGTTGCCGATGTGGTGGTTGCGCGAAGCCTGCCGGGCAGGGTAACCATTCGCGTGTTCGAGCGTCAACCGGTCGCGTTGCTGGCGACACCTGCCGGCAGTTACTGGCTGGATGCGCGGGGGGTAGCTTTCTGGAAGACGGCACGGGCGAACGGTCTGCCGGTGATTCGGATGGAGACGGCCGTGCCGGTGGTGCTGGGGCGCGTTGTGCAGAACAGGTCGGTGCAGGCGGCGTTAGAGATTTTGATCCGCTATCTTCCCGAATATCCCCTGCCCATTGAGCAAATTACCGTTGACCGCGAGGGCAATCTGTGTTTAAATATGAAAGATGGACATCCGCCTGTGAGGATAGGAGACAGCACCTCTCTATCTGAGAAGATGATACGCACAGCCCAGCTGTGGATGCATCCTGAAATTGTCAAGCAAGCGGAGTATCTTGACGTCAGTTGCGTGGATAAACCGGTCTGGAAGCGGAGACGGGGAAGTAAGGAGGGTATCCTGTGAGATGAGCCTGAACGTGTTTCTGTCCAGCATTCGCAACAATCCCTGGATAACGCCCGTGACGGTGATGGCGCTGGTACTGGGCGCACTGCTGGCGGTTTCGCTCAAAACCCAGCAGAGCATCCGATCGACGTCGTTGCCCTCCAACCGGTTTTCTGGGCTGGCTGCGGCATACCGCGACCAGCAGGAGCAGCTCAAGATGGCGAACGAGGAGATCAGCAAGCTCCGCGAGCGCACTACCCAGTACGAAAACGAGATGGCGACGGCTTCCGAAAAGACCAAACTGCTCAATCAGTCGCTGCAGGAGGCGAAGTTTCTGGCAGGGTTGACAGAGGTAGAGGGGCCAGGCATCGAGGTTATCCTGCAGGACAGCAAGAAGCGCCCGCCCGCGAACTCGCCGATAGATATTGAAAACTATATCATACATGATTCGGACCTGCAGAGGGTGGTCAACGAACTGCACGCCGCGGGCGCCGAAGCCGTAGCCATCAACGGGCAGAGAATCATCGCCAATACGGCTATCCGCTGTGTTGGGCCCACGGTGCAGGTGAACGGTATTGCGCTGTCGTCGCCGTATGTGATCAGCGCTATCGGTGACCCTGAGACACTGGCAAATGCGCTGAACCTGCCGCAGGGGGTGCTGACGGATATTCAGGCAATAGACCCGGCTATGGTAAAGGTGATTAAAAAGAATAACATCCGTATACCGGCGTATGCCGGTAGTCTGGTCTTTCGCTATGCGAAGCCGGTGGTGACAGCGCCCGGCAGCTCGTCGCAGGAGGAAGAGAAAAGGACGCAATGAACTGGCTACCCGTGATCGCAGTGCTTGTCGGTTTTCTGGTGTTTTACTTTGTGCCGCTGGAGCTACCCAGCGATTATGCGCCGTATCTGAGCCTTGCGACGTTATCGGGACTGGACTCGATTCTGGGGGGAATTCGTGCAGGGATTGAGGGCAAGTTTCACGTAGATGTATTTGTATCAGGCTTCATTTTCAATACCCTGCTGGCGACCTTGCTGGCGTACCTGGGCGACCAGATAGGAGTTGACCTTTTTCTTGCAGCGGTGGTCACGCTGGGTGGGCGGATGTTCCTGAACCTGTCGCTGATCCGCCGGTACTATCTGACCCAGTGGAATCTATCTCGACAACGAGACACGGATAGAACCTGAACAGGAGTTGCCATCGATGATTGCCGGACTGGACATCGGCACAACGAAAATCGCGGCTTTAATTGCGGATGTAACCGACGATATGCGCCTGAACATCATCGGGGTTGGGCTTGTGCCTTCGAGAGGGCTCCGAAAGGGGGCAGTGGTGGACATCGACCAGACGACCGAGTCGATTGTGCAGGCTGTGGAGCAGGCAGAGCACATGGCAGGTCGACGCGTCGAGTCGGTGTTCGTCGGTATCACCGGCGAGCACATCCGGTCCCTGAACTCGAAAGGGATGATAGCGGTCACTTCCCCCACGCGCGAAATCTCGCGAGAGGACGTCGAGCGGGTGATGGAAAGCTCGCGCACGGTGGTGCTGACGCCTGACCGCGAAATCATCCACGCCATCCCCAGGGGTTATATTGTGGACGGTCAAAACGGCATTCGCCACCCTGAAGGGATGAGCGGCTTGCGTCTCGAAGTAGAGACACACATCATCCACGGCAGCAGCACCTTCCTGCAGAACGTTACTAAATGCGTTCAGCGGGCGCAGCTGCAGGTGGGCGCACTGGTGGTGGAGCCGATAGCCACTGCCGAAGCGGTGCTGACGGAAGCCGAGCGCAACCTGGGAGTTGCCCTGGCGGACATCGGGGGCGGCACCACCGATGTAGCGGTTTTCACCGATGGTGAGATATACTATACGGGAGTCATCCCCGTCGGCGGGAACCATGTAACCAGCGATATTTCGGTGGGGCTTCGCACCCCGCCCGAAGAGAGCGAGCGCATCAAGCTGCAGTATGGCTGTGCGATGATACAAATGGCTGACGATGGTGTCATGGTGTCGCACCGACCCATGGGGTCCAGCGAGGAGCGAAAGATACCGGCGCGAGTGCTCGCTGAAATTGTGGAACCCCGCATGCGCGAACTGCTGGAGCTGGTGTACGAGGAGATTAAGAAATCGGGGGCAGCGGGTATGTTGCCGGGTGGTCTCGTGCTCAGTGGGGGCGGTAGCCTGATGCGTGGCGTAGCGGAGCTGGCACGCGAGGTAACCGACATGCCCGTGCGCATCGGGCGTCCGATGAACATCGGTGGGCTGGCGGACAAAGTAGACAGCCCGGTGTTTGCAACGGGTGTGGGGCTTCTGCTGTACGGATTGAAGCATTCCTATTCAGCCTCCGACAACCGCCACCGGTCCTGGTGGGGCAGGGTAACCATGGCGTGGCGTCGGTGGCTATCGCGTTTTGCGCAATAATTTCTGAAAGAAATTGCACATAGGGGGCTAAACACCAATGGCTGGGGTAAGACAGTATGCTCAGATTAAGGTCATCGGCATCGGTGGTGGAGGCACGAACGCCGTCAACCGCATGATCGAAGCAGGGCTGGTTGGGGTGGATTTCTGTGCGATGAACACCGATGTGCAGGTGCTCGAGATTTCCGCAGCGGAGAAGAAGGTTCAGCTGGGCGAGAATCTGACCAGAGGGCTTGGTGCGGGTGGCAACCCGCAAATCGGTCGCAGCGCGGCCGAAGAGAGCAAGAACGAGATTATGAAGGTGCTGGAAGGGGCGGATATGGTGTTCATCACCGCAGGGATGGGCGGTGGTACTGGCACCGGGGCAGCACCAGTGGTTGCGCAGCTGGCGAAGGAGATGGGCGCCCTCACCGTGGCGGTGGTGACCAAACCCTTCAACTTCGAGGGACCGCGTCGCATGCAGATTGCCGAAGAGGGCGTCGCGAACCTGCGCGAGCACGTGGACACGTTAATCGTCATTCCTAACGAGCGATTGCTCAGCGTTGTAGAAAAGCGCACTACTCTGGTAGAAGCCTTCCGCGCCGCAGACGACATCCTGCGCCAGGGCGTGCAGGGCATCTCGGACATTATTACTATTCCGGGCTTAATCAATGTCGACTTCGCCGATGTGAAAACTATCATGTCCAACGCGGGACCCGCGCTAATGGGCATTGGAACCGGCTCGGGAGAGCACCGGGCACGGGAAGCGGCGGAGCGTGCCACCAGCAGTCCCCTGTTGGAAACATCCATCGACGGCGCCCAGCGTGTGCTTGTCAACATCACCAGCGGTTCCGATATGACTCTGCAGGAGCTGAGCGAAGCGACGGCGGTCACCCAGAGCCTGTGTGATCTCGAAAACGCGCATATTATCTACGGGCACGTGCTGGACCCGAAGATGGAGGGCGAGGTGAAAATTACGGTGCTGGCGGCGGGGTTGCCGGCATCCACGCAGGGCTTGCTGGCAGAGCGTCCTGTGCAGAGAGCGGAGGCGCTACGGCGGGAGCCTGTGGGCGAGCGACCGGGAGGAATGCCTCCACGTCCTGCCGAGCGGACCACCGCCGCGCCTGCCACTCCAGAGCGGCAACCTCAGCAAACGCCGGTGGACAGCACCGACTACGACATTCCAGCGTTCCTGCGCCGACGGAGCTGAGTCGGCGCTCTGTGGCAGGGGGCGAGGAGTGCTCCTCGCCCCTTATTGTAACTTACACGCCTGCGATGATGCGGTCGATGCGCTGTGCTACGTCTCGCAGATAGTTTGCGTCACCGCCCCCCAGCTCGGCGGTAAGAAAGCCGCTGTAGCCAACCTCGTCCAGCGCGCGGCGCACCTCGCGCCAGTTCACGTCACCCTCCAGCAGGTTCACAAACTGGCGATTGCTTCGCTTGAAGTCCTTCAGGTGGATACGCTGGATGCGGTTGCCCAGGGTGCGTATCCAGTCCTCTGACCAGCCGAACGCCAGCACGTTGCCGACGTCAAAATATGCCTTCACGAAGGGACTGCGAAACTCGTCCACGTACCGCGCGAATTCCAGTGGGCTGAGCAGGAAGTTATTCCACACGTTCTCTATGGCAATGACCACCTTCAGCTTTTCGGCGAGGGGTATCAGCTTGCGAATGTTCTGCTGTGAGCGTTTGTAGGCGTCGGCGTAGCGTGTGCTTTCGTTTACGATGGCGGGCACGAGCAGGACGGTATCCGCGCCCAGCTCCTTCGCACAGTGCAAAGCTGCCTGCACGTCCGCAATGCTCCTCTCCACCACGCGCGGGTCGCCGCTGGAGAGCGGCGCGTGCCAGCCCCCGTAAATGATGGAGTGGATGGGCACTCCGCTTGCTTCCGATGCCGCACGCAGTTTCTTTATCTCTTCAGGGTCGCTGATTGGCGGAGCCTCTATCCCTTCAAACCCCACCTCTGCAGCGAGCTTGAACCGCTCCATGTAGCCAAGGTTGCCAGGCAGCATCGAAAGCACCAGCGCCTTCTTCAGGGTGTTCTGCATCGTCGTCTCCTTCGTGTTCTCGAAAGTGATGTGTGCTCATGTACCGTCATTTCCTTTCTTCGTTTCCCTGATGCCTTCTTCCTCGTACGATGGGCGGAAGGAAAACGGGGCATGAGGTGGAATGTTTCTGGTTAGAGGCAGACATGGGGTGATAGTGAGGAGTACTGAAGTGCCGCAGGTATTCTCTCTGGGCGAGTTGCTGGTGGAGATTATGCGCCCGGCGGTTGACCAGCCGCTGGATGAGCCGGGGCAGTTTCTGGGACCGTTTCCCAGCGGTGCTCCGGCGATTTTCATCGACGCGGTGGCGCGGCTGGGGGTATCCTGCGGCGTCATCGGCGTGGTGGGCGATGATGCCTTCGGCAGGTGCGTCCTGCGTCGGTTGAAGGGTGACGGCGTGGATGTGCGCGGTATACGGGTAGTCCAGCACCGAACGACGGGCATCGCTTTCGTCTCATACCGGTCGGACGGTTCACGCCAGTTTCTGTTCCACCTTCCTCAGTCCGCCGCCGCGCTGTTGACCCCCGAGGACGTGCGCGAGGATTACCTGCACGGCGTGAAGGCGGTGCACATCACCGGTTCCGCACTTGGCATCGGCGAGGGCGTGCGCGAGGCGTGCTATCGGGCGGTGCAGATTTGCAAACAGCGCGGAGGAATGGTGACCTTCGACCCCAACATCCGTCCTGAAATACTCGGCGTGGAGGCGGTGCGCGTATTGTGTGAGCCGATACTGCAGGCGTGTGATGTACTCCTGCCCAGCGGTCAGGAAGCCACCATGCTCACGGGCGATGCCGATGAGGAGACAGCATGTCGCAACCTGGTGGAACGGGGCATCCCGATTGTGGTGCTGAAACGGGGAGCGCGGGGATGTGTGGTGTTTACCGACGGGCACAGGGTGGAGATACCTGCCTACCCGGTCGCAGAGGTAGACCCCACGGGGGCAGGAGACGCCTTTGCGGGCGGCATGGTTGTGGCGCTGTTGCGAGGCATGTCGGTAGAGGAAGCGGCTCGGTTTGCCAGCGCCATCGGGGCTTTGGCGGTGACGAAGCAGGGACCGATGGAGGGTCTGCCCACGCTGTCGGAGGTGGAAGCGTTTCTGGCTTCAGTGTAGGGAGGGATGATGGGAAGCGATTTGCGACAGACACTGAGCGACTATCGCCGTTGCGGCAGAGCGATACTGGCAACGAATTTCTACAACGCTGAAACTCTGCTGGCGGTGCTGAGTGCGGCGCGAGAGGTTGGTTCTCCTGTTATCTTGCAGACCTCGCCCTCCACGATTGAGTATCTCGGCTTGAAGGTGGCTGTGGGGCTGGCTCGGGCCGCGCGGGAGGAGCTGGGTGTTCAGGCGTGGCTTCATCTTGACCACGCCCGTGATGTTGAACTGGTGCGCCGGTGCATTGAGGCAGGATACGATTCGGTGATGATGGACGCCAGCGATAAGCACTTCGAGACCAATGTGCGCCTCACGCGCGAGGTGATAGCTCTGGCGCAGGGGCGGGGTGTGCTGGTGGAAGCCGAGCTGGGTTACATCCCGAAGCTGGGCGAGCGAGAGGCACAGCAGTTCGAAATGACCTCGCCGGAGCAGGCGGAACGCTTTGTGCAGGAGACGGGCGTTGACCTGCTGGCTGTGGCTATCGGTAACGCGCACGGGTTTTATAAACAGACGCCCCACCTCGACATGGAGCGACTACAGGCTATCCGCAGGCGGGTGGATGCGTTCCTCGTTCTGCATGGGGCTTCAGGCATCCCCGATGAGCAGTGGCGCGAGGCGGTGCGGCGGGGAATCGTCAAGGTGAACTTCGCGACGGAGATTAAGGACACTTTCATGACGGCGCTGCGCACGGCGGTGCAGCAATCGGACAGCATCGACATCCGGCACTTGTTCCCTCCGGCGATGCAGGCGGTTACGGAACTGGTGAAACAGAAGATGAGGCTCTGCCTCGGGCAGGAAGCATCGCCTTCTGCGGCGAAATAAAGGGCGGCATGAAAGTAAGCAACCTGCCGTTATCTCCTCGTACCACTGCCCTGCTCAGCCGTTCTGCGCTGGTGCACAACGTGCGGTGGCTTCGTGAGCGGCTCCCCGCAGGTACAAAACTGACGGCGGTGGTGAAGGCGAACGCCTATGGGCATGGCGCGGCGCTGGTCGCGCCGGAACTACAGGCTACTGGCTGTGACGCCTTTGGGGTTGCCTCCACCGCCGAGGCGGCGGAACTGCGTGCCGTGGGGGTTACCGCGCCTCTTTACCTGCTCAGCCCGGTGCTCCCTGAAGAGGCGGAAAGCGTTCTGGAATCCCGTGCGGTGTGTCTGGTGCAGGATGTGCGTTTTGCTCAGGCTCTCTCCGAGCAGGCGGTCCGGCGCAACCAGCGTGTGGAGGTGCATCTGAAGGTGGACACTGGCATGAGCCGCTTCGGCGTTCATCCCCGCGACGCAATGGACGCCGCGCTGGCTATCCAGAGATTGCCCGGTGTGCATTTAACAGGCATCGCCACCCATTTCCCCTGCGCGGACTCCGATGCACACCTGACCCGCCGCCAGTGGCAGGCATTCCAGCAGACGGCTGAGAGTGTGGCGCAACAGCTGGGCAGACCGCTGGTGCGCCATGCGATAGCCAGTGCTGGTGTGCTCGGTGTGCCTGAGGCGAGTGCGGACATGGTCCGGTGCGGGCTTCTGGTTTACGGCGTGGCACCGTCGGGATATGACCCGCAGTCACTTGGCTTGCGACCGGTGCTCTCCCTGCACAGCCGGGTGGTAGCACTGCGCAGGATACCGCCGGGAACAACGGTGGGCTACGGTGCCACCTTCGTGGCGAGGCGCGAAACCCTGGTGGCGACCGTACCTGTGGGCTATGGCGACGGCTATCTGCGTGCGCTGGGCAACCGCGCCCAGGTGCTTCTGCGCGGCAGGCGTGTGCCCGTTATCGGGCGGGTGTGTATGGACCAGATGATGATAGATGCCACCGACACGGGGGCAGAAGTCGGCGACGTGGTAACCCTCATCGGCAGGCAGGGGGATGAGCAGATTACGGTCAACGAGATTGCCCGCTGGCTAGATACCACCCCCCATGAAGTGGTCACCTTGCTATCCGCGCGAGTGTACAGGGTTCTGGTGGACTAGCCGGGCGGGTCTATCCATTTACCGTCCTGTCTCAACAGGCGGATCAGCTCCTCCACACCGCGCTCCTGGGGGATGTTGTCTTTAACCAGTTCGCGCCCGCGGTAGAGGGCAATCTTTCCAGCAGCTCTGCCCACGTAGCCGTAGTCGGCATCCGCCATCTCGCCGGGTCCGTTCACAATACACCCCATCACCGCGATGTCCAGCCCCTTGAGGTGTCGGGTTGCCTCGCGCACCTGATTCAGTACGGTCGGCAGATCAAACTTGGTGCGCCCGCAGGACGGGCAGGCGATGTATTCCACCTGTGTTTTGCGCAGCCCCAGCGATTGCAGGATATCGTAGCAGACGGGTATCTCGTTGAGGGGGTCTTCTGCCAGCGAGACGCGAATAGTATCCCCAATCCCTTCCGCCAGCAGGGTGGCGATGCCGGCGGTGCTTTTGATTCGGGCATAGGTTCCGTCTCCCGCTTCGGTCACGCCGAGGTGGATGGGGTAATCGCGCCCGGTTTCGTCCAGTCGCTTCGCCAGCAGGCGGTTCGCCGCCAGCATGATGGGCACTCGGCTTGCCTTCAGCGAGATGACGAGGTCGCGGTAGTCGTGCTTTTCGCAAATCTCGATGTACTCCATGGCGGACTGAACCATGCCTTCGGGCGTGTCGCCGTAGGTCACCAGCATCCGCTCGCTGAGGCTTCCGTGGTTCACGCCGATACGCATGGCGATGCGCCGCTTTTTGCAGGCTTCGATCACGGGCAGTAACGCCTCTTCAATAGCCTGTCGCTCCTGCTCGTGCTCTTCGGGACTGTACTCTTCGGCACGCTGGCGCGGTTTGCGGTAGACGAAGAGTCCCGGGTTGATGCGCACCTTATCCACATATTGCGCCACTTCCACGGCGATATCGGTTCCCTGATGGTGAACGTCAGCCACTAGGGGCACGCGATAGCCTTTTTTCTCCAGCAGGTTACGGATTTCGCCGATGCACTGCGCCTCCCTCATGTTGGGGGCGGTCACACGCACAATCTCCGCACCAGCGTCCCACAACTGCATGACCTGTTCCGCCGCGCGCTCAACGTTGCTGGTCGGAGCGGTAATCATGGACTGCACGACGACGGGATGCCCGCCGCCGATGGTTATCGCGCCGACGCGCACGGGGCGTGTCTTCCGACGGGGATACTCTATTTGCCACATCTTCTCCTGCCCATGCGAGATACGAGGTTCCATAGTATTGTAGCATCTGCGGGCAGGTAAAAACAACGGCGGGAGGAAACGCTCCCGCCGCTTCTTCGGGACAGGTTACTGCTTAGAACCTGGCGCCCAGTCCGATCACAAAGCCGTTGTGCTCGTTGTCGGTGCCGGTCAAGCCGTTGAAGCGCACGTCAATGAACAGCTGCGTGCCGCCCTCCTGACCCACGTTGAGGTCATAACTCAGCCCGATGGTGTAGGCGAAGCCGGTCTTCGTGTCGCCGTTCAACCGCTTCGAGAACCCAACGCCGATACCGGCGGTATAGCCGAAGCCGCTACCCACTTTGCCCCAGTAGTTGACCAGCACGGGCACGTTGTACACGTTGCCGGAACCGTAGTAGTCGACGCTGGCGCCCAGGTCAGCGGCATAACCCTCGGTGACGGCGACATCGCGCTTCAACACGTAGTCCAGTCCCACGTTGAACCACGTGTTGGCTTTGTTGCGGGAGGCGGATTCGGTGGGGAAGAACGCGCCAACGCGCACCCGGAGGTTGTTACCCGTCGTTTCCTCGCCCCACTGTGCGAAAGCCGGCACCGTCCATATCACCAGCACCGCTACTGCCGCGAACAGAAACCCCAGTCGTTTCATGCTAAAGCACCTCCTCGTAATCTGAACAGGTTTCTTGTATTGTAATCCTTTCGCGCCGGGAAGGCAATGCTCCTGCTACCCGACCACATAAAAGACGTTATATTTGCCTGCACAGTTTCGCTGTTTTCTCTTCCAGCAAGTCCGCCGCCTGGTGCATCGCCTCTTCCTGTGATACCGTGTGGGAGACCAGCGACTCGCAATGGATGACACCATATTGCGCCAGCGAGGACCTGTCGCCCACAAACTGTCCGCAGAGCACAGCCACAGGCACGCCCCACTTTCGCGCCGCCCGTACCACGCGAAGGAGCAGCTTCCCGTGCAGGGTTGTCTCGTCCACGCGCCCTTCGCCGGTCAGCACCAGGTCCGCATCGCGCAGGGCTTGCTCGAAGCCCACCGCATGCATCACCAAATCCGCTCCCGACACCAGCCGCGCCTGCGGGAAGTGCGCCAGCAGACCGAAACCGAGACCACCTGCCGCACCGGTTCCCGGTATTCGGGAAATCTTTCTGCCAATCGCCCGATGCACTGCCACCGCCCACCGACGCATCGCTCGCTCCATCTCGGTGAGCTGGTCGGCGGTGGCTCCTTTCTGTGGCGCAAAGACCGCCGTTGCCCCGTGCTTGCCCAGTAGCGGGTTGCGCACATCCGCCGCCAGTACAACCTCCACGTCCCCCCTCTCTGGCGAGGCTGGAACCACCCGATGCACCTGTTTCAGTCCGTCGCTGCCCGGAGGGATGGGATTGCCCCCTTTGTCCAAAACCTGCCAGCCCAGAGCGACCAGAGCACCGGCGCCGCCGTCGTTGGTTGCACTGCCTCCCAGCCCAATTACCAGCTTGCCGACCCCAGCCGCCAGCACATGCCTTACCATCTCTCCAACGCCCATGGTGGTCGTCCGGCGTGGATCGCGTTCTTCGGGGCGGAGCTGCGCCAGCCCGCAAATCTGCGCCATCTCAATAAAGCCGGTGCGCGCGTCAGGGCTGATGCCGTATGGCGCCTCGTGCGCCCGCCCGAGTGCGTCGGATACGCGGTGCCGCCGCAGATAGCACACGCCTGCCGTCGCCAGGCACTCCAGCATCCCATCGCCGCCGTCTGCGAGGGGCAAAATTACCGTCTCCACGTGAGGGAGAGCGCGATGCACGCCGCGCTTCATCGCCTGCGCCACCTCTGAAGGGGACAGGCTGCCCTTGAAGGCAGTCGGGGCTATCACTATCTTGCGGATGGCTCGCATCGGTAAATCACCCAGCGTCCATCTTCCCGCTCGCGCACGAGGGTGCAGGGCAGGTCCGACGGCATCTCGGTGCGCTTTTCGGCAAGGATGCATACCTGTGATTTCCCCTGCATCGCCTGCAGGAGCTGTTCGGGGTTGCCCGGCTCGGCTATCTGTTCCGTGTGTCCCATGATGAACCGCACGCTGGGGCGACTCGGCTCGAACGCGTACACCAGCACGTGTGCCCCCCGGTCCAGGTCGGGCGCCAGCGATTGGGCCAGCCGATGAAGTGGGGCGATGTCGTAGCGGTTCCAGCGGGGCAAACCATCGTGCCCCACCAGAAAGGCGAACAGCAGACCGAAAAGCACGCCGGTGCCCACCACGCGCGGGGTAGAGGACCACCTGGCGAACAGGAACAGCCCACTCAGCAGGAACAGCGCACTCAGCATCAGCGCAAAGGGCGCCATGTGCGCGACCGCTCCCACCACCTCGGCGGGCAGCTGTTTGCCTGCCAGAGTTGCCGTTGGACTACCCTGCCACTGCCATCCCAGCCCGCCGACGAGTGCAAATGCCGCGCTCAGAAGGAGACCCGTGAAGCCCATCAAACCCGCTTCACCCGGGCGCAGACCGTTTTTCACCGTCCAGAGGGAATGAAGCCTTACTGCCACCAGCAGGCACAGCGCGGGCACGGCGGGGAGCACGTAACCGGGCAGTTTGGACTTGCTAAGGGAGAAGAAGAGCACCACCACCACCGCCCAGAACGCCCACATCGCCCACGCACAGCATATCTTCTCTTTCTCGCACCGCCAGCCGCTCAGCACCTGCCAGCCGATGATGGGCACAAACGCGCTCCAGGGATACATGCCCGCCAGCAGAATCGGGATGTAGAACCAGAACGGCGCTACGTGCCCGAAGTCCTTGCCGAGAAAACGCTGGATATGGTGATGCACGATATACTCGCGTACAAACAGTTCACCAGCCATCCGCCATACCGCCAAATGCCAGGGCAGCACAATCAGCAGATAGATGCCCAGCGCAGGAAGCCAGGGTATGCGCTTTAGTTCTGCCCAGTCGCGCCGAAGCAGTATCCAGAGCACCAGCGCGCATCCGGGCAGGAGAAGACCGATCAGCCCCTTGGTCATCGTCGCCAGTCCAGCCCCTGCAGACATCAGCAGATACCAGCGACGGTCGCCCGTGTAGCCCTCAATCCAGCCGAATATCGCCAGCGTCAGCCACAGCGTCAGCAGGCTATCCATAATCGCCTGTCGCGCCAGCCCCATCGTCAGCGGGCAGAGCGGATAGACCAGCAGCGCCAGCCAGCCGATGCGTTCCAGTTCGCGCCTCTTCGCCCACTGCCAGATCAGCCATGTGGTCAGCGCGGCTGCCAGCGCGGAGGGGAGCCTTGCGGCAAGGGGCGTGAAGCCGAAAACCTTCATGCTCAGCGCCTGCGCCCAGTAGGTGAGGGGAGGCTTGTCGAAGAACGCGTCTGTGCCCACGCGGGGAACCAGCCAGTCGCCCGATTCCACCATCTGCCGCGCAGCGGTCGCATACAGCCCCTCATCCAGGTCAAACAAGCCCGCCGCGCCGATACCGAAAAAGCATCCCATGCCGATAGCGACAAGGGGCAGGGCAACCGGCAGTATCGTCTGTACCAGAGGTGATTGAGAACGTATGCTCATGGTCAGTTATCTATTTGACCACAGAGCAAGAAAGTCCTGTAGGGAAGGAGACTGCTCACGCGAGGCTTCAGCCGGGCATCTCATGTCACCCTGAGCAGCGTAAGGGGTCTCGAATCGAAAACAACCCCCTCTCCCGGCACGGCGAGAGAGGGGACGCCGGTTGCTCGACTCTACAACAGCGCTTTCACTGCCTCAAGAGCCGCGTCATAGTTCGGATGGCTGGCGATTTCGGGCACGTACTCCACGTAGCGGATGATGCCGTCGCGGTCTATCACGAAGATAGCGCGTGACTCCAGCCGCAGCTCCTTCACCAGCGTGCCGTATGCCTGCGCGAAAGAGGCGTCGCGATGGTCAGAAAGCACCTTCACGCGGTCGATGTTCTCAGCGCCACAAAACCGTGCCTGCGCAAAGGGCAGGTCCATACTCACCGTCAGGATGGCTACATCCTCCGGCAATTTAGCCGCCTCTTCGTTGAACCGCTTCGTCTGCGCCGAGCAGATTCCAGTGTCCAGCGAGGGCACTACGCTGAGCAGAACAACCTTGCCCGCATAGTCCTTCAACGAAACAGGGTTGAGCGACTGGTCAATAATGGTGAAATCGGGCGCCTTGTCGCCCGGCTTGAGCTCGGTTCCAACCAGGGTTAACGGCTGTCCTTTAAAGGTCACAGCACCAGGGCGTTCTACTGGCATCTTTTCAGACTCCTTTCCGGGTTCGGTATGCTGTGTACAGGATAAGTATAGCACTTTGGCGGGCGTTTAATCAAGGTAAACGGTTTGTTGCTCAGCACACGAAGTCAGAACATGCAACCACCGCGGGTATGTTGACGCTGTTGCAGGACACGCCTATAATACCATCGACCTTGCGTTGGTAGGAGGAGCGGAAAGATGCGCCGTATCTTACTGGTCTGCCAGGATGCTTTTCTGCGGAAGCAGCTGGCGGAGCGTCTGAAAGACATTCAGGGGGTTGTTGTGTGCACTACTGCGCCTGCCGATGTGGTTATTGGGATAGAGCCGTTGCTATCGGAGGCGCAGAAGGAGAGCCTCCTTGCCTATGCGGAATGCGGTGATGTAGAGACAGCGGCAAGCGTCAGGGGGTGTTCACCCCACACGATAGAGCGTCATCTGGCAGCGGTGAGACATCGCCTTGGCGTGCACAGCACAGTGCAGGCGGTACATCTGGCATGGAAGCTGGGGATATTAACCGGTGTGTATAGCAAAGAAGCACCAAAAAATTGGCGAAATTTAACTATTGACGCGGGGGGGGGGACAGGATAAAATAGTGTCAGCAAATCCTACAAGAAGGAGAAGATATGTGATGCGTACGCTGTCTTTTGCACTTTGCGTACTGTGCTGTGCCCTTACCTGTGCGAGATCTCTGTCCCAGCAAATCCAATGGGACCAGACCTCAATCAGTCATCAGATAAAGACGGATGGGCAGGTTGCGAGGGTCAGCTTCGAATGGGGGGAGGACCTCACGAACCTTCTCACCCGTGCTTATGCGACGGTATACTCAGGGGATAATCCTGCTATACCCTCTTCGGCTGAAGTAGACTTGCTCGCGACCCAAACGGGGCGGATCACCTCTTTGGGCTCCTACAATTCGGTAAGGGTTTACGGTGGTATCTATCACTATGCAGATGCCCAGATAACCTTCGTGTATGGCAGTCTCACGCAGTTCTACCACTCCGAAGGCAAAGTCGCAGTCACCTCTCACAACGGGGCTTCCTATCATAGCTCAATAGAGACCTCCAATTACTGGTATGGAGTGTACATGCCTGCGGATGGTCCCAAGCTATTGCTCGACCTGACAAACTGGGACGGTACGCCAATAGGTCTCCGTCGTGAGAGTAGAGCCCACCCGAAGGCAAGCCGCACTGGGCTGAATCTGCTGTCGGAGCGTGTGGAGACTACCGCGATTATAATCGTGCAGGGTTACAACAGGTAGTAGGCAGGAGGTTGCAAAGTGGACGGCTTTACTTTTCGTGTTAAACAGTATGCGTATGATGCAGACGGCAGCACAATTGATGCCGAGCGTGAGTGGGTCGTCCACTTCGCCGGACTGAACTTGGTCAGAGCAGAGGTACTTAGCGCCTCGCAGTCGAAGAAGGACCATTTTCGCTATCTGATTATTATCAACGGCGATGCTTTCCGGTTCAAAAGGTTTCAGCATCCTCTTGCTCCTCAATGGGTTTATTATAATCGTGTATCACGCTATATGCCGTACACTGATTTCTACTTCACCGTAAATAGCTCCGATCTGTTCTACCGCTACTTTTCCAGCACGATATTGATGGCGCGTGATCTGGTATCTGCGTCGCGTTATCGATCAGACGCTTTCAACATCCTGCTAGCTCATCCCGTGCTCTGTCCGTATCCACATGTTACACACCGGATACGGGGGAGATGGTCTGGTCAAAAATATATCCCCACTGTGGTCAAAGGGTTTGATTTCAACAACAGGGAGGTTTGGCGAGCCGAGACAGAGGCATCATCTGTGAAACATTCCAACGCGTTGCCGAAGCGGGTCGTTACCACTGTTCGAGCGGGTCTTCTATATCAGCGGGTCATGCAGGGGGATCCGACTGACAAGCCTGGGGTATACCGGTATTACATCACACGCACTGCTCAACGGCTTCCCGAGAGGCGCGTAGTGAAGGATTACGCCGTCTGGAGAAGTCAGCCTGTGTTGGATAAGGTAGAAGCTTCCGAGCGCACCCGGTTCACGCGATTGGAGTTCTCGAACTATGCAGTCACAACGTTGAGTGAAGCGGTCTTTGAATTGTCAGACAGACCCAACTTCGATGCCGCCCGCACAGCTTCGCGTCCGTCGTCGTTCGGGAAAGTGCGTCCGCCTTATGTGGAACCACCCCCGGAAGGTTTTCTGAAAGATGAGGAACATCGCCAGGGACTGAAAAGAGTTAGAAATGCGCCAACGCCAATGTTGTATCGCGGTGCCTTCGAGAGCTTTCAATTTGAACAGACGCTGGTACTATCTATCATGGAAAACATCATGTTACTGCACGCGGGGCGATGTCTGTTACCTTAGGACGAGGGGGGCGCAAATATGAGAGTACGCGCTATAGTGCTAGCAGCCATACTGTTGTGGGGGAATGCGGTGTGTGTCGCACAACGGGATGATGTATTGGACGCTTATCGGCTTGCAGAGTTTGCTCAAGATGCTCGATTGCGCCAGCAGGTGAGTATTACCGCACTGGGTTTACCTCTGCGTGGTTTGTTGGCCCAACTGGAAACGGCGACAGGGGTCACCCTGCGGGCAAGCGCAGGGGTGAGTGCGTGGAGGGCAGTGGTTTGCACACGCGAAATGCCGCTAGCTGATTTGTTAACTGCTTTGGCAGCCACTTTCGATCTCAGCTGGCGAACTGTTCCTCAACAGGGGAAAAAGCCTCCTGTTTACGAACTCTGGCAGTCACCTGGACAGGCGGCGCGTCAACGCGAAGAGGAACAACAGCGGATCCGGTTGTTGATGCAGCTGCTTCCTGACGCGATAGCCGAATCCGAGAAAATGCTCTCTACACAGGAGCCCTCTTCTGAGCAACTCACAGAGATTCGTTCCGAGAAACAGCTTGCGATGCACTATGCGAATTACTTTCGGTTACAGCCGGGTGTGCATTCCGCTGTCAGTGCATTGACGCGCGATGAGATGACCCGTCTGTTTGCTGGACAGACGATATTGATACCGGCTAGCCGCTTGAGCCGGCGTCAACAAGATTTATTGACAACACCCCCACGTCTTCCGCCCGAATTGGCAGATCTAACATCTGGTGCTCCTCCCTTGCCAGAGCGACTGGATCAACCAGTAAGCGTCATACGCTGGCGCTACAACGCCTCGCTTTCTCAGCTGGAAATGACCGTCTATGCTGATCTGCCTGATTCGGGCGGCAGGACAGCCTGGGGGACGAATCTGCCTCTGCCCCCCATTGCGCGAAATGGCATTTACGCCTTTCATGATATGACAGACCTGCGTCAGCTGCTTTCTGAACAAGAACTTAGGGCGGCTCTGCAGAACGAACAGGTTGTTCCTGAACATCTAAACGTGCCTGACATGCTACATCGTCTGTTCCTGATGACTCCGATCAATGTAATTGCTGAGTACTACCCCCTCATGATGCAGCTACCTTATCCATCAGGCGCTGGCAAGAACGCGCAGGAGGTAATGCAAGCTTTGCTACAACCGGGTTTCTATACTCCATATCGAGCAGGCAGTACTTTGCTATGGATGGCAAGGCGGCGGGGTGAGTGCCGCGCACTGGACATCCCTGACGAACGCCTCAAGCGATGGCTGGTTCACGATGGCTGGTTTGGGCTGGACCTCCCAGCTGTTCAAGATATACTGAAGATGGGCTACTCCCAGCGGTTTGCGCTGAGCCAGTGGGCGAGCAACCTGTGCAAGCAACTCAGCGCTAAGCGAGCTTTCGAAGCAATACCGTATAACGAACTAGCACAACTGTCTTCCGGTGACGGTACTGCTATTAGTCTGGCAACCGTGCTGACAATCTTGCCTCCCACTTTGCAAAGAAGGGCGATGTCCGGTCAAAAGGTGTTAATCAACAATGTTTCGGATGAGGTGAATCGAGCTTTAATGGATGTATTGGTTGATCTCCCGAAAGATTTTCTATCAGTACTTTCGCTGGAACCGGTGTGGTTGCAGGTCGAGAGAGCCATCCAGCGTCACTGGGCATGTGATCTTGGCAGCGGCAGATTGGAAAGAGTATCAGACTTATTGCTTAGCAAGCCAGGCGAATCGCTGGAGCTTTTTCGTCAACGTGTTGGAGGCGAGCAACGCGCGAGATTTATCCGATTAGAGACTGAGACGCTTACACTTCATTTGGGAACAGGAGACAAGGCTTTCGTCTCTGCCACCATCCAAATGACACGATTTCGGGCGCTTACAAGCAGGTAAAGATTGCTGGGGTAGTCGTACGGTAAGCACCAGCTAGATGGGGGTGCACCTGCTATCCTACCCCAGCGGGTGATAACGAAGCAGTCTTAGCGGCTACCTCTCGCGGTGCTCTGGGAACTCGGGTGGCGCGTCCCGCACTATTTGCATCAGCACCTCCACCGCCTTTGCCAGCTGACGGTCGCGTCCTTCGGCAATGTCCTGAGGCAGGTCGTCCACGATATAGTCGGGCACAGCGCCGTTGTGCTCCATGTTCACCCCCTTGTCAATAGTGAACCAGCCGCGTCCGGGCGTGGCGACGCTGCTGCCGTCAATCAGGGTGCGCCTTCCCGTGCTGATTACCCCGCCCGCGGTGGGCATACCGATAACCGGTCCGCGCTTCAGCGTCTTGATGGCATGGGTGAAGATTTCGGCGTTGCTGAAGCTGCGTTCGTTGCACAGCACCGCGATGGGTTTCGTCCACACGTAGAGCGGCAGGCGGTCCTGGGGATAGCCCGGCTCACCTCCGCGCGAGAGGGTGTAGGCATGGCGCTTAGCCATCAGAATCGCCAGCAGGTAGTCGGTAGTCCAGCCTCCACCGTTGAAGCGCACATCGATCACCAGCCCCTTCTTGCCGTACGCCGCCGCGTGCAGCTGCCGGATGAACTCGTACACGTTCAGCTCGCCCATGCCCTGAATATGGGCGTAGCCCAACTCGCCCCGCGATTGTTCCTCTACCCACTGGCGGTTGCGCTTCGTCCAGTGCTCGTAGCGAGCGCGACGAAAGTCGGCAGGGGAAATCGGGCGAAGCACAACCGTGCGCTCCCTGCCGTCGGTGGAACGCACCAGCAGGGTGGTCTTTTCGCCGACTGTGCCATTGAGCAGCTCCCAGACGTTAGTCGTGGGGGTGATTCGTCGGTCGTTAATCGCCAGCACGCGCTCGCCGGGCTTCAGGTTCGCGTCGGTGCGCGAGGCAGGCGTGTTCGGGATGACCGATTCGACCACCAGTCCCTCTCCGTCGCGTGTGTTCGCCCACACCACGCCCAGCATCCCCGTCTCCACGCTTTGAGCGGTAGCGCTCTGGCGCGGTGTAAAGCCCACATGAGAAGAGTTCAGTTCGCCCAGCATCATGTACACCACAGCGCTGAAGTCGCGGTCCTCGGTCACGTGCTGGAGATATGGGCGATATGTCAGGCGCCTGCTCGCCCAGTCCGTTCCGTGAAACTTCGGGTCATAGAAGACCTCGTTCAGCGTGCGCCAGACGGCATCAAACACATATTCTCGCTCGGCGAGCAGGTCTACCAGCATCTGTGCGCTGAACTCGGTAGACTGCACACTGCCTCCCGCTGCGGGAATGCGCGAGATGCGCCCTCGGCTCAGGAAGGTCAAGGTGTTGCCGTCGCTGCCCCAGCGGATGTCGGAAGGGGAGGCTCCTCCGGTTGTCAGGCGTTTTTCGTTGCCACCGTCCCAGTCTATCACGTAGAGGTCGCTCTGCCCCTGATAAGCGCTGCGGAAGGCAATCTTCTTGCCGTCGGGCGACAGCGCAACCTCCTGCGCGCCCCCCACGTAGCGCGTGACCTGCCGCACCCGGTCATGAATGTCCTCGAAGTCAATCTGCACGGGTTCCTTCTCGGTTCTTGGCTTCTCGTCGGGCTTTTTGGGGGCGTCGTATTTCGCGTCTTCGTCATCCTGCCAGTCGGCTTTGCTCTTCTCGTCGTCCGCCCTGCGCAAGAAGAGATAACAGATGTTGAAGTTACGCCCATCGCGCTGTGACAGGAACGCCAGCGCCCTGCCGTTTGCCGACCACGAGGGGTTGATGTCGTTGTTCGGATGGCGGCTCACGTTGACCGTTTTGCCGTCCTCTACCGAAAGGATGTAGATGTCGCTGTTGTATTCGTTATCCTCCATCTCGAAGGCAATCCACCGGCTGTCGGGCGACCACACGAACTGCCCCAGGTTCCAGTGCACGACTAAGGTGCGCTCCTGTTTCGTTTCCAGGTCCAGTATCACTAGATTCCCGTTGCCTCTGCGGAAGGCTATCTTCTTGCCGTCGGGCGAGAAGACGGGGGAGGTATCCGGCTGAGGTGAGTTCGTCAGGCGTTCGGTCTTGAGTTTGCTGGTGCGGCGCAGGCGAGGCTCTTCGGGGTCATCGGAGGTCACCAGATACAGGCTGGTCGTGCCCCCACGTTCGGAGGCGAACACCAGCGACTTGCTATCAGGCGACCAGGTCAAGCCGTACTCTGGTTCCACCGTTTGTGTCAGGCGACGGGCAGAACCACCGTCTGGGTAACGAGTGACAAACACCTCTCCCCGCACCACGAGGGCGACCTCCTTCCCGCTGGGAGCGACGGCAAACTCGGACACGTCCCCACGCACCTGAAGCCAGAGGTCCTCGCGCCGGCGCACGTCGCTGGCGGGTGCGGTGATCTGCAGGATGTTTATCTCGCCGGAAGCGGGGTTCAGGGTGCAGATGTCCATGCCCTGCTCGTAGGCGATAAGGGTGCCATTGCGAGCGATTTGTGGGAAGCGCACGCCGTCGCCGCGATAGCGGGTTAGCTGTTTCGCTCCTTTGCCGTCCGTATTCATCGCCCAGAGGTTGGCTGTCCCGTCGCGCTCGGAAAGGAAGTAGAGCGTCTTGCCGTCGGGCGACCACATCGGCTGGGTGTCGGGGATATTGTCGTTGGTGAGGCGAACGAAGCGCCCCTCCTTCAGGTGGTGTATCCAGATGTCTCCCGAAGCGCTGCCGCGGTAACCCTTGCGCCACCAGGAGCCATCGCGCCGAACGAAAGCCGCCTGCGTGCCGTCGGGAGAGAGCGCAACAGACACACCGGGCACATCGTGCAAACGATAAGGCGTGCCCCCGCTCAGGGGCGCCACATAGGCGCAGGGTTCCGCTCCGTACGGCTCCCAGTCGCGCGTGGACTCGAAGATAACTGCCTTACCATCAGGTGTCCAGCCCAGCGCGCGGTCTCTGCCTGACCAAAACGTTAGCCGCTGGATACCACCGTTTCGCAGGTTCAGCACGAACACATCGTCGTTGCCGTAGCGATCGGAGGTGAAGGCAATGCGCGTGCCGTCTGGCGACCACACGGGGGCGTAGTCGTAACCTTCATGTACCGTCAGGCGCTTCGCCTCTCCACCAGTACTACTAACCAGCCATAGGTCTCCCTGCCAGCAGAAGGCTATCTGTTTGCCGTCGGGGGATGGGGCGGGGTAACGAGCAAAACGAACGGGCGTTTGCGCAACACCCATGACAGCCATGATGCCAATCAGTGCCGTCAACGCAGACAACCGCAGAAGCAACTTCATCCTGTGCGTACACCCTCCTGAACAGTTCGTAAAGTTACCCTTTCTTTTCGTCATCAGATGCCGCCAAGCCTGCTTGCCGCCCGGGGTAGCCCGCAAGTTCTAGTTGCAGGGATACCATCCTCCCCCCTTTTATCCCAACCTTGCGATTAGAAATCGCAGGCAACACAGGACGAAACCTGCTGACGCAGGTTGGAGCCTCCGCAGGAGGCTTCGTCATGGGTAGCCCGCAACCTCCTCGTAACAATACAGTCTTGACTTAAACGCTTTCGTTGTGTATAACAGAGCGGTAAGGAGGAATTAACAGATGCAGTTATCACTGGACGGAGAGTGGAAACTTTTCTATTTTGAGCCGGGGCAGGGAGCGCAGAAGCGCGCGTATGCGCCCGATTTTGACGAGCGAGAATCTATCAGCGTTCCCGTGCCGGGCGATGTTCATACCGCACTGATCCGCGCGGGCGTTTTGCCCGACCCCTACTACGATGAGAACCCCGAAGCCTGCGGCTGGGTGGAGGACTACGAGTGGTGGTATCGCACGCGCTTTACCGTTCCTGCGCACATGCAGGGCGAGCGGTTTGACCTCGTGTTTGAAGGACTGGATACCCTTGCCGATGTGTACCTGAACGGCGAGAAGGTCGGCTCGGCGCAGAACATGTTCACCCCATATCGGTTCGATGTGACCGCTCACCTGCATCGCGACGGGGAGAACGTGCTAGCCGTGTGTTTCCACCCGGTGGTGCTGGAGGCAGAGAAAAAGGACGTCTCGCGCTACTGGTCCGCCTTCTACAAGCCGCGCGTGTGGGTGCGCAAGGCACAGATGAACTGGGGATGGGACTGGGGCCCGCGTCTGGTGACTGTCGGCGTATGGCGCCCGGTCCGGCTGGAAGCGCATACCACCGCCCGCATCGCGCATCTCTACGCCTACACCACACGGCTTGACGAAAACGGCGCGGAAGTGCGCCTGCTGGCGGAGGTGGAACCCATCGGCGAGCAAGGTCGCCAGCTGGTGGTGAGCTTCGCCATCCATGACCACGGACAGGACTGGCGAGTAAGCGCACCCGTGATAGACGGCAGGGCGGAAACCACGCTGTGGATGGAGTCGGCGCAGTTGTGGTGGACGCATGACCTCGGCACTCCGCATCTTTATGTGCTGGAAGCGGAGCTTTTGGATGGCACGAAAGTGATTCACACCCAGAGCACCCGATTCGGGGTGCGCACCATTGAGGTAGACCAGTCGCCCGGGCTGGAGCCGGACACCACGAACTTCACCTTCGTGCTGAACGGGGTAAAGGTGTTTGCGAAGGGCGCGGACTGGATTCCTGCCGACAACCTGATTGGCTCCATCCCTGCCGAGCGGTATCGCAAGCTGGTGCAGATGGCTCGCGAGGCGAATATGAACATGCTGCGGGTGTGGGGCGGAGGCATCTACGAGTCGCCTGAGTTCTACAACGCCTGCGACGAGATGGGCATCTTGGTGTGGCAGGATTTCATGTTCAGCTGCGCCGCCTATCCCGATGACGACGAAGAGTTTGTCAGGGAGGTGCGCAGGGAGGCGGAGATAGTGGTGAAGGAGCTGCGCAACCACCCCTGCATCGCGCTGTGGTGCGGCAACAACGAAAACCAGTGGATTGACAGCATGATTCACTGGAACGAACCCGACTTCCCCTTCTTCGGCAGGCGCATCTACGAGGAGATCCTTCCAGAAGCCTGTGCTCGCCTCGATCCGTCGCGCCTCTACTGGCAGGGCAGTCCCTGGGGCGGCGACGACGCCAACAGCGACAAAGCGGGCGACAAACACAACTGGCAGGTGTGGGCAGGCATGGTTTACCCGCGCACCAGCAGGGAAGAGCCTCGCTCCAACCCGACCCCGCAAGGCGTCTCGTACCGCCATTACGCACACGATAAAGGACGATTCATCAGCGAGTTCGGGATGCACGGTGCGCCCGCCCTGCGCACCCTTCAGCGCAATATCCCGCCCGAACAGTTCTTCTACGACAGCGAGGGGATGCTGTACCGCATCAAAGACCCCGATACCTCGCGCAAGGAGAAGATGTTCGAGGCGCATGTGTGGCAGCCGAAGCACATTCAGGAGTTCGTCCTGCTGTCGCAGATGGTGCAGGCGGAAGGGCTGAAGTTCGGCATCGAGCACTACCGCCGGCGCAAGTTCGAGTGTAGCGGCGCCCTGTTCTGGCAGCTAAACGACTGCTGGCCCGGCATCTCGTGGAGCGTGATCGACTACTACCTTAACCCGAAGGGCGCCTACCATTACGTCACCCGCGCCTTTGCACCCCTGCTGTACACCTTCCGGCAGGAAGAGGACGGGTCGGTCACGCTGTGGGGCGTCAATGACACCCTGCAACCAGCCTCCAGCGACCTGCGCATCCGCCGAATGCGTCTGGACGGCACGCCCCTTTCCGACGAGGTACACAAGGTGAAGGTGCCGGCGAACAGCAGTCGTGAACTACTGCGTCTTGACCCCGCCAGCGATGCCAGAACGGAGTTTCTGGTGGTGCAGGTGGTCCGCGGCAACGGCGCACCCGACAACATCCACTTCTTCGAGGAGTGGAAGCGGCTGAAGATGCCGAAGGCGACCGTTCGCGCCGTATTCACCCCGCTGGGCGAGGAGGGCTGTCGCTGGCGGTGCGAGCTGAGTGCGGACAAATACGCGCACTTCGTGCATCTGGTATTCCCGCAGGATGCCGTGCAGGTCAGCGACAACTACCTGTTCCTCCTGCCGGGGGAAACACGAAGCATCGAGTTCACCAGCCCTGAGCCCTGCGACCCGCGACAGGTGCAGGTGTGGGGATTGAACGTGAAGAAGGTTCAGGCGGAGTATCCGTAAGGTGCACCATCGGGGGCAACCGCTCGGTTGCCCCCGTCCACTACAGCACCGCGCCCATCGCGGGCTGGTATATGTTGCCTGCCACGTGCCACCATGCCTGCGTCAGGTGATACGCCGCTTTCCACGCGCTTCCCTTGTGGGCATGAGCGGGGGCGCCCGTCTCGTCCAGCACTTCGAAGTATTCCCCGTACTCCCTGTCGTGGAATCGGTCAAGCACGGTACGGCAGACCTGCGCCAGTCGCCGGAGATAGAGTTCCTCGCCCGTCAGCCTCCACCACAGCGACAGCGCGCCCATCGCCTCGCCCTGTGTCCAGTAGATAAACTGTGTGTTGACCGGTTCGCCCTCCGGCGTGGTGGTCTGCAGAAATGCCTGCCGTCCCTCGTGCCAGCCGTGTTGCAGACAGAAATGCAGGAGCGTATCGGCAGTGGCGGTGACGGCGTCGGTGTCCAGTTGCAGACCAGCCATGCGCAGGAACCATGCCGCCTCCAGGTTGTGACCAATGCTGACGTTGCCGCCGGTGGCTTCGGTGTTCTCCTGCCAGTCGTTCAGGAACCACTCGCGGGCGCACCTGCCGTTAGGGTGGATTGCCCGGTGCGCCACAATTTGCGCCAGCTCGCGCAGGTGTTCTCTAGCAAAGGGCGAGTGGCAAAACGCCATCACCGCCGAGGCGGCTTCCATGCTGTGCAGCTGTGTGTCCAGGCGTTTGGTGTTGTCCAGAGGGAACAGACAGCGGGTGAGCGACTGCACATATCCGCCGCGGTCGGCGTCCCACAGGTGCTCATGCATCCACTCCAGTGCTCGCTCGGCATCGTGCAGGAGAGTATCGTCGTGCAGGGCGTGTCCCGCATAGGCGAGGGCGTACACTACGAAGGCGTGTCCGTACGCCATTTTACTGCCGTTGGTCAGCTCGCCCTCGCGCGAGACCGTCCAGAACCAGCCCCCGCATTTGGGGTCATGCATCTTCTCCTGCAGGAAGTGCACGCCGTGCTCCACCAGCTCCTGCCATGCGCTGTCTCCGCTCCACAGGGCGGCGATGGCGAAGGCGTAGGTCATTCGCGCCTGCATCACCAGAAACTTCTGCTCATCGCCGTAGCGGGAGCCGTCGCGGTTCAGGTGCGTCCAGAAGCCGCCCCCATCGCGGTCTACGGCGTGTTCCGCCCAGAAGGTTAGGTTGCTCAGCACGTGTCGTTTTATCTCCTTTGCGGAAGGCAGAATCTGCTCACTCACAGCCGCTCCTCCACTCGTTGAAGTTCAGGGTTGTCGCAGGCGCGGCGACCCTCCTTCGCCATGTGCACCCAGCGGTCATCTATCTTCACGCGCACCACGTCGGCGGTGAAATCGGTCACCGTGCCCTCCACCGAGCTGTTGGAGAAGAAGGACGAGCCAACGCCGTAGATGTCCACAGGCACGCCCTGCTCCTCGAACTGCTGGATGCGCTGAACGTTGAAGCCTCCCGTCGCCACAATCTTGATTTGCCGACAATATTCCGCCGCACGCTCACGCCATTCGCCGGGCAGGTCCCAGTCTTTCCACGCATGGTCCAGTGCGTCACGCAGGGTGCGAATGAGCGCAGGGCTGACTCCGTAGAGCGCAGGGTCGTCGGGCAGGTGGCTCAGGCTTCGGTCGCGCAGCTCTCCCCCAGTATCGGGGCGAACGCCATAAAGTTGGTAACGCTGTGCGCCTTCCTCATCGCCCGATTCTATCGCCTGCCGATAGCGATGGAAGAAGGCTCTGGCTACCTGTATGGAGGTGGTCACGCAGTCGTTGTGAAAGTCCACCAGCGCGATGCGCGGCACGGCAGGGGGCATGATGCGTGCGAACTGCAGCATCAGCTCGGTGGTGTCGCCCAGGAAGCAGGCAATCATGGCGTGTGCTACCGTGCCTCCAGCTTGTCCGCCCCAGAGCGATGCCTGCGCCGGCGTGGAGACGAAGGGAACCGTCTGCCCGCCAAAGTCTCTATTGTATCGCTGCACGCCGATGAAGTAGGCATAGCCGTCTATCGCCTGCGTAGAAGGCAGGTCGAAGCGGGCAGGAAAGAACAGCACCGGTTTACCTCGCGCCGCGCGAACAAGGTGATAGGTATTGGTAGCGATGCGGCTGGCGCGGGTGAGCACGCCCAGCGTGGGCGTCTCCAGTATGGCGAAGTGGCGGTAAGGTCCGCGCACTTTCAGCACGGGGGTAATCTCCTGCGGGTTGCCCTCGTAGGGTGCCAATGAGCCATCCTGCACCGCCAGAATCTCTAATCTGTCGCCCGTCGAGGTGAAGGTATCGCCGTCCCACTCGCCACTGCACCTCTGCAGGATGGCAATCGCGACGTCTACGCCTGCCACCACAGTGAACGGCTTGCGGCGGGGAAACCACTGCATCTCCACCACCATGTCGCCGGCGGGCAGGCGATGGTAGTCGTGGATGCCCTGCGCTTCCAGAATGCGGGACTCTCCAGCGAAACGATAGCCCTCCTGCGCCAGCCGGGTGAGAATGGTCATTCCGTTCCAGAAGTAGCGGTCGCTGTAGACTCCCCGCTGAATGCCCTCCCAGTCCAGGTTCAGCTTGTCTGCGGGTATCCTTCTGCCGTCAAAGATGCTCATGTTGTCCTCACCGAATATCTTTTACCACCGTTATCCCGTGGATTGCCAGATGGTACAGGGCGATTTTGTGGAACAGGTCTGCGGGGTGGGGCAGGGTTTCCAGCCCGGCGGCGAGACTAACGTCCATGTGGTACGTGTCGGTGCACTCGGCGGGCACGATGACCCGTCCGGGGGCGTTGTGCGCCAGCAGGTGGGTGTGCAGGTAGGTCGCCAGCAGGTAGACGCCCAGGTCGGTGCCGCAGCCCGTGACCACAAAGTGGGTGACCTGTGGATTATCCATCAGCCAGGGGTCCAGGCTGGTGGCGTTTGCGGGGTGGAAGGAGTTCTTCACGAACACGGTGAACCGGTCGCGGAATGGCAGGCTTTCTATTTCGGGCGCAAGGCGCGCCTCGGTGGTGCCGCGAACGGCATGGGCGGGGAAATGGCGAAACTCTTCAGCGTCGTCGCTGTGGCTGTCCAGCAGGAGAATGAAGTGCGGCACGCCCCACTCGTGCGCGCGGATAAAGAGTTGACGCAGACGCGCCAGCATCCTTCGCATCCGTTCATCCGCAAGCATCCCCTCATGCACGAAAGCGTTTATCGTGTCCACCGCAAAAAGGGCAACCGCCTCCGCCCCACCGGCAGGAAGCAGAATATCGCTCTCCCATCGCCATTCGGGCAGACGTGCAAACCACCTGTTCACAAAATGCAGAGGGTCGCTGTGATCGGAATCTCTCTCTGTCATCACGCCTTCCGTGTTGGTCCATTGCGCATAACTGCTATATTATACTACACATTGCCCGCTGCAGATGTGACGAAGAACATAATACAGGTAAGTCACATCGTGGGCACCAAAGGCTATTCAGTCGCTGTGTATAACAAACGAAGGTATATTGATGCTTCTGCAAAACATTTTTATAATGCTGTTGACCTTGTCACAATAGGAGGAATTGATGGATGCACCGTGTCTTACTGGTCTGCCAGGATGCTTTTCTGCGGAAGCAGCTGGCGGAGCGTCTGAAAGACATTCAGGGGGTTGTTGGGTGGCGGCTATCTCGAGGCTTGTGGGCTAAGGCATGTTGTTCCAGTACGTTCAGCAAGTGCCTTAGTCCAGATTCATGCACAGCAATTGGTCAAAAGCGCACGTTGTGATTTTCGGGAGGGCTGGAATGGGTAGGTTGAAAAGTAGCTTATTGGCTGTGATTGCCTTTTGCTTGTTTGTAGGGGCGTTGTGGATCCTGTTCTCCTATGATCCTGTGGCACGAGCATGGCTTGTTCGCCATATCAGTAGCCGACAGGTGTTCAACGCGAAAGATGACATGCCCTGTTGTGAGGAGGAGAGGCAGGATCAATCTACTCGCGGCAAATCACCATCAGGTACGGGGAAAGCGTCCGCGGGCGTTGCTCTTCAAAACAAAAAGGGGGGAGCGCGGTGAGAGAACACGGCATCAGGGGTTTCACCTTAGTTGAGGTGCTGGTTGTTGTTGCGCTGATTGCGGTGCTGGCGAGCCTGATATACGTGCTTCTGGCTCCAGCCCGGGAGGCTGGGCGCAGGACGGTGTGTCTGAACAATCTCAAGCAAATCGGTCAGGCTATCGTTCTGTATCGTCAAGATTGGGGAGGCGTGGACCCGCAGCCGGGTTTGCGTCTCAGCATGGAAGAGTTAGGTTTACCCCCGTGGGATACTTGGTTTGGGTGCGACCCTCCGCCGGGATACACTGACCCCCTGTGTGCTTACATCAGGAACAAACAGGTCTGGTGGTGTCCGAGCCGTTTCGCCTCCCCTCGCTGGAGAGAGGACCCTGGCGCTGTCAGCTCGTATGGCTTCGCATGGACCGGTGTCAAAGCGTCTAAATTTGCGGCTGGAATCGCGGATGAACCGGATTTACCACTGGTGATGTGTAACAACCACGACCCGGTGTGGTGGTCGTCGAGGCCGATTGATCGCAACGTGGACTACCGCATATTAGGGGTTTCGGCGGACGGCTCGGTTCGCTGGTGGAGGCGCCAGTACCTGCGTTCTATCCTGTGGGCACGCCCATAATGCGCTGTTGCGGAGGCTTTACCGGTCAGTCTCGGGGGTGGAGGTGTGCTTCTGATAGTTTTCCAGCTGTTCCAGCAGGAGGCGCATCTTGCGGGCGTGGGTCTCGGCGAGGAAGGGATAGCGTTCCACCAGACGCACGGCGAGCGCGTAAAAGCGTTCCCCGTTGGCTTTGAACTCCTGAGCCACCCGCTGCAGCAATAACACCAGATTCTCCGGCGAGATGCACGGCGTCTCCGCGCCCTCCAGCTCCTGAAACAGGCGCAACATGCGCAGGGTGAGGGTGTTCAAGGTCAGGTCATTGTACACGCTGGTCACGGCGACGTACAGCTCCTGCTCTTTTTCGTCGCGGATGGGCAGGCTGGTATACGCCTGCATCGCGTCGCGATGGTAGCGCAGGGCGTACGGTTCGGCAACCCAGCGATACAGGGCGTCCTGCACCTCCTGGGGAGTGAGTATCTTGGATTCGTGCGCCTTGAGCCAGCCGTCAATGATGGACTCGATGTAGGCGTTCCAGGCGGCGTTGTCCAGCGACTCCACCACCAGGCGATGCAGGATGTCCCGGCGTCGCGATTCCTCGCGCGTGCGCTCGCGGTACACCTCCCACCGTCTGAACAGATAGTAGGTTCCCGCTGCGCTGCCCGCGCCCACTATTGCCCCGATAACGAAGGAACCATCCATCAGGACCGCCGTATGCTCCCCTCGCGTGTGAACTCGTTTTCAATCCATCCCCGGTTTTCGGGCAGGATACGGGCGCCGAACTGCATGTCAATCACGATGCCGCCCAGTCGGTCCGCCAGATGAAAAGCGATGTCCAGAGCCTGCCGTATAGTCTCCACCCGCCTGTCCTCCTTCGCCCGAACCGCGATAAGCATGACCCCCGGGCTGTCGAGCGAGCCAACATCCACCCACACCGTGCCCTCAGCGTTGGCGGGCAAACACGCCCCTCCCACCGGCAGGATGCCGATAGCCTGCAGTGCACCCTCTACCTCCTGCCAGCACCATTCGGTGTGTTCATCTTCGGGTTCTACCATCAAATCATACATCAATAATCCACCGGACGTAGGTAGTAGTCGTTGATGGAAGTGGTGGAGAGCATCGCCGTGGTGGGCAGGTGACGCTTCCAGTGGGTGCTCTCCAGCCTGCCTTTCACCAGCAGTATCTTCTCGCGCGGATAGCCCATCTCCTCAATCTGTTCCACGCGGTAGCCGCGCAGAAGGAAGTACAGTATCTGGTCGGCGAGATGGTACGAGATGCCCAGGTCGTCCTCGTCCGTCTGTCCCACGATCAGGTCGGCGGTGGCGGGCTTGGACACAATCACTTCGGGCACGCCCAGATACCGCGCCAGCTGCCAGACCTGCGTCTTGAACAGGTCGCCCAGCGGATTAATCGGCGGCGAGTCGTCTGCGTGCCACGTGAAGTAGCCGAACAGCCGCTCGGTTTTGTTGCCGGTGCCTACGGGCAGGGCATTCAGCGCGGCGGAGAGGTCGAACAGCACAATCATGCGCATTCGCGCCATCACGTTACCGCGCCGCCTGCCGTCGGCATCGGGTTCGTACTGCAGGTAGCCGTCTACCGCCTGGGTGATGTCTATCGTGCGGGAGTTGATGCCCAGCTGGTCAATCACCAGCTGCGCGTGTTCAAGGCTCTCGGCACTGCTGGTGCGGTAGGGCATTCGGATGCCCCACACGTTTTCGGGTCCCAGCGCGCGTGCGCATAAAAACGCCGTCACCGACGAATCCACGCCTCCCGATAGCCCAACAACTGCTCGGCGGAATCCTCGCCGGCGAATCATCTCGTCGCGCAGGAACTCCACCAGCCACTCGGTGACCAGCGGTGCGTTGATGCGCAGTAACTCTTCCGCATCGTGTGTGCGCTCTGGGGCTTTGACCACTTCCAGTCGGTTCATTGTCGGTCCCTCGCGTGCTGTTCAGAAGCAATCTCCTGCATCTCTATCAGCAGGTCCGCCAGCCCTGACTCCAGGTCTGCCAGCAGGGGGGCGTTGGCGCGGGCGATGGCAATCTCTTCGGTGTCAATGGTGGCGGTAACCATCGCCTCCTTCATCAACGGAGCGGATACTACCACCTGCCCGAAGGGATTCACGATTATTGACTGTCCAACGAAGCCTTTGCCGCCCTCGAAGCCCACCAGGCTGGCGTTCACCACCCATACACCATGCTCTTCCGCCATATTGCACAGGATGTCCTGCCACTTCATGACGTTGCCCACGTTCTCGCCGTGAAAGCCTCGCCCGGGCGAGGCGGCAATCACATAGAACACCTCCGCGCCCTTTAATGCCGCAATGGCTCCTGTGATGGAGTGCCATACGTCCTCACAGATTAATACCGTGGCGGGACCAAAGCGGGTGCGAAAAACCTCAATATTTCGTCCCCGTGCCACAAACCGTTTCTCCTGAAACACGCCGTAGGTTGGCAGGAAGAACTTGCGATGGGTATGCACAATGCGGCACCGCTCGGGGTGCTGTTCCAGCGTCAGGTAAAGGGCGGAGTTGTAGTACTTCCCGTGCCACAGCTCATAAAACCCGATCACCACATCCAGCGGTTCCGGGCGAGCAAACGGCTGGTAGCGTCGCACCAGCTCTGTGAGCACCTGCTCGCGCGGGCGCGCCGCCTCGCGCACGCCACCCTCCAGAAAATAGCCCGACAGAATGGTCTCAGGGAAGACCACGACGTCGGCAGGGATGTTCTCCTCGCATACCTGCTGAAGCACCTCCGCCACGCGGTCCAGGTTGTGTTCCACGTCGCCTTTGCGCGGCTTGAACTGCACCGCCACCACGCGAATCTTCATGCTTCGTCCACCTCAAGCCCAAGCTCCCGCAGGCGTTGAGCCAGGCGTTCCGCTCGCTGGCGCTGGTGTTCTGCCTCGCGCTGAGCCTGCTCATACCGGCGGCGCAGTTCCACATAGGGCACAAACGGTTCGCCGTCCGGGCGATACAGCACCAGCTGTCCGTTTTCCAGACCGAAGCGAACCCCTAGCAGGGGACTGACCCAGCCGTTCATCTCGTTCACGCGACTCAGCGACCCGTTACGCCGTATCCAGCCGTCAAGCGTTCCCGCCTGCGGGTCGTACACGTAATACTCCTGCACGCCATACCGTTCATAGAATCGAAACTTTTCCACCAGGTCGCCCAGCTGATTGCTTGGCGAGACCACCTCGAACACCACCTGCGGCGGCGTGTTTCCTTCTTCCCAGTGCAGATAACGTCCACGATGTCCTTTGGGGCGACCAATCGCCACAAACACGTCCGGCGCCGTGCAGATTTCAGGATGTCCCTCCACCGGATACCACAGTAGGTCGGCGGCGACAAACACGTCCTCACGCTCCGCGAAAAGGGCGGACAGGTTGTCATACAGGTAGACGATGGTTTCCAGCTGCCTCGTGTTATCCGCCATGGGCTTTCCATCGCTTTCAGGGTAGTGTATCTGCCTCAATGCACTGTGCAGAGCCATGTGTCATCACCTGTCCCCAATTATAGCACAGCGGAGCCAGCCTGCGAAACGGCTGGTGTCTCCCATTCGCCGACGGTCAGCACCTCCTCTTCCAGCACCACGCCGAACTTTTCGTATACTACCTGTTTCACCGTATCGGCAAGACATCTCAGGTCGGTGGCGGTTGCCCCGCCGGCGTTGATGAGAAAGTTGGCGTGTTTTGGCGAGACCATCGCCCCGCCGATGCGCAGTCCCTTCAGCCCCGCTTCGGCAATCAGGTAGCCCGCCGGCACCACGCCAGCCTCCTTTAGCGCAGGGGGCAGGTTTGGCAGCCGTTGTGCCAAATCAGCGTCGTACACGTTCTTGAAGAAACTGCCTGCCGAGGGGTTGGGGGGCTGTCGCTCGATACGCCAGCGTTGCAGTTCACGCGCTTTGGCAAAAATCTGGCGACGGTCGCCCGGGCGCAGTCGCAGAGTTACCGCCAGAATAGCCGCGCGCGGCGGGTTGGGGCGGCGCAGAATGCTATCGCGATACGAGAACTGCATCCACTCCCTGCCTACCAGCTTGCGTTCTCCCTCCACGACGATATCGATGTTTTCCACGAGGTCGCAGATATTCTCACGAAACGCACCCGCGTTCGAGACCAGCGCGCCGCCGACCGTGCCGGGAATGCCCACCGCGAACTCCAGCCCCGATAGCCCTGCCTGCGCGGTCTTCAGGAAGAGCTGCTGGAACGAGGCGCCCGATTCGGAGTAGGTGAGCTCGCCCACGCAGATGCGCCGACAGCAGTTGTATACCACCAGCCCGCGAATGCCCCTGTCGCTAATCAGGAGGTTACTGCCCAGCCCAAGGATGAAGGTCGGGATGTTCATCCGATGTGCTGAGATGACCACCTGCGCGAACTCCTCCACCTCGGTGGCGCGATAGAACAGGTCGGCGGGACCGCCCACGCGCAGGGTGGTGTACTGGTCAAGAGGCTCGTTCAGGTGCAGGTGCGAGGGGTCAGGCACCGTCTGCATAAAACGGTGGAGCATGGACTGCCAGTTTGTCCCTTCGGGTAAGGTGGTCACGCGATGATGCACTTGGGTACGAAATGGCGGAGAGGGCGGGATTCGAACCCGCGACCCCGCTCTTCGCAGGGTACCCGCTTTCGAGGCGGGCGCACTAGGCCACTATGCGACCTCTCCGAGCAAATAATATACAGGAAAGGCAGGCGGAAATCAAGGGGAGTTGAAGACCCTTCGCGTTGCTCAGGGTGACAAAGAGAACGACACCCTCCACGCCGGTCAGGCAGTAACGACTGCGATGCTGAGGCAACCGCACACAGTTCGCCTTTCCCGCATATCCATAATATTAAATCGACGCTACCCTGCGAAATGTGACAGCCCCGGAGGAATTTTCGAAAAATCTTCGTTACCCAGCGTTTTCGTACCGATTGTTACCCTGCCTATCTTCCCCGCGTACCAGCCACAGTTTCCAGTCGGGCCACTTCGTGCGGTCAAGCACCACTTCTGTCGGCATGTAACGCATGGTATAGCCGCACCGTCGGCGGGGCGAATGGTTGGCTTTGGAGCCGTGCAACAGCCACGCATCGTGCAGGGACATCTCGCCGGCTTTCAGCACGATGTCCACCGCTTTCGATTCGTCCACCTCGGTCTCCAGGTCCAGCACATAGCGCGACGGGTCATCTACCCGGTGATGCTGTACCGCTCCCATCCGATGTGTACCCGGAATGACCTGCATACAGCCGTTTTCCGCGTCCGAGTCATCCACCGCCAGCCAGACGGTGACCACCTTCATGGGCGAAAGGGGCCAGTAGGTAGCGTCCTGGTGCCAGGGCACGGGCAGTCCATCCCCGCCCGGCTTGGCGATAAAGTGGCTGGAGAAGAGCACGATATTCGGACCGATAATCTGCTCCACCACGTCCAGAATGCGCGGGTGCTGGCACCATTTCATCAGATAGGGGTCGTCGAAGTGGGGATGGTCCAGCCCTTCTGGGCGGCGCCCCGGAGGCAGGCTGGCGATGAGGTTGTCCACATAGGTGCGCAGTTCGTGCAGTTCCTCATCGGTGAGGATTTTGCCGTACACCAGGTATCCCTGCTCTGCATAGTGTTTCAGTTCGGCGGGCGTGAGCTTGCGTGCCTCCATGGGTGCGACCTCCACGAAATAGTAATGGTTGCGTTTTATTTTGCTAAAGAAAATGGTAAATCCTGCAGGGATGACGGCATCCCGGGCTACCTAAAACTGCGGGGGCGAGAGCAACCCTGCAACTGGAAGTTGCGGGCTACCCCTGACGAAGCCTCCTGCGGAGGCTATAACCTGGGTCAGCAGGTTTTGCTAAGCGTTGCCTGAAAAAGCGTCCTACCGCGATAACGTCACAGGTTGCTCCGCTGAGCGTGGCCGGTCGGGCGGGGCGGTCAGGAAGGTGGAGGCGTAGCTCCACTCCAGCCATGGGCGCGGGTACAAGCCGATAACCGCCGTCACCATCACGCAGATGGCGATAGCCACGCTGAGGGAGAGGCGGAAGCGGAACGGCGTTTGCTCCTCCGGTGGGTCGATGAACATGCGCTTGGCGACCATGAGGTAGTAGTAGAGCGCAATCACACTGGTAATCGCACCGATAAGCACCAGGCTGTAGTGTCCTTCAGAGGCTCCTGCCCAGAACAGGTACAGCTTGCCCCAGAAGCCTGCCAACGGCGGAATGCCGCCTAGTGAAAGCAGGAAGACCAGCATCGCGAAAGCCAGTCCGGGCGCCCGGTAGCGCAGTCCACGCAGGGCGTCTATCTCTTCAGTGCCGGTGTTGCCCATCAACGCCTGTGCCACGAAGAACGCGCCGGCGTTGGCGAAGGCGTAAAGGAGCAGATAGAACAGCGTGGCGCCCAGTCCCAGGTCCAGCCCGGACACCACCGCTATCAACAGGTATCCCGCCTGAGCCACGCTCGAATAGGCGAGCAGACGCTTCAGACTGCTTTGCGCCAGCGCGACCAGATTGCCCAGCACCATACTCATCGCCGAGAGCGAAACCAGCACCGTCACCCAGGTGCTTTCGGCGCCGTGCAGACCGATAATCAGCAGGCGGAGCATCGCCGCGAAACCGGCTGTCTTTGAAGCGGTCGAGAGGAAAGCACTGATTGGCGTGGGCGCGCCCTGATACACATCCGCAACCCACAGATGGAACGGCGCCGCGGTAATCTTGAACGCCAGCCCGCCGATGACCAGCAACATCCCGAGCACGCCCAGCAGACCCATTTGATTGCCGCTGGCGCCGGGCAACAGCCCCAGGGGAAGCTTGCCATATAGTGTGGTTCCGTATGCGCCGTAAACCAGGCTGATACCGTACAGCAATATCGCAGAGGAGGTCGCACTGACAATCACCAGTTTCAGTGCCGCCTCGCCGCTGCGGGGGTCGGTCTTGCGGTGTCCGGCAAGGGCGAACAGACTGACCGTGCCGATTTCCAGGGTAATATACAGCGTCAGCAGGCTCCCCGCCGACGAGAGCAGAGTGAACCCCAGCGCACTGAGGATTAACAGCGCATAATAACTGCCCCGGTCACCTGTTTTCTGCCACTCTTCACAGCACACCGACGACAGGCACACCAGCGCACCGATCATCATCACCAGCGCAGTCAACAACCGGGCATAGCCGTCCCAGACGTAGATGCCTTCCCACAGCTCGCCATCCATCGCCGACCAGGTGCACAACAGCGTACCGATGACAAATACCCCTACAGCCGTCCAGCCGCCGGCGTTCCAGCGGCGCGGGATGATGCCTTCAGCCAGCAGAACCAGCAGTGCCCCCACCAGCAGCCACAGGTGCGGCAGCGTCAGATTCACGATTTCGTTCCAGTTCGCCCCCATCTTATACCTTCCCCAGCAATCTCAGGTAGTCGTGCACACCCACGTTCAGGAAGTCGGTCAGCAGGCGCGGCACCACGCCCGTCAGGATGATAATTGCCCCCAGCACCACCAGCGCCACCCATTCGGTCGTTCGGGCATCGGGCAGGTGGTCGTAGCCGTCGGGGCGTTTACCGAAGAAGACCTTCTGCACCACGCGCAGCACGTAGGTTGCGGTGATGACAACGCCTGCCACACCGATGTAGGTCATCCAGGGATAGGTTTGCCACACGCCCCAGAAGGTCAGGAACTCCGCCACGAAGCCCCCCGTGCCGGGTAGCCCGAACGAGGAAAGCCCGCCAATTACGAAGGCAACGGCAATGCCGGGCATCTTTTCGGCGAAGCCGCCCATTTTGAGGATGTCGCGCGTGTGCGATTTCTCGTACACCAGCCCCACCAGCGCGAAGAACAGCCCTGTCATGATGCCGTGTGCGAACATCTGCATAGTGGAGCCCGTCAGGCTGATGGCGTTCATGCCCGCCAGCCCCAGCATCACCACGCCCATGTGGCTAACGCTGGAGTAGGCGATGACGTATTTCAGGTCGGTCTGTCCCATCGCGCTGAACGCCCCGTAGATGATATTGATAACGGCGATAGTGCCCATCAGGGGCGCCCAGTACTGTGCGCCTTCGGGCAGTAGGCTCATTCCCACTCGCAGCACACCAAACGCGCCCAGCTTCATCAGCACGCCCGCATGAAGCATACTGACCGCTGTGGGTGCGCTGGCGTGACCATCGGGCGACCAGGTGTGCAGGGGCCAGATGCCCGCCAGAATACCAAATCCCACATAAAACATCAGGAACAGGATGCGCTGTTGTTCGGTGGTGAACTTGACGGTGGCAAGCAGTTCAGGAATGTCAAAGGTTTTGGTAGGGCTGAGGAAATAGACCGCCAACATGCCCACGAGGATGAAGGCACTACCCAGCAGGAGATAGAGCGTGAGCTTCATGGCGGCATACTCTTTGCGACCGGTACCCCAGATGCCAATCAGAAGGTACATGGGAAGCACGGCAACCTCATAAAACAGGAAAAAGAAGAACAGGTCTACCGATACGAATACTCCGAACACACCTGTCACGAGGAACAGCAGCAGTGCGAGGAAGTCTTTAGTGCGGTGCTCTATCGTCCACGAGGCAAAGACGCCTGTGAAGATGATAAAGGCGGTCAGAAGTACCAGCGTGATACTCACGCCGTCCACGCCCAGATGATAGCTTACCCCTGCCATCGGCACCCATTCGAGCCGTTCCTCAAACTGGATGCCGCCTTTGGCGAAATCAAAGTTCAGGCATAGCCACAGCGAAACGAGCAGGGTAATACTGGTGGCGATGGCAGCCATCACCCGAACCACCGTTTTGCGTTCCGGTGGCACCAGCAAAATGAGCAGACAGGTGACAAACGGCACCAATATCGTTAGCGATAGCGCATGTTTTGTTATCCAATCCATACCAGCTCCTCACCCATTTATGGAAAGCGGTTCAGCACGGCAGCCACAGTCGCCAGAATGCTGATGACCAGCACCAGTACATAGAACTGAGCCTGTCCATTGGTCAACCAGCGCAGGCGTGCACCCGTTGCACCTGTGAACCACGCGACGGCGTTGACGAGACCGTCCACGATATGCCGGTCTACCCACGCGATGACGCTGGCAAACAGCAACACCAGCCTCGCCACGACGAAGGTGAAAAAGTCGTCCACGAACCACTTGCGCTCCAGCAGAGTGTACACCGATGCGGGAACCTTGCTCTGCAGAGGCTCTTCCCTGCCCGCCGAGCGGTACATCCGGTAACCCGCAAGGATGCCGAAAATCGCCACGACCGTCGCGCCGAGCGCAAGCGGTATGGAGACGCTGGCGTGTTCCCCCGAGCTCTCCAGCGCAGAGCGCACCGCACCGCCCGCAAATCCGCCTACCGCAGCGGCGACCGCCAGCAGGAGCAGGGGAACGCTCATCACCGCTGGCGACTCGTGCGCGTGTTCGGCATGTTCACTGCGAGGCTCTCCGAGGAAGGTAAGCACCCACAGGCGCGTCATATAGAAAGCAGTCAACAAAGCGGTAAGCACGCCCATCGTGAGCGCGAAGGGATGACCACCCTTCCACGCGGCAAGCAGGATTTCGTCTTTGCTCCAGAAGCCGCTGAGCGGGAAAATGCCTGCCAGTGCCAGGGCGCCAATCAGCGCGGTGATGGCGGTAACCTTCATCTTGCCGTACAGCCCGCCCATCTCGCGCATGTCCTGGGTGTGCGTGGCGTGTATCACGCTCCCTGCGGTCAGGAACAGCAGGGACTTGAAGTAGGCGTGAGTGCCTAGGTGGAACATCGCTGCCACGCGGTCGCCCAGCCCCAGCGCCATCATCATGTATCCCAGCTGGCTGATGGTGGAGTAGGCGAGCACCCGCTTGATGTCGAACTGCGTGAGCGCAATAGTAGCAGCCACAAACGCCGTGAACCCACCGATAAACGTCACCACCTGCATGGCGGTCGGGGAGACGGCAAACAGGAAGAACGTCCTTGCGACCAGAAACACCCCCGCTGCTACCATCGTCGCCGCGTGGATGAGCGCAGAGACAGGTGTAGGTCCTTCCATCGCATCGGGAAGCCAGATGTGCAGGGGGAACTGAGCGCTTTTGCCCACCGCTCCACAGAACAACAGCAGGGCAACCGCGGTGACGAACTGCGGCAGTGAGCCAAAAAGCGGGTTCAGTGTGCCGCTGGCGACCTTCGCTTCAATCTCGGCAATCTGCCATGTGCCCGCAGCGTACGAGAGCAGGATGATGCCCAGCAGGAAGCCCACATCGCCGAATCGGGTGACCACGAACGCCTTCTTGGCAGCGTTAGCGGCTTCGGGTTTGCGGTACCAGAAACCGATGAGCAGGTAAGAGCACAGTCCCACCAGCTCCCAGCTCATGTAAACCAGAAGCAGGTTATCCGCAATCACCAGACCAAGCATGGCGGCGGTGAACAGCGCCATCACAGCAAAATAGCGGGCAAATCCCGAATCGCCCGCCATGTAGCCCACCGAATACACCTGCACCGCGAGGCTTACCGTGCTGACAATCACCATCATCAGCGCGGATAGCCCGTCCAGCTGCGCCCCGACCGAGATGCTCCAGTCTCCCACGACCAGCCATTTCGCCTGCACATGCAAGCCATCGGCATAACGACCCCAGGCGGAGAGCGCAAGCAGGGCACTCAGCGCAACGGCGAGGATGGTGGGCACAGCAGACACCCAACCCGTGCTTCGGCGAGGTACAAACAGCAAGGCTGTTACCAGTGAAGCAGCAACACACCACAAAGGCGCAGTCCAGAAATACTCTGCCATCCGTTTTTACCCTTGACCGTGTCCTCTCTCTGAGTTATTTCGTTTCGTAAACTCGTGTATCTTATTCGTTGAGAATATCGCTTAGTCCTTCAAATCGTAAGAGACACACCATTTCAATAGTATACCCTAACTTCCGGGCGGCTGCTGATATGCTGTGATATAATGGATAGAGAAGCAGAACAGTAGCAACAATCTCAGGAGATATGAATGGCGTCAGCGAGCTGGTTGACAGGTGGTCTGATTGTCCTGCCTGCCTGCGCAGGTGTCCTATGCTACTTCCTCTCCTCGCCCCGATGGCGTAACGCACTCATCCTGCTGGCTTCTCTCTTGCTGGTGGCCCTGAGTATGCTGGTTTTCGTGTGGGGTGGGCTGGAGTATACCCCGCGTTCAGGGGTCTGGCATACTCTGGTTACATGGGCGGACGTGGCTCTGCTGGCGACCTTTTTCTTCTACGGCTGGAAGCGGAAAAACGCCCTGGTGATGGTTCTGGTGCTTCTGCAGGCAGGTGCGCTGGGCTATCTGAAGACCGTGTCCGGTGAGGAAGCTGAACCACTGTTTGTGGCGGACTGGTTGACGATCACCATGCTGTTAATCGTGGGCATTATCGGCTCGGTGGTAGTGGTTTACGGCATTCCTTACATGTGGGCGCATGAGAAGCATCTGCAGGTGACCAAAAGCAAACAGCCGCGGTTCTTCCTGCTGTTGCTGTTGTTTCTGGGAGCGATGAACGGTTTACTGCTGGCGAACAGCCTACCCTGGTTGTTCTTCTTCTGGGAAGTTACCACGTTATGCTGTTTCCTGCTGATTGCACATGATGATACCGAGCCAGCGTGGGAGAGCGCGTACCGCGCCCTGTGGATGAACCTGGTCGGTGCAGCAGGGCTGGCGGTGGCGATGGTGCTTTTTTACCATCAGGCGCACACGCTGTCGGTGCGCCAAATCATAGAAGGACACGCTGGCTCGGCGGCGATGCTATTGCCTCTGGTCTTCCTGTGTTTGGCGGGGTTTACCAAGTCGGCGCAGATGCCGTTCCATGGGTGGCTTTTGGGAGCGATGGTTGCGCCAACGCCCGTTTCGGCTCTACTGCACTCCAGCACCATGGTCAAGGCAGGGGCATATCTGATCCTTCGCTTCGCGCCTGCCCTGCGCGACACCTATCCCAGCTACCTGATTGCACTCATCGGCGGATTCACTTTCGTCATCGCGGCGATGCTGGCTATCAGTCAACAGAACGCCAAGCGGGTGCTGGCTTACTCGACGGTATCCAATCTGGGGCTGATTGTCGCCTGTGCGGGGCTGAATACGCCCATGGCGCTTTCGGCAGGGGTGATGCTGATCCTCTTCCATGCCATCTCCAAAGGCTTGCTTTTTATGGCAGTAGGCGTGATTGAAGAGGGCATCCACAGTCGGGATATCGAGCGCATGGAGGGGCTGTTCGCGAAGATGCCCTTTACCACCACGGTGACGGTCATCGGCATCGCCTCCATGCTTCTTCCGCCTTTCGGGGTGCTGATTGCCAAGTGGGCGGCGATAGAGTCCTCCGTGAAGCTGCCTGTCGCCACGGTGATGTTCGTCATCGGCAGTACGTTCACGGTGATGTTCTGGACGAAGTGGGTGGGCAAACTGCTCAGCGTATCGCCCGGCAACCCGCCACTGCGCATGGAACAACTTCATCCGCTGTATCTGGGCACGCTGGGACTGCTGGCTGCTGGCGCGACCGCCTTCAGCCTGATGGTGGCGCAGGTGTTAAACCGTCTGGTGGTGCCTGCTGTAACGCGCTATTACGGTAGCGCGGGTTTCGCCACCGACATGCCGGTCGCCAGCGAGGTGGGCTGGTTCCCCGTGCTGATGCTGTTTGTGGTGCTGATGCTTGCTTTCCTGCTACCTCTGCTGTTTATTCGTATCCGTCGAGCGGATGTCGCGCCGCCGTATCTGTGTGGTGAGCAAGTGGAAGAGGCGCCCGATGTTCGGTTCCGCTCCGCTGGCGACTCTATTGAAGAGGTGGTGGCAGGTGGGCACTATTTTGAGTACTTTTTCGGCGAGGCGCGCCATAACCGCTGGGTGAACGGGGTGGCGGTGCTGCTGCTGATCCTCATGTTTGGGGTGGCGATACTTTGAGCGAGTGGCAGATTCCTCTGGCTATCCTGGCGACCATTGTGCTTGCGCCGCTGGTGGGGGGCTTGCTGGTGGGCATCGACCGCAAGCTGAGCGCACGGATGCAGGGCAGAATGGGTCCTCCCATCATCCAGCCGTTTTATGACCTCATCAAGCTCTTCTCGAAGGACGCGCTGGTTTCGACCAAGATGCAGTTGGTCAGCGTTTACGTGTACCTGACCTCCGTGGTGCTGAGTCTGGTGATGCTGGTGCTGGGGCAGGACCTGCTGGTGTTGTTGTTTGTGCTGGCGCTGGGCAGTGTATCCATCATTCTGGGTGCGTTCAGCGTGCGCTCTCCCTACAGCCAGCTCGGCGCCTATCGCGAACTGCTCCTGCTGTTGAGTTACGAACCTCTGCTGGCGCTGTTCGTGGTGGGCGTGTACCTGGCGACGGGCAACTTCATGGTGCGGGATATTTTCAGGCTGGAACAGCCGCTTCTGCTGAGCCTGCCGCTGTTCGGGCTGACGCAGATACTGGTGCTGGCGATGAAGATGAACAAATCGCCCTTTGACATCTCCGCCTCGCACCACGCGCATCAGGAGATTGTGCGGGGTATCGTGACGGAGTTTTCGGGACCCTATCTGGGCATTATCGAGCTCACCCACTGGTACGAGCTGGTGCTTCTGCTGGGCTTAACGGTTCTACTGTGGGCGACGAACCTGTGGGTGGGAGTGGCGCTGGCGATAGTAAGCTATTTTGCGGTCGTCGTGCTGGACAGCATTACCGCACGCATGACGTGGCGATGGACGTTGCGGGTAGGGTGGGGGATTGGCATCCCGCTGGCGGTGATTAACCTGATGACGGTGTATCTGGTTCGCCCCTAAGCGACCTCCCTCCATCCCCAAGCTTTGGCTTCTTTCAGACGCTGAAGCACCTGCTGGCGGGTGGCGACGCCCGTAGTGCCAATCTGCTGGACGGTGATAGATGCCACCAGCTGCCCTATCTGGGCGGCCTCTACGATGTTCGCTCCACTGCACAGTGCGCTGACGGTTCCCGCAGAGGTGCTATCCCCCGCGCCCACGATATCTATCTCTCCCGTGACCGGCACCGCCGGCACGTGGACAACTCCTGTGGAATCGACCACCAGCACACCTGACTCCCCGACGGTGAGGAAGACGGGTTTGCCCGTACGCCGGTGCAGGCGGATGCCTGCTTCGCGGGCTTCGTCCAGTGTGCAGACGCCCTCCCAGCCCGGCTCAAAGACACGCTTTGCCTCGCGCTGGTTGGGTTTTATCATCAGGTGGGGATATTCCCCGATGCGGGCGCGTGAGTCGGCGAAAAATATCTTCTGAGGATACTCCTGCGCCAGGCGACAAATCTCCTCACGCACGCGGTCGGTGACCACGCCGCAGTTGCGCTCTTCCACCTGGTCCGCCACAATCACGCCGTCCATCTCGGGCACGAAGTCGCGCAGGAGGGCGATGATACGCTCTTCCCAGTCGGGTTCCAGTGGGGTGCGGTTCTTGATGTCCACCCGGTTGATTTCGTGCACGGTTCCATCCAGCTCCCGGAGCATCGGCTTGGTGTAGGTGGGGGTGAACCGAGCGGGGTGTTGCAAGATGCCATCCACATTCACACCGCGCTGGCGCAATTCGTGCACGAGTTCATAACCGTGCCCGTCCTGCCCGATCAGCGTGATGGCATAGGTCTGTACCTCCAGCGCACGCAGGTTATTGGCGACCGTGCCGCCTGCGCCCGGGCTGTTGCGAATCTCCACCACTTGGTACGCCTCCAGCCCGGTCTCCAGCGAGGTCTCGCTGAGCGCACGGTCAATCATCAGGTAGTGGTCAAGGAAAAAATCACCCACAATCAGCACCTTTTGTTCGGGGAAGCGGTTCAGAATCTCTTGCAGACGCTCGCGGGTCATGCGCTCTCCTCCAGATGATGCAGGATGCGGTGGTACAGGTTCGGGAACGTCACGCGGTGGTCGCCGCAGAAGTAGAAGCTTTCGCCGCCGTCGGCAACGGTGCGCACCAGGATGGTCTTCCACGGGCGATAGTAGTAGCGCGGGTCGGATTTGGGCGCCTCGTGGTGCAGGTCGCCCGCCAGCGGGATGAGGTCAAACACAGCGGTGGTAAAGTGCTTGATTTCGCGCCCCTCCTGATGGGCCACGTTGCGTGCCATAGACAGCGCTTTCAGGTACACCTCGGGAGCCATCACCGCCGAACCGAACGCCATCATCACGCCCCCCTCCAGCTGCGACACGGTATGGGCGAAGGCCAAAAAGTCGGTATAAGAGGCAGCACCGAGCGCGGCGCCGTCGCAGTTGGGGTGCTCGTGGATGATGTCGTAGCCGATGCCGACGTGCACGGTTATCGGCACATGCAGGCGGTAGCCCGCGCACAGGACGCTGATGTCTTTGTATGGAAAGTCACCCTCGGCTATCATGCGCCCAATCGCCTCGCCGAAGCCGATGCCTTCCGCCTGTGCTGTCTTCGCTGCCTCGTTCAGCCTGCCCGTCTCCTCCCACAAGCCGAACTGTCCCAGGCGGATGTAGTGTGCCACGCTTTCGGTGGTCTTGCCGATGAGCGCGAGTTCGAAATCGTGGATGGGACCTGCGCCGTTCATGGCGATATGCGTGAGGATGCCGCGCTCCATCAGGTCGATGATGAAACGGCTGACGCCCGCGCGGATGACATGTGCGCCCATCATCAGTATCACGGGGCGACTGTTGCGATACGCATTGGCGACACGCTGGGCAAGGGTATCAAAGCCGGGTGCATCGTACGGGGGGATGGGGTCGGTTAGGGCGTAGAAAGAGTCGAGCGACAGGTCGTGCACCCGCTCGGCAAGCGGGCGCAATCTCAGTCGTGAGCGGTCAAAAAGAGGGTAGGGCATCGTTCACTCCTGTTCCAGTGGTTCGTTCCAGAGATACGCCACCAGTTTCTCCTGTTCCCGAAACTCGGGCACGATGATGTCCGCGCCTGCACCGATAAGGCGATTTCGCTTCCATTCGTTGATTCCCTCTTTGCGCACCTCGTCCGACGCCACACCGACGGCAATCCCGCCGACCGCTTTGGTGTTCTCTATCTCCACAAACCCATCCCCGAAGGCGACCAGCTCCTTGCCAGATAGCGAGTGCGTCTGGATGATGTGCTGGATGACCAGCGCTTTGGAGAAGCGTTTGTAGTCATCGATGGCGCCGTAGATACCGTCGAAGTAGCCATCTATCCGCAGGGCGGACGCTTCGTCCAGCACGTACACCTCATCCGTTCCGCTGGCAAGATACATGCGCACTCCACGTCGCTTCAGGTTCTCGAGCAGATCCCGCGAGCCGGGCACCAGCATCTCGTCGGGGTGGATGGAGCCGTTTTTCAGTCCCTCCACGCGGTGCTTGATGCGTTCCCACAGTCGGGCAAGATACTCCCATTTATACTCCAGTGGGTCACGCGGTTTGCCTCCGCGCTTCTTTATCTCCTCGCACAGCTGGATCATCTGGTAGATGGTCTGCTTGCCTGTCAGGCGGTCCACGAACTCCCGCACGATGCGGGTGAGCTCTTCAGGGCTTTCGTTCGTGTTAGTTTCGCGCTGGAGCACTTCTACCATCATGGGCACCATAACCTGCTGCCACCCTTCACGTATCAGCGAGAGCGTGCCGTCGAAGTCGAACAGGGCGAAGCGGATATGTCCACGCTCGATATCGTCACGGATAATCTCAATATGGGTTCCGGGCAAGAAGCGCATCGGGCATTCCCTTTTCTCGTGTGTTTGCTCATAGTTTACATTATACGCATAACCTTGTCAAGACC
>CAZOGB010000003.1:32114-93311 GCA_964579145.1 uncultured bacterium | reverse complement strand
CTACTCATCCCCAATCAGCCCGAAGTTGCGCACCAGGATGCCGAAGTCGAACAGGGTGACCTCCTCGTCGCCGTCAAAGTCGCAACGAGCGTTCCAGTTCGGGTCGCCGGGCATACTGCCGAACGCAGCGACCAGTTGCCCGAAGTCAAACAGCGTCACCTCGTTATCGTCATCGGCGTCGCCCATCAGCAGGGAAACGTTCAGGGTGCCGCTGGCGGGGATGTTCACTCCGTAAAGGAGGCGGCGCAGGGAACGGTCGGCTTTGAAGGCGAGGTCGTAACTGCCCCGCGGCAGGGCGAAGGTGAAACGCCCATCCGCGCCCGGCACTACCTGCACGCTCTCCAGCGACCACAGCTCGCCCGGATGGCGTATCTCCACCTGCAGGTTCACCAGCGAAAAGTTGCCCGCGAACCCTTCCGCAGAGAGCGCAACGGCGGTGTTAGAGCGCGGCATCGCCGGCGGGATACCCGTGCCTATCGTGAAATCGTCGTAATAGAAGTCGGTCACGTTGCTGGACAGCGCACGGATGCGCACGGTGGTCGCCCCGTAGGCAGGATTACGCGGCGCCGTGCGCGTTGCACCGTCCACAATAAACATCACCTCATCGGGCTTCCAGAGCCAGATGGCGGCATGGCGCCAGCCGACGCTACGCGAGGCTCCCGCAAAGTTCGCCCATGTAGCCGCGCCCCCACCCTGACTGGCGAAAGAATCGGGGGGATAGTAAGCTGGATCGGAGATGTCGCCGCGAATCTGGTAGAGGCTGAGGTTCGCTTTGGGGTCGAAGCTCGCCGCACCCAGCGAGAACGACTCCACCTGCCCGGTGGTGACGCCCGCGCCCACATCCAGTAAGCCGCTTGTGTAGTGCAACAGCTCCACCCAGGCGTTCGCCCGTGCTCCCGCCGAGCCAGTGTCGTAGAACCACCAGTCCACATACGCCCCCACGCCCAGCGGTTGAGAGAGGTTCACAAAGTTCGCCCGCGCGGAGCCTGCCTTCAGCCACAGGCTTTGACTGCCACTGTGCGCTTTCGCATCGGCGGGTTGAGGCAGATACGGGTCTCCCTGATACCCCGGATGGGTGTAGGGATTGGTGACGTTTATCAGCTGCAGGTTAGGCGGCGCAATCTGTCCGTGCCACACATTGCGCGTCAGCCAGATGGGGTCAAACAGGTCTGCAGGGTTATCATACTGCTCAAATTGCTGTTGCCCAGTGTAGCTTTCAAAATCGTCGGTAAAAACGACCTGTGCAAACGTCCCACCCGTCATCAAGGTGACAAGAAGGACTACCAGCAGCATCTTACGCATCTTTGCGCCTCCTTTCGCGCGGTCATGGACACCAGGATTTTTATCAATGCTGAACACAGGCAATATATCACGTTGGGACATATCTGTCAAACTGGTAACAATACGGTTTTTTGCGGTATGCTAATAACACGCGACGCCGACCGCGCGATGTGGAACAACTCTGATGGGCAGAGCAGAAGCAGAGAGGAAGCGACGATGAGGCTGAGAGGGTTATTGTTCAGTGTATTCCTGTGGTGGTTGTTCTGCGTCAGCGCGTATGCAGATGGAAGCAGTGTTACTCTCATTGCCACCACCGTACAGAACATCCCCGTTAAAATCATTCGCGTGAACATGAACGACGAGAACGTGAAGGTCACAGGGATGCTGGCGAAGCAACGGCGCGGGCGCACCGAGCCACTGGCAAGCATGGTAGCGCGAGCACGCCCAACCGCAGCGGTCACCGGCACCTTCTTCGGCACGCGCAACTACCTGCCGGTGGGCGATATCGTTATCGAAGGCAAAATGGTGCATTTTGGCGGCATCGGCACTGCATTGTGTGTCACCCCCGACAATCAGGTAGAGTTCGTGGACGTCAAGCGCAACCGCCGCGAGGACTGGAGCGCCTACGACTTCGTGATTCGTTCCGGTCCGCGGCTGGTCACGGCGGGCAAAATGGGGGTGGACCCTCGCGCGGAAGGTTTTCGCGACAGGAATCTTCTGCGACCGGCGTGGCGGTTAGCGGTTGGGCTGACCCGCGACAACTACCTGCTGTTCGTCGCCACGCGCAAGCGGGTTACCCTCAGCCAGATAGCGGTGGTGATGCATCGGCTGGGCTGTGTGGACGCCATCAATCTGGATGCCGGCTCCTCGACAGGCATGTACTATCGCGGCAGGATACTGATGAAGCCTCTGCGCCCGCTGACCAACCTGGTGCTGATCTACGAACAGCGCGAATACTACGAACAGCGCAAATACTCCATTCTGCCGGTGCGCATCCGCTGAGCTACGGTATCTCACTGCGATCCAGCGGGCGCACCGACGGTATGACCTCCGCGAAGGCGAAGGAACGCCGCACGTCCAGCAAGCGCACTTTCACTCGCTGACCGGCGTACTCCGCCCCGTCGGTCAGGTCCAGCAGGAAGCCGTCCGCCCAGCCGATAAACCGGGCATCGCCGTTGGTGCTTAAGCTGGAAGGTTCTACCGTGCACTCCACCACCTGCGCTCGCCGGTAACCCAGCCACAGACGGTCAAAGTCTGACATTGTGCCTGAGCGGATGTCAAAGTGCTCGATATGCCTGCCGGGGTCACTGCGCACGTAGATGGCGCAGTGCAGGGTGTGCTCCAGTTCGTCCACGTTCTCGCCCTCGGGGCCAATGAGTATCTCCGCCACTTTGGGATGGGCGATGACCAGATAGGCCTCTGCCCCCTCGGCGACGGCGCGGCGGGTGAGCTCGCGCTCGATATCCATGCTTACTGACTCGGGTGCAATGATGCGCCCGCGTCCACCGCAGTAGGGGCATGGCTCCATCAGCAGTTCCACCACAGACTCGCCGGTGCGTTTGCGCGTCATCTGCACCAGTCCTAACGGGCTGATGTGGCTGATTTTGGTGCGAGCGCGGTCGCGCTTCAGGGCACGCTCTAAGGTGCGCATCACCTGCTGGCGGTCGTGTGCGCTGGTCATATCGATGAAGTCGATCACGATGATGCCGCCCAGGTCGCGCAGGCGCAGTTGACGGGCAACCTCCTCCGCCGCCTCGATGTTGGTGCGCAGGATAGTATCGGCAAGGCTGGTGCTCCCGGTGAACTTACCCGTGTTGACGTCAATGGTGGTCAGCGCTTCGGTCTCGTCTATCGTCAAGTAACCGCCCGACTTCAGAAACACCTGCCGCTTCATCAGCCGGTCTATCTCCTGTTCGAGACGAAAATGGTCAAAAATGGGTTCCTCTTTGTCGTACAATTCGATGCGCGAGCGCAGCTTGGGCGCGAAACGGCTGGCGAGCTCCACCGCTTTCTGAAACTCTTCGGGGTCGTCAATCACCATGCGGGTGGTATCGGAGCCGAAAATGTCGCGCACCGTTTTGTACAGCAGGGTGTAGTCCTTGTGAATCAGCGCGGGCGCCTTCGCCTTGCGGGCGGTCTCCTGAATAGTGCGCCACTGCTCCAGAAGCCACTCGATATCCTGTACCAGCTGTTCCTCGCTTTTGTCTTCGGCTTCGGTGCGGATAATCAGCCCAAATCCTTCGGGGCGCAGTTCACGACCGAGCTTTCTCAACCGTTCGCGCTCCTTGGGGTCGCTGATTTTGCGCGATACACCCAGATGCTCCCCCTCCGGCGCCAGCACCACGTACCGCCCGGGCAGGGTGATGCGCGTGGTGACGCGAGAGCCTTTCGTGCCGCGCGGTCCCTTGGTCACCTGCACCAGTATCTCCTGCCCCACGCGCAGAATCTCTTTAATGTTGCGGTTGCGCAGGGCGGAACGACGCATGGAAGCGGGCGCCGGCGTCTCTTCGCCGCTTTCGGGCAGAATGTCGCCCACATACAGGAAGGCGTTGCGCTCCAGACCGATGTCCACAAACGCCGCATCCATGCCGGGAAGCACGTTTGCTACCCGCGCCTTGTAGATACTGCCGACGATTCGCTCCTCGCGCTCCACGTGCAGCTCCATCAAGCGGTCATCTTCCAGCACCGCGATGCGCGTCTCTCGACTGCCCACGTTCACGATGATTTCTTTTTTCATTCCCTACTTTCACCTCCCTGCCGAAGTGTGCTCCATCGGCGCCATTCCTCTGGCGTGTTCAGGTTGACGAAGCACCGCCCTTCGGCATCAAATGCGCGGACCGTTTCCTCGCACACCCTGAGCAGTGCGCCCGCCGATTCCATCCGCTGGAGAACGCGCCACACCGCGTGCTCGCCCGCCCGCAGGCTCTCCTCGAGCCAGACCATCGCCCCAGGCAACCACACGGCGTGCAGGGGCTGAGGCAATCCCTGCCAGTACGGTATGTGCACAGCGCAGTCGTGGGCGTTCTCCAGAAGCCACCTGCCAAATCGGGCGTGCACGAAAGGCATATCGCAGGCACACACGAAGCAGGCTTGCCGGTAGTGGCGTAGCGCGGTCAGTATCGCCGCGGCGGCACCTGCGCCCGGCTGGTCGTCCGCCAGCCACTCCACATCGGACGGAAGGATGTTCTGCACGTCTCCACCCACCACCACAATCCACTCGAACCCGGGGCGCAGGCGGTCTATCACGTGGCGCAACAGGGGTTGACCATGCCAGTCCAGCAGGGCTTTCGGCGTGCCCATGCGACGGCTTGCGCCACCAGCCAGCACAACAGCCAGCGTTTGCACCCTTCGACTCAGCGCACTTTGCTTCCTAACGGCACGGGTCTGTCGGGGGTCAGCAGGACGGCTTTCCCGTCCACCTCCGCCGCCAGCAACATCCCCTGCGACTGCACGCCGCGAATGGTGGCAGGCTGAAGGTTGGTCAGCACCACAATCTGCTTGCCGATAACGTCCTGCGGGCTGTAGGTCTCGGCGATGCCTGCCACCAGAGTGCGTGTCTCTCCACCGATATCGACCGTCAGCTTCAGCAGTTTGGACGTGTTTGGTACAGGTTCCGCCGCTTTCACTTCAGCGATTTTGATTTCCAGCTTCTGAAAATCTCCAATGGTAATCAGGTTACTTGGTTCCATCCTGGTCTCCTCTTGTGTGGTGGCAATGATTGTCTCTTCGGTGATGCGCGGGAACAGGGGCTGTGGCTGTTGCACCGCCGTGCCCGGCTGAAGGCGTCCCCACGTACCTTCCTCCTGCCAGCGTGTTTCCACCGGGCTGATCTGCAGCCCCAGCTGCTGCCAGATGCGGGCGGTTGCCACGGGCATGGTGGGCGCCAGCCATAGGGCACACAGCCGCACTCCCTCCAGCACATCGTACAGCACGCCCTGCGCACGCTCCGTCTCGCCGTTGCGGTACAGGCTCCAGGGCGCCTGCTCGTCCAGGTATTTGTTCAGGCGCGACACCATGCGCCAGATTTGCTCCAGCACACCGTTCAGGCGGAAGCGGTACACGTCCTCGGCGATACCTTTATCAACCTCCTCCGCCAGCTGCGCCAGCTCGGCGTTATGCTCAAGCGGTTTGGGCACACGTCCATCCACATAGCGCCACACCATGTTCAGCGTGCGGTTCAGCAGGTTGCCCAGGTCGTTGGCGAGGTCGCTGTTGTAGCGCTTGCGGAAGGACTCTTCGGAAAACTCGCTGTCCAGCCCGAACTGCATCTCGCGAATCAGCAGGTAGCGTTCGGCGTCCACCGCAATCTCAAAATCGGCGCCCGACCACGCGGCGATGTCCTGCGCCAGCTGCACCGGATGGGGCAGATTGCCTTTCGACTTACTGCCCTTCTCGCCGCCAATCGTCCACCAGCCGTGCCCGAAGATACGCTCCGGCACTGGAAGCCCGACTGACATCAGCATGGCGGGCCAAAGCGTCGCATGGAACCGCACGAAAATCTCCTTGCCCATCAGGTGCACGGCGGGCCACAGCTGCTGATAACGCTCCATATCGTCGGGCCAGCCCGTAGCGGAAACGTAATTAATCAGCGCGTCGAACCACACGTAGATAACCTTATCGGGCTCGCCGGGCACGGGAATGCCCCAGCCCGGGTTGGCGCGGGTCACGCTCTGGTCGCGCAGCCCCTGCTTGATGAAGGCGATGACCTCGTTCTTGCGAAACTCCGGCTCCAGCCAGTCGGGATGCGCTTCGATATATTGCAGGAGGCGGTCGCCATAGGCGGAAAGTCGGAAGAAGTAGTCCTCCTCCTGTACCCACTGAAGCGGTCGCCGGCATTCGGCGTTGGGGCAGAGCCGGTCCTCGCCAACATCGGAAGGCGCGAAGAAGGTCTCGTCCGACACGCAGTACCAGCCCTCGTAGATACCTTTATATATATCGCCGTTTTGCAGCATTCGGCGGAAGAACTCCTGCACCACGCGCACGTGGCGCGGCTCGGTGGTGCGGATGAAATCGTCATACGCGATGTGCATGGTCTTCCATGCCTGCTGGAACTCGGCGGCGAGCTGGTCCACAAACTGCTTCGTGGGAACACCCCGCTCCTGGGCGGCGCGATGCACCTTAATCGCGTTCTCGTCGGTTCCCGTCAGGAACCACACCTTTCGCCCCCGCATCTTCTGGTAGCGCGCCAGCATATCCGCCGCCAGCGTGGTCAACGTGCTACCAATGTGCGGCGAGCTGTTCACGTAGTAAATCGGCGTGGTAACGTAGTACGTTTTCTCACTCCCCATAATGTCCGTTATCCCCTTCTTGCAGTTCGGCAGCCTCTTTTGCCTTATCTACAACCTGCTGGGCTTCCTGTAACCTCTCGCGCGGCACGAGAATGCTCCGCATTCCTGCCCCGTATATGGAGGCTCCCGTCTCCTGAAGCACCGCGGGAACCCCCGCATCACGCAGGACGCCCAGCACAATGTCGGCTTCTATTCGGTTGTGGGTGGAGTAGAACACTACCCACCGCTCGCGCGATCGGGATTGCACAGCGCATCACTCCCCCACAGAGCACCCGCCCGGCTGACAGAACGGGGGTGGACTGCTCCCGGCGCATTGGTCACAGCCAACCACTCCCATATCGCGGCTGACCTTCGGCGAGAAGAACAGCGAGATGAGGCGCGAAACCTCCGCCGAGCCGCACTGCGGGCACTGCACGCCCGAGATGTCGGTGCTGGGCAGCCGCTCCTCAAACTTCTGTCCACACCCTTTACAGCGAAACTCATAGATAGGCATCGGTATCTGGCACCTCCTCATCCACGACGGCAGTCTCCTCTTCACGCGCTTCGGATGCGGCGCCGGCCGCGCAGGCACAGCCGGTGGTCTGTCGCTCCCACTGCAGTTCGGACGCGGCGTAAGTAGCTAAGGCGCCGCTGGCAAACTCCACCACCACTTCCTCTTTCAATACGTTCAGGTCGTTCACGCGCCCCTCTCCCTGCGGCGTTTGCACCGTCTCGCCGATGCGCGGCAGGCGCGCGCGTGCCTCCTTGTACATCTCATGCTCATACTGCAAACAGCACATCAGCTTCCCGCACACGCCGGAGAACTTGACCGGGTTCAGGAAAAGGCTCTGGTCTTTCGCCATCTTCATGGAGATGGGCATGAGCTCCTTCAGGAAGGTGCTACAGCACAGGGTTAATCCGCACGGGCCGATACCGCCCATCATCTTCGCTTGGTCGCGCGGACCGATTTGCATCAGCTGGATGCGCGTGCGAAAGGTGGCAGCGAGGTCGCGCACCAGTTCGCGAAAGTCCACCCGGTTCTCCGCCACGAAGTAGAAGGTGAGCTGTGAGCGGTCAAACGCGTACTCGGAGTGCACCAGCTTCATCGGCAATCCGTGCTTGAGTATCTTCGCCTTACAGATAGTGATTGCCTCTTTCGCCATGTACAGGTTCTGTTTGTGCTGTTCCAGGTCTTCAGCGGTAGCAGGGCGCAGGATGGGTTTCAGCGGCGCTTGCAGGTCTTCCTCGCTGACCTCGCGCGGCGCAATACGCACCGTGCCCATCTCCTGACCGCGCGTGGTCTCCACAATCACCTTGTCCCATTCTTTCAGTTCATATCCTGCCGGGTCAAACCAGTAGGAACGGGCGACCCGTTTAAACGCCACACCTACCGCTACAGGCATAGTCTTCTTCCTGGTTAAGGTATTTTAGTACATTTTAGCATAAGAGCGGTTCAGGGGCAAATGCGAGGGTGCCATCTTCCGACAGCACCCTCTACGTTCCAATCCAGCGGTCGATAACAGACAGCATTTCAGGGTGCTCCGCAGAGACGATAACGTAAGACAAGCACCTCAGACATGACCGCATAAACCCGCATCCCGAGATATACGATGTAGACAAGCGCTGGCGCCAGCCAGATTAGAAGGAGCTCGCCCATTTTCACAGACCTGTCACGGGCATACCGCCACTGGTAAAGCTCTTGAAGTATCCAGTTTGGGATGCCTACGACAAACCATGCGAAGAAGATGAAGCTGGTAGAGTACAGGTCGTCTATAGGAATAGTGACCCTTAGCATCGTGATGGGCAGGTTCGGCGGTGCACAGATCAAAATCTGCTTTGACCACTGGGAAAGCATTTGCGCACCCATCCCCACGATACCCCATCCTCCCAGTGCACATAACAAGAACGCGGCATCATACAGCCATGCCCCAGAATGAATCCACTGCCTGAATCCACCTGTTAACCTGCCTATCTGCCAACGCGCAAGGGTAGCCACCAGCATCATCAGCCCCAGCTGAGGTGGAATGATAACAATCAGGTTATATGCCATTATGAGCAGGGTGCTTCCCATTCTGGTGCCCCCGCACGACGTATCAGAGTACGAAGTTCCCGCTGATCTGTCTGAGTTCCTTCCCGCCCGTGGGGAGCAACCACAGCGGGTTGCCCATGCAAACGGCTCACCGGGAGGTTCGCCCTCCACAGTCACAGAGACCGGGATGCCGGGTGATACCGTTTCCACACGCGGAAGCCGATTTTGCCGTAGAAGTCCACCAGGTCCGTCCAGTCAATCGCCATGCGCGTGGCGCCCTGTGACTTCACATACTCCACGCCCTTGCACAGCAGAGCCAGTCCCAGACCTTTGCCGCGGGTGCTGCCAGCGACGCCAATCGGTCCCAGGCCGCCATATGCTTCCCCCAGCAGCCTGCGCCAGTAGATAGACGGACCTATCCGTTTGGAACCACGGTGGAAGGTATGGCAAAAGCCGTGAACCTCGCCGCTGTGCACGAGGATGAGAATGTCGCGAGGGGTATCCTCCACTTCCAGCCGTTTGACCGTCTCGTAGTACCACCTGCCCGGAAACTCCTGCTGAAGAAAGCGCAACAGCGCAGGCACATCCTCGGGTGTACAGGAACGAATGGCATACTCCTCGTGCAGGCGGTGCAGGTTTGCCTCCACCTCGTCGGGAACCCGGTAATCCGCCAGGTCGCGCACCAGGTCCACCGCCACGTGCTCGCTGATGGTGAAGCCTGCCTCCTGCAGAATCTGCTGGTGTAGGGTCTGTTCGGCGGGCACGCCCGGGAAGAGGTGCGCAGGGTCGGAACCGTAGCTTACCTGTTTTCTGCCCTGCGCTTTCAGCCAATCCAACGCCGTCTGAAGTATGGCACGCGCTGCCTCCAGCCCCGCATCATCGGCCTCAAAAGCGAGCGCACCAATCCAGCCCTGTTCGGGAAGCATACCCGCCGAGCCCAGCGGTTCCTTACACACCTTAGCATGGGCGTATGCCAGCAGGTTGCCCCTCTCGTCTTCTGCCACCCAAACCGCTTCGGGGTCAAAATGAGCGTCTTTCAGCACGTTCTGCTCGAAAAGGGGTGCATCCAGCGGAAACTGCTCGCCCATGCAACGGTTCCACAGGGCAAGCACCGCAGGCAGGTCTTCGGTGCGGAAGTGTCGGACGTTCATCGTCAATAGGTGCTCTGTCCCCGATGTTTGTCGATCTGCGTGCGCAGGTGGGCGTCGTAGCGTGCCACGATTTCGCGCGTGAGGATAATCCGCTCCAGCAGGTCGCCCTGGTCCTGCTCAATGACCTGCATCACGTGCGGAGGCGCAAACAGCAGGGCGAAGGGGTCTTCCTGGGGATTGCCCGCTCGCTCCGCAAGCACCTGCTGGGTAAAGGGCGCCATTGCCCGACGCACCGGGGCATAGTGATGAATCAGCCACTCGCGCACCCGCTGATACTTCTCGTCGCAACCGTCGTGCACGGTATCACGCGCCGCCCAGCATAATAAGTCCACTAGTTGCTCGTAACGGTCGTAGAAAGCCAGAAACTGCTCACGCTGTCGCTGATACTGTGTCAAAGGGTCGGTGCGTTCCAGAATCCGCTGTGCTACCAGTGATACCCCATCCCGTAGCCACAGAACGAACGTGCGGATGCCCCGCGCCGCCCACAGATAACACCGTCGGAGAAAATAATAGCGTGCCCACTGAGCGCGTAGCCAGCGGACTTCGGCACTTTGCTGGGAACGATGCATGGTCGCCTCCTCTCTTTACTGGTTTGACGACGCCTCGGCACTGCGCTGTACGAAGTTGAGCCGCAGGTCGGTCAACAACCGCTCTATCTCGCGCTGCTGTGCCTCCTCAAGGTGCGGTTTCAGCACTTCCGCCAGCGCCGCCACACAATCAATCGCGATTTTCGCCTGCCGCAGGTCTGTCTGTATCTCCCCCGTGATTGGGTCCTTCCATAGACCCATCTTAATCCATGCCTGAGCCTGCATCTCATCAATGAGCCAGAGCGCAAAGGCGGTCACATCTACCGGTTCCCGACGCGCCTGCTCCTCTTGACCCGTTTGTTCCGTTTGTTCCGACTGCGATTGCCAATCCTCCATGACAGCACCTCCCGCAGTTTTACCGAATTATATCAAACCTGCGGAGGGACGGCAACTGTTCATCTGTCTGCATGTAGCTTGAAGTGATAACTGCCCGAGCCGATTTCCAGCACCATCCACTCCCCTTCGTCACGCACGCTCTTTACCCCCGGCACCTTCGGCAGGAACGTACCCTTTTGCCATACCCTGCCCTCCGCCTCGGTGATGACCGGGTCGGCGATGCCCCCCTTGGGAACGTACACCGTCGCCGAGCTGTTGGCGGGCACGACGACGCTGAGCAGGAACGCATCGGAACGCCTCTCCCAGCGCACGCCCACCTCGCCGCGCACGGTGTTTACCGTCGCCTTTGCCCACCGCAGGTCGCCAACGGGGTGCGGACGCACGAAGAAGTGCTCCCAGTCGCCGCGCGATTCGTCGGGCTGGATGCCTGCCAGCGCCTCGTAGAACCAGCCGCTCACCAGCCCAAAGGCGGGATGGTTGTGCGAGTTCATTCCCGGTCCCACCTCGTATTTCCACAGCTCCCAGATGGTGGTCGCGCCCCGGCGCACCATATATCCCCAGCTGGGATAGGTATCCTGCGACGCCACCAGGTAGGCGATATCCGCCCGCCCGAGCCTGGTGAGCGTGTCCAGCAGATAGCGCGTGCCGATGAAGCCGGTGCTCAGGTGTCCTTTGTGGTTTGCCGTGATGTCGTGCACCACATTTTCCAGCACCTTCTGCCTGCGCTCCTCCGGCACGATGCCCAGATACAGCGGGAAGATGTTGGAGAACTGGCTGCCGTTGCCGTACTGCCCCGTTACGGCGTTCCAGAACCTCGCGTTGAACGCCTGAGCAATCCGCTCGCACAGGGCGCGATACTCCTGTTCATCCTCTCGTCTGCCCAGCACGTGCGCGATGTCAGCCAGCCGCTTGACGCTTAGGTAATAGGTTCCGGTGGAGATGAGGTCTTTAGGCGTCTCCAGGATGGCCACCCAGTCGCCATAGTTGTTGCGGGTGAGGATGCAGTTCTCGCCCGCCTCGCGACGAAGCATCTCCACATAGCGCTTCATCCCCTCGTAATGCTGTTCCAGAAGGTGTTTGGCTCCCGTGTGGCGATACACGTCCCACGCGATGAACAGGTACGCTCCCGCCCATTGCGGATCGCCTGGGTTGGTTCCCCATACGTGCGGCACGGTGTCGGGGATGCGTCCGTCCTCGCCCTGTGCATCGGCGATGTCGCGCAGGAACTTGGCGTAGGCAGATTCGGGAGCGAAGTTATACAGCCCCATGTTGGCGGTCATGTGCGCATCGCCCATCCATCCCTGCCGCTCGTCGCGCTGTGGACAGTCCGTGGGAACGCTGTGCCAGTTTGTCCGGTAGCCCCACTGCGCGTTGCGCTGTATCTGATTGAGCAGGTCGTTGGAGCACTCGAACTGCCCGCGCTGGGCGAAGGCGGTGTGCACCACACGTCCTTCAATATCGTTCGTGGTCAACGTGCCCGGATAGCCCTCCACCTGCACATAGCGGAAGCCGTGGTAGGTGAAGCGCGGTTCGTAAACCTCTGTGCCCTCGCCTTTCAGGATGTAGGTGTCGGTGGCTTTGGCGGTGCGCAGATTCTGCTGGTTGACCAGACCGTTTTCGAACAGCACCTCCGCATGTTTGAGGGTAACGGTGGTTCCCGCCCTGCCCTTCACCTTCAAGCGGCACCATCCCGAGAAGTTCTGCCCGAAATCCACCACGAACACACCCGGGCGCGGCTCGCTGATCCGCTCTGGCTTCAGCACTTGGGTCACTTTGATGGGTGGCATCATCTGCGCTGAAAGGATAGCAGTGTCCATCTCGCCCAGCAAAACAGCCTGCCAGGCGCTTTCGCCTTCCCGCGGTTCCTCAAAGCCCGGTTCCGCCCAGCGCGACTGCTCCAGCCGGGCATCGTAGGTCTCGCCGTGATACAGGCTGTTGCTCAGGATGGGACTTTTCGCCCAGCGCCACTCTCCGTCGCTGAGCACAACCTGTTCCGTGCCATCGGCGTACTGGATATGCAGTTGCAGGAGGAACTGCGGTGAGCCTTTCCACCAGCCGTTACCCAGCAGTGCGCCCACGCAGTTATCGCCGCGCCTCAGCAAAGGAGTGACATTGTAGGTGCTGTAGTAGATACGTTTATGAAAATTGGTATACGGCGGGTCCAGCACATGGTCGCCCACCTTTTTACCGTTCAGATAGAGCTCATAATATCCCAGCCCAGTCACGTAGGCGCGGGCGCGTTTTACTCTGCCCTCCACCCTGAACTCGCGCCGCAACATGGGGGCATACGTATCGGATGGGCGCGATTCGCGAACGCCGTCGGTGAGCATGGCACGCCCCCAGTCGTTCTCTTCAATGCTGTCCATGTTCCAGCCATCGGTGGTTACCGGCGCGTGCAGGGCAAGGTTTTTACCGTCGGCATCCAGCACCTCCATCTCCGCCAGCGCTGCCAGCGGGCGGGTATCGGCAGGATGATGCAGTTTGGTGATGGTCAACCGCACGTAACGCGCTCTCTGCTCGCCCACGTCAATGCGCATCGGTCTGGTACGCGGGTTGGGAACATCGGCTTGCGTGAAATCGGCGAGCACCCTCGAGGAGGTAAAGTCGGGTTCGTCGCTGGCTTCCAGGCGGAAACGCACAGGAAAACCAAAACCGGGTTCATCACGCCTCCAGTTATAGGGACGCGCCGGATACAGCACCACAGACTGGAAGGGCACCGACCGACGCAGGTCTATCTGCACCCATTTGGTCACGTTCACATTGTCGGCAAACTGTGAGTGCCAGCCGTTGCCTCCCGCCCGGGGCACTACAATCCATCTGCCTTTCCACTCGTCGGGGCGCAGAAAGGCGGTTTCAAAGGTCGCTGGCTGGCTGTAGACGCTGGTCACCCCATCCTGGTCCCAAATCCGCACCCGCCAGTAATAGGTTGTTCGGCTCTGCAGAGGCTTGCCTTCGTAGCGGATATGCAGGTTCTGTGAGGAGGCTACTTTCCCGCTATCCCACATATCCGCCCTGCCGTCGCGCAGCAGCTCCGGTCTGCTGGCTACCTGAATCTGGTACGCGCTCTGGCTGGCGCCGCGGCGCTGGTGAACCATCTGCCACGAGAAATGGGGCTGAGGGGTATCAATGCCCAGAGGGTCTTTCAGCCACTCGGTGAGCAGGTTCGCAACGCTGAGGCGACGTTTGGACTCGCCCGGCAGTGCGCACAAAAGCAACAACGCCACAATGAACAACCAGTCCGTTCTCAACTTCACCTGTTCCTCCTTGCCGATGTTAATATGGCTATTCGCTCTGAAGGTTGGCGTTCCTTCAAATCTTTCACCCCAGTGCAAGAATCGTCTGCAGTTGGCGTGCGTTGTCGGGAGCATAGCCGTTGGTGTCGTTGTTGAAGTATACAAACACCTCCTGTACCTCGTTCAGCAGACGGCGAATGTGCGAAGCCATTTCCTGAAGCTCTGCCTCGCTGTAGCAGTAATCATACGCCTGGGTTACTCCGTGCAGGCGAACATACGCGAAAGGAGCGGTCACCGTCCAGTCGACAGGATAGCGGGGATAGCTAATGGTACAGTGCGCCACACCCAACGAGCGCAACAAACTGTATACCTCATCGCACTCCCAGGAGGGATGGCGAAACTCCACCGCCACGCGCATTCCCTGTGGAAACAGGCGCAGAAAATCCTCCAGCAGGGGCACATCTTTGTGCAGTCCCGGCGGCAACTGCACCAGCACCACCCCCAGCTTGGTGCCCAGCAACTGCATCCGCTCCAGCCATCGCTGGACAACCTGCTCACAGTCGCGCAGTCTGTACACGTGTGTGGCTTGACGGGAGAACTTGGCGGCGAACAGGAAGCCGTCGGGCGTGCGCCTCTGCCAGCCAAGCACCATGCCCGTGAAAGGCAGATGGTAAAAACTGCTGTTGACCTCCACGGTGGGAAACACCTGTGCGTAAAAGGTGAGCCACTCCTCGCGTGGCAGTTCGGGTGGGTAGAAGATGCCCCGCCAGTGGTCATAACTCCAGCCCGATGTGCCGATATGCACGCGCCGAGCCATGCGAAGTCACCTCCCTGCCTGTGGCATCCTCTTGACGATTCGCGATAAGCTCCGATATAGTCCTTTTGGAGAACGTCAGAAGGAGGTGAGCTGTTGAGCGAGGAAGCGGTTCGTCCCGCTGTGTTTCTGGACAGGGATGGCGTTATCAATCAAGACCCGGTGGAGTTCGTCACCCGACCGGAGGAATTGCGTTTGCTGTCCACGTCAGCGCAGGCAATTGCCCGCTTCAACGCGCTGGGGGTGCCAGTGATTGTCTGCTCCAATCAGTCGGGAGTGGCAAAGGGGCTGTACACGCTGGAAGACCTCCAGCGAATCAGTGAACGATTGCAGGAGATGCTGAGCGAATACAACGCGCACATTGACGCCTTCTACTACTGCCCACATGATGATTCCGACGGATGCGACTGCCGCAAGCCGAAACCCGGTCTTTTGCTCCGGGCGGCACGCGAGCACCGTATCGCGCTGGAGCGGTCGGTGTTTGTGGGTGATTCGTGGCGGGACATCGTTGCCGGGCGCTCGGCAGGGGTCAGGACGGTGTTGGTGCTGAGCGGGCACGTTAAGCCGGAGATGCTGGATTCCCCGGAAATGCAAAACCACCCTCCTGACCACGTAGCGCCAGACCTGCGGGGAGCTGTGGAGTGGATCCTTCGCGTGGTGGACAGTTCCGAGTAACCCGTCGCCTGCGCTGGCTCGTAGCGGCGGCACTGATGGGGGTGCTGAACTGTGGCATGGCACGGTCTGCCCCGCGGTCGGCACAGCAAGAGACGTGGCGGTTGCTGGCGCATCGTGTGGAATCTCAGGGGTTAACCCACTTTGTGGCGGAGGGCGACGCCGAGGTACAGTGGGGAAACCGGCGCGTGCGAGCACAGCGAATCGAAGGGGATACGGAAACGGGCTGGATTACAGCCATAGGCGACGTGCTTTTTGAAGATGAGCGGGGACGGCTTTACGCTTCGCAAACGCGCTTCAACCTGAAAACTCGCGAAGGCGACCTGTCGGATGTTCGCGGTACGATAGAAGGCATCATCATCACCGCCAAGACCCTGCACTCGGATGGCAGTACGCTGGACATGCGCAACGTCACCCTGACCACCTGCGACAGGAATCCCCCTGACTTTCTGCTGTCTGCCCGCAGCCTGAGCCTGAGTTCGGCGCTGCGCATACGGGCGCGTCACGTGTCGCTGTCGGCGTGGGGCAACCGGTTGGTGGACGTGCCCTACCTGAGCCGGCGAATCGGCAGGCGCGAACCCGGCGAACCCCTCATCCCACAGGTGGGCTACTCGCGCCGACGGGGGTTGATGGTGTACTATGGCGACCTGCTTCCGCATCGATGGGCACAGGTGCGCTACAGCCTGCGCGTGTTCACCCGCCATGACCCGGAGATACGGTTAGACCTGTTGCGCCGGCTGGACGGGGACGCCGAAGGGGAGCCTCTGCGCCACCTGGAACCCACCGAGCGACCCGGTGTCTCTTTTCTGGAAACCATCAGTGCGCATCACTGGCTTGTGAGCGGGGAGGAGCGGAACAAACATGGCGTCTTTCTTTCCCTGCGGTCAAACTCGCCGGTGGAAAACCTTGAGCGCACCGACCTGTACCTGCGCGGCGTGGAGCTGGGCTATCAGACGGTACAGCCGCTGGCTGGTGGAACGCTGGAAACCGAATGGAAGGCGGGGCGACTGCGCGAAAGCCCAACCCTCGTCACCGCTAACCGAGCGGTAGCACTGGTGCGCTGGCAATCTCCCACGCTGCAGATAGGAAACCGTTTAGCCACCGACCTGACGGTGGACGCCAGAGCCGGCGTGTATCCGGGAGAGGCGTACAGGTGGACACGGGCACAGTGGGGGCTGTACTGGCAGGCAAACACCGCCCTGCAGATGGGAGCGGGATTATCGCTTGCGACAACGTGGGGAAGCAGCCCCTTCGTGTTCGACCAATTGGAGACACGCCGGGAAGCGCGTTTCCGCCTGCGCCTGACAGGGCGCTGGGGTGTGGATGTGTTAGGTAAGTGGGACATTGAACAGCGTCGCTGGCGCGACTGGCAGGTGGCTATCACCCTCCCTGCCCATTGTATTCAGCCACAAATCCTGTGGAGCTCTCAGCAGAGGCAGCTGCAGGTGCAACTAAGCCTTGTCAGCAGGTAGCTAGGCCGCGTTGCGCAGGATGCCCTGCACCACTATAGGCGTTTGTGTGTGCTCAAGGGTACGGGCAGGCGTTGTTGAGCGCACGTTCTGCACCACCGATGTCCACACAGCCGAAGGGATACTGAAGAATGCCCTGACCACCTGCGGGTCAAACTGAGTGCCGGAACACCGCTCCAGCTCCGCACAGACCTCCTCGACGGAAAGCGCACGGCGATAGGGGCGGTCAGTGGTCATGGCGTCAATGGTATCTGCCACGGCGAAGATGCGTGCTCCAAGCGGAATATCTTCTCCTCGTAACCCCTGGGGATATCCGCTCCCGTCCCATCGCTCATGGTGACATAGCACAACCTCGCGCGCTGCGCTCTGCAGGGAGCGGATTTTCATGCACATCTGGTAACCGATAACGGGATGCTGGCGCATTACCTCCCATTCTGCGGCGGTGAGCGGTCCGGGTTTGAACAGGATGCTGTCGGGAATGCCGATTTTGCCGATGTCATGCAGCAGCGCACCCCGCTCGAGGTCAGGGTGTTGCTGGTGCGGCACGCCCATTGCCTCGGCAAGGATCATGGTAAAGGCGGTAACCCTTTCGCAATGTCCCTCGATCTCCCTTTCCCGTACCTCCAGTGCGGATAGAAGCGCCTCCAGCATGTCGGAGTACGCTTCGTTCAGCTTTTGAAGATGACGTTTCTGTTCTTCCAGCCACATGTTGTGCCGGCGGATGTTGCGTTCTATCACTACCGGTAGCTCGTGACTGCGCCAGGGCTTCGTGATGAAGTCGCTGGCTCCGTTATCCAGCGCGTTGCGCAACACCTCGACGGAAGAATCTCCCGTCATGATGACGATGGGCACTTCAGGATAACGCTGGCGCACCTGCCGAACGAGTTCACTGCCGTTCATACCCGGCATATGCAGGTCGGACAGGCACAGATGTACTGGCTGTTGCGCGAGTATCTGCAGAGCCTCCTGCGCACTGTAAGCAACGCTGACAGCGTACCCAAAGGATCGCAGGATGCGCTCAATGGCTTCGCCAACCAGCGGCTCGTCGTCCACCACCAGCACATGGACACTTGATGCCATAATATCCCTCACGATGAGACATCCCTCGAACGCTCGGGGGAGATGTGACAGCTTGTAGCACCCTACATTATCGGAAGATAGACATTTATCTTACAGCTCATTGCCAAAGCGCTGCACGTATTCCCGTAACATTACCAGGCATCGCTGGAGGCAATAGCGGGTGATGGCTTCGAGGTCAAACCGTCCGTCCAGCGCCGCTTCGCGGATATTCTGCGGCACCACATCCAAATAGGGCAGATTCGAAGGGAGGCTGACAGGGGTGCGGTCGGGCATTTTCAGCAGGCGCACCGTGCTCTCATAGCGGGGCGACCACTGAACGTGAATCTGCATTAGCCACAGCCTGCCGTCTGTGGCGGTGTAGAACTCCTCATGGTCAATGGGGGCGGGGAGGTTTTCTGCCGTCCCCGCCCAGGGTTTCACTTCGTCAGCCATTTGCGCAGCCGGTTGATGGTGATGTCGCGGTTCAGCTCGGCGATGGCGCGGGTGAGCGGAATGTCCTTCGGACATACCTGCACACAGTTCTGTGCGTTGCCGCAGCCGGTTATCCCATCGGGGCCCGCCAGCACGTCAAAACGCTCGTCTTCCAGCGTGGCGCCGACCGGATGCAGGTTGAATAGCTTCACCTGTCCCAACGCAGCGGGTCCGATAAAGTTCGAGTGCGCGTTGACGTTGGGGCAGGCTTCCAGACAGCATCCGCAGGTCATGCACCGGGCGAACTCATAGCGCAGTTCCCGGATGCTGTCGGGAATGCGAGGACCAGGCCCGAGGTCGTGCGTGCCGTCAATCGGAACCCACGCCCGGATACGCTTGAGCGTCTCGAACATCTCGCTGCGGTCCACAATGAGATCACGCACCACCGGGAACTTGCTCATCGGTTCGAGGGTAATCTCCAGATGTTCTCCGACGCGTTTGCCCACCTCGTCCACCAGCGCAGAGCACGCCTGTCTCACCCTGCCGTTAATCACCATGGTGCAGGTGCCGCACACCTCCTCCAGACAGGCAGCCTCCCAGGCAGGGGCAGAGGTGGGCTTGCCCTGTCGGTTGACGGGGTTGCGCTGGATATGCATCAGGCAGTAGATAACGTTCGCACGAGGCTGGTAAGGAACTTCGAACTCCTCCCAGTACGGCTTGCCCTGCGGGTCAGCCTGTCGCTTGACCTTCAACACCACACCTTTGATGCCGTCCATAGGCTACTCTCCTCTGTCATCCTTTGTTCCCACCGGCTGAGGGGCGGGCGTCGGTTGTACCAGTGTTGCCTTTTTGTCCACGTCGTACTTGCGTGCCCGGGGCGGTATCAACGACACGTCCACCGGCTCGTAGAAGATGTCCGGTCCGTCGGGCGTGTAGCTTGCCATGGTGGTTTTGAGCCAGTCGGCGTCGTTGCGGTCGGGATATTCGGGCTTGTAGTGGGCGCCGCGGCTCTCGTTGCGAAGCAGTGCCCCACGGGTAATCACCTGCGCCAGTATCAGCATGTTGCGCAGAGCCCGGGTAAACGGCACTATCTGGTTCGTCCACAGCGAGGAATCGTTGATGTTGATGCGCTTCCAGCGTTCCATCAGCTCCAGTATCTTCTGCTCGGTCTGCTGGAGGCGGTCGTTGTAGCGCACCACTGTGACGTTATCGGTCATCCACTGCCCCAGCTCCTGGTGCAGTTTGTACGGGTTCTCGTCGCCGGTCATCTTCAGCAACCGCTGATAGTCCTCCTCATGTCGGCGACGCTCCGAGTCGTAGAGTGTGTTGGGCAGGTCGTCTGCGGTGCGGCTCAGCCCTTTGACATAGCGCACCACCGCGTTGCCCGCCACCTCGCCACCGAAGATGCACGAGAGCAGCGCGTTCGCTCCCAGTCGGTTCGCCCCATGATACTGGTATTCGCATTCGCCCGCTGCGTAAAGACCGGGGATGTTGGTCATCTGGTTGCGTGTGCTTTCGGGATCCAGGAAGCCGTCGGCGGTGCGCTCGTAGTCCACCCACAGCCCGCCCATGGAGTAGTGCACCGCGGGGAAGACGCGCATGGGCACTTCACGCGGGTCATCGCCCACAAACTTCGTGTAGATTTCGAGAATGCCCAGCAGTTTGCGCTCGATCTCCTCGCGAGGCAGGTGTGTGATGTCCAGATACACCTCATTGCGTCCCATGATACCGCGCTTCTGGATCACGCACACCTCGAATATCTCGCGAGTGGCAATATCGCGCGGCACCAGGTTGCCGTATGCAGGATACTTCTCTTCCAGGAAGTACCAGCGGTCGCTTTCAGGGATATTCTGCGGCGGTCGCTTATCATACGGGTCTTTGGGAACCCACACCCGTCCGCCTTCCCCCCGAATGGCTTCCGACATCAGGCGTAATTTGTCCTCCCCTGGGATGGCAGTCGGGTGTACCTGGATGAACTCGCCATTGGCATAGTATGCGCCCTGCTGATAGCAGATACTCGCGGCGGAGCCGGTGTTGATGATAGAGTTGGTGGATTTGCCGAACAGGTAGCCGGGGCCGCCCGTGGCCATCACTACCGCATCGGCACGGAAGGCGCGAATTTCCATCGTGTGCAGGTTCTGTGCCACGATTCCGCGGCATCTGCCCTCCTCGTCCTTCACAATGCCCAAAAACTCCCAGCCTTCGTATTTGTGCACCAGCCCTTCCACCTCGAAGCGGCGCACCTGTTCGTCCAGTGCATACAGCAGCTGCTGTCCGGTGGTCGAGCCGGCAAAGGCGGTACGGTGATGCTTGGTTCCCCCGAAACGTCGGAAGTCCAAAAAGCCTTCAGGAGTGCGGTTGAAGGGCACGCCCATTCGGTCAAGCAGATAGATAATGCCCGGCGCACGATAACACATGCTTTTGACGGGAGGCTGATGTGCCAGAAAGTCGCCTCCGTACACGGTATCGTCGAAATGTTCCTCCGGGCTATCGCCTTCGCCCTTGGTGTTTACTGCGCCGTTAATGCCTCCCTGCGCACACACAGAGTGACTGCGCTTCACAGGCACCAACGAGAACAGGTCGACTGGCAGCCCCTGCTCGGCGATTTTGATGACCGTCATCAGCCCGGCAAGCCCGCCGCCAACCACGATTGTACGTGTCTTCGCCATTGCGTATCACCTCTTCCAATCTAGCGGAATGCGAACAGCGCCGACCATCCCAGCGCAGTCAACAGCACGAAAATCACGGCACACACCTTCGCACATGCCTGCTGTGCCCGCTCGCCGATGGTAATACCCCAGCGGATGCAGAAGTTCCAGATTCCGTTGGACAGGTGGAATGTTGCGGATGTGATGCCTAGCAGATAAAAAGCGACCCCCCACGGGTTCTGGAAATAGGCAACCATGCCATCGTAGTGGATGTTCGTGCCGAAAAGGCGATGGCTGATGGTTGTGCCCCACACGTGCGCCGCGATATACACCACCAGAATCACGCCGGTGATGCGCTGCCACAGATACATCCAGTTACGCCAGTAGCCGTATCGTCCCACGTTCACCTGCCCATGCGCGGTGATAATCAGTCCATACAGCGCGTGGTACAGGATGGGGATGAAAATCAGCCCCCATTCCAGCACATGCAGGATGTGCCGCGGCATCTGCTCGTTGAAGAAATCAATCACCGCGTTAAAGCGGTCTGCGCCAGCGAGCGCGAAGGAGTTGAGCGTCAGATGCTGAACCAGAAAGATGCCAACGGGAACAATACCGGAGAGCGAATGCAGTCTGTGCAGGATGTGGTTATCTGCTACAATCAGTGACTTGCGATGTGCTGTTGCTATTGCCATCTCTTCCCTCACTAATTATTCACGTGAAGTCAAACCGATTCCAGTATACCTCGAGTGTTGAGACAGCGCAAATATTCACGAACGGAAGATGATTTACCTGTCTCAGCACGAGCGTGTCCCTTTAAGCCCAGGCGAGGGAACTCAAAATGAGATGCTTCACTGCGTTCAGCAGGATACAAAGACATTCCCCCTGCTCAACATGGATGGGAAATCCTTCTGCTTTGCGGTACAATATACGCAAAAGGGTCACGGTGCAATGGAACGAATTATTCTCGCCTCGCCTCGCGGGTTTTGCGCGGGGGTTTCATACGCGATAGAGGTGCTGAACCTGGCGCTGGAGCGTTACGGTGCGCCGGTGTACACGCGCCATGCCATCGTACACAATGAGCACGTCGTGCGCTCGTTCGAGCAACGAGGGGTTATCTTTGTCGAAGAGCTCTCGGAGGTGCCTCCGGGGTCGGTGGTGGTGTTCAGTGCACATGGCGTCTCGCCACAGGTTCGGCGCGAGGCACAGGAGCGCGGATTGCGCGTGGTGGATGCCACCTGTCCGCTGGTGTCGAAGGTTCACCGGGAGGTGGAACGCTACGCAACGAGGGGATTTCACACCTTATATATCGGACATCGCGGGCATGTGGAAGCGCAGGGCACAATGGGACACGCGCCCGGACAGGTGACGCTGATTGCCAGCGTGGAGGACGCGGAGAGCGTGCAGGTTCCCGAAGGCGAGCTGGCAGTAGCCACGCAGACCACCCTGAGTGTGGACGAGGTAGAGCGCATCATGGCGGTTCTGCGCCGACGTTTCCCGCGTCTGCACACGCCTCCCAAAGAGGACATCTGCTATGCCACCACCAACCGCCAGAACGCGGTGAAGCAGCTGGCGAAGATATGCGACCTGGTGCTGGTGATTGGCAGTCGGTCCAGTAGTAACTCTAACCGATTGTGCGAGGTAGCCCGCGAGGCGGGAACGCTCGCCTACCTCCTGCTGGAGCCGTCGGAGGTACAGCCCGAGTGGCGTACCGACTACCGCTATGTGGGCATCACCAGCGGTGCGTCCACGCCCGAGAGCTCCGTAGAGGCGATTATCGGCGAGCTGTTGCGGGGACAGGAGCACGTTCCCGTGCAAACCTTAGAGACCGCTAGAGAAGATATCGCCTTTATTCCTCCGCGCACGCTGATCGCGGGAGCGGGGTAGCGCCTACCCCTGTGTGCGTCGCAGGGGGCGAGGCTGTGGCTCCTTCGTGACGCGGAAGCCAGCACGGTGTAACCCTTGTTGAACCTCCCGGCGGCGCATAAATAGTCTCCATACCCCGCCAGAACGGTGGTTCTCTATCGCCAGCAGTGCCATGCCCAGGTCAATGCCGATTACGTCCTTATCCCACCAGTCCCTGTCCACGTTGAAGGCGTTGCTGAAGCCGTAACGTCCCCAGATTCTGGCGCGGTAGCGGTCGTACATCGCCTGCATCGCGCGCAGAGATTCCTTCGGAGTGAAGATGATGGAACCTATGGGTGCGGTGGGCGCCACGGTTCCGTCGGGCTTATCCCACATGATGATCGCCGCGTAGCCGCGGTAGCCGTCGGGTCCATCGGAGGCGGTCAGCCCCCAGATGTCATCGTCAAAGGTCTTGAATCTGTCTTTGTTGTCGATGCAGAACTGCCGGCTGGCGAGAGTGGCGTTGACGGAGCTCACCCAGTAATCCCATCCCAGACGGTCGCGGCGATTGCGCAGGTCAATGTAGTGGTGAGACATCTGATGCATGAACAACGGTCCGCCTGCCAGATGTTCGTATTTGCCGTTGTAATCCACCACCGGGCGTTCCCAGGCGTCCCACATTCCCTCCGGTGTCCGCTGGTAAGGCGTGCCCAGCGCAAGGATGTACAGGATGATATGCTCGCTGTAGGAGTGCCAGCGTGTGGGGATAAAGCCGTTTTCGGGTCTCCACCCGTGCGACAGCATCATCTCGTTCGGCTTCGCGCCCCCGTCCGTTCGCATCACCTCAAAGTCCAGCCGTCGGTAGAACCGGTCTACCAGCTGGGCGACCTCGCCCTTATAGAACTCCGCCGCCAGCAGTGCCCCCGCCAGAAACAGCGCGGTATCGATGGTGGAGACCTCGCAGTTCCACACGCGCTTGCCGCTGCGCCAGTTCACAAAGTGATACAGCCATCCGTGGAAGTGCTCCATCTCTTCCAGTACGAATCGCAGGGTTTTCAAGGTGCGCTGTTCCGCTTGCTTGCGTTCTATCCACCGCCTCTGTACCGCCACCACGTTCGCCGCGAGTGCATATCCCGTGCTGGCGATGCTGGAAACGATGTAATCGTCGGGAGCAAAGTTGTTCGCGCGGTCTTTGGTCAAACCCGTTTCGGGATGAGATTCCTGCCAGAAGAAGCGCCATGCACGCTTTTGGGTCTCGTCCAGTAACTGCTGTGTGTCCACTACTGCTGTTCGTCCTCCGTTCGTGTGGCGGTAAGGAAAAGGCAGGTGGGGAGCTGCTCCCCACCCGCTGAGGAGGGTGCCTAATGCACCAGCCCGTTACGCACGGCGTCGCGGTAGGTGCTGCACATGGTGTCCAGCCATGTCAGGTCCATTCCGCCGATAATCACGTTGCCATTGGCGTCTTTGGCATAGCCCCACTTGTTGGTGCCATCAGGGTTGTCGTGGGTGCAGACGGCATCCCAGGTGGTCCACTTAGCGTGTCCATCCAGATAGGTTAGGTTCACTGCACGGTCACTGCCACGGTGGCGTGCCCCGAAGTTCGCTCCTGCTGGACCCCAATCGGGAACGAACGCCATCCACGGACCGTAGTCAGGCCAGACGTCCTTGTGCTCGCCCACGATGAGCGTGTTCGCCGGATAGGGGAAGTTGTTCTCGGCGTAGTTGAACCCTGCCCACCACTCACCGGAGCCGACGGGCGAGCCCGACTTGAAGAAGGCATGGTACAGGAAGTAGCTGCGGAAGGTCTTCTGCACGGTTGGCGGATATACCTCGCAGTCCACCGTGCCGTTGCCGTCCAGGTCGCCGCTGGTATCGTCCAGGGTGCGGTTCAGCGGGTTGCTGGGGCACTTGAGCAGGTCCCAGTTCTTGATGTAGGGGAACAGCATGTGCTTCCAGTTGGCATCGCAACCCTGAGCGCACCAGTTACCCGGGCAGGTTCGTCGCATGGGCAGAACCTCATCGTAGTCCTGCGAGTACATGCGAATGGCGAGTCCGATCTGCTTCATGTTGGACAGACAGGAAGTCACCCTCGCCGATTCCCGCGCCTGCGAGAACACGGGGAACAGGATCGCCGCCAGAATCGCGATAATCGCGATGACGACGAGCAGTTCGATGAGCGTAAAAGCTCGGTTGCGTAGCATCGGTGTTGAACCTCCTTTGTTTTTTTGTTTTTGATGTGTTGCCGTATGATTGTTCAGCGCCCCTGCGCCCCTGGCATAATCGGCGCACCAACGGGAGCATTGGTCTTACCCGGGATAACGCCCGGATACATCGGCGGACCAGCGCCCGCCTCTTTTGCCGTCCGTGTGCCGCGGCTGAACCCTCCAGACATCGCCACGTAGCCCACAATCAGCAGAAGCACTACGACGACGATGACTGCAATCGCCACGGGCGGACTGACTTCTTTTTTCATGTCCATACTCCTTCACCTCGCGTAGTGGCATTAACCGATTCAGCGCATCTCGCCGAATATACCCGTCCTGTGAACTGTTTCACCTCTCAGGAAACCCCACAGGAGCGGCGAATATCCAGCGTCGGTTCGAACACCCGGGCAACACGACGTGGGCGTTCGCCGTTAATCAGCCGTACCAGTGTCCGGACCCCTTCCCGTGCCATCTCGTATATGGGCTGACGCACGCTGGTGAGCGGCGGGTCGGTGTGGTTACACACCTCGGTGGAGTCGTATCCCACCACCGCCACGTCCTCGGGAATGCGCAGGTGCATCTCACGCACCACTTGCATCGCCCGAATCGCCACGTCGTCGCTCCATGCGAAGATGGCAGTCGGTCTGTTTGGTGAGCGCATCAGTTCGACCAGCGCTGTCACATCCGACAGCGGACCGGGCATTTCGATGACCCACTCCTCATCGGGTTCAATGCCCGCTTCGCGCATCGCCTGCACGTAGCCATGCCAGCGGTCCAGCGCGGGCGCGGAATGCGAACTTCCCCGCAGGTGCACAATCGCGCGGTGTCCCAGCTCCAGCAGGTGCCTGGTCGCCATATACCCGCCCTTCACGTTATCGCAGTCCACATAGTACACGTCCGGGCGGCGCGAGCGCGTGAAAATCAGCACATGCGGGAAGCCGCTGTCCGCCAGGATATCGGAAAGGGGGTCGTCGATGTCACGCAGGAGCAGTGCGCCGTCGATGCGCCCATCCATAATAGCGTTTGCCTCGTGTTCGGCATCGTCCCCATGCGCTCCCGTGTACATCATCAGGTCATACTGCTGTTCGATCGCCTCATGCGACGCCCCATGAAGGAGCTCCAGAATAAAACCAGACCACCCTCCGAAGATGGCTGCGTACTGCATCACCACGCCGATGGTGCTGGTGCGCTGTCGGGTAAGTGCACGCGCAAGCGCGTTGGGGCGATAGCCCAGCTCGCGTATCGCTTCCCAGATGCGCTGGCGGGTTTCGTTGCTGATGCGCACCTTGCCCTCGCGCCCGTTAATCACATACGAGACCGTGACCTTTGAAACTCCCGCCCGGCGCGCCACATCGGCTATGGTGACTCGTTCCCTTCGCATGGTATCTACCCGTTAATCGGTTAATGCATCTCTAATATAACCCATCTCGCCAAACTTGTCAAGGGGTTCGGGCTATTTTTCTGAAAAAATCAGAAAAAAACCCGCGATTCTGCTTGACTCCTGCGGGCGATTATGCTATAGTGGAAGCGCAAGGGGCAGAATCTGATGTTGAATCTGTTTTATCGGTTAACGTCCCCACAGGAATGCCCCAGTAAGGTACCAATTCATCTCAGAAAGGAGGAGTGTAGTATGAAAAGGCTCTTGCTCGTGGCGGCGCTGAGCCTGGGGTTGGCAGCCTGGTCATGGGCGCAGTTGAACAACGCCGTCATCCTGGACAGGGTGTTCAACGACGACCCCGACTCGGTCTCCAGTCACATCAAGGCATGGCCCGCCATCCTGCTCAGCGACAACAAAGTGGATGGTGACGGCGTTTCGCCGGATTTCGCCAACCGCCATGCCTGGTTCCTTTCCAGCGACGGGGTGAGTGAAGCCCAGATCTCGCTTACCCAGCCGTGGACGGTGTCGTTTGACCTCACACTCATCGGCAGTCCGGTCAGCCCGCGCAAGGAGGCAGGTTTCCTGGTGCGTATCGGGATGCCGTGGGGCTACTCGGAAGGACAGTTCATCGTCAATACCGATGCGCACGAGGTAGTGGCGTTTGGCTGGCCCTTCCCGTTCTATAGCTTCAATGCCAATCATGGACTGTCGTACAACTCGGGCGACACCATCCATCTGGGCATGACCTTCTTCAAGGACTCCGGCGACGGGCTGTACAAGGTCATCTACCACGCCAACGGCTACTCAAGCCCGGCACTGGCTCTGGATTCTCAGAATCTGTTCACCGGGTGGATCACGCCAGGCGGCTATCTGCAGGTGGTGATTGACGCCGGCAATCCATCAAACGCAGGCGCGGCGCTGTTCAACAACATCACCGCCGTTCCCGAACCCGCCAGCATCGCGGTGCTCGGGCTGGGAGTGGCGGCGCTGGCACTGCGTCGTCGTAGAGCATAAGTCCCCAAAGCTGGAAGCGGGCAGGCTGAACGCCTGCCCGCTTTTTTTACTGCCCTATCCCATCCCGCTACTCGTCACCAATCGCGCCGAAGTTGCGCACCAGCACGCCGAAGTCGAACAGCGTAACCTCCTCATCGCCGTCCAGGTCGGCATCGGGGTTCCAGTTCGAGTCGCCGGGCATACTGCCGAAGGCGGCGACCAGCTCTCCGAAGTCGAACAGGGTCACCTCGTTGTCGCCGTCGATGTCACCGTTGGTGAGCGAGGCATCCACACCCGTCACATCGGAATCCACCACCGTCACATCCGGCACCACTACCCTCAGCCAGTGGCTGGCTTTGAAGGCAACATCGTAGGTACCGGGAGTGACGTCGGGTATCGTGTAGTTGCCCTCTGAGTCGGTGTAGAGCGTTTCACTGCGCACCAGTACACCCCCCTGACGCAGCTCGGCGCCGATGGGCACCAGGCTGACATCGCCACCATAGTCTCTGAGCTGGATGTTCCCGCTGATGGCGTAAGCCCTGCGCAGAAGAACGCCGTTCCACCTGATGTTATCGAACACCGCCGTGCCGCCGTTATTGGGGTTACCTGCCTGAATGTTTACCTGCAGGTAGCCGCCCGGCGTAATCCAGTTCTTCTGCACGATGATGCTCTGGTCGCTTAACGCCAGCGCAGGGCTTGTCAGGTCGTTCGCCATGTAGATGACCTTGTACTTGCCGTCGGTGTCCTTGAAGAAGTGGATGCCCAGGCGGATGGTATCGCCCGAGTTGTACGACAGGTCAAACCGATAGAACGGGAATGGATAGCCGAAAGCCACCACTTCGTGGGCATCCGTGTTGACCATAAACTGGAGTTCAGAGTAGCCCCAGGGCATTCCGATGCGCACAAAGCCCCCTGCTTCCTTGCGAGGTGTGACCGGTGTACCCGTCAGCGTGAGGTCGTACTCCAGCGTCCACTCCACATCCAGAGGTATCTCGAGAGGGTTCACCCCGTCCGCGGATACGAACCACGCATGTCGGTTGGCGAACTCGGGAGGGCTACCGTCTCCGTCCAGTTTGGTATCGGACAGGATGACCGTGGGAAGGTTTTTGACGTGGCTGCTGATGGAATCCGAGTCGTCGTTGAACACCCTGTCCAGAATCACCACGTCGGCGACCTGTGCCTGCGCCCACACGGACAGCGACAGGCAAAGCGCAAGCATGAACACGAACCTTTTCATTGTTTCTCCTCCTTTCTATTGGCACAGCCCGATGAACGGGCGCTGCGTCAGAAAAACCACAGGAAAACACCCCATTAACCGATTCAGCACTGTACGGATAGTGTAGCACATCCTTTCTGCGATTGCAAGCTAACAGACTGATGTCGGCAGAAACTACGTGCTCCTTTGGACCGCTGACGCTTGCTTCAGCAACCCTAACCTGCGTCAGCAGGTTTCGTTTTGTGTAGCCTGCGACTTTCAGTCGCAAGGTCGGGAGGTAAGGAAGGAAAGGCTTGCTGAAGCACGACTTCAGCAAGCCATACCGGCAGAGGCTATACCCTGATTTCCACCTGGTGCGTGGTGCCCGCCTTAAATATCGGCAAAATCTCCTTCTCCCACACCTGCCCGTCCACCGTGCATCCCGGCGACTCGCCCGACTTTGCCCGCCGCACGGTGATATGGTAAACGGCGCCGCGGAAGCGTCGCTGCAGGTGGAAGGAATCCCACTCTTCGGGCAGCTCCGCTTTTACTCGCAAGCCCTGCAGGGTCGCTTCCACACCCAGCACGCCTTCCACCAGCGCACGCAGATACCACGCGGCGGAGCCGGTGTACCACGTCCACCCACCCCTGCCCTCGTGCGCAGAGTCGGGCCCATCTACGTTTCCGGGCATCACGTAGGGTTCGGCGGCGTAGCGCTCGGGTTCCATCCCACGCACAGGAGGGCAGAAACTGCGCCACAGCCGATAGGCATCCTGCCCACCGTGCAGTTTGCCCTCCGCCAGCACTGCCCAGCAAGCGGCATGTGAATAAACGCCGCCGTTTTCCCGCGCGCCTGGCGCGTAGCGGGTCAGGTAGCCGATGTCAGGGTCGGGAACCCGATAGGCGGGAGCTAGCAGCAGCGCGCCGTAGTCGGTATACAGGTGCTCGCGGGCGGAGCGCATGGCTTGCTCGGCGCGTTCAGGCGGAGCGGTATCCGCCAGCACGGACCAGGTCTGCGCGTTCAGGAAGATACGCCCCTGCGTGTTCTGCGCCGAGCCGAGCACTCTGCCCGAATCGGTTGTTGCCCGCCAGTACCACCCGCCATCCCAGCCATGTTTGTTCACCGCCTCGCGCAGCGCATCGGCTTCATGGCGGAAACGGGTGGCGGTCGCCTCATCCAGCACCGGCAGTTCCGCCCAGCGCATCAGCTGGTAGTGCAGAAAATGCGCCATCCACACGCTCTCACCACTGCCTTCAACGCCCACCGCGTTCATGCCATCGTTCCAGTCCGCCTGAAGGATAAGGGGAAGTCCACGCTCACTGCGCCGGCTCAGCGATTTTTCGAACGCGCGCAGGCAGTGCTCCAGCAGTGTCGCCGAGCCGCCGTCGAAGAAGGGTATCTCTTCCTGCAGGCACGCAACGTCGCCCGTCTCGTGGAGGTAGTAGAGCACCACAAACGGCAGCCACAACAGGTCATCGCTGTAGTACGAGCGCAGTCCCTCTTCGGCAAGCGGGTGCCACCAGTGCAATACCGTGCCATCCTGGTACTGATGCCTTGCGTGCAGGCGTATCTGCTCCAGCGTGCGCTCAGGCTGTCCCAACAACAGCCAGACGAGACTGTCCTGCAGCTGGTCACGATAACCGTACGCTCCACCAGTCTGGTAGTAAGCCGTGCGCGCCCACAGCCGACACGAGACCGCTTGATACGCCAGCCAGCCGTTCGCCATCACATTCACCGCCTCGTCGGGTGTCTGAACGACAAGAGCACCCAACAGTTCCTTCCAGAAGGCTTTAACCTGTGCCAGCGCATCATGCACAGCGGGCAGATGTCGGTGTTTTTCCGCCAGCGAAACGGCATGTGTTTCGTCATCGCCAGCACCCAGCACGAAAGCAACCTCCACCGATTCGCCGGGCGGTATCTCCACCGCCACCTGCAGACTGCCGATACCGTCGCCCCAGCGCCCCTGCGTGCCGTACGACCTGCCCTCTACCACCGCGCTGGGCGCATCCAAATCTCCGTACTGCCCCAGAAACGCCCGTTTATCGCCGTCGAAACCTGTCGGAGTCACCGATGCGCTGTGGAACGCCACATAATCCCAGTGACTGTTCCAGTGGGTCTTGCCTCTGCCCGGAATATCCCACATCACGCTGGTGGCAAGCAGTGCGCCGTGTGCAGGCTCGTAGCGCGTTTCGATAAACAGTCGGCGGAACTCGCGATGCCAGTCGGGCGCGGTTCCCAGCAGCCACTCCAGATAGGAAAACACCTGCAGACGGCGCGTTGAGCTCCCCCTGTTGGACACACGCAACAGCCACACTTCACAGGGGTCATTCATGGGCACGAATGCCGTCAACTCGCTGGCGATATGTCCGTGTATGCCTTCAAAAACGGAATACCCCCAGCCATGTCGCACCCGATAATCCTTCAGTTTGTTCGGGCAGGGATGCCAGGTTGGGCTCCAGAACTCGCCCGTTTCCGCGTCGCGCAGGTACAGATACTTGCCCCATCTGTCGCGCACCAGGTCCTGCTCCCAGCGGGTCAACCGGTTCATGCCGGCGTGCGTGCGCCAGCTGTACCCCCCGCCAAGATGGGAGATGACGAGTCCATAATCACCGTTGGAGATAACGTTTACCCAGGGCATCGGTGTATCGTAACGTGTAATGACGTATTCATCACCCGGCTCCGCGAAGTAGCCGTAGTCGGTCGCAAACAGGTTCATCGAGCATGACACCTCATCATCTAAGTATTAACCGTTTCAGCAATCTGCAGGCAATAAGCAATTACGCCCCGTGGCGGATGTTTCCTGCTTCCGACGGCATCCTCTTGACAAACTCCCCACCCTCAAGATATGATGCTAATAGAAGACAGTGAGGGAGGTCTCCCGATGCGAAGTTCTAAGAAGGGGTTTGAGCTCGACCCCATTACGCTGGGCACCATCGCGCTGGGCATCGTGCTGGTGGTGGTATTCATCGTCATCGGCAACAACCGAATGCCCCAGCCAGTATCGCCCTCCTACGCCAGCACCTCTACCGGTGGAACTGCATACGGAGGCGGTATGCCCGGTGCGCCTACGGGACCGTACGGAGCCCCGACTGGACCCTACGGCGCAGCACCGGGATACGGAGCACCAATGGGTTCCCCCTATGCCGGTTATGGTGCACCGCCGGGAATGCCTCCGGGAGTGCCCCCAGGCGTGGGAGGCCCCTCCACCGGTCCAGCACCCGGTCCGCCAGCAGCCGCTGGTCCGTCATTTGGAGGCCGGGGAGCAGGGCGGCTGGGCGGTCTTGGTGGCAGGCAAGCCGGCGAACTGGGATTGGAAGGGGAATAAACCTTTTTCCCGAAAGGCTGCCGCCTCAAAGGCGGCGGCTTTTTCGTTGCGGAACCCATTTATCTGTGCTAACCGTATTAGCTGTAGTAAAACCTGAGTCACAGGAGGAGACGCAATGACGCACTGGCAGAAGGTTCTTTTAAGCGGACTGGTAATCGTTGCCGCGAGCACCGCAGTGCTATGGCTGAGCGGCAAGCTGTCTGCAGACCCCATTCAGCCAGGAAGTCCCGCCCCTGACTTCACCCTGCCCGACCAGGACGGCAAACAGCATCGCCTCTCTGCATATCGTGGGAAGACAGTGGTGCTCGCCTTCTATCCCGCCGATATGACGCCGGGCTGTACACTGGAAGCTCGCTCCCTCCGCGATAAGATGGGCGAGTTCCAGCAGATAGGGGTGCAGGTATTTGGTATCAGCGTGCAGGACGTGAAGTCCAAGCGCGAGTTCTGCGACAGGGAGGGGCTGAACTATCCCCTGCTGGCGGACGTGGGAGGCAAGGTTGCTAGGCAGTACGGCGTGCTGGCGCCGGCAGGCTTTGCCCAGCGAGTGACTTTCCTTATCAATCCACAGGGACAAATCGCGCATGTGATTACCGATGTGAATGTCAACGCACACGGCGAGCAGGTGCTGGCACTGCTCAAACAGCAACCAGCAGTACAGAGCACGAACTGGCGTGCGAAAATCGGACAGCCCATTCCCGATTTCAGTCTGCCGCGCGTTGATAACGGCAAAATGGAATCGGTGTATGGCGACCGCAAGCAGAAAGCAACGGTGGTGATGTTCATCGCCACGCGCTGTCCTGTCTCCAACGCTTACAACGAGCGGATGCGCACTCTTGCCCAGCAGTACATGCCGAAGGGCGTGCGCTTCGTGGGCATCAACTCCAACGTGATTGAGCCGACCCAGGAAGTGGCGGAACACGCCAAGCAGAACGGCTTCCCCTTCCCCGTGCTGAAGGACGAGGGCAACAAAATCGCCGACCATTTCAACGCGCAGTTCACGCCCGAAATCTTCGTGATGGACGCGAAGGGTGTTCTGCGCTATCACGGGCGCATTGACGACAGCCAGAACCCGGCAAACATCACCTCGCACGACCTGCGCGACACGCTGGACGCCCTGCTGGCAGGGAAGAACCCGCCTCGCGCCGAAACAAAAGCCTTCGGATGCACGATTAAACGGGTGAGGTAAAGACAGTGTTCAATCGCAAAACAATCGGGGTTAGTGCCCTTCTGACCGCTGGAGCCGCGGTGCTGGCGCTCGCCGCGGCAAAGATACCGCAGATCGACGGCGCCGGTATCCAGAAAGAGCTGGCGAAGCGTAAGGGCAAAGTGGTCGTGCTCAACCTGTGGGCAACCTGGTGCGCCCCCTGCCGACAGGAGTTTCCCGGGCTGGTGAAGCTCTATAACAAATACCGCGCGCAGGGAGTGGACGTGATTGTGGTTTCGGTGGACGACGTGGACGCGCAGGCACAGGTTGCCGAGTTTCTGAGCCGGCAAAAGGCGAAGATGCCTGCCTTTATCAAGAAGCCGGGCGACTCCGAGAAGTTCATCAACGCCATTGACCGCGACTGGCCCGGCGCCATACCCTATACGGTGGTGTACGACCGCAACGGCAAGCCGTTCGCCAAACTGCTGGGCGACCATACCTTTGAACAGTTCGAGGCAGTAGTCAAGAAGGCGCTCGTCAAACGCAAATGACCCCTGATGACGAAAACCCGTTGCTGGAGGCGTCGTTCCTGCAGCGCCTCCAGCGTTTGCAATTGCTGGTCCGGCGTCCCCTGCCGGGGCAGTGGAAGGGAGAGCATCGTTCGCCCAAACGCGGATATAGTGTGGAATTCGCCGACTTCCGCGAGTATACCCCCGGCGATGACCTGCGCTATGTGGACTGGCGGGCTTACGGCAGGCTCGACCGCCTCTATCTGAAACAGTATGTTGAAGAGGAAGACATTTACGTGCTTCTGCTGGTGGACTGCAGTCGCTCGATGCGCTTTGGTCAGCCGCAGAAACTGCTGTTCGCCCTGCAGGTCGCAGCCGCCATCGGCTACATCGCGCTGTGCCGCTTTCATCGTGTGAGTGCAGGACTGATTGGTGACGGAAACGTTCTCTGGATGCGCCCGGTGCGCGGTAAAACCTCCCTGATACCCCTGCTGAGGTTCTTAGGAAACCCGCTCGAAGCGAAAGAGACCGCTCTGTCCCGCGCGGCAAGGCAGATTGTGAACGGCTGGAAACACCGGGGCACGGTTTACCTGCTCACCGACCTGATGGACGAGGGATGGAATGAAGCCCTGCGCACCCTGCTTGCGCCTCGCCACGAGCTGACGCTGATTCACACCCTCAGCCCGCAGGAACTCCGTCCCGACCTGATGGGCGACCTCCTGCTGGTAGATAGCGAAACAGGCGAAACCCGCGAGGTTAGCCTTTCTCCCGCTGTGCTGAGTTTGTATCACCGGGCGCTCCAGCAATTGCGCGACGGCGCCTCTGCCCTGTGCGGGCACTTCGGCGGCAACTATCTGCTGGCGGACACCTCTCAAAGCCTCGAGGATTTCATCCTGCGCGAGATGCGCCTGCGGGGAGTGCTGGCATGAGGTTTCTTGCCATCTGGAACTTGCTGTGGTTTCTGCCCATCGGAGGGGCGATTCTGGCGCTATATATCCTGCGCCTGCGCCGTCGCCGGGTGGAAGTGCCCGCTGTCCTGCTCTGGGCGCAGGTCGTTCAGGATTTTCAGGCGAACGTGCCCTGGCAGAGGCTTCGCAAACACTGGCTGTTGCTGGCGCAGTTACTTGCGGCTCTGCTTCTGGTGCTGGGCGTCGCGCAACCGTATACCCGAGCATGGATGTACTCCGGCGAGGCGCACGTGCTGGTGCTGGACGGCAGCGCGAGTATGCTGGCTACCGACGTCTCCCCCAGCCGATTCGAACAGGCGCGAGCGATGGCGCGAGAGTATATCCAGCAGATGCCCCCAGGAGACCAGGCCGCGATCGTGCTGGCGGGGGCGCGACCGCGCATGCTGTGCGGATTAACCACCAACCGTTCAGAGCTCCTGCGCACGCTCAGGAACGCCCACCCCGCCGAGACAGGAGCAAATATGGCCGAGGCACTAGCGCTGGCAGGAGCAATGCTCTCCCCCTTTGCCGCGCCGACCATTGAGGTTTTCACCGATGGAGGTTTCGCCGAGCCGCGCGACGTCGATACGGGCAGGGCTCGTCTGCAGTACCACACCGTGGGCGAACGCGCCGACAACGCGGGCATCGTGGCGGTAGACCTGCGAGAGCACCGCGACGCCCCCGGACGCTTTGACCTTTTCGTGGTGGTGCGCCACAACAGCGAACGACAGCGCCGCTACACGCTGGAACTCTGGCGAGGCGACAACCTGATAGATGCCCAGGAGGTGACCCTGCCCCCCCGATCCGAGGCGCCCGTGCTGTTTCGCGGTCTGATACCTTCCGGCCGCCCCGAAGAGCTGCGCGTTCGGCTGGATTCGCGCGATGCGCTCGCCTGCGATAATACCGCATACGCCATTCTGTACCCGGTGCGCGAAATAAAGGTTCTGCTGGTGACCGCCGGCAACCTGTTTCTGGAAACCGCGCTGAACCTGCACCCACGCACGATGGTGACGAAGGTCGCTTCCCCACCCGCCGAAGCACCCGAAACGTACGATGTGGTGGTTTACGAGGGCATACAGCCTTCCTCGCCGCCAAAGGGAAACGCCGTTATCGTCGGCACTTTGCCCGAGTGGTTCCCTGTGGTGCCGCTTCAACCGGTACAAAACAGCGTGGTGGTGGACTGGCACCATACCCATCCGATAATGCGTTACGTGGACCTTGCTTCGGTGCGCCTGAGCAAAGCCACCCCGGTTCTGCCCAAACCGGGCACGGAAACGCTGATGGAAGTGAACGAAGGGGCGGTGATGGTCTCCCTGCAGAAGACAGACAGGCGATGGCTGTTGATTACCTTCGACATCACCTCCAGCGACCTGCCCCTGCGCGTTGCCTTTCCGGTCATGATGCTAAACGCCCTGCGCTGGCTGACCGCGCCACTGGAAAGCGGGGAGCGAGGACTGGTGCCGTCGGGCGGGCTGGCGGTTATCCCCGTACCGAGTGACCATCAGAAGATTCACCTGCGCCTTCCCGACGGGCGAATAGCTGAGCTGAGCGTGCAGGACCAGGCAACGCCCTTCGAAGACACCCTGCAAACGGGCATCTACCGGTGCACCGAAACCGGCTATCAGTTTGCGGTTAATCTCGCCCAGCGCGAAGAGACTGACCTGGCGGTCAACCATTACACCTCTCAGGCTCCCCCTGCCGCCGCCTCCGGCACCCGAAAGGTACTCGCCCGGCGCGAGTGGTGGCAGTGGCTGGCGGGTTTACTGTTGGCGGTGCTGGCGCTGGAGTGGATAATGTATCATCGCAGGTGGTAGAATCTCGCGATTTGGCGGACGAACAACAACAGTAGCAAAAAGACTTTTTAATTTTTTCGGCAAACATGCGAAAAACCCCTTGAGTGGTACGAATCTTGCATAGTATAATAGCGGGGGAAAGGGAAAGGAGATATGCCTCGATGAAAAGATGGTTCCTGTTGTTGGCGGCGGCTGGGCTGGTACTTGCCTGGCGAAGTGCAGATGCCCAGTCCGTGGCGCGGCGCGGCGGCTCGGCAAATCGCCAGCCGGGTAATGTGGTCGCGCAGGGGTCTGTCACGCCGGAGCCCGGTACGATTGTCCTGTTTGCTTCGGGCGCTGCGCCGGTTGTCCTGTACGCGTTGAAGCGGTATCGGCAGAAGAAGTAAAGGCTATCCAACCTCATCCGCAAGGGGCTCAGGCTATCTGCGCCCATCGATATATATCTGCCCTGTGCTGCTGCGCCGTACGATGCCCTCGACCGTCACTACCTGCCCTCGCGTGCTGATGGGAGCATATACTCCCGTGACATAGATACAGCCTGTATCGTCACGCAGTACCCAGTCACTGCGAGTCACCGGAGGTCCACCCGCGCAGATTGGGCAGTTGGGGTCAGGTTTCCAGCCTTCGTTACGCCCCTCCAGCACCACGCGCTGACCGACCCACCGACCGGGAGACGCAATCAGGTCGCGCACGCGCACGATATTGTGCCTCCCAGCCGTGCGAATAGTGAACCATGCTACCGCCTTAATCTCGTCACGCCAGCCCTGGGGATTGAGCGCAAGCAGTACCGCTTCCACACGGTATCGCCCTGAAGGAACCTGTCGCCCGTTGCTATCCTTCTGGTCCCATTCCACGCGAAACTGCCTGACCTCCCAGGGTTTCAACCGAAGCGAGGAGAACGCCAGAGTGAACGCCTTCCCTTCGCCCCATCGCCAGCGTTCCTTCCACTCGCCCTCCCGGTACACCCACACATCGTACTGCTGACCAGACGAGAAGCGCAGCTCCAGAGGCGCACCGCGGTTGTTACGCACCTCCAGCAGGAACACCACCCGCTCGCCCAGATTGACCATGCGCTGTTCGGGCACGACCTGCCATCCTACCGCCTGGCGTAGAGGTATCTTGGGCTGTGCTGAGGCAGTGGAGAACGCAAGACTTAGCAAGAGCAATGCTATCGCCGTGCGCATTGCAGGCATCCCTCCTTCCGTCGCTTTGTAGATTGGACGGCAAAACGCAGAGGGACGTTACACCTCCGCCTGATTCCGTTTCGCCTGCTCCCACAGGGCGTCCCACTCTTCGAGGGTGAGCGTCTCCAGCTGTCTGCCCTGTTCGCGTGCCATCTGTTCCATCTGCTGGAAGCGCATGATAAAACGTCGCACCATTGCGTGCAGTGCCTGCTCGGCGTCTATCTTCAGGTGTCGCGCGATATTGACCAGCGTGAACAGCAAATCGCCGATTTCTGCTTCGATGCGTGCCCTGTCGCCCTGCGCGATGGCTTCCGCCAGCTCCTCCTGCTCTTCGCGGAACTTATCCAGCACGCCCTGCAGGTCGGGCCACTCGAAACCCACCTTCACCGCCCGCTTGGATACTTCCAGTGCGAACATCAGCGCAGGTAGCGAGGGGATGACTCCATCCATCACCGACTGCCGCGGAGCGTGATTGTTCTCTTCCGCCTTGATGCGCTCCCAGTTGCGCAGAACTTCCGCACTGTCCTTCACCTGTACATCGCCAAACACATGCGGATGCCGACGCACCAGCTTCTCACACTGCTCGTACACCACGTCCTGAATGTCAAAACGTCCCTCCTCGCTTGCCAGCTGTGCATGAAGCACTACCTGCAACAGCACATCGCCCAGCTCCTCGCAGAGTTTCACGTCGTCGTGCGTGTTGATGGCATCCAGTACCTCGTAGGTCTCCTCCAGCAGGTAGGTGCGCAGGGTTTCGTGCGTTTGCTCCCTGTCCCAAGGACACCCGCCCGGTCCGCGAAGCCGCGCCACAATGTGAACCAGCCCCGCGAAGTCGCGCCGGTCGTCCGCACGCAGAGGGGGAACGTGCACGCTGGTCAGGTGGTCCACCTGCACGCGGTCCAGCTGGTACAGGGGCACAGCCTGCACGCTCTGTTCAGTGGGCACGCCTGCCGCCCGCACCACATGCACAGTATGCCCTTCAGGATAATAGCGCAGGAGCAACAGCTTCAGTTCAGACGCCACGAGACGGTCGTATACCTGATAGTAGAGCACATGCATCGACTGGTCTGGCGGATACTGCGAGGCGCTGAGGGCATCAATCACCTGCACGCCATCGGTGATACACAGCCCCAGAGCCTCCAGCGTCGGCTCCAGAAAACTGCTGCTGCCCACGATACGCACGGCAACGCCCCGCTCCTTCGCCCGCTCCAGCAGGAGGCGCACCGTCTCCTCCCCAATCAGCGGGTGACCGGGCACCGCGTAGATGATGTCCCCTTCCTGCGCCATTGCGAGGAGCTTCTCGACAATTCGGGCGTACAGCGAATCGAAGTCTTCCGCCTGCACATAGAGGGAATCAAAAGATTGAAAAGGGATGCCTGCCTCCTGAAGCGCGGTAACCGTTGGGTGTATTGCCGTGCGGAGCCAGACCGGCTTCCCCGAACGCAACGCTTCCCACGCCTGCGCCGACAGTGCGGATGGTGAACCTGCTCCCAGACCGACAACGGTAATCATCCTGTGCTTCCTGCCTGTGTGTCAATCGTTCTCTGAGGTAGAGGGTTTCATGCTCAAGTGTTATCATTATACACGTTACGCACGCTTCGCTCAAAGAGCGATGACGGCTCGGCGGGAGCCTCGTCATTCAGAGAACTCGCCGTATTACCTATCGCCCAGTGGAACCGCCCACTGCACTTCCAGCGTAGCATGTTTCGCCTGAAGCGGGTTCAGGTGCGATAACCCCAGTACCACCTGCCACTGTCCCGTTTTCCAGCCAGCCTGCACCTGCCCATCGGGAAGATGCCATAGAAGCCATTGGTCTCGCAGGGCGTGTCCCAGTGTCCAGTCCCAGCCGTCGTGATGCGAGGCGAACAGGAGCCATGCACCGCCGCGCGTGCGATATGCCAACCCGAGGGTAACCTGCCTCTGGAGATAGAGGTCGCGCGATAGGTCTTCCACGCGCCCCGACAGGAAAGGCGCTGCATGGAGGAAGCCATCGGCATCGGGCACGATGGTGTTTGCCTGTACGTGAGCCGTAACCCGCCGCACCTTACGCTGCCAGAGATGCCCCAGCAGGTTCTCGCCCCAGAAGCCGAAACGCCACCGCTCCGAAAGCAACAGGGAAACTGCCAGGTGTGCTCCGAACCCCACGCTTCGGGTTTCGGCAGGGTTCATCCCGCGCGTAGAGTCCAGCACCATCTGCCCGTCGAACTCGCCGCCCTGCCATGCGCCTGCCAGAGTGCCTTGCTGGACGCGCCGGGAAAGATACAGGCTACCCCCAAGCAGAACCCATCCCCTGCGCACCGGTACGAAGTGCTCGACAGTCCAGCGATTGACTGCCGAGCGATTCAGCTTCGCTCGGACGCTCAGCGTGCCTGAAGGGATTTGAGCGAGGTTCACCCCGTACAGGTAAAGCTGCGTTCCACCTTCGTCACCCTCAAACCGGTCAGCCATCCCGAAGGCATAGCTCAACCGCCAGCGGGCCAGGTTTATCCGCAGTTCGCTCAGCGAGGAGAAGCGATAGTACCCGTAATCTCCGGCGAACCCGCCTTCGTCCTGCAGGAGCGGCTTTACGTTGGTTTGCGCACTCAGATAGTGGCTCCCCTCCACCCGTGCTCGCCCGTCAAAAGGAGAAGCGGTCAGGTGTTGAATTCGCTGAGCCTCTGTCCAGATGGGCGGGAGCACCACCGGCTCGGCAGCTGCGGTGGCAACGGCTATTAGAAAAAGGAGCACGAGCGAACCGCCCGTGCGAAGCCTGAGAATCAGTCGCTTCATCACGGTTTTCCGGTTCGCCCGTACTCTGTTCATTACCTGCCGATGACGCACCTACGGCAGTAGAGACTCCAGCGTCTCAAACGTGCCGTCCACATACTTCACGATGCCGGTGCGTCCGAGCTCCGCGATACCCAGCGCCTGCGCCTCGCCGATGTCGGCTATCTTCGTGCCATCCGCTTTCTTGATGGTGCCGGTGACTGGCTGTTCCCACTGGGATGCGATTTCCACCTTCATGCCCGACGGCGAGTGCGTCATAGTGAATGTGCCCGTTGAAGGATGCACTCCCTCGCTATCTTCCACCAGCGTTGCCTGGAAGCTCGCGGTCATGCTCTCGTTGCCATAGGAGAAGGTGGCGGTCACACTAGCTTCAGGCGGCGATGCCTTCGGTGAAGAGGTGAAGGTAATATCCACCGCCGCGGGTTTGCCAATCGCCGGAGTCATGTTGCCCTTGATGCGGATGGTGCCGTCCGGGAAGGTAGATAGCCGGTGTCCCGCCGAGGAAATCTCCCCGAAAGGCACCGGGTTGTTCCACGTGCCGTTCACCTCGCCGCTCAGCGACAGCCTGTCGGAAGCGAAGGTCAGTTTGCCCTGCAGGGTATTGATAACGCCACTACCCATGCCGTTATACGGGTCGCGATACTCGATAAACGTAGCGTTCACCTCTGAGATGGTGAGGCTTATCGGCTTGTTGTTCTCGTCGCGCCCGGTAACCTGCAGGGTGTTGACGGTGACCTGTGTCGGTGCTTGACCGCCGCCGTTCAGCTTCATGAACGGCATATTGACTCCCTGAAGGGTGATAGAGAACGGCCGGGCGGTGATTTGCGCCTGCAGGCTATCCAGCGAAATGCGCTTCAGCGAGTCTTCCTGCGAGGAGTCGGGGTCGAACTCCGCCCGCAGATTGCTCACCTGTGCACTGCCGAACTGCGAGTCGAGCGTGCCGTTGAAAGTGGCGCTGGTAATCTGGGGCGGCGCATTTCCAGAAGGCATCTGCGCTAAGGTCGCCACCAGCGTGCCGTTGAAGGTTATCGCGCGGCTGAGTGCGCTGTCCTGCAGGTTGAACGAAGCAGTGAAGGTTATCGTGCGGTTCGTCTGATTAATGGTGGGGGTTAGCGTGGCAGTGTAGTTCACCCCGGACTTGGTCACACTGATGGTATACTTGCCGGCATTGGGGTCGAAGGCGAACCTGTCTATAGGGTTCTCCACCGTGACGGTGAGCACCATGCCGTTCGATTCCCCTTCTACCTGGGAGGTGACCTTCCACGTCTTGCCACCAGCGATGTCGCCAACACGCTGGAGCTGGAAATCGCCCCACTGGGTCTTCACGAGCTGATACTCTCCCGGCAGCTGGTCGCCAAGCCGTCTCAGCATGTTCATCATGACGTCGAACCGCTTTCCGAAAGCATCAGCCGTTGCCAGCTGGGCATCCAGCGCGCTCCTTGTCATCTGCAGTGCGGTGTCAATGGCTGTTCTCTCGTCGTTGCTGTTTCCCGCGACCGTGCCCAGCATATCGCGCACTGTCTGCATCATTCCGCGCGCCGTGTCCACATCGGGGTTGCCGGTGGATCCCTTGAGCGCGCCCTTGTGCTGGTTCACCACGTTCTGCACTGTCTGCTGTAGGTTGCTATCCTGCAAGCCTCCACCGATTTGCGGGGGAAGCACCGCCGAGAGGTCGCCGTTCCAGCCTCCCAGCTGTTCGCGGATGCGCTCCATTACGGTTGCCACGCCGCCCGCCGACAGGTCGCTCAGGTTCTCCTGCTCGCGAATGCGTGCTATCTCCTCGAGGGCAAAGGTGGTTATGGCATCCAGGTTGACGCCGGCACGCCCTTCTGCAGGAACATCAGGACTCACTGTTGCCACGCGTACATTCTTGCTTCCAACTTGCCCCGTCGCAATAACCACTACGTCCTTGCCCGCTGAAGAAGAAGGCAGCACCAGCTCATAGTGACCGTTGGCGTCGGTAGTGCCCTGGGCGATTGGTTGATTGAGGTCGGGCCAGAGGTAGGCTTTCACCGTTGCGTTAGCCAGCGGGCTATCGCCGCTGACCTGGCGGGTTCCACTGGGGACGTAAACATCGCCGCTGAGGGTAAAGGTATCGGCGCCACCGCCGCCTCCCCCTCCACCACAACCGATGAGCACCGTCATCGCGAACAGCACAAGGAACCCGGCGAGAGCTCCTGTGCGCCATCGCAGCACACCTTTCATGCTTGCACCTCCTCTTGGGTGTATATTTCAGATTACAATCCTATTATAGGACATTCGTAAGGTTTTGTTTAGAGGCAATTTGCACGATCCTTTTTGACCCCCAGAACACCCGCCACGGAAGCCATTTGCCCAAAGAGGTCGAATAGTGGTATCCTTATGAAGCGAATACTCGTTGAAGGAGGCAGGGTTGTTTCGGGCAAAGTTCAGCATAGCCAGTTATTACTTTTTGCTGTTTGCTGCGGTGGCATTTACGCACCCCTTCTTCCCGGTGTTCCTGCGCGAGCGAGGCTTCTCGTATGTGCAGGTGGGTGCTGTGCTGTCGGCCTTTTCTCTGGCGGGCGCGGTGACAAGCATCCTGATTGGCTGGCGTTCGGACCAGCGGCGTCAGCGCAGGCGATATATTGTCGGCAGTATGCTGATAGGAGCGGGCGGCTACTTGCTCTTTCCCTTCGTCCATTCCTTTGTGCCCGCTCTCCTGCTGGGTGCAGTTATCGGCGGCTGTGTTATGTCCAGCCAGGCAGTGATGATGGCGCTGGTTGTCGACCTGTTCCGTCATCAGGGCACGGCAGGCTCCTTCGGGCAGCTGCGCGTGTTCGGCACGGTCGGCTACCTGCTGGTGCTGTTGACGCTGGTGCTGTGGCGGAACTCGCCTCTCTTGGCTCCTGATAAAATGTTCACCAGCGTTGCCGTTCTGCTGGCACTGTCCGCGCTGGCGGCTCTTGTAGCACCCGGGAACCCGGAGCAGGTGGAGGAATCCGCACGCCTCTCCCCGCAGGAGGTTCTTCACCTTCTGCACCGACGCGAAATCGCCCTCTATGTGGTCGCCCATTTCTGCTTCGTGGGCGCACTGATGACCGCCACGGCAAACCTGAGCCTCTACCTGCAGTGGATGGAGGCGTCCAAATCTTTTATCAGCCTCGCCTATATGACCAGCGCGCTCTTCGAAATGCCTTTTATGATACTGATGGGCAAACTTTCCGACCGTATCGGACGCACCCACGTTCTAGCCGTCGCCTTTATCGCCCTTCCCATTCGGCTGCTTCTGCTCACCCTGTTCCGCGCACCCGTCCCGGTACTGCTCACCCAGACCATGCACGGCTTGACCTTCAGCGTGATTACTGCTGTATCAATGGCGTTCATTGCCGACCGGGTGGAGCCACGCCTGCGTGCCAGCGGACAGGGGCTTTTGATGGCAACCTCCTCCCTCGCCTCCGCGACGATGCCATTCGTTGCCGGGGCAGTTGCCGACGTGTGGGGACTGCCTGCGCTGTACGGCTCACTGCTTGCGCTGTCGCTGGTGGGCGCGGCGGTGTTCTTTACGCTGGCTCGCCATACCGCCCCCGCTGAGGCGCGGCTGAGAATCACCCTCCCCGAAGCCAAAACAGGAGGACAGGCATGACCAACACCTTTCGCGTGGAGCTCGAGACGCTCATTCGGGCACGCTACCCGATTGTGTACCTCCTCTCCTCCGAGGAACAGCGCGTGGAGGAAGAGCTGCGCGAAATTGCCGCAAGGATGAACAAGCATCTTTATACATGGAGTATCACCCGGGGTCTCACCGAACGCCCCGACCAGGTGAACAGCGCCACCCTGCGCCCCATCGAGGCGCTGCTGAGCGTGGAGAAGCTTCCCCAGAACTCGGTGGTTCTGCTCAAGGATTTCCACATCGCGCTGACCGATAACGTGGTCAAGCGGCGACTGCGTGACGTGAGCGAGTCCCTGCGCCGGACCTACATCTCGCTGTTCATCCTTGCACCCGTGCTCGTTCTGCCTCCTGAACTGGAGAAAGAGATAGCTGTGATCGACGTGCCCCTGCCCACTGTGGAAGAGCTTGGCGAACTGCTGGATAGGGTCATCGAGTCGGTCAAAGACAACCCCAACGTGGACGTTTCGTTGACACCGCAGGAGCGTGAGATGCTGTTGAAGGCGTCGACCGGGCTGACGCTGATGGAGACGGAGAATGTATTTGCCCGCTCACTGGTGCAAAAGCGCCGGCTGGACGTGGAAGTGGTGCTGTGGGAGAAGGAGCAGATTATCCGCAAGTCGGGCATACTGGAGTACTATCGCGCGACCGAAGCCTTTGAGAACGTGGGCGGGCTGGACCTGTTGAAGGACTGGATACGCAAGCGCACCCGTGCCTTCACCGATGAGGCACGAAGATTCGGACTGCCCGCGCCCAAAGGTGTGCTGTTGATTGGCGTACAGGGGTGTGGCAAAAGCCTTGCCGCGCGAGCCATCGGCTCGCTGTGGAAACTGCCCGTGCTGAGGATGGACGTGGGGCGCATCTTCGCGGGGCTGGTCGGTGCATCCGAAGAGAACATGCGCCGGGCGATTCGCACGGCGGAGTCGGTTGCCCCTGCGGTGCTGTGGATTGACGAGCTCGAGAAAGGCTTTGCCGGCTCGCAGTCGTCAGGCTTTTCGGATGGAGGTACCACCGCGCGGGTGTTCGCTTCGTTCCTGACCTGGCTTCAGGAGAAGCAATCGCCGGTGTTCGTGGTCGCCACCGCTAACGATGTTAGCGCCCTGCCCCCCGAGCTTCTGCGCAAGGGGCGGTTCGACGAAATCTTCTTCATCGACCTGCCCACCCAGAAGGAGCGCGAGGAGATCTTCACCATCCATCTGCGCAAGCGCGGGCGTGACCCTCAAAAGTTCAACATCCCGAAACTGGCGCAGGCAGCGGAGGGCTTCAGCGGCGCCGAGATCGAGCAGGCGATCATCTCTGCACTGTTTGACGCCTTCCATCGCAGCGCCGACCTCGATGACGAAGCCATCCTGCAGGAGCTGAAGCGCACCGTGCCTCTGTCGCGCACCATGCGTGAACATATCGCTGCACTGCGAGAATGGGCATCCGACCGCGCCCGCCCGGCTTCGTCAGCACCAGATACAGCCTCCCCCGAAGCACAACCGGCGCAGGCAGGAAAGACAGCCAGGCAGATGGCATAGCGTTTGCCCTGCTCGCGCCGATTTACAGCCGGGATGGTGCGGTATAGGTGACCTTTAACCAGTAGGCAGGCTTGCGGTTCCCAGCGGGTGTGTTCTGACTGCGAATGTAGAATTCGTAGAACTGATAACGTCGCGTATTGAAGGGGGTAAAGGTCATCGTCGCGCCCTGCGGTGTGGAGCGAGTAACGGTCAAACGGCGCATGAGCCTCCCATTCATCGCGCGTAGTTCCAGCACGATAGCAGTAGCGTCCGTCCAGTCTCTGCTGTCCCAGTAAAGCTCCGCCTTTATGGGTTTTCTGGCTTCCACGCAGATTTTGCCTATCCTCACCATGCGGGTGTTGTCGGCTGGAGGAATATCCAGGTCCTCCGCCCCGGCAAACTCCTGCGTCACCGGCTGCGGAGTCACCTGAAACTCACCAGTTACCCCAGCAACCGAGTATGCAACATAGCCGTTCGCAGGAACCGTCAGCGTTACCCTGCCCGAGGCGTCGGTCATCCGATCAGGCGCGTTACCGGTGTAGTCGTGAAGGCGGGTGTAGGGCGCAAAGCCGGTCTGCACGGTTACTGTCCTGCTGGCGATTCCGTTGTCGTTCAAACCCACTAACAGGTGCCTTCCGCCCGTGCGCTCGTACACAAAAAGGTCCTGGTCCTTCCACCGCTCCTGGGTGGTTCCTTCGGCAAGGTTCTCGTGTATCCATATCAACCGGTCGATGATGGGTTTCATGCCATAAACGGCGTAGTCCTTCCAGAAAACAGTCGGGTATCCTTCCGAAGTCAGGATATAGGCATACGCTAGATGCTTGTTCTTGTAGATAGGATCGTAGCGGTCGGTATCGTGGTTTTCCACAAAAGTGACAGCCTTCCAGGGGTCTATGCCAACCAGCCCAGCATGGTCCAGGCGACGCATATCATAGAAGCCACCGGCGTTGCACATATTCTTCAGCTCCTCACGTAGGGCAAAATCGAACACGTGCGCTCTTCCACCCATTGCGACATTTGCCCACCAGTTCAGCGTATCGCGGTTTGTGTCCCAGTACTCGCCGATGGCAAGCCTGTCCGCCATCGCCCCGTACGAAAGGTAGTCCCTCAAAAAGCCGATGCGGATCCCTTTGACGTTGTCCAGCCTGAAGCCCTGTATGCCCAGTGCCTTCGTCAACCAGTCTCCCGCCGCCTTCAGACCATCAGCAACGTAAGGATTGGTATGACACAAGTCGCGCCCAAAACCCAGGTAGTCGCCAGGTACATCTGGACACTGGTTATGATAGTTGGGGTGAAAGTCATAGTACCCTTTTGGGAACCTGCCGCGCCCCTCGTTTCCATAGGCGTCTTTGTAGCGAAAGTTCCAGTACCCGTCGTCACCATTTCGATGGTTCAACACCATGTCCACATACACATCCAGCCCGTTTGCCCGCATGACAGCAACGGCCATCTGCAACTCCTCGCGAGTCCCCCAGCGCGTGGCAAATGTTCCCTTCTGGTACTTACTGCCGATATCGTAGTCGTCAAATGGGTCGTATCCGTTGGAGTAGCCGCCTGACGCGCCTTTGAGCACCGGAGGTATCCACAAGGCGGTGAATCCCGCCTTTCGCAGCTCGTTTGCCTGTTGTGCCAGAAACCGCCACCAAGAACGCCCATCGCCGGTGCTGGCATCCCAGTAGAACGCCTGCAGAAGTACCCCAGCATACGCCTGCGCGGCAAACAGCGCGATGCCCACGACGAGGCACAGAACACGGCGTATGCGAGCCATCAAGCCTCCTAGGCGGTTCATCGATGATAGCCTCCGCATTGAGAATACGTATTCTGCTTATAGTGTAATGCCACCGCCTTGCAGCTGTCAATACCGAATGACTTCAGCTCGGTCTGATAGAATAAAACATCTGGCGGAGCAAGGAGAAACCATTCCTGATGGAGATAGCGAGTGGTCTTGTCACGAAACGTCTCATGATGAGATGGCATAGTTCAGACATCTTCATACGGAACATGGACACTCATGGAGGTAAGAATGCAAGTGATGGAACAGGTACGCCGGCGTCTGCTTGAAGAGGTGCGCGAAGTCGCCGCGCCGGGCATCCCCGGACCACTGGTGGTGGTGTCACCAAACGCCGGTGTGGTGATATGCGCTCAATCTGCCCGGAACGTTTATGAGCCTGTGGTTGCCGTCGTTGAGGAGAAGCAGGCGCGTGCTGTGGCGCTGGGGCATCCGGGCTACTTTGGCGCGGAGGCAATCGCCACCACCGACACAGGCAGACTCCTGCTCAACGCAGTGCGGTGGCTGAGTAAAGAGGCAGTATCCCCGTCGGTTGGTGTTTACGGGCAACCTGCGCTTGCCGACTTCCTGCGTCAGCACCGCCTGCAGGTTGTAGAGATTACATCCGACCGATTGCGAGAGCAGCTTCGTGCGGTACAGGTGTTTTGTTGTTCGCCCGCTTCGCTGAACAGCGCCCAGGTTCGCGAAGTGCAGGACGCCATGCGCCGGGGAGTAGGCTTACTGCTGGCGGACTTGGGCTGGGGGTGGCTGCAGCTGAACCCTGACAAGACCATTCAACAGCATCACGGCAATCTGCTGATGGCGCCCTTTGGAGTATTTTGGGCTGATGGCTACCTGTCCCGGACCTCGCCCCAGGGATACCGCGCCGATGTCGCGCCGCCAGAGGAATGCCATGCGCTGATGGCACTACGCGCGCTTCGGGCAGGAAAGCCCATCACAGCGCAGATGGAGAAGACGCTGATGCAGGCGGTTCGCACTCTGCCCGCCACAGACAAACAGTTTATACCAGCCCTCCAAAAGGTCTGTGCCACAGTGCCGCCAGAATACCGCGCTCTGCTCCAGCCCATCACGCAGAAAGAGCCTCTGGCGCGTCTGGCAATGGCGGTGGAGATTGAACAGCTCAGGCGCACCGACCCCCGGCGAGTACGAGCGCGTCCATCCGCGCAACGATTCCCGGGGACGGTGGCTCGTGAGGCTCCCCGTGTGCGCCGCACAATAGCGATAGACACGCGCATCCCACGCTGGCACAGCACCGGGCTATATGCCGCCCCCGGAGAAACGATTACCGTGCGCATACCTGCCTCCGCAGTAAACAAAGGGCTGGGGATACGCATTGGCGTGCACACCGATACCTTATGGCATCTGGAGAGGTGGGAACGCGCCCCGGAAATGAGCTTCCGCTTCCCCATGCGCTCGCCCATCACTTACGCTGCGAACGCTTTCGGTGGAGCGGTGCTGATAGAGGTTCCCGATAACTGCACGGCAGGCACAGTGCCCGTGACCATTGAGGGCGCGGTAGAGGCTCCGTATTACGTGCGCGGTGAGACCGACCCCGCCGAGTGGAAGAGACGCATCCGTTACGCGCCAGCGCCGTGGGCGGAGCTTCAGGGCAAAAGAGTTATCCTCAGTGTGCCTTCTCAGGTGGTTCGGCAGCTGGACGATCCCGAGAGCGTGCTGGCGTTCTGGGACGAGGTGGTTGATGCCTGCGCCGAGCTCGCCGCGCAACCGCTTGAACGCCCCTACCCCGAGCGTTACGCCTGCGACCAGCAAATATCCGCTGGCTATATGCACTCCGGCTATCCGATTATGACCATGATGGACGTGGCGCCGCTGGTGGTGGACGTTTCGCGCCTGCGCAGGGAAGGCTCGTGGGGACACTTCCACGAGATGGGGCACAACCATCAAAGCCCCGACTGGACATTTGAGGGCACAGGCGAGGTAACCGTCAACCTCTTCTCCATGTATATTTATCACCGCGTCCTGCATCAGCCGTTTGACCAGGGACACCCTGCCATTCGCGACCGCCAGAAGCGGCTGGAACGAGTGAAGCAGTATCTTGCGCGTGGTGCACGCTTCGAGGAATGGCAGAGCGATCCCTTCCTCGCGCTCACCATGTACATTCAGGTCATCGAGCAGTTCGGCTGGGAGCCTATCAAGCAGGTGATAGCGGAGTACCGCAGACTACCCGACCATCAACGCCCTCGCAACGATGACCAGAAACGCGACGAGTGGATGGTGCGGCTATCGCACGCGGTGGGCAGGAATCTGGCGCCGTTCTTTGACCTGTGGGGCGTGCCGATATCGTCCTCTGCCCGCGCCCGGGTAGCCCATCTGCCGGTGTGGATCCCAGAGGAGATGCGTTAACCAGCCGGAGGCGCACCACGCCTCCGGCTATGCTCTGAGCAAATTATCCTTCATCATAACCTTTGAGCGGGCGATACCAGATGTTGCGGTAGCGCACCAGGTCACCGTGGTCCTGCAGGCGCAGGGGACCAACCGGCGGGTGAGGTTCGTACTGGGGTACGACGCGGTGTCCCGTTGGACCCATCAGCTCGGTAGCGTGGTGCACCACGATGCCGTTGTGCAGGACAGTGACAACAGCAGGGCGCACCAGCCGGTCGCCCTCAAAGCGCGGCGCCAGCCAGATAATGTCATAGGTCTGCCACTCGCCCGGCTTGCGGCAGGCGTTTACCAGCGGGGGATATTGTCCGTAGATAGCCGCCGTTGTGCCGTCGGGATAGGTCAGGTTCTGGTAGCAGTCCAGCACCTGGATTTCATATCTGCCCATCAGGAACACGCCGCTGTTGCCGCGTCCCTGCCCCTCGCCTTTCACCACCGCAGGCGCAGCCCACTCCAGATGCAGTTGACAGTCGCCGAAATGCACCTTGGTCTGGATGTCGCCTGTGCCAGGCACGACTTCCATGTAACCGTTCTCCACCTTCCACTGCGCCGGTCCGCCGCTAATCGATTCCCACTGCGACAGGTCGGTGCCGTCAAACAGCACCACCGCGTCCGAGGGCGGCTCGCCGGGTTTCTCCTGAGTGCTGAACGTGCCGGGAGTGACAACAGGCGGCTGCGGGCGGTTACCGTCGTGTACACGCCACTTTCCACCGGGCAGAAACGGAGTATCATCGTAGCCAAGCTGTGCCATCGTTTTGCCTCCATGCGTATTGGGATCATCTGCTCTTTCTACGAAGCGGACAGAGGCTCCTTTATAAAACCCTTCACGCTGTTTCAGATGACAACACTGTTCGGCTTCTGTTGCCTACGGAAGACGATTTTTGACGTTCTATGCTAAGAAATGAAACATTCCACGTCATTCTGCGTCTATATGTGCAGAGGGGGCAGCAGAAAGCCACCCGCGAAGGATGGCATCCGCACAGGGACGCGCCGTCAGTCTTCCCAGGAGGAACTCATCATGTTTTTCCGTCGCTTCCTCTGTCTGCGAGCGGAGGACGACACGCCTGCTTGCCCGATTCGCAGTGCGCCGGAGCAAGCCCGGGGAGTGACTGAAGCACGCCTTGACGCTGGCAAACCCCTTGCCCCCTGCCTCGCGATAGGCTAAAATGATGTGATGGCAAGGAGACAACGATGATGCAGGGAGCAACAACTTTGGAGCGCGTGCGCAGCTATCTGCGTCAGAACCGCAGCCGCCTGCGAGCTGCCCCCACCCCCGCCGAACAGATGGAGATGCTTTCTCAAGCGCAAGAGCCTTCTCCAGAAGAGACCATCGCCAGCCTGCAGGTGGTTGAACACGACACGATGCGGGCTATTCCAGTACCCTTGACCCACCAGCCGAACTCCCTGCGCCATTTTCTGGACGGCATCCAGCGACAACGCATTCTCTACTACGAAGGTGTGGTGCCGGTGTTCTACGCCTATCTGTCCGCGGTAGTGCGCTCGCGCGTGGACGGGCGAATGTGCTGTCTGCAACTCCAGAACACCCCTGCCTTGCTCCAGCGGGATGGGCTGTACGCTCCCCTGCGTTACGTGGATGCAGAAGGCTTGCGCCAGCACGGCATCCCCCTGCGCGATACGGAAGCAGGATCACCCCTACCCCCGCACCCCACGCTGGTTCAGCAGTCCGCCAACCGCATCTCCAACGACAGAGAACTGCTGGAACGCGAGCTGGCTCAACGCTGGCTCCAGTACCTGCAGGAGAGCGGTTCGGAAGACTGGCTGGTGGTGGACGGCGGAATCGCCGAAATCGCCCCAGCGAAGCCAGAAACTCGGCTGATCGGGCTGGCGAAAACGAGCACAGGCGTGGAGCGAAGCCTGACCCCCGAACAGATGCGCGTGGTGTACGGGCTGGCAAAAGGTGAGCGCACCAGTGTGTTCGCCATCTCCCGACCTGGACAGCCGCTGACCTTTTCATGGTTTGTGCGCATGCACGACCCGCAAAAGGGCAGTCTGCTGTTCGGGCTACTGCGAGTGGAGATGCCGGCGGTGCACGATTTGCTCAAACATGTAGACCAGCTCTCCGCGTGGTTATTGCAGGACAGGGTTCCTCTCAGTGTGCCAGACCCGCGGTATGACCGCTTGCTCTACCCGATGCGCGACTGTGAGCAGTACCTGCGGGCTATCGCTCCCAGCACCGCTCAGCTGGAAGCACTGGTGCAGATGGTACCTTCCACGCCGATGCAGGAAATCGCGTTCTAATAGAGAAATTTCTACTGGAATACTATCAGCGCAAAGCGAGGTGCTCCGATGACAACGTCAGCAATCGGTAAGGTTGTCGGCACGGAGAAGAAGCCGAACACCGCCTTTACCTTCAACTTCTGGTGCACGCCCGACGCGCCAGTAGGCATCGGCACTATTGTGGTGGTGCCGGGCAAAGGGCGCACCGTGTGGGGAGTGGTGACAGAGGGCTTCGGCTACAACGACCTGGAAGCGCCCATGTACGACTATATCGGCTCGGATGGAGTGGCGGAAGCCGAATCGCCCACCCTGCGCCCCGAAATGCGGCTGTATGTTGCCTCCGTGCTCCGCCAGCAACCGGAAGAGCCTGTACAGCCTGCCCCCATCGCTCCCGTGTACCTGGCGGACGAGGCGGAAGTGCGCATGGCGTTGCGCATGGAGAACTTCGCGGAACGTGCCATCCCGGCGGGCGTGTATCGCAACGGGGAAAACCTCTCGCCCATCCTGCTGGACAGTCGCTTCCTGCTCGGTCCCGAGGCGGGGCATCTGAACGTCACGGGTACTTCGGGGCTGGCTGCCAAGACCAGCGCGATTATGTTCCTGCTACAGGCTATCTTTCAGAAACTGCCGCGGGATGAAAGCGTCGCCGCGCTGCTGTTCAATGTCAAGGGCGGCGACCTGCTGTTTATCGACCTGCCACCTGAACCGGGCTTCCTTACCGACGAGGACCTGCGGATGTACGACGCACTGGGAGTTGTTCCGAAACCCTTCGAACAGGTGAAGTACTATGCACCTTTCAAGCCCGACCGCGTGAACCTGAACACCCTGCGCTCGAACCCTGCCCTGCGCCATAACGTCCTGCCCCTGCACTGGGGACTGAAAGAGGTGCTGGACTATACCGAGGTGATGCTTAACCGCGACGACATTGACGTCAAGGCAGACGCCTTCCTGCAGTTCATCAAACAGAGGGCGGTGGACCCCGGTAAGTTCGAGTTCGACCAGGAGGAACAGAAGGCAGGTGCACCTGCCTCCATGCCCGTGACCAATTTCGCCGAGCTGACCGCCTGGCTGGATACGGTCCTCAGGGTCGCCGAATCGCGCGGGCGAGAGGCATGGCGTTCGCACGCCTACCCCACCATCCGCAAGGTGTACAACCGCCTGAGCAACCTGACCACACGCTACCGCGGACTGATCGGCGAGAGCGGCTACATCTCCGACCTGCCTGATCGCTTCGAAGACCGCACGGTGTACGTTATCGACGTCTCGCAGCTGGAACAGGAAGAGCAGGACCTCATCATCACTCGCGTCATTGCCGAGCTGCGCAAGCGGATGGAGAGCCACAAGCTGGGTGTGGACCATCTGATTGTGGTGGTGGACGAGCTGAATAAATACGCGCCCTCCTTCGGCAGGGAGACCTACATGCTTCGCACCCTGCTGGACATCACCGAGCGCGGGCGTTATTTGGGACTGGTGCTGTTCGGGGCACAGCAGTTTCGTTCGCAGGTGGAGCGGCGCGTGGCGGGCAACTGTGCTACCAGCTTCTACGGGCGCATCGAAATGGAGGAGCTGGCACAGCCGGGCTACAGCGTGTTCGGGCAGGCAGTGAAGGAGAAGCTGGCATCGTGCGAGCCCGGCGAGGTGCTTATCCGTCATCCCCACTTTACCCAGCCGGTGTTTGTGCGCTTCCCGCGTCCCTGCTTCCTGCGCGGCTCCGATGGCATCCGCAAGTATCCACCGGAGGAGAAGCCATTTGACGTGGCGGTATGGGAGACCCTGCAGAAGTTAAACCCTGACCTGGAGTATGCGCAGGTGAAAGCCGTCATCGACGACGTCGCCGCCCACAGCAACGGCATCGACGAGGATCGCATCAGCGAAGCCATGCACCGCGTCCTGCAGGAACGACCGGACCCCTCGCGCGTGCTGGAACGGTTCCGCGCTCACCTGCCGAAGCAGGTTAGCAGCTCAGTGCTGTCCTCGCCCACCGGGCTGACAGGACCAGCCTTCAACCCTGCCCGCGATGAGGAGTTCGACCCCGACGACCCGTTCAATTTTTAGGGGTTTGGCTACACCTTCTCGCTAATGGAACACCTTCTTACAACCTACTCCACGAAACAGGTAAAATAAAAGTAGAGTCACACACGAATCAGGAGAGGCAGGATGAGCCTTTACGCTCAAAAGCGCGTGCGTCAGCAACCCGGCGTCTGTGGGGGTGTTCTCAGCATCCCTGAAGAGCGCATGCCCGTGTCGTTCATCCTGCGCTGTTTTGCTGAAGGCATGAGTCACCGCGAGATTCTGCGCGCCTATCCCCAGCTCAGCGAAGAGGACCTGAGGCTGGCATTGCTCGCCGCTGCACAAAGACTGGAGCGCGAGGATGAAACTCCTGCTGGATAGCCAGATTAGCGCACAGGTCGCCACGTGGCTGCGCAAAGCGGGGCACGACGTGCGAGAGGTTCGCAGCGACCCCACCCTCCAGAGCGCACCCGACGAAACGCTGGTGCAGACCGCCTGGCGCGAAGGAAGAGTGCTGGTCAGCGCAGTGCCTGCATTCATCCGCTTCATTTCCCGCCATAGCAGGTGGCGACCGGGCGCGATTCTCCTGCGGGCAGGCGATCCTCGTCCCCGTTCACAGATGCGTATCCTGCAAGCCCTGCTGGAGCGCGTGCCTGAAACGAAGCTGATGACCAGCCTCACCGTTGTGGAAGGATACCGCGTGCGCATCTACCCGCTATTCGCCCAGCCGTTAGCCCAGCCCACACCCGAACTGCAACCCCGTCCATCGGAACCTGTCCCCTCTCCCTCGTTGGTTACCGCGCCGGGATCACCTCTCGCCTGTCCCGTGTGCGGCGCCACCCTGAAGCCGCTTCATGGCTGTAAACAGGTGTGCCCGGCGTGCGGCTACCTGAGCTCCTGCAGTATGGATTGAAGGGCGGCAGGTATTTACCCACGTATGGCGAACAGGATTGGGAAAGGATAAGCGCAGAAGGAGGTACGCGTCATGCCCGAATCGTTTTTGAATCTCCCCCCAATGGGCAGGCATATCGGACACAAACCCGAACAGATACGCACCCTGCCCACCTACCGAACCGGTCAGCCCATCGTGGGAACCTATTACTTCTACTGGTACGATGTGAACACGGGCGAGCACTTTATCGACCCCGATGGCACCGACGCCATGACCGACCATCCCGCCAACCCGAAGGGCTACAGCTACCGCTTACCGGAGTGGCATCGGCGTGAGATGGAGGACATCCTGCGTGCCGGCATTGACTTCATCCTGCCTGTGTACTGGGGCAACCCCGCCGACCGACAGCCGGGCAAGGGACTGTACTGGAGCTTCGAGGGGTTGGAGGCACTGGTCAAGGCGCAGGAAGCGATGCTTTCTGCCAGACGACGCCCGCCCAAAATCGGCATGTTCTACGACACTTCCACCCTGCAGTGGAACGCCAACAACTACCATGCCGACCTCACCACGCGCGACGGCCAGGAGTGGTTCTACGTCTCCATTCGCGACTTCTTCTCGATGGTACCGCCCAAACTGTGGGTGATGGTAGACCACCGACCGCTGATTCTCCTGTACGCGGCGGCGTTCGCAAAGGATTATAACCAGCAGGCGATTGACTTCGTGTATCAGCAGTTCCAGAAAGACTTCGGCTGTCGTCCATACATCGTGCGGGAAGCCTCGTGGGGCAAAGTTAAAACCGACAGTGTTTACGCCTGGGGTGGTGCGCTGGCTCCCAGGATCCTGGAGGTAGCCGCCATCGGTCCGGGTTATGACCACTCGGCGGTGCCCGGACGGACGCCCTTAGTACGCGATCGTGAAGCCGGCAGGTTCTTCGAGCGCAGCTGGGAGCAAATCCTGCGTATGAACCCCGCCCGCCGCCCGTTCATCGTGATGATTGAAACATGGAACGAACTGCATGAGGGCACAGACATCTGTCCGTCCCGTGAATACGGCGACCAGTACGTGAAGCTGAACGCCCGATACGCCCAGATGTTCAAACGAAAGGCGCAGCTGCGCCCGCAGGGGGCATACGCCACTGCCCGCGAGGTCTCTGTGCAGATGGAGAAACAGCCCCTTTCGCGCGGCATCCGCCCCCACATAGACCCCAACGGAGACGGGCTGATGGAACCCACCGAGGTCAACGGCGTGAGCGCGTGGCGAACCCTGCCCAATCGCCACCATAACATGCGCTTCGCCTATTTCGACGTGGACGACAGCTTCTACTTTGATGATGGCGTGCCAGTGCAGATCGAGGTGGAGGTCTGGGACGGCGAGGGCAGCTTCTCCATTGAGTACGACTCCACCGACCCCGCCGGCAGTGTGCATGAGGGCGCGTTCAAACAGGCGAAGGCGTTCACGCTCGGCAACACGGGACAGTGGCGCACCCTTAGCGTGACGGTCGACGACGCACGCTTCGCAGGCCGAGCCAACGGTGCAGATTTTCGGCTGGGTTCCTCACAGGAGCTCCGTATCCGGCGGGTGACGGTGCGCAAACTGCGCTGATACAAGGGATTCCCGCGCTGGCTGGCTAATTCACCGGGTGGAGGTTCAATGCATGATGGCAAACGGAAACTTCATCGGGCTGATTGGCCTGGGCGTGATGGGGCAAAACCTCGCGCTGAACATCGCGCGAAAGGGCTACTCTGTTAGCGTGTACAACCGCACCGCCTCGCGCACCGAGGCGTTCATCAAAGAGCGAGTAACGAACGAACCCATCACTCCGGCTTATGACCTGCAGACGTTCGTGCAAAGCCTGCAGAGACCGCGCAAAATCATCCTGATGGTGCAGGCAGGCTCCGCGGTAGACGCCATGATAGAGAGCCTGACGCCCCTGCTGGAACGCGGCGACCTGATTATCGACATGGGCAACTCGCACTACGCCGACACCGAACGACGCCTCGAGACCTTAGCCACCAGGGGCTTGCTGTTTCTGGGCACAGGCGTTAGCGGCGGCGAGCGAGGCGCACTGGAGGGACCCTCCATTATGCCCGGCGGCACTCCCGAAGCGTACGCTCTGGTGGAGGAGGTGCTGACCCGCATCGCTGCGCAGACTGAAGACGGCCCATGTTGCACCTACCTGGGGCGCGGAGGTGCAGGACACTTCGTCAAGATGGTGCATAACGGCATCGAATACGCCATCATGCAGGCGATTGCGGAGGCATACGATATCCTGCGCTCGACGGCAAGGCTGTCTGCCGCGCAAATCGCCGACCTGTTTGAGAACTGGAACGGGGGCGAACTGAACTCGTTCCTGATGGAGATTTCCTTCAAAGCCCTGCGCAAAGTGGATGAGGAGACCGGCAACCCGCTGGTGGAGATGATTCTGGACAGGGCGGAGCAAAAGGGCACCGGCAAATGGACGGCACAATCGGCGTTGGACCTGGGCGTACCCGCGCCCTCTCTCGCAACGGCGGTTTTCGCCCGCACCTTATCGCACTTCAAGGATGACCGCGTGCAGATTGCCGGCGCGATGGCGGACTCGCTGTGCCAGTCGTGCCCGCTGGACCCTCGTGACCTCATCGAGGCGGTGGAACACTCACTGTTGCTGAGCATGTTCCTGAGCTTCTCGCAGGGGCTGTGGCTGCTATCAGAGGCGTCGCGCACGTATGACTACGGGTTGAACCTGTCGGAGGTGCTGCGCATCTGGAAAGGCGGATGTATCATCCGCGCGCGGATGCTGAATTTCCTGCGCGAGATTGTGCAGGAAGACCGGGAGAACCGGCACCTTCTGCTCAGCCCGAAGGCACAGGCGTTTGTGCTGGAGCAAATACCGTTTGCCCTGCGCGTGATAGAGGCGGCGCACACCTGTGGTGTTCCTGTGCCGGTGCACTCGAGCGCGGTGGACTATCTTTTGAGCATGAGCAGGCCGAACCTGCCCGCCAATCTCATTCAGGCGCAGCGCGACTTCTTCGGTGCACACACCTACGAGCGGATCGATAAACCGGGCACGTTCCACACAGAGTGGGAGTGACCAGGTTATCAAAAACTCACCGACAGCGACGCGCCATACAAGGTCTCGCCATCCAGGCTGTACAGGCGTAGGCGAAGCAGGGGCACAGGTTCCCAGGACACGGCAGCGTTCCATACCCGGCTGTCGTACTCCGCGCTGAGCGAAATATGGTACGGCGTGCGCACCTCTGTTCCGATAAAAGCCCCCTTGATGCCGCCCACTCCAACGCCGCCAAACAGATACATCTCATCGATGAAGGGGTTGGGAGGCATGTAGGGAAGACGATAGCCAACCGCCACGTAGAGCGCACGCCCCTCAGCAGTTTTATCGGCGATGTCCCGGATGCCAGCCGATATTGCCGGAGTAAAGCCGATATCGGGCAGGATGTTGTACTGCAGGCTGAGGGTGTCTATGTGCCGCGAAGGCGTTTCCAGACGCAGTCCCTCCAGTTCAATCCCGCCAACCAGTCCCAGGTTCAGCCAGTACTGTGTCAAGCCTCCTTTGCTCTCGCGCCGGGCGATTTCCAGCTTCGCACTGCCGGGCGGCAGGTTGTAGGCGGAAGGGGACAGAATCACCCGGTCGGCGTGAGCGACCGTGCTCAGTGCCATCAAAACGCAGAGTGCAATGACTGCCTGTCGTATGCTAAGGAACATCTGTGCCTCCTGATGCGTTATCCTCTCCGTTTGCGGACGAACCGCTCGATGCGATGCAGGGCTTCCTCGATCCTCGGCAGGGAGGTCGCGTAAGACAACCGCACGTGCCCTTCCCCGCTGCTGCCGAAGACGTTGCCCGGCACGACCGCCACGCGCTCCTCCCAGAGCAACTGCTCGGTGAATTCCTCCGAACACAAACCGGTGCCCCGGATGGACGGAAACACGTAGAACGCCCCCTGCGGCGGCAGGCACTCCAGTCCGATTTCGTTCAGTCGCTCCACAATCAGCCGGCGGCGGCGGTCGTACTCCCGGCGCATTCGTTCCACCTCTGCCTCGCCATGCTCCAGTGCCTCTTCTGCTGCCTTCTGCGCGGCAATCGGAGCACACAGCATGGTGTACTGGTGCACCTTAATCATCATCTCGACAATCTGCGCCGGGGCACAGGCATAACCGATGCGCCAGCCGGTCATCGCGTACGATTTGGAGAAGCCGCCCAGCAGGATGGTGCGCTCCCGTGCGCCGGGCAGGGAAGCCACGCAGGTGTGTTCAACGTCGTACACCAGCCGGTCGTAAATTTCGTCGCTGACCAGGTACAGGTCGTGCTCCACCGCCAGCCTGACAATCTCCTCGAGTACCTCGCGCGAAGCTACCGTGCCCGTTGGGTTGTTGGGGTAGCAGAGCAGAATCGCCTTCGTGCGCGGGGTGATGGCGTCGCGCAGGCGGTCCACATCGGGCTGAAACCCCTGCCTGTAATCGGTGGGTACCGGCACGGGCGTGCCGCCAGCGAACATCACACAGGGCGGATATGAGACATAGCTTGGCTCGAAGAAGATGACCTCATCGCCCGGGTTCAGCAGGGCGCGCATGGCGATGTCCAGCCCTTCACTGACGCCGACGGTAATCAGCATCTCGTCCTCGGGCGAGTACTCCACCCCATAGCGGCGCTTCAGGTGGGCAGAGATACGCTGGCGAAGGGTAAACAACCCGTAGTTGGAGGTGTAGGTGGTGAAGCCCTTCTCTATCGCCCAGATAGCCGCCTCGCGGATGTGCCACGGCGTGACGAAATCGGGTTCACCCACCCCTAAGGAGATACAGTCCTCCATCTGCGCCGCCACGTCGAAGAACCGGCGAATGCCCGAGGGCGGTACTGCGCTCACGGTACGGGATAGCGGCTTCATGGCGTCATCACCAGCCTGCGGTCGGGTTCGGTTTCGGCGTACACTTCGCCGTCCTCCTTGTAGCGTTTGAGCACAAACTGCGTGTAGGTCGCCTGTACCCTGTCCAGAGGCGCCAGACGCTCTGCCACGAACGCCGCTATCTCCTTCATCGTGCGTCCGCTAACGATGACGCGCAGGTCGTGGTCGCCCGATACCAGATACACCGCGTGCACCTGCGGGAAGCGATAGATGCGCTCCGCCACGTCGTCGAAGCCCACCTCGCGGGCCGGGCTGACCTTCACGTCGATGAAAGCGAACACCCTCTCCTCGCCAAAGCGGTCCCAATCGATCACCGTCTTGTAGCGCCGGATGATTCCTGCGGACTCCAGCTGCTGGATGGCTTGCCTGACCTGTTCCACCTCCAGCCCCAGCATCGCAGCTATCTGTTCCGGCGTGGTGCGGGCATCCTGTTCCAGGATTTCGAGTATGGCTTTGTGTTGCTCGTGGCTCATTGTCTCCCTCGTCCTGCGTGCTTTACACGCTTTAATATAGCCTGTTTGAGTAGGTTCCGTCAACCGTTGCACCTAATTCCTCGCGTCTGCGCTATAATAAGAGGTACAAAACACTCGAAAGGAGGGTGCTTGCGATGGCAGCGAAACGCATTCTCATGCTGGTTGGCGACTTCGTGGAAGACTATGAGGTCATGGTGCCGTTTCAGGCTCTGCTGATGGTGGGACATCAGGTGCACGCGGTCTGCCCGGGCAAAAAGGCAGGCGATAAGGTGCGCACGGCGGTGCACGACTTCGAAGGCGACCAGACTTACAGCGAGAAGCCCGGACACAACTTCACGCTGAACTACACTTTTGACGACGTGAAGGCAGAGGAGTATGACGCGCTGGTCATTCCGGGCGGGCGCGCCCCCGAGTACATCCGCCTCAATCCGCGCGTGATAAACATCGTCAAACACTTTGCGGAGGCTGGCAAACCCATCGCAGCGATATGTCATGGCGCACAGCTGCTCGCCGCGGCGGGCGCACTGAAGGGCAGGAAAGCTTCCGCCTATCCTGCGGTGGGTCCCGAAGTCAACGCCGCCGGCGGCGAGTATGTGGACATTCCGGTGGACAAAGCGGTGGTGGACGGCAATCTGGTCACTGCACCCGCCTGGCCCGCACATCCCGAATGGCTGGCGAAGTTCCTGCAGGTGCTGGGCACGAAGGTCGAGCCGTAGAGTAAATGCTGGATTAGCCTCTCGCCCCAACCCCTTCCCCGCGGAGATTGATAGTGGCTCTTCCTTCGCAGGGGAGGGGCTGGGAGCTTAACAGACAGATGATGCGGGTAATCAACATGTCAACAGAACATCCTGCCACGAGAATTGTATACCCTGAGTCAGACGGACAGCCTATAGCAGACAACACAAAGCAACTGGAGTACATCTTCCTCATTTACAACAACCTGCGCGTCCTGTTTGCCGACCGGGAGGACGTGTTTGTGGCGGCGGATCTCTTGTGGTATCCGGTAGAGTACCATCCGGCGCTACGCTCCGCGCCTGATGTGTTTGTCGTCTTTGGGCGTCCCAAAGGACACCGCCACAGCTACAAACAGTGGGAAGAGGACAACGTCCCG
>CAZOGB010000003.1:9805-32014 GCA_964579145.1 uncultured bacterium | reverse complement strand
GCGTCCCAAAGGACACCGCCACAGCTACAAACAGTGGGAAGAGGACAACGTCCCGATGGGGAGCGGTTTGTACCTTATGTCGAGCTGCGCCGGCGCGCAGAGCAGGCAGAACAGCGTGCTCTACAGGCAGAACAGCGAGCACAGGAAGCCGAAGAGCGGGCACGACGTCTTGCCCAGCGCCTGCGCGAGATGGGCATAGAACCCGAAGAGCTCTAATTGCCCTGCGCTCGGTCCCACTCCTCCTGCTGGCGAATAGCCTCGTCCAGCGTATCCAGCGCGGGCGAAGGCTCCAGCCGCGCCTTGCGGTAGTCCGGGTCGCTGGGGTCCTTGACCTTTTCGGGGTCAAAGATGCGAGCATCTACCGGCAAACACCGGTATGGCGTGAAGTCCGGCTCTGTGGCGAACAGGTCCGCTAGGTCGTTCGCTGCGGCGTCGTAGAGGTTCAGATACGGGATGCCCAGAATCAGGTACATCGTCTTCATGATGCTGGCGATACTGCTCTGCTGGTGCGAGACGTATCCGCGCTTTGCCCAGGGGCTGACCACAATCACCAAACTGCGGTGCGCATCTACATGGTCTATCCCGCTCTGGGCATCGTCTTCGGTGATGAAGATTGCCATCTCCTTCCACCACGGGCTGTTGGATAACGCCTCCACTACCCTGCCCAGCGCAAGGTCGTTATCTGCCATGTACGACTCCAGATAAGGATAGCCTTTCTCGGGGCGCATGCGGGCGCCGTGGTCGTTGGGCAGGTAGATATAGAGGAAGCGCGGTAGAGGCTCTCTGCCCGACAGGAACTTCTCGCGAAACTCCTTCAGAAACTGGTCGGCGCGATACTGGTCGGGGATATTCATGTTGAACTCAGGATACTCGCGGCAGGTGTTCTGGAACAGCACCATCGGCATCGGGATGTTCACTGGCAGACGTGCACCCGTGGGTTTGGTATCCTCATCTTCCGAGATGCCGGCAAACTCAAAGCCCTCGCCATAGTTGCGGAAGGTCACTCCGTTGCGATGCAGATGCTCCCACATTGAACCGTGCTCCAGATAGTCTTCCGGCGTCAGCGCGGAGTTGGACTCGAAAAACGCCAGTCTACCCGGCGCTTTGCTCGGACGAAACTCCGCACCCCCGCCGTAGCCCGCGGAGGTGATGGTTTCCACCCAGTGGTTGGGATAGACGCCTACCAACCACCGGTGTCCATCCGCTGAGTGGTCGCTATCCACGTAGAAGTTATCGCTGATGGCGAAACGCTGTGCCAGAGCGCGATGATTGGGCATCACGTTCACGCCCTCGTGGTCACCCACTATGCGGTTCACACCGAAGCGCGCCAGCGTGGGGTCGCCGTTGACGCTCGGCAGGTCACCGAACACCTCGTCAAAGGTGCGGTTCTCCTTCGCGATGAACACCACATAGCGTATTTTGTCCGACGGCACACCGGCGACCGCAGGTACAGGATGCCCCTTCGGACGTAAGACCCTCACAGGAACCAGCCCGTTGTTGGCAATCACCTTCTGCGTGAGCGCAGGCAGGTCCTTATCAGAAGGCACATCCATCAGCGAAACGGTTCCTTTCATCAGCCTGCCGATATTGCGCCCCTCAGGTCCGGGCGTGAAATTAGCGCCGCCGTTGGGTCCTGCACCAAAGCCTTTAGCATTGGACACATACAGCCGTCTGCCGTCGGGCGAGACGCACACACGCGCGGGATACCATCCGACGGGAATGTGTCCAAGCGCTTTGCCCGTACGTGCATCCAGCACTCCTACCGCGTTGATGCCCGACTCCGCCACATACAGTCGCCTGCCGTCGGGCGAAAGCGCAAGCCCAAACGGCGTGACGCCTCTCAGATGTCTGAGAAACGCCACGGGAGTCAACAGGGTGCGCCATTTGCGTTTGTGCGTGCGGATGTCATAAGCCTCCACCGTGTCGTTGGTGGAGTTGCTGACGTACAGCGTATCTGCCGATACCGCCAGCCCGGCGGGACTACTGCCGCCTATCGCCTGTCCGATGGGCAAGCCGGTCTTAATCTGCACCACCACGCGCGGCGCACGCGGGTCGGAAACGTCCACGCCCCACACCGAACACGCCTCCGGCACGTTGGGGTCGCCCAGACCGGGCACACGTCGCCCATCTACCACCGTGCCTTCGCGTGCCTCGCGCGAAGGGTAGCCAAAGGGCGGAAACGGGATGCCGCGTGGGTCGTCGCCGGGACGGGTCTCTATGAGCGAGTACTGGAACGTGCCCATGTTCGCCACATACACACGCTCGCCATCTGCCGTCAGCGCGAGGGCAAACGGATTGCGCCCCACTCCAACCGATGACACAACCTGACGATTGCGGGTATCGATAACAGCCAGCCGGTAGTTTGCCAGGTCCAGAACGTACAGCCATCGCCCATCGGCCGACAGGGCGATGTCGGTGGTAAAAGCATCGGGATATTGCTCGGTGCTCAGGTTGAGGCGATGCAGAAGCTCGCCGGTGCTCAGCCGAAAGATGACCACAGTGCCCTCGTTGCCGCCGGAGGCATATAGCAAATCACGCGCGTTATCCACCGCCGCGCCGATGAAGGTTGCCGGCAGGATGTCCTTGTCGGTGTTCACGGAGGGTGGTATCTGCTTCACCTCGGGGGCGTCGCTATCGGGGTTACGAATAATCGTTAACGAGAACGGGGCAACGCCTCCGTTGACCGTCACCAGTACTTTGCCATCGCGGCTGAGGGTCATGCCATAGGGATGTGGCGCGACACGAATCTGTTTGCCGAGTGGCGTTAGCAGCCGTCCATTCGGCAGTATGGTCGTGCCAGATGGGTCAATGCGAGCGGTGCGCTCTCCAGCGGGCGCCCTCAGCATGAAGCGGTCAACTCTCTGAGGCGCTCCGATCGCTACCGAGAGCAGGCAGAGGATGAGTGCAGAAGCAACGGCGAATCGCATACCAACCTCCACGAGCGTTGTTATGTGTGCATTCGCCGGGTGTTCTCTGCGTTCCTTTTACAGTCCGTTAACAAAGCGGATGCGGCAGGACTACCGATACGCCCAGTGCCGATAGGTGGCAATCAGAACCCACACCAGCACCACCGTCAACCCACTGTAAACGATCAGCAACGTCCAGGGGCTCAGGGTATACAGGGCATCAGGGGAGGACGGGGAGCCGCCCTGCGAGGTAAACTTTTCGATGGTAGGCTCCAGCACGGCAAACGGGTTCACCGCCAGCCAGACGGTGGCTTCTCTGTCGCTGATGCCGGGAAGCACCAGGCTGGTCAGCCCCCACAGGATCAGCGTGCCGAACACCCATCCGCCCGCAAACAGGTACGCCAGCGCGGTGGCGGTGACCGTCTTTCGGCTGAAGCAGGACGCCGCCAGACCGCCTGCGCTATACAGTGCCAGCGTCGCCAGCACGCTCAGCACGCCCAGTATGGCGCTCAGCCACAGGCCGGGATTGCCCAGAACGCACAGGATGACCATCGGCACGCCCAGCACGAGCAACGCGAGAAACGGCAACACCCTGCCCACCAGTTTGCCCAGCACCACCTCCTGCGGGCTCAGCAGGGTAATCGCCAGCAGGTCCCAGGTTCGTTGCTCACGCTCTTTGGAGATAGCGTTCGCGGTAGCAGCGGGCGCACCCGCTACCACCAGCACCATCTCGATAATCAACGTCACGGTGAGTAAATCGCGAAAGCTCTGGGGTCCGTGGATATTCTGCAGCGCCGCCCAGTAGAACAGCAGGATGGCAATCAGGCACAGCACCACCACGACCACGATAATCGAGCGTTGCGACGGTTGTGGACGCAGGCGATAATGCAGTTCACGCTGGATTAACGGATTTTCGCGCCATCCCGTCATTTCGCCCCTCCCTGTATATCAAACGCGACCGCTAACATGGTCACCTGCTGTGTTGAAGAGCGAGGCAGAGGCGTCACCTCCGCCGGCTGAGGGAAGCCTTCTACTTCTGCCGTCAATACCCCCGCGCGAATGTCGGCGAGGCTCGTCCGGGCGGGAGGTCTGGATTGACGCACTCCGAGGGGATAGCCGTACGGTGCGTTCGTTGCCAGCGACGGATTCAGCCGCACCTGCAACAGCCCCAGCCACCAGCCCGTTGCCTGCTCGCGCCAGTCTGTGTCAGGACGTTCGGAGTTCGTTAGCGGAGCGTAAGGCGAAGGGTAGTAGCCTGCAGGGTCTGGCAGAGAGGGCAAACGTTCAAGGACTAGCAGGGACACACGGAACTGTCTGAGCGCAGCGGGAGGACACGTCTCGCGAGCGCGGATGCTTCCCCCTGGTGTCACCACCCGCAGGTTTTTCAGCAAGTAGGGCGTGCCGTTGCGAACGGTCACCTGCAATTGGTTTCCCCTGCGCTGGGCGGTTACGCTAACCGCTCCCTGCAGGGAGGTAAGCCCGCTCAGGTGGAAGCTTCGCGCCGACCACAGCGGTATCGGCACATCCCGCAGGTCCGCCGGCTCATCTTGAGGTATCGCCGCTGCGCGCTCCGCCTGCAGGTCACGCGGCGAGTTCTCGATGATGGTGCCGTTCACCCGCGCCTGCAGACGGTATCGCTGAGTATGTGCGCTGTAAAGCACCCAGTCGCTCTCCACCGTCGCCAGCGGCGAACCCGATTGCGTGTACAGCGCCGTCCACCAGCGAAGCTGATGCGAACTGGTCTGCACCTGCGCTGCCATCACGTAGCCCCCAGCCGATGCCAGCACCGCCAGCACAGGAAGCGTAAACCACGACCACTGTAACCGGTCCATCTTGCGGAGCACCAGGTAGTTCAGCGGGATCAATATCAGAATGTACACCCCCAGATAGGTCACTAACCATCCCAGCGGCACCGGTCTGGACGCCACCGCTTCCACCATCGCACGCACCATGCTGGTGTAGTAGGGGATCGACTGCACGGGCGACCACATCCCAACCTGCTCGCCGGGAAAGAGGGAGGCTGGAGGGACAAATCGGTTGACCTGAAGCTTCAGCAGGCTCTTCCACAGCGAATGCGCCGCCTCGCTGTTGGCAAAGGGAGGCTGGCTGGGATCAAACGCCAGAAACACCACCTGCCCCAGCCCTTTCTGCGCGGCTACCACAAGCGGTATATCACCGTACGTCAACAGCACCCTGGCGCCGCCCAGCACCCGCGAACGCACCACATCCACCGCCGCTGATGACCCGCGCAGGGAGGGAATCCAGCTCGCGAGCGCATCCGCCGGCACCCGCGATAAGCCCACAGGCTCTACCGGCAACAGCCCCGAAGGAAACAGCGTCTGCAGGCGGTTGATATCCACCCCGTGCACCACCAGCAAGCCACCCGACAGCACATACCCTGTCAGCGCGTTTTGCTGGTGTTCTGTCAACGTATCCCATGCGCGGTCATCCAGCGATACCGCCGCCACGCCCCGGTACGCCAGCGCACTGTCGGGAGGCAGGCTGTTGCGTACCCGCCCGATAAAAAGACGCCTGTTCTCCCCGCCCGGCGACCAGTGCGAGGAAACGGGAGGAGGTTCATAACCGCCAGGCAGATCTTCCACCGACACCAGCTTGCCGTCCACACTGACCACGTTCAGCGATCGCTGGGGCAGGTGTGCCAGCGCGGAGCTTTCCGTGCCCAGCCCAACCAGCAGAGGGAAGTACATCGCCAAGTTGGCCGATGCCGGCTTGCTCGCTGCCAGCACGCGCCCACGTACAATCAGGCGAGCGGTCAGCTCGTAAGGTTCGCCCGGCACGCACATCAACACACTTACCGCCTGCGATACCAGCCCACTCCCCAGAGTGACCGGTCGGCTGGCAACGCTCGTGCCAGCCCACGAGTTCGCGACCACTTCCACCTCGCCTGCGACGGGAGGGGCGTTGGCGCGTTCGCCCTGAATGTACACCGTGACGGGAAAACACCCCTCGGCGGGGCATGTGCCATCAAAGCCCGGCGTCACGTCCACCGTGAGCGTCTGCGCCCACGACGACACGACCAGTGCTGTGCTCCACAAAAGGCAGGCTATCGCACGCCGGGCGGACATGGCAGGCTCCTAACGCACCGCGCTCTCGATCTCTTCCTCGGCGATGTCGAAGTTGGCGTACACCTGCTGAACGTCGTCCAGCTCGTCCAGCATCTCCATCAGTCGCAGCACCTGCTGTGCCTCTTTGCCTTCCACATGCACGGTGGTGGTGGGAAGCATGGTAATCTCGGCGTTCTCAATAGGCAGTCCCGCTTGCTCCAGCGCCTCGCGCACCCGGTGCAGGTCCTCCGGCTCGGTGTACACCTCGTAGAACTCCTCTTCGGTGCTCATATCATCGGCGCCCGCGTCCAGCACCGCAGCTAGCACCGTCTCCTCGTCGCCTGCTTCCTTCGGGATGCGGATCAGCCCACGCGGCTTGAACATCCAGCTGACACATCCCGACTCGCCCAGACTGCCCCCACACTTGGAAAACGCCGCGCGAACATCCGACACCGTGCGGTTGCGGTTGTCGGTCAGGCATTCGACCATCACCGCCACCCCGCCCGGCGCGTAGCCCTCGTACACCACCTCTTCGTAGGCGGCACCGGCAATCTCGCCCGTTCCTCGCTGGATGGCTCGCTTGATGTTTTCCTGGGGCATGTGCGCGTCGCGCGCCTTCTGAATCGCCATGCGCAGGCGGGGGTTGGCGTCGGGGTTGCCGCCTCCCTCTCTTGCCGCCACGATAATCTCGCGTGCCAGGCGCGTGAACAGTTTGCCTCGTTCCGCATCCTGCTTGCCTTTGCGCAGGCGGATATTATGCCATTTGGAATGTCCAGCCATTCTGTGCACCTCCTTCCCGTTTCCGCCCGAATTATATCACTTTCGACAACCCCTTGACAATCCATCGGGAATGCGATAAAATAACAAATAGTAATCAATCAAGTCAGGATTAAGCCATGCCACTGTTCAGCGCAAAACTCGAATACGCTCTGCGCAGTATCCTGTATCTGGCACAGCAACCGCCCGGACTGCCAGTACAGAGCCGGGATATTGCGGAAGCAGAGTACATTCCCGGTCCCTATCTGGACCAGATTCTGGCGGTGTTGAAGCGAGCGGGAATCGTGCGCAGTATCCGAGGCGTCGGAGGCGGCTACGAGCTGGCAAAGCCCCCCGCACAAATCACGGTCGGCGACGTGCTGCGAGCCTTCTCGGGTAACAAACCTTTCGAGCCGTCGGAGGCGCTGGTTAAAGACAGCGCGGATACCACCACCATCCAGTGCATTCGCGACTTCCAGCAGCGCACCTCCGAAGCCATCTGGCGACTGCTGGATTCTACCACCATTCAGCATCTGCTGGAGCAAAAACGGCTGTTAGACCAGGCACAGAGCATCGCACCCTATCTTTAGGAGGAAACACCACAAATGCGCATTGCAGAAGACGTGACTAAATTGATTGGCAACACGCCATTGGTTCGCCTGAACCGCGTCACAGACGGCGCGAAGGCTACGGTGGCTGCCAAGCTGGAGTTCTTCAATCCCCTGTCCAGTGTGAAAGACCGCATCGGGGTCGCCATGATTGAAGCAGCGGAGCGCGAAGGACGCATCAAGCCCGACACCATCATCATCGAACCGACATCGGGCAACACGGGTATCGCCCTGGCGTTCGTGTGCGCGGCGAAGGGCTATAAATGCATGTTAGTCATGCCTGAAACGATGTCGGTAGAGCGTCGGAGCCTGCTTCGCGCGCTGGGCGCCAAGCTGGTGCTTACGCCAGGGTCTGAAGGAATGCCCGGCGCCATCCGAAAAGCAGAGGAGATTATCGCCACCGACCCCGAGCGCTACTTCATGCCTCAGCAGTTCAAAAACCCTGCCAACCCGGACATTCACCGACGCACTACCGCCGAAGAAATCTGGCGCGATACCGATGGACAGGTGGACATTCTGGTGGCTGGCGTGGGCACGGGCGGCACCATCACGGGCGTTGCCCAGGTGATTAAGCCGCGCAAGCCCTCGTTCAAAGCCATTGCCGTTGAACCCGCGGCGTCTGCCGTGCTGTCGGGTAAGCCACGTGGTCCGCACCCCATTCAGGGTATTGGCGCAGGGTTCATTCCCGACGTGCTCTGTGTGGACCTGATCGACGAAATCATCACTGTGGAGAACGATGAAGCCATCACCATGACCCGCAGACTGGCACGCGAAGAAGGGCTTTTTGTGGGTATCTCGGCAGGAGCGGCGATACACGCAGCGGTAAAGGTGGCCAAACGCCCCGAAAACGAGGGAAAATTGATTGTGGTTATCGCCCCCGACACCGGCGAACGGTATCTCTCCACCCCGGTCTATGCCGACCTGCCCGAACGCAACGACTGGTAGGAAAAGGCGAGGAACCCCTCTCCCGTCTTTCCCCTTCCGTCGCAGGGAAGAGGCCGGGGGTTGGGTTTCCTTTCAAACCCGGCTCGGCGGGAGCCTCGCGCACCGGGAAGGGTTGGCAAGGCGAATCCGAGGTGAGGCGTTACCGGCCGCTTTGCGCGCAGGCTAAGTCGGCTTGGGTGAGATGGAAGTCGGTGAACTTTTCCCCATGCTGAGCGTCAATATACACAGAAGGGAAAGCTGGCAAGGGGGAATCCCGGTTGGAGAGGGCGATGCCGTTCAACGACGCGGATGCCGCGCTGATAGCGCGGTGTAAACGCAACGACCTGACCGCCTTCGATGAGATTGTGGAACGCTATCAGCACAAAATCTATCGGTATGTGAAGCGGCTGGTCGACAATGAAACCGATGCGGAAGACATCACGCAGGAGGTGTTTCTCAAGGCGCTGAACTCGCTGCATGGGTTCCGCGAGGAGAGCTCCCTGCAAACGTGGCTGTTCCGCATCGCCACGAACCTGTGCCGGGACACCATCCGCCGCCGACAGCGGGAGAAAGGCTGGATTCCACTGTGGCGCCATCGCGACGCCGAATCCGTCGGTGAAGAGGAAAGCGTTCTTGACCTGCCGGACACGCAGAACGAGCCGGAAAGGATGTTGTTACGGGAAGAGTTGATCGCCGTGCTCCATCGTGCTATTGACAGCCTGCCGGAGGCGATGCGCCAGACGCTGGTTCTGCATGACCTAGAATCGCTGTCTTACGAGGAGGTCGCCCAGGTGCTGGGTGTTCCGGTGGGGACGGTGAAATCGCGCCTGTTTCACGCACGCGCCCGATTGCGCGATGCGCTGGCCAGCTATATGAACGAGGACTGAACAATGAAAGCCTGTCGAGAATGGGAAACCATCATAGTAGAGTACGTCGACGGTCTGTGTCCGCCCCCAATGGTGACGGCGCTGGAGGCGCACCTCGCCCGCTGTGAGGCGTGTGCCCGGGCGGTGCAGGAGCATCTTCAGTTGAAGCAGGCTCTGGCACAGTTAGCCCCCGAACACGCTCCCGCCCACCTCAGCCGGCGCATTCGTGACCATGCACGCTCTGCTGTGCACCGGCGAAGGGTTGTGCAGATGGCAACTCGGCTATCATTCGCGGCAGCTGCGGCGGCAGTCGTCGCGGTTGCCGTGTGGTGGAATGCCTCACGCCAGCAGAGGCCCGCCGTGCCGTCCACCGATGAGTCCACCCTGGCACAGGCAATCGTGCAGGAATACGTGGGCGCAACCTCCAGCAGTGGCTTCAGCGACCCATCCCTGCAGATGCTTACCCGGGAAGCGCAGATGAAAACGCTGAAGATGGAACCGGTGCTCCAATGAGAGGCATTCTGTTCGCGATAGCGCTATGTTCTCTATCATGGTGCGTCGCCCAGGCGCAGACGCCCGCCGAGTGGCTTCAGCGCATGGAAAACGCTGAGCGCACCGTCGCCCTCGAGGGTGTCAGGGTCACACAGTTTTTCCTGCCCGTGCCCCTACCAGCGGTGCGTGAGCATATCCAGCGGGCGGGGGTGCGCTATCGGGTGGAATACCTCCAGCCGGCGCCGCGACAGGGAGAGGTGTTGATCGACGACGGCATTCGCCGATTCCACTACCTGCCGCGCCTCAAGCAGGTGCGTGTTCTACCCTCAGAACAGCCGTTGACCCTTCGCCGTCGGCAGGACCTGGTAGAGCGATTGCGCCGCGGGGAGATTCTGCTGACGGTCAAAGAGGCAGAACCGGTTGCAGGACGTCGGGCAGTTCTGCTGGAAGCCAGAACCCCCAAAGGCAAGCCCGTGCGTCGATGGTGGATCGACCGCGAATACGGCATGATTCTGCGCATCGAGGAGCTGAGCCCACGAGGCGAAGTCAGAATGCGCAGTGAATACATCCGGCTTACCCTGCCCGCAGCTATCCCACCGGACCGCTTCGCGCCGCGATTTCCGGCAAGGGTCACCGAGCAAAACGTTCTGCCGCCTGTGCAGGTGTTCACCAACGTGAAGGAGGCGCAGTCGCTGGTATCCTTCGCCATCCGCCAGCCACGCGAACTTCCCCAGGGATTCCGTCTGGTGGAGGTGCGGGTACGCATGGTTGGAATGCGCCCGCTGGTAAGCCTGCACTACACCGACGAATCCTCTTCGCTGGTGCTGTTCCAAGCGCGCCTGCCGCTGCGGGCAAACGGACCGCTTCTCAGGTCGCTGGCTCCGCTTGCCGCCCGGGTGGACGCATGGCGCGACGGCGACGTTAACCTGATGCTGGTCGGCAACGCCCCGGCAGAAGCCTTCGAGCAGATGCGCAAAGCCCTGCGCTGACCATCAACTGCGCCACTGCACCTCAACTGCCTCGGCACTCTGCCGCCAGGTCGCCTGCAAGCCATAGCGCACGCCGACCATGCCTACCACGAACGCCGCCAGTCCGCCCCACAGCCAGCTGGACTGCCACAACAACAGCCCACCCAGCGCAAACAGCCCACCGTAGATCAGAAACGCACCGCCTGCCCAGCCCGCAAGCCAGCCCCATCCCATGCGCACGGGAGCAATGCCAGCCTCTTGCGGGATGCTTCCCCACCATCCGGGCGGACGCACGCGCCCATAGAACTCTACCAGCCTCTCGCGCGAAACCGGGCTGGTCAAGAACGTAAACGCCAGCCAGGCAATCTGCGTCAAGCCCACGATAATCATCAGGCGATAGGGGAAGCCCTCTTTTTCTATCAGCATGGCGAAGGGCGCCACCTTCATCCAGCCCAGCACGTGGATGACGGTGTTCGCCACCAGAGCGGTCAGCATCGCGCCCAGCTCGCTCCATGCGTTCACCCTCCACCACAGCCACCTCAGCACGGACACCGTACCGATGCCTGCGTTCAGCCCTGCCAGCAGCATCCACGCCTTGCTGATTTCCTGCGTAATCAGCGATACCCCCACACCCAGCAGGAGGATAATGGTAGTGGCGACCCTGCCCATCAGCACATAGTGGCTGTCCGGAGCATCCCTGCGGATATAGGCGCGATAGAAGTCGTTGGTCAAATAACTCGCCGCCCAGTTCATCTGCGTATCCATGGTGCTCATGAACGCCGCCAGCAGAGACGCCACCATGATGCCCAGCGCGCCCGCAGGCAGCAACCTGCCCATCAGCATCGGATACGCCGCCTCATCGCCGCCCCTGGCAGCAGGAATCGTCTCAGGGATCAGGATGAGAGACGCCAGCCCAACCAGCAGCCACCACCATGGGCGAATCACATAATGCGCGAAGGCAAACCACAGGAACGCCAGTGTGGCATGACGCTCGTCTCGGGAGGCAAGAATGCGCTGGGCTATGTAGCCCTCGCCGTCGGGGCGACCCACCGTCCACCACTGCAGGAGCACATAGGTCAGAAACGCCACCCACAGCTCGCGCATCTCCGGCGTCGGCACGATAGACAGCCGTTCCAGCAAACCACGTTCCGCCAGCTGGCTCACCAGCGACGTGCCCCCTCCAACCGCCTGCAGGGAGGCGACACCCAGCCAGACCGCACCGGTGACCGCCAGGATGAACTGCACAATGTCGGTGATGACCACTCCCCACAGCCCTGCGCTCAGCGTATAGACGAAGGTGATCACGATTAATACTCCCAGCGTCACCCAAGGGTCCCAGCCAAAAGTCGCCTGCACAATCTTGGATGCGCCCAGAATCACCCAGCCCATCACGATGGAGTTGTAGATGAGGGAGGAATACAGCACCCGGAAACCGCGCAGAAACTCCGCCGCCTTCCCGTCATAGCGTATCCTGATGAACTCGAGGTCGGTCAGCACTCCACTGCGCCGCCACAGGGGCGCGAACAGGAACGTGCCCAGCATGTTGGCAAACACACCGTTCCACCAGAACCAGTTGCCCGCCACACCCTGCGTGCGCACCAGCCCTGACACTGCCAGCGGCGTATCGGCGGCGAAGGTGGTTGCCACCATGCTTGTGCCTGCCAGCCACCAGGGCAAGCTGCGCCCGGCAGCGAAATACTCTGCGAGGCTCTTGGAAGCCCGCTTCCCCAGAACGATACCCATCACCAGCGCTAACACCAGATACGCCACAATGATGATGTAGTCTATCGTGGTAACATGAACGGTTGCCTCCATCGGCTACCCCCCTGGTCAGCCTTCTCTGAAGCCATATTTTCACCAGCGGGGAACCAATACCCTGCGCTCTCTTGCCTTCTGCATCCCGCCGTGCTATACTTTTGTAAGGGTATGCCCGGGTGGCGGAATCGGTAGACGCACGGGACTTAAAATCCCGGGCCGTAAGGCGTGCGGGTTCGAGTCCCGCCCCGGGCACTTCAACCATGTTAAACGCTGTATCTTGAGGAGGAGAGATGCCACAACCCAACACACCGGATGCCATTATCATGGAGCCGCCTGTCAGCACTGCACCCCCTCTTGCCGAAGCAGTACAGTTGCTCGAGCGCGCCGCACAGATGGACAGAATCCAGCCACAGACGGAGGAGCAACCGCAGATGACACGCACGGAATCGTTCGACGCGGATGTGACCTTTATCGGTGCAGGACCGGGTGGATACGTGGGCGCCATTCGCGCCGCGCAGCTGGGCGGACGTGTGGTCTGCATCGAAAAGGAATATCTCGGCGGATGCTGTTTGAACTGGGGATGCATCCCCACCAAGGCGATGATTGCCGGGGTAGAACGCTACCAGCTGGTGAAGCACGCCGAGGCGTTCGGCATCAGCACGGGTGAGGTCAGTATCGGTTTCGCCAAGCTGATGGCGCACAAGGATAAGGTGGTCTCCACCCTGCGCAATGGCATCGCCAGCCTGTTCAAAAAGAACGGGGTGCGTCACATTCAGGGAACGGGGCGCATCGCGGGACACCATACCGTGGAGGTGCTCCTGCCCGACGGCTCCACCGAGACCATCCGAACGCGCACCATCGTGATTGCCACCGGCTCGGCGCCGGTGAAACTGCCCGTGCCCGGTCTGGAAGGTGAGGGCATCTGGACGAGCGATGACGCCGTTTCCGCCACCGAAGTGCCCGCGCAGATGGTGATTATCGGCGCAGGTGCGATCGGCTGTGAGTTCGGTTATATCTATAATGGGCTTGGCACGAAAGTCACGGTTGTGGAGATTATGCCCCAGATACTGCCCAACGAAGATGCCGACATCGCCGCCGAGCTCCAGCGGAGCCTGACGCGACAGGGCATCCGCTTCCTGCTGAACTCGCGCGTGAAAGAGGTCAAACACATCAAAAACGGCGTGAAGCAGGTGGTGGTGCAGACCGAAAAGGGCGAAGAGACCATCGAGTGCCAGGTGGTGCTGGTTGCTGTAGGACGGCGAGCGGTGCTGGACGGGCTGGGGCTGGAAACGGTGAACATCAGGACGCACGAGAAAGGCATCGCCGTCAACGATAAGATGGAAACCAGCGTGCCGGGCATCTACGCCATCGGGGACGTGACGGGGCGCATTCAGCTGGCGCATGTGGCGTCGATGGAAGGCATCGTCGCGGCGAGCAACGCGATGGGTCAGGAGCGGCGCATGAACTATCGCGCAGTGCCCAGCTGTGTGTACACCGTGCCAGAGGTGGCATCGGTCGGTCTTACCGAGAAGCAGGCGCGCGAGCAGGGATATGAGGTGCGCGTGGGTAAATACGCTTTTCGTGGGTTGGGCAAAGCGATGGCGATGAACGAGCGCGAAGGGCTGGTGAAGGTGGTTTCCGAGGCACGCTATGGCGAGATTCTGGGCGTGCACATCGTGGGACCGCACGCCACCGACCTGATTGGCGAGCCGGTGACAGCCATCCAGCTCGAGAGCACGATTGAGGAGATGACCCATACCATCCACGCCCACCCGACGTTGACCGAAGCGTTGCTGGAAGCATACGAAGACACCGAGAGGATGGCAATTCACAAGTAGCGATGGAGAACGAGGAGAGCAAACAGACCCCTGTACGACGTGCGCTGGTGGTAGGGTTGCGACTGCCGCCGGACATCATGGACCGCGCCGAGTACATCGCGGCGCTATCCGGGGCGTCGCTGAAGGGAATGTTCCGCCGCTGGATTAACTACGAACTTCAGCGCGACCCTCGCTGGAGCTCGGGAGTTATCGAGTGGAACGAACAGAGCACGAGGCAGGCTCCTGCCTGCGCCGCGGTATACCGTTTCCGGGACGCACAGTATCAGGTGCTGTATGTGGGGTTTGAACCCCAGAACCTGCGCAACAGACTGCTGGAGCACTGGCGCCAGCAGGACGTCCCCGATGCCCGTTATGTGAGCTACCTGCCGGTCACCAGCACCGCCAAGGGTAGGGAAGTTCAACAGCGGCTGATTGCTCGAACGAAGCCCGTCTATCAAACGCAGGAACAAAAATCCGATGACGAGGAGACCTCCGATGACGAATAGCATGAAAGCTCGGTGGATATTGCTTGCGCTCAGTGTGCTGTTGCTGTTTGCCGCCTGCGCGAAGAAGCCTGCTCCATCCACTACGGGAACCGCCTCGACAGGAGCAAAACGCCTTCGCGCGGCGATGGTGACGGATATCGCCGGGATTGGCGACCGCTCGTTCAATGAGTCGGCATGGCGCGGACTTAAACGTGCGGAAAAAGAGCTGGGCGCGGAGGTGCGATACCTGGAGTCGGTCAAGCTCCCCGACTACGAGCAAAACCTGCGCCTGCTGGCTCAGCAGGGGTACGATGTGGTTATCGCGGTGGGCTTCGCGATGGAGGACGCCCTGAAAAAGGTCGCTCCCCAGTTCCCGAACACCATCTTCGCCATTGTGGATGGCAACGCGCCCGACCTGCCTAACTGCGTGTCGCTGAAGTTCCGCGAGCACGAAGGTTCGTTCCTCGTGGGTGCGCTGGCAGGTGCGATGACCAAAACGGGCATCGTGGGGTTTGTGGGCGGTATGGAGATACCGCTGATTAAGAAGTTCGAATCGGGCTACCGCGCGGGCGTGATGACAACCAATCCGAGCGCGAAGGTGCTGGTCGGCTACACGGGTAACTGGACCGACAGCGCCAAGGGCAAGGAGCTGGCTCTCTCGCAGTTCGAACGCGGTGCGGATATCGTCTACCACGCTTCCGGGCAGTGCGGCCTGGGAGTGATTGAAGCGGCGAAGAAGATGGGCAAAGGACACTTCGCCATCGGTGTGGATTCGGATCAGGACTACATTGAACCCGGCTTTGTGCTGACCAGCATGATTAAGAGCGTGGACAACGCCGTCTTTGCGGTCTGCAAGGAGGTGGCGGAAGGCAGATTCAAACCGGGCACGCGCGACATGGGCATCAAGGAGAACGGTGTAGGGCTGAGCCCGATGCAGTACACCAAACACCTTGTGCCCAAAGAGGTGCTGGACAAGATAGAGACTCTGCGCCAGATGATAGCGGACGGCAGGCTGAACGTGCCCCAGAGCGAGGAGGAGCTGAAAGGGTTCCAGCCTTCTGCCCTGCCGTAGGAGCAAGAAATATGTTCTTAACAATCTTGCGTATAATGAAATAGCAGTGATGCATTGCAGAGGCGATGAGGCATGATTGTTGAGGCGCGTCAGGATACGGTGAACCTGCTGGGCGCATTGACCAAAAACCACTGGCAGACGATTAAGGCAGCGGCAAACCTTCTGCTGAAACGGAACCCGGCAGGTATCATTATCAACTGTGCAGGCATCACTGAGTGCACCGAAGAAGGCGCGGAGACCTTTGCCGACGCCCAGGCGTACATCCAGAAACACGGTGCGCGCATTGTGCTGTGCGATATTCCCGACCACGTGATGGAGGTGCTTCGCCGGGTGCCGGGCGTGCGCTCGCAGTTGCCCGTTGCCTGCACGATGCGCCAGGCGCGCGCTTCGCTGGGCCTGCCGAGTGCCTACGAAGGTGCAGAGGCAAGCGCAGAGAAGGTGGTGCTCCTGCCCGTATGGGAAGGCATGAACGCGGAGTACGCCGCCCAGCATGCCCTGCACATGACCAAGGACCAGCACGCCATCCTGCATATCGTGTACATTCTAGTTGTGCCTCAGAAGCTGGCGTTGAGTAGCCCCATGCCCGAGCAGGAGGAGATAGCCCAGCGTACACTGGACCGGCTGGAAGCGATGGCGAAGCGGGCACCGGTGAGGGTGGAGAAACGGGTGGAGCGATGCCGCGACCTCGCCAGAGGAATCGTGATGACCGCCGAGCAGGAACGCGCTACCCAGCTGGTACTCGGCATCACATCGGGCGATGCGTCGGCGACGGATGGCTTGCTGACTACCATCCTGCAAAAGGCGCCGTGTGAGGTGCTGGTGGTGCGAGCGCCCGCAGCGGTTATTAACGCCCAGTAGCTACTTCTTTCCCTTGCACAGCGGCAGGAGGCGCATCTGCCGCTTCTCGAACACTGCTACCTCGCGAAAGCCGATTTCCCATGCCATCTGCACCGCGTCGAGATAGCGGTACGCCAGGTCATCGGGGTGATGCGCATCCGAGCCGAAGGTAATCAGCCGTCCTCCCCGTTCGTAGTACCATTGGAGCGTCTGCCTGCAGGGGTACAAGTCCCGGGCGTCCTGCCGAAGTCCGGCGGTGTTCACCTCCAGCACGATTTGCTTCTCCACCATCAGGTCAAACAGGGTAAACAGCTGGTCGCGGTAAGGAACGGGGTCAAACACGCCAAAGCGAGGTACGCCCCGTCGCTTGGCGTACTCCAGATGCCCGACGATATCGATAAGCCCGCTTTGCACCGAGTACAGCACTTCTTCGTAGTAACGCGCGTACGCCTCGCGTGCGGTGGGGAAACGCTCCACATACTCGTCGGTCATCAGCATGCGCCCGTCCACATAGTGCACACAGCCCAGCACGTAATCAAACGGATACTGGCTGAGCCACACGCGCACCTCCGGTTCAAACCATTGCTGGTAGTCAATTTCCACCCCGGCACGGATGCGCAACCGCCCGCGGAACAGGTCGCGCACATAGATAATATCATCCATAAACAGGTCGTAGTCAAAGTACTCCACCACGGGGTCGTTGGGGTCGAAATCCTTGTGCTCGGTGAAGCCAATCTCGTCCAGCCCGAGCGCCATTGCCCGGGCGCAGTGCTCCAGCATGGTTGCCCGCCCATCGTGAGAGAGGAACGTGTGCACCTGATAATCTACCTTTGTATATTCCGCACGACTATTCCAGCTCACCGATACTTACTCCCTCAACATCCACCACGCGCCACTTCTCGGTGGGGATGACCAGCCATTTGCGTGCAGGCTCTTTGCGCAGATACACCTGAATGTCGGTCGGCTCGTGCCTGCTCACGGAACCCTGGTCCTCCCACCATACCTCCACGCGCACGTTTACGCTCGCCTCTTTGCCAATGATGTTCACGGACGGATTCGAGTAGCGCAGATGCGGCTTGATGCCCCGCCGGAACGCCGAAGCAATCTCTATGCGCAAACGGTCGGGCGAATAGCCAAAGGCATCAAAATCCTGGGAGATGGCATCCATGATGGCATTCAGGTCGCGCTGTTCTACCGCCAGGCGTATCTCCTCCAGGCGGTCACGCACCTGTTGGTCCTCCGGCGGCACAGGCGTCACAGCCATCCGCCACAACACCAGCAGTCCCGCCAGAATCACCGCCGCTCCCGATAGTGCCAGCCATGTCGACCGTTTCACGCCGTTTCTCTCCCGGTCAATGCTGTTCAGATTATACCGAAAATAACCCATAATAACCAGCGGACGGGCTTGTGCGAAACGCGGTTAAGCGGTTAATATAATCTTAGGCATCACGAACAACGATTCGAGTATAATCAAAAGTAAACACACTAACCCGAACAGAAAAAACAGGGTGTTGATGGCAAACGAACCACAAAAAGGTAGCCCGGAATGGGAGCAGGCACTTCAGACGCTGGCGACACAGCGCGCGCGCATCATGCTACTGGGTGCACGCGACGTTGGCAAGACAACCTTGGCTACTCTGCTTGCGAACCGCCAGCTGGCACACGGCATCCGCGTGGCGGTTGTTGATGCCGACGTCGGACAATCCGAGATTGGTCCTCCCACCACCATTGGCATGGGCTTGCTGGAGGTGCCCGTGCCCACTTTGCACGCGGTGGTGCCGCAGGCTATCTACTTTGTCGGCTCCAATACACCGCGCGGGCGGATGCTGGAGACAGTCAGCGGCGTGCGTGCGATGGTTGCCAGAGCGGCGGAGGCAGGAGCCGAGTCGGTCATCATCGACACCACAGGTTTCGTCAGCGGCGCGTCTGCCCGACGCCTGAAGTGCGCCAAAGTGGAGGCGATACGCCCGCAGTTCGTGGTCGCCATTCAACGCAAAGACGAGCTGGAGCATATCCTGCGCCCTCTGCAGGGGCGGAGCTGTCGCCTGATTCGCCTGCCCGTACCCGAAACGGTGGTCGCGAAGTCGCCAGAGATGCGCCAGCAGAGGCGGATGATGCGCTTCTTCCGATATTTTCAGGATTCACGCTCCCATACATTCGCGCTTTCGCAGATAGCCTGCGAGGGCACGTGGTTCAACACGGGCACGCCGCTGGAGTGGAACGAAATCCACTTCCTGCAAGAGACCCTTCGTTCGCGCGTGTTCTGGGCGGAACGCTCGTGGGAACACCTGTTCATCATTACCGACAAGGTGGTGGACGAGCGCGCGCTCGGCATCGTGGAAGAGACCTTTCGGGTGGCGCAGGTGACCATCGCCGGTGTGCATCGCTTCGTGAAACTGCTTCTGGGACTGCTCAACGCGGAGGGGGATTGTCTGGCGATAGGCATTCTGGAACGCATCGATTTTGTGAACCGTACCATTACCGTGCGCACGCCGCTCAGGGATGCCTCGCAAGTGGCTATCCTGCGGTTTGGTGGGCTGAACGTGCGTCCTGATGGCAAAGAGATTGGTGCAGTGAAGCCGGGGGAGATTTAGGATGTCGGACGCTTCCTGTAGAATGAAAGGCATGAGTTGCGACCTGCTGTGTCACGTTCTCGGCGCGTGGTGCCGCGGCGAGATGCCGGGCTGGCAGATAGCGGACGACGAGCAGTGGGAATCGCTGGTCGAGCAGTCACGTGCACAGGGGGTATCCGGTCTGCTATATAGACTCCTGCCCGACAGTGCCCCCGCCGAGGTGCGCGCGCGCCTTCAGGGCGATTACAACACGCAGCTGGCGGGCAACATGCTGTACTTGCACCAGCTGGCGCAGATAGTGCGTGCCCTGCAGAGCGCGGGCGTGCGGTTTGCCGTGGTGAAGGGCGCTGCCCTGCTGGCAACGGTGTACACCGACCCCGGCACGCGGGCGATGAAGGACATTGACCTGCTCGTACACCCGGAGGACGCGAACGTTCTGAAGTCGGTGATGGCGCATCTGGGCTGGCAGGAGGAAGATGAAGACATCGCCGGCAAGCAGTTCGGTGAGCGATACCGCGCCGAGACCTCGTTCACCCGCCAGGAAGGCACGCTTCTTCTCCGCGCGGAGGCACACCTGGATGTGCCGGGCTTTTATCCCCCATCACGTGCAGACACCTGGAACAACATCACTGCCGTCGCCGGCGCGGGGATAGACGAGATGCCCGTGCTGACCCTGCCCGCGCATCTGAGCTACCTGTGCACGCATTACTATTACCACCACTGCGGTCTGGGTCTAAAATGGCTGGTGGACGTGGCTCTGCTCGCCTCAAGGGTAACCTCGTGGCACGATGTAGTGGTTACCGCCTACCAGTTTGGCACAACGCGCCCCGTGCACCTGGCGCTGCACAACGTCGGAAAGTACCTGCAGGTTCCCGTGCCTCAGCATATTGTGGAGACCCTGCGTTTCCTGCCGATGCCATTCAGCCTGCGTATGCTGTTCGAACTGTGCAAACGTCCGGGCTTCCCCCACTATCTGGGCATCCGCCTGCTGGACCTCTACCGCGCCCCCAGCTGGTACAGACGCATGGGCTACATCTGGCGCAAGCTCACCGCCCCCCGCTGGCGTCGAAACCCGCAGTAGGATAAGCTCTGTAATGCAATGGAATAAAATACGCGGGCAAACCATGAGAGGGGCACTCACGCGATGTACCGTTCCTTCGAAATAAAAAACTTCCGGTGCTTTGACCACCTGAACCTCACCGACCTGGCAAGGGTGAACCTGATTGCCGGAGCGAACAACGTCGGTAAAACCGCTCTGCTTGAGGCGCTGTTTCTTCACTGTGGGGCGTATAACCCGGAACTGACGCTGAGGCTTAACGCATTTCGAGGGAGTCTGGAGGTTAAAGTAAGCGTTGCGCGGCAGGATGAAAGCCTTTGGGACTCCCTTTTCTACCAGTTTGATACATCCAGAAAAGTAGAGCTATCGGGCGACAACACTGTGACCCGGCACCGTGTCCTGCGCCTGAAAGTTGCTCATGCTCCTGCTGAATCACTGGTGCAGAGACGACCGGAGGACACCAGGCAAGCGTCCAGAATTGCCGGGGTTTCCAGAGCGTTACAAACGCTTGAGCTGGAATACGAGGAAGACAAACACAAAGGAAAGTGCATCCTGTCGCTGGACCAAAGCGGGGTATTGCGCATAGAGCCTGCGCCCCCGCCGCCACCTTTTCCTGCCTTTTTCCAGAGTGCTTCCGTACAAATTGCTCACAGCGAAGATGCCGAGCGCTTCAGCAATATGGAAATCCAGGGCAAGCAGGACGTTATCACGCAGATACTGAGGCTGATTGAGCCCAGATTGAAGCGGCTTGCTGTCGCGGCGGTCTCAGGGACCCCCATGCTGTACGGCGATGTTGGGATGGGACGGATGTTGCCCCTGGCGCTCATGGGGGGAGGAATGGTAAGGCTCGCCAGTCTGGCACTGCACATCGGTAATGCACCGAAGGGTATCGTGCTTGTAGATGAGGTGGAAAACGGACTGCACCATTCTATTCTGCCCAGAGTATGGCGAGCGATTGGTGAAGCGGCTCGCGAGTTCGATACGCAGGTCTTCGCTACCACACACAGTCTGGAGTGCATTGTTGCCGCGCACCGCGCTTTCTCGGAAATGGATTGCTACGACTTTCGGTTGCACCGGTTGGAAAAGGTTAACGGCGTGATTTGCGCCATCACCTACGACAGGGAAACCCTTGAGGCCGCCCTTGCTGTCGGGCTGGAGGTTCGGTGATGGCTGTTGAGATTGCCCAGCCCCGCTTATTGATTGTGGAAGGCAAAGAAGATGAGATGTTTTTCGGTGCAGTCATACGCCATCCGGCAATAGAGGGCCTCCAGCCCATGAGCCTTCAGGGCAAGAACAACTACCGGTCTGGGCTGAAGGCATTGACGCTCTCACCGGGTTTCAGCGAGGTCGTTTCGCTTGGGATTGTTCGTGACGCCGATACGGACGCCCAGTCTGCCTTCCAGAGTGTATGCGACGCCCTGGTGAACGCGAACCTGCCTGTTCCCTCAGCACCTTTGCAGCTTGCGGGCGAAAAGCCGCGTGTCGCGGTGATAATCCTGCCCGGCGGAAACCAACCCGGAACGCTCGAGGACCTTTGCCTGCAAGCGTTTGCTCATGATACTGCCATGCCCTGTGTTGACCAGTACTTCGAGTGTCTCCAGCAAAGACAGGAGAATTACTCACCGCCCAGCAACATGTCCAAGGCGCGCATACAGGTCTTTCTCGCTTCGCGACCTCGCGCCGGGCTACGGCTTGGAGAGGCAGCAGAAGCTGGATACATCCCGTGGCAGAGTCAGGCGTTTGACGAAGTGAGGTTCTTTCTCCACCAGGTCGCTTCCTGAAGTTTCTTCAGTCTCCCAACTTGCGGGGCTTTTTGAGGAGTTGTCAGCCCCCTGTAGTTCCCCCGCAAGCAGGGGGATTGATGGTTAGCCCCCCTGTAGTCCCCCCGCAAGCAGGGGGACGTCTCTCCCCGCCTGTGGGAAGGCTAAGTGGGGCTGTCAAGAGTCCCTCCCCGCCTGCGGGGAGGTCAGGTGGGGCTGTGTATCGGCTCACCAGCTTTCCCCCAAAACCTTGAGAAACCTCTCA
>CAZOGB010000003.1:0-9705 GCA_964579145.1 uncultured bacterium | reverse complement strand
GTGGGGCTGTGTATCGGCTCACCAGCTTTCCCCCAAAACCTTGAGAAACCTCTCAGGTTTGCCGATATTTCTACTGGGGCATAGAGATGACTGGCACGGTAGTGAATTCGCGACTCTGGGGACGATTAGGCAAATACAGTGACCTTTTGATGGCGCTGGCTGTTCTGGGCGTGGTGGTAATGCTCATCGTGCCACTGCCCGAATGGCTGCTGGATACCTGCCTGGTAGTGAATCTGGCAGGCGCAGCGCTCATCTTCCTTACCACGCTTTATGTTCAGGAACCACTTCAGTTTTCGGTGTTTCCCTCCCTGCTGTTGATTGCCACACTGTTCCGACTGTCGCTGAACATCGCCGCCACCAAGCTGATATTGGGGACCGGCTCCGCTGGACGGGTGATTGAGGCGTTCGGAAACTTCGTGGTCGGCGGCGACTACGTGGTCGGCGTGGTGGCGTTCCTGATTCTGGTTATCGTGCAGTTTGTGGTGATTACCAACGGTGCAGGGCGTGTGGCGGAGGTGGCTGCTCGCTTCACGCTGGACGCCATGCCAGGCAAGCAGATGGCGATTGACGCCGACCTGAACGCCGGACTCATCACGGAGGAGCAGGCGAAAGAGCGACGCAAAGCCATTGAAGAAGAAGCGGACTTCTACGGGGCGATGGACGGCGCCAGCAAGTTCGTGCGCGGTGATGCCATCGCGGCGGTGCTCATCATCATCATCAACATCGTGGGCGGTTTTCTCATCGGTCTGCGCAACGGACAGGGCGATGCCCTGACCATCCTGCGTACCTACACCCTGCTGACCGTTGGCGAGGGGCTGGTAGCGCAGATACCTGCCCTGTTCATCTCTACGGCTGCAGGCATACTGGTCACGCGCACAGCAACGCAGACCCACATCGGGCAGGACCTGATTTCACAGCTGCTCTCGCGAGCGCGACCCGTGTGGATTGTGGCGGGCATGTTGTTGACGATGGCGCTGGTGCCTGGCTTCCCCATCCTGCAGCTGCTACTGCTGGCGGCGGCGCTGGGCGGAATCGGCTATGCCCTCACCCGCAATGAGAAGTCGCGCACACGCCGTGCGGAGCCAGCCCCCAAACGCCAACCCGCCCCCCAACCGCCGAAGGGACCGGAAGCGGTGCTTCCCCTGCTGACTGTCGATACCATTGAACTGGAGCTGGGGTTGGGATTGCTGGGGCTGGTAGACGCCTCTGCGGGCGGCGACCTTGTGGAGCGCATCAACCTGATTCGCCGCCAGACCGCGCTGGAGCTGGGTATCGTCCTGCCCTCTGTGCGCATCCGCGATAACCTGCAGCTCAAAAATGAGCAGTATACCATCAAGATTAAAGGGGAGCCGGTGGCAACGGGCGAGGTGTACCCGCAGTACCTGCTGGCGATGGGTGTGGACGACCCTCAGCAGCTGGAGCCGCTGGGCGGCATCCCCACGCGCGAGCCGGCTTTCGGTCTGAGTGCATACTGGATACCCGCCAGTCGGCGGGACGCGGCGGAGATGCTGGGCTGTACGGTGGTGGAACCCTCGGCGGTCATCGCCACGCACCTGACCGAAATCATCAAGCAGTATGCCGCCGACATCCTCTCCCGGCAGGACGTGCAGACCCTGCTGGATCACATCAAACAGCAGAACGCCGCCGTTGTGCAGGAGCTGATTCCTGACCTGATGACGGTCGGCGAGGTACAGAAGGTTCTCCAGCACCTCCTGCGCGAGCGAATCCCGATTCGCGACCTCGGCACCATTCTGGAGACGCTGGCGGACTATGCCCCGCGCACCAAAGACCCGGACCAGCTGGGCGAACTGGTACGCGCCTCGTTGGCTCGCACCATCACCCGGCAGTACCTTTCCTCCGATGGTGTGCTGTATGTGATGACTCTGGAGCCATCGCTGGAAGGGCGACTGCGTGAATGCGTCCAGCCCACCGCGTCGGGCTTGCAGCTGGCGATAGACACCGCTTTCGCGAGTGCCCTTCTGCGCGAGATTGGAGCGCAGGCGGAAAACATGGCGGGAATGGGCTACGTGCCGATCATTCTCTGCTCTTCGCAGATACGACTGCCCCTGCGCCGGCTGATTGAACGCTCCATGCCCTCGGTCGCCTGCATCGCCTACAATGAGGTGGCGGGCGGCGTATCGGTGGAGGCGGTCGCCATAGTCTCTGTGCCCATGTTCTCGGTCGCCTCTCAGGCAGCATAGGCGAAGCGATTTTGAGGAGGTTATGAACGATGGCAGACGTGCGAAAATATCAGGCAAAGACGATAACCGAAGCGCTGGCAATGGTTCGTGCCGATTTGGGGCGTGATGCCGTTATCCTGCAAACGCGCAAAGTGAATAAAAAGGTGCTGGGCGTGTGGGGGCGCGAGATGGTGGAGGTCTGGGCGTCGGATAATCCCGACCTGGAAAGCCTGCGCCGCCCCCAGCCGGCGCGGACCACCGTGAGTGTGGAACCCCCTTCGCGCGAACAATCCTCCCGCATCGAGCAACTGGAGAGCGAAATCCAGAACCTGAAAGCGATGATTGCTCAGCTTGCCCGGCAGGGAGTGGCGGTTGTGCCCGGTAACGCCCCCGCCGAACCATCCACTCCAAACCGCTGGTTGTCCCTGCTGGTGGAGGCTGAGGTGGAAGAAGCCATCGCGCGCGAACTGCTGAGATCGATTGCTGAGGATAGTCTCTCAGAATCCGCCCTGCAGTCGCTGGTTGCGAGCAAGCTGGTTACCGCTGGACCCATCGCGCTGGAGGATGGTCAGCCTAAGGTGGCGATGCTGGTGGGTCCCACCGGCGTCGGGAAGACCACCACCATCGCCAAACTGGCAGCGCAGTACGCCCTTCTGCAGAGGAAGCGTGTGGGGCTGATTACGATAGACACCTACCGCATCGCCGCGGTGGAGCAGTTGCGCACCTACAGCCAGATTATCGACGTGCCCATCCGCGTGGTGTATAGCAGCACCGAACTGCCAGCCGCCGTGCGCGAGTTTGCGAACATGGACGTGGTGTTTGTGGACACCGCCGGGCGCAGTCAGCGCAACACCATGCAGATTGGCGAGCTCAAAGCCTGTTGCGAGCGGCTGAAGGAGTGCGAGGTGCACCTGGTGCTCAGCTGCACCACCAAAACGCGCGACCTGTACGATGTGGTGGAGCGTTTCTCGGTTCTGCCACTTCACAGGGTCATCTGGACAAAGCTGGACGAAAGCACCACCTTTGGCAATATGCTGAACGTGGGGATCAAACATCCTCTGCCCATCTCCTACGTCACCACAGGACAGAGGGTTCCAGAGGATGTAGAGGTGGCGGAGGCGAATAAGCTGGCGTCGCTGGTGGTGGGAGGCGCATCCTCCCCCGCCTTGGCCGCGGCGTCAGCTGTATGAAACCTGTCCTTTCCATTATCATCGTCAACTGGAACACGCGCGAGCACCTTGGGGCGTGCCTGCGCTCGGTCTATGCCTGTCCCCCTGCTGAGCCGTTTGAGGTATGGGTGGTGGACAACGCCTCCTCCGACGGCAGTGCCGAGATGGTGCGCCAGCAGTTCCCACATGTGCACCTTATCGCCAACAGCGAAAACCTCGGCTACGGTCGCGCGAACAATCAGGCGCTGAGGCAGGCGCAGGGCGAATTCGCACTGGTGCTGAACAGCGACATTGAGGTCATGCCGGGCGCATTGCAGGCGCTGATAGACTTCATGCGCGAACACCCCGAGGCGCAGGCGGTAGGTGGACAGCTTATCCTTCCGGACAGCAGGATACAGCCCTCGTGTTCGGAGCGGTTGACGTTGTGGGCGGTGTTCTGCGAGCAGACCCTGCTGGCGAAGGCGTTTCCGCGCTCCCACCTGTTTGGGGGCTATAACCTGACCTGGTGGAGCTACGACAGCGTGCGCGAGGTGGAACAGGTGGTGGGCGCGTGCCTGCTTCTGCGCCGCCAGGCGGACGGCTCCTTTCCTCTGTTCGACGAACGCTACTTCATGTACGCCGAGGATACCGCGCTGTGCCATCGCATCCGCCGGGCAGGAGGGCGCATCTACTACGTGCCCCACGCGAAGTTCAAGCACCATCTGGGGGCAAGCAGTGAGCAGGAATCGATCCGCGCCGAGATGGTGAAGGCATACAACCGCAGCCGTATCCTGTTCTTCCGCGAGGTGTACGGTGCATGGAGCGTGCCGATATACCGCCTGCTTATCGCCACCGGGGCGTTGCTGAGGCTCCTGTTGTGGTGTGGAGCGTGGCTGGCTGGCAAACCCGATCGTCCGCGCGCCGCCCGGCATGTGGCGATGTTCTGGGAAGTGTTGAGAGACGCCCTGAGCCGCTAACCACTCGCCAAAACAGGAATCTGCCCCCTCCACACGAAAAGGGGTGAATGATTCCACCGGAAGGAGCAGAAACTATGAAACGCCTGTTCGCAGCGCTGGCGCTGTTCGCAGTTGCGCTTGGTGTGTACGCCGATACTTTAGCATTGACTGACGGCACGGTCATCAAAGGGTGCTTCATCCGCGATGAGGGGATACGCTTGCTGGTATGGGAAAACATGGAGGAGGTGGGCGGACCGGCGAAAGCCTATCCCCGTAGTGCGGTCAAAAGTTTCAAGATAGAGCGTGACGATTCGTGGGACGACCGCCCAAACCTGCCCGACCTGACGGTTACCTTCATCGAGCTGAACCCGAAGCTGGCAGGTCTGCACGGCAGAGTGCATTACGACCAGTGGGGACGCCCCAAAATCGCCGGTGCGCCTGTCCTGCCCGACCTGGGCGAGGAGAGCTACCTCAAGCCCGAAGAGATTGTGAAGGAGCTGAAGCTGAAATACCAGCCGGGCGAGCCTGTCACGCTCACCGCGCACGTGAAAAACGTGGGCTTTGCCACCGCACAGCCGTTTGATTACGTGTGGCTCATCGACGGCAAGGAGGTCAGCCGCGGCAGGCATCGGGGGCGACTGGGCGAAATGCAGGAAGCCACGTTCACCCTGCGGTGGAACTGGCAGGAAGGCTTCCACCACGTCACCTTCCGCATCGTCACGAACCAGCGCGAGATTGCCACCACCAATAACGAAGTCACCGACCCACTGTGGGGCTGGGGCTTCTTCTACATCGTCAGCAACAAGCGCGTGCAGATGTGGCACACGTTCCGAAGCGCATACGGAACTTTCTGCTTTGAAGACTACTATCGCTGGCACATCGACATCATGAACCTGCTGTTCGCGCACAGCGTCTTCCCCGCCGCCCCGGAGGGCATCAAAGCGCGAGTGCGCCTGGACCGCATCATCTACACCGACGACGTGGACAAAGCGATACAGAGCCTTGTGGCGCAGGACGGCATCGCCTACCATCAGGGCGGCTGGATATGGCACGATAGCCCCGAAGAAAAGAGCGGCAAGTGGGAACCGCCCACCAGAGAGTGGCGACAGAACACCGAGTGGTCACTGCCCCACGAGCTGGGGCATCAGCTCGGCTTGACCGACTGGTACGCGCTGGATTACGCCGGACACGAACACCACCGAATGCCCGATAACGGCGACCCGGTGGCGCACTTCATGACGCACCCCGTCACCATGATGCACTGGCACGGACCGCAGGTGTTCTCGGAGGCGGACGCCGGATACCTGAACATGACCTGGGACAAGCCGCGCGGGCACTTCGGGGACCACTATTTTGCCATTCCCGCCGAGAACTTCCTGCGCGTTGTGGACGTGAACGGTAAGCCCGTGCCGGGCGCAACCGTGGAGATTTTCCAGCGGGGCTGTGTGGTGGCCCCGAACGGTCAACCGGGCGAGGAGGCGGGTGTGAAGTACTTCCCCGTGGTAGAGGACGGCAACTTTGACCATCCCGTCTCCAAAGACCCCGTCATCGTCGGGCAGACGAACGAGGAGGGCATCCTGCGCCTCCCCAACCGACCGGTGAAAGAGGTGCGCACGCTCAACGGCTTCCACCGCCGACCCAACCCCTTCGGCAACATCAACGTGGTGGGCGGGCGCGGTCTGATGCTTGCAAGGGTGACCAAGAACAACCGCCCCTGTTACTACTGGCTGGAGATAACCGACTTCATCACCGCGTGGTTTCGAGGGCAACGGGACCGGTTCACCATCATCCTGAAAACACCTTACGGCTCGCCCGATTCTCCCCTGCCTCCGCGCAACGTGAAGGTGGAACGCATCGACGAACATCATGTGAAGGTCACCTGGGAGAAGCCCACGCCGGTACACGAGACGCAGTATCTGGAGCGCGTCATCGGTTATCGGGTGTATCGCCGCGTCTCCAGCGACGGGTTGAACGACCGCCCCTGGTTCCCTGTGGCAACGGTAGGTCCCGATACCTTCGAGTGCGTGGTTGACCTGCGCCAGCGACCCGAAGATGTGTACTGGTTCTCGCAGGCCAACCGGTTTGCCGTCTCCACTATCGGAGAGCTGTCGGTAGAAAGCGAGCTGGTGGAAACGCTACTGCCACAGAAACCATAACTTATCTATCAGCAGTCGGGCATCCGCGTTGCCGGTGTTGATGACGATTCGCACGAAGAGGTCACCTTCATACGAGACCCACCGGCTCGCGGGTGCCGGCAGGCTGAATTGAAGGGTCTCTCCTGCGTGCTCGATTGCGGATGCGCTGAACACCTCCACCCACGAACCGTAGGGATAACTGCCCGTGCTGAAGTCGTAGACCTGGATGCTCTCCACCGGGTTGTTGGCTACGTCCTGATACTGGCGCAGATACTCGCAGGCGATAGAGGAGACAGTCTCTTTGTTCAGCCCTCGTACCAGCAGTTTGAGGTCAATGCCTTTGCTGTTGTCGGTGCGCGGCTGCGCGATTAGCGTTCTGCCATCCGCCTCCAGCAGTTCCGCATAGCCTCCGCTGAGTCGTGCTTCCTGTCCATACCTCCCGGCGATGCCCACGTCGCTCGGTGCGGTAGCGAAAGGCGAGCCCGGCGAGGCAACCGTCAGCCAGTGGCGGTTAGAACCTCTACCGTGCACCTGCACCTTCAGCCAGCCAGAGGACGCCCCTGGTGAAACACGCACCACGATGCGCGAATCGCTCCACTCCAGAACCTGAAGAACAGGTCTGGGACGCGGTACGGGACGCATCGTGCCCACCAGCGGCGTGAGGGATTGCCTTTCCTGCAACAGCACCGTTCCTGCGCTGGCATCCCAGCCGAACCCCCGCCCGAAGATGGTCACCGTGCCGCCCGTTGTGGGGATACGATGCGGGCTGATCCAGTGGATGATGGGAACGACCGGGTACCACGGCGACTGAAACGGCAGAAGGTTCACCGCCCGCCAGGCGTCCACCCGTCCGTAGTTGGTGAAATAGCCCACCACTGGGTCATTCAGTGGCAGGGAAGAGTACTCCAGCGCGGCGCGGATGTGCTGAACCGGCGCGTTCGGCTGAAGCGACCACAGCAGAGCGGCGACCCCTGCGGCGTTGGGTGTTGCGGCGGAAGTGCCCGCGAAGCGGTCAGTGTATCCGCCTCCCAGAGTGGTGGCATAGATGCCCACGCCGGGCGCGCTGATGTCTACCCACGTGCCCAGATTGGAGAAGCTCGCTTTGCGGTCGGCAGAGGTGGTCGCAGCCACCGCCACCGCCTTATCATAGCCCGCGGGATAGATGGGGAACGGCTCGTCGAAGTTTCCCGCAGCCGCCATCACCAGACAGCCCTTATTCCAGGCGTAGTCCACCGCCGCGCGAAGCAGGGGGGTCAGGTCGTCGCTGAAGTAGCTGATGCTCTGCACCTTCGCGCCCATATCCGCCGCGTACACCACGCCCGGCGCGAACATGGAATCGTACGAGTAGCCGCTGGACAGCCCAATCTTCACGCACATCACCCGGCACCGATAGGCGATGCCCGCTATCTGTTCCCCGTTGTCGCCTGCCGCCGCGATGATGCCCGCGCAGGCGGTTCCGTGTCCGTGGTCGTCCATCGGGTCGCGGTCGCCATAGGCAAAGTCCCAGCCGAGGTCGTCGTCCACGAAGCCGTTGCCGTCATCGTCAACCCCGTTGGCGGGGATTTCGCCGGGATTGCGCCAGATGTTCGGCGCCAGTTCCGGGTGGTTGTAGTCCACACCCGTATCCAGCACCGCCACCACCACGTCACGGCTTCCCTGCGTGATGTCCCACACAGCGGGCACATTCATCCTGAACAGGTTCCACTGGTTCGACACAAGCGGGTCGTTGGGAACATAGGCGATGCGATACGCACGGTCGGGAAACGCCTCACGCACCAGCCCTTTCGCCTTCAGCAGGGCAATGCTCTCATCCACCTGTCCATAAGGCACTTTCAGTACGGCGTAACCCAGCTTCGGGATTTCGCGAATCACCGGATAGCCCAGCTGGGAAGCGGCTCGACGCGCCGCAACGTGCGGGAAACGTACGATGATGCGGTCGGGCGCGGCAAACACGCGACTCTGTGAGGTAAGAATCGGCTCTAACGAATGCTCCGCCCACAGTGTGCCGCAAATCAGCAGGAGCACCAGAACGAACAGACGCCTCATGATAACCTCTCCTTTTCGCAAAACACGAAGTCAACAACCGCAACCTATACTACGCGATTCGGTCAGCAAACGTCAAGGGGACTGGCTCTGCTCCCACAGTCGTTCGTGGCGTTCGGGAGGCGGCGCTTGCCGATAGCGCCGTTTGTAGCCCTCGAAGTCCCAGTGGGCGAAGAACTCTTCCGCTGCCTTCACTCCCGACTGGTAAAGTGCCTCGCGACGTTCCGCAGGGAGGTCAAACTCGGTGGTCTGCACGCCCAGCGTGGAAATGGGCACGGTGCGCACGAAATTGCTATCCTGAATGTAGCGGGCGTCGTGCGCTTCCATCATGGTGGCAAACAGCGCGGCGAACAGGGTAATCGGTCCCCGAATCACGTTGGGCTTTCCTTCGCTCGGCTCCACCAGCTTGTAGCCAATGGTGGGCCAGGGCGGGTCGGGAGTTCCATCATCAAAGAGCCATACCGGATAGTTGCTCAACACCCCGCCGTCCACGATATAGCTGGGCACGCCGTTCACGTCCTGCAACACCACCGGCTCGAAGAAAAAGGGGATGCTCATGCTCATGCGCACCGCTCGCGCCACATTCACCCTATCGGGGTCCATTCCGTAACTGGCGATGTCGCGCGGCAGAACCAGCATCCTGCCCTGCGAGATGTCGGTTGCAATGACCTGCACCTTATAGCGATACCTGGGGTCATCTTTGCTCTCCTCTATTACCAGGTCGCCAAAGGTCTGCACTCCCTTCGCCTTCAGCAGGTCGCTCAGCCATCCTTCAAAATATGCCCCTTCGTAGATACCCTTCTCGAAGCCCAGGCTGAGCAGTGGACCCAGCAGGGGGATGCGGTCTACCAGCCCTTCGTCCTTGAAGCGGCGGTAGTCGAGGTCATCCATGACCTGCTTCAGTTCCGCGGCGGTGTATCCGGCGGCGAGCAGTGCCGCCACAATCGAGCCGGCGGATGTTCCTGCGAGGTTGACAAACTGATAACCCAATCTTTCGGTGACGGCGACCGCGCCCACCAGCGCAGTGCCCTTCACACCGCCGCCTTCAAAGACCGCGTCCAGGCGTTTGTTATCATCGGGCATGGTTCGGTTGCCTCCGTGAGCAAGATTGCTCTCATGATACCAGCAAACCACTCAGGAGTGCAATACGCACCACGTGCGCCGCAACCATGCCCGCTATCGCTTGCCGGCTCAGTCATCCCCTATGGCGCCGAAGTTGCGAACCAGGATGCCGAAGTCAAAC
>CAZOGB010000002.1:0-113095 GCA_964579145.1 uncultured bacterium | reverse complement strand
CTCCGATGTCCAGCCCGGTACCTATGACATCGCCTTCAAAGCCAGCCACTGGCTGCAGGTGGTAGTGCGAGGCGTGCTGGTCTCTGGCGCAGAGGTCACAGGGATAGATGTTGCGTTGACCAACGGCGACATTGACGGGGACAATGAGGTGACGCTGTTCGACTTCGGGCAGCTGGTTGCCGCCTTTGGTAGTGTGCCCGGGGATGAGGACTGGAATGCAAATGCTGACATGGACGGCGATGGAGAGGTGACGCTGTTTGACTTCGGTGTGCTGGTGCGAAGCTTCGGTGCGATGGGGGAAGATTGAGCCCTGGCGTTCTGGGGTTTAGTGCAATAGAAACCCGGCGATATTCATTCGCACCGACTGGTGCCCGTCGTCACGACCGCGACGGTAACATAGCACGGGTATGTTCGCGTAATTCTCACGTAGAAACTCATTGACTGGGGTGTAAAAATGAGCGTTACCGACGTCCACGACATTTCCACGCCGGCGCCTTTGCATGAGGTAAAACGTCGCCGCAAACCGGCGCGGAATGTTAATGTAGAGCACTATCAGCAGCTAACACCCATGGAGCGTGTTGCACTTTGGATTACCCAGCGCGTGGGTACAATGGGCTTCTTCTTGCTGATAGCCGGCTGGAGTGCGTTCTGGCTTCTGTGGAACCTGGCAGCGCCCCGTCCCATTCGGTTCGATCCGCCTCCTGCGTTTGTGCTCTGGCTGTTTCTTTCCAACCTCATCCAGATTCTGCTGATGCCCCTTTTGCTGGTAGGGCAGAACGTGCTCAGCCGACACGCCGAGCTTCGTGCGGATAACGACTACGAGTTGAACCTGCAAACCGAGAGGGAGGTAGAGGTCATCTTACAGCACCTGGAGCATCAGAACCGCCTGCTTGAGAAAATCGTTGCCCTGATGCAGGCACCGAAAGGCCAAAGCGCAGACACTGGCATATAAACGCGCCCCCGTTTTTACGGTTCGGGCAGGTGCACGCTACCTCTGCGCTCCAGTTTGCTCCAGCCGGTGCGCCTTCCCTGCAGAGCGGTGGACACCGACTTGAGCATGACCAGGTACATCAGCTGTCGGTACACGAATCTCTGCCAGAAGAACCACCAGAGCAACCGACACCGCTCGCGGTCGAGACGAAAAGCCACAATACCTATCACCAGCTCTACCGCGAGGAACACAGCATACATGAAGCCGATCTGAGCGAGGGTAGCTGTAGCCTGGGGCAGAGGTTGCCAGTCCTGACGAAGCATGCCCCGACTGAGCCAGGCCTGCCCTACGTTGGCAACCGTCCAGGCGATTTGCGCATCCACCAGCGGCGACAGCATCTGAAACGCAACCTGAAACAGCCACAGAGAGGGTAGAACGAGCCATCCAAACCATGCGTATCTTCCAATAGCGTCTCGATGCTTCCACAGGCACTGCAAGGTGCCATACGCCCAGCGGAACCGCTGACGGAATAAGCCTTTTAGGGTTTCCGGTGCTTCCGTCAGGGCGATAGCGCGGTTCGCAACCGCAATTCGCCAGCCTGCACGGCGCAAACGCCACGTCAGGTCCATATCTTCCGCCATGGTATCCTTCTGATAGCCGCCAGCCTGCACCACCGCCTCACGGCGCCATGCCCCTGCGGCTCCCGGCACGACCGTCACCCCGTTGAGCAACGCATAGGCTCGTCTGTCCAGGTTCTGGTTGACGATGTACTCTATAGCCTGCAGACGGGTGAGGAGGTTTATCCGGTTGCCCACTTTGACGTTGCCTGCTACCGCGCCAACGCGAGGGTCAGCAAACGGTTGAACCAGCTCGCTGATTGTGTCTGGCAAGAACAGTGTGTCCGCATCCAGAGCGACAAGTATCTCTCCAGTAGCGTAACGAATCGCGTGGTTAAGTGCTTCCGCTTTGCCCTGATTGGTCTGACGAATGACCCGAACATTTGGCAGATGCCCAAAAAGGCGTTCCACTTCCTCGGCGGTGCCGTCCTGCGAGCCATCATCGACCACGATAACTTCCAGAGGCTGGTAATGGCTGTTCAACACCGCTTGCACCGTGCGCCCGATCACCTGGCGCTCGTTGTAAGCGGCAATCATCACGCTGACCGTCGGTTGATAGGAGGCAGGGGGCTGACGCTTGCGCTCACGAGCTGCCGCGATGATAGCAAAGGGAAGCACGCTAATCGCCCGCAAGAAAGTTAAGGCGATGGCCATCAGAAAAGCAACGCTCAGCAACACACTTACTACATAGTTCACCTCGAATACCACCCGGTCCACCCCGACAAGCATGAGGTCTCGCCCCGAAACGGGTGGCATTACAGTGTCGCGTGTACTGCCGATTAGTTGAGATGCGGTTACGAAACGATAGCCCTTTTGCTGCAGGTAAGGAATGATGATAGAGAGGGCAGCAACCGTCTGAGAACGGTCACCGCCTCCATCATGCAAGAGGATGACATTGCCTGTTCCTCGTAGAGCCTGCTGGATCACATCCTGAGCAATCTCCTGGGCGGTGCGGTGGTGGATACTGCCGCCAGGTTGCACAACGCGCAGGTTCCAGTCCTGCGGGTCGATCAACTCTCCAATCGTCAGATAGCTCATCTGCGACGCCAGCAGAATGGGACGCACCTCTTCCGCGCTAGTCGGCTCGGCGTCGGCATTATAAGGCGGACGAAAGAGCAGTGTTGTTCGTCCTAGAACGCTCTGGAGCACTCGTTGAGTGGCGTTCAGTTCCAGCCGGGCACGGCGAGTGGATATCGCCGCCATATTGGGATGGGTAAAGGTGTGGCTACCGATTTCGTGTCCTTCCTGCCACATTCGTCGCAATAAGCCGGGATGGTGCTCAGCGTTCTCGCCAATCACAAAGAAAGTGGCTCGCACACCGAAACGTCTCAGCACATCCAGAATTTGCTCGGTATAAGGGTCGCTTGGACCGTCATCGAAAGTGAGTGCAAGCCATTTCGCATGGTAACCACGCCTCTCGATGGTAAATGTTGAGGGGAAGCGGACGTACTCCTCGTCGACACACAAGCTAGTACGGGGATCCACCTCAATCCGGCGGTTTCCCGCCTGTGGCAAGGTGCTCACAGAGAGCACCTCGCCCTGTCCGATGAACTCTACATCGTACGGGTAACTAATTTCCCGCAAGGCTTGCATGTCGGGGCGAGAGTTGATGCGGTTGCGGCGCAGGAAGCTCCAGATAGAAGGGTCTTCAGACCCCAGCACCCACAGCGCAGCGCCTCGTAGTCGCATCTGCGAGCCAATGAGCCATTGATTGGCAACCGCCACAGCATCCAGCAACCATACCTCGTGGGCGTATCCCTCTTCGTCCGTGTAGGTGAAAGTGGGGTTTAAAGCTAGCGGGTCGAAGTCCACCACACGCTGAGGGGAATCGTCGGGGCGGTTGTCACGCGCTCGCAGGATGGCTTCGTGGAACGTAAGGGTCTCGGCTGAGCTAGAGTTCACCCGCCAGTCGTACGCATAGTTCCCAATCCCCATGACCAGCTTCTCACGTGGAATGTATCTGACCGCCTGAAGCAGTACCCGACGAGACCACGGAAGCGAGGCAACGGGCCCCGACGTCCCGGAGGCAAAATGCTCATCGTACACCATCAGCACTACCCAGTCACACACTTGTGAGATTTCACGCCATATCTGGGGGGCAACGCCTGCTTCGATGTCCGCGCTGAGCTCGAGCCCGGATGCTCGCAGGATGTGTGCTAATCGTCGAAGCCATCGGGTGTAACGCGCATAGTCCTGGGGGTAGAGGTTCTCGAAGTCCACATTCACCCCTTGAAACCCCTGTTGCAACAGCCAGTCGCGCAACTGCACCGCCAGCGATTGCTGAGCCGAAGGACTGTGCAGCAAGCGATGCACGCGAGCGGGGTCAAACTGTCCCTGCTGGGCGTTATTCAGCACAGGCATCACATGCAAACCGTGCTGGTATGCAATCTGGAGCACATCGCGGTTATGAGGCACGTTTGCAGGATCCCAATCGTACCAGTCGATACCGTTGCCGTGAGCGTTCAAATGGAGCCACTCAGGCAGGAGATGGGTGAGTTTATCGGCATTGGCACGCAGAGAATGTAATCCTGTCTCCTGCCACGTTGTGTAAAAGGCTGCAACCACTGGTGCGGTACGGGAAGGAGTGTCTGTGCCCTGACGCCGCTGCTGTTCGTCCTTCCGTATCTCTTCAAACAGTTTCGTACGTTCCTGAATCAGGAGGTGTCTTCTTAAGCGCGCCTGGCGATTGACCAGATGGAACACAGAACCTCGCAGGGCTCGGCGTAAGTGTGGGTGAACCCCGGGCAGATGCGGTATAACCGGAACCGCCAGAAGGCTGAGCACAAAGAGCGTGCTGACCACTGCCGACAGTAAGGCAAACGCCGTGCCGAGGCGTGTCAGCCATCGCCTGCGTCTGCCAGTGCGATCGTAAAATACCATGTCTCTATTCAAAGAAGACTCCCCCGAAGCTTGTGAGGTGTACTGATTCTTATACGCATCGGATGAACCGGTATGCATCCATTTTCGGCGCACAGAAGAGGAATCTCTGAAGCAGTGTTCTAACTTCTGTAGCATGAGACGCATACTGAGGATTGTGCTGTACATTGCGCTTGGGGTGCTTGGTGCGCAAAATGGTGTCTGGGCACAGCTTCCTGTGCCACCTCTGAAACCTATTATTGGAGCGCGAATGCCCGCGCTCAGCCCCGACGGCAAGCGAATCGCCTTCGTGTACCGCGGGGACGTGTGGATTGCTCCCTCCTTGGGCGGACAGGCAACACCTCTGACGCGCCACGTGGAGATGGATGCCTTTCCGCTCTTCTCACCCGATGGGCGATGGATTGCCTTCTCCAGCCTGCGCAACGGAACCTGGGATATTTTCGTCGTGCCAGCCGAAGGAGGGGAGGTGAGACAGTTAACCTATCACGCGAACAGTGAGATTGCGTACGGCTGGAGCCCCGACGGCAAATACCTGCTTTTCTCATCGGTGCGAGACACCACAAACAACACGCTCTTCGCACTGGATGTCCGCACCCTGCGCTTCAAAAAGCTGACCGAAGACTATGCCTCCATCAACTATCCGTCGTACTCACCCGACGGCAAGATGGTGGTGTACGGGCGATATGGTTTCCACTGGACGCGCCCGCGCTATGTGGGATCTGCCGCAGCGCAAATCTGGGTGCTGGACGTGAGCACGGGCAAACGTCGCGCTGTAACCAGTGATAACCGTCAACACCTGTGGACGAAGTTCCTGCCCGATGGCAAGAGCCTGCTGACCGTTACCATTGGGGAAGAGACGCCTTCCAGCAGCAAGCTGGGCACAACCACACCCAAAATCGTGGACAGCCCCAGCCGAACGCCCAACCTGTGGGTATTCGACCTGGAGGGGCGAGGCAAACAGCTAACCTTCTTCACCGGTGGCTCGGTACGCTTCCCGACGGTTGCCCTGCGCACGGGCGACATCGCGTTTGAATACGAACATGACCTGTGGCTGCTCCCTGCAGGCTCGCGTAACCCGCAGAAAATCGTGTTGTACGCTTCCGAAGACGAAAAGCAGAACACCCGCAGGCGCGAGGTGCTGACCAGCGGAGTGACCGAAGCAGAACCCTCGCCTGACGGCAAGACCTTCGCCTTCGGATTGCGTGGAGACATCTGGACGGTGCTCATTGAAAAGCCCAAGGGTGTGGCCGGACGCAGTGCGGAAATCGCCCGGCGGCTCACCGATTGGGCAGGGGATGATTCGGACTTCGTGTGGTCCGCAGACGGCAAAAAGCTCTACTTCACCTCCGACCGCGAGTTCAACACCCGCCTTTACGAGCTGGATATCGAATCCCTGCAGGTGAAGTCGCTGTGGAACCGCACGGAGGACGTCACCCGCCTCAGGCTGTCGCCCGATGGAAAGCAAATTGGCTTCTGGGTGTCTGGCAGTGAAGGCGGGCTGTACGTACTGACGCTGGAGACCGGCGAAGTCAAGCGCATGGTGAAAGTGCCTGGCACGCACTGGTATGGGCTGGGCGGAGGAGACTTCGCATGGTCGCCCGATATGCGCTGGCTCGCGTTCACGTACCGGGGCGAGGACCTGGCTTGGAACATCTGGATTATGCCTGCGGCGGGCGGCGACCCCATCAACGTCACGCGACTCAACGCCTATCACAGCCAGCCCGCCTGGTCGCCCGACGGCAAGTACCTCTTTTTCCAGAGCGACCGCGACGGCAATGGGCTGTACGTGCTCCCGTTAACCGAAGAGCCGGCACGCACGGTGGATACCGACCTGAAGTACGAGAAGCCGAAGGACAAGGTACTGGTCGAGATTGACTTCCAGAACATCCAGCGGCGCATCCGCAAGGTGGTCAATCAAAACCCCGATGCTGACCTGATTGTGACCAGTGAGGGGTTGATACTGTTCGCCTCAGGAGGCGATATCTGGTCGGTCTCTTACGATGGCAAGGAGACCAAACGCCTGACGACCGGCGGCGGAATCTCCAGCCTGCGGGCTTCGCCAGACGGCAAGAAGCTGTTCTTCATCCGCAGCGGCGAATTGTGGACGATGAAGCTGGAGGGGAACAACCCGCAGGAGAAGGTGACCTTTAGCGCCGACTGGGACCGTGATGTGCGTGCGGAACGCAAAGCCGCGTTCACTCAGTTCTGGCGAAGCTACCATCGCGGATTCTACGACTCCAATTTTCACGGCAGGGATTGGGAAGCCATCCGCAAACGTTATGAGCCCCTGCTGGACGCGGTGGAGACCCGCGAGGAGTTTGCCACCCTGCTGAGCATGATGGTCGGCGAGCTGGAAGCTTCGCACTCTGAAGTATCGCCTGCCCCGGGCGGCAACCCCAGCCCGATTACCCCGCACCTCGGCTTCACGTTTGATTACAGCTACGAGGGACCGGGCATTAAGGTGGGCAAAGTGCCGGAAGGCGCGCCCGGCTCCTATCCGCAAACACGCATCCGCGAGGGCGAGTACGTGCTGGCGATTAACGGACAAGATGTCACCCTCGACGAGAACCTGTGGAAACTGATTAACGACAAACAGGACCGCGAGTTCGAGTTCCTCGTCAACTCCAAGCCAAGCAAGGATGGCGCACGGGTGGTAAAATACCGCGTGCTGAGCTACGGGGAGTGGAGCGACCTCAACTACCGCAACCGCATCGAACGCCTGCGCAGGTACACCGACGAAAAGAGCGGTGGAAAGGTCGGCTACGTGCACATCTCGGGCATGGGCTTCAGTAACCAGGTACGGTTCGAGCGCGAGGTGTATGAACAGGTGGTCGGCAAGCAGGCGATGATTATCGATGTGCGCTTCAACGGAGGCGGCAACATCTCCGACACGCTGGTGGACTGGCTAGAGCGCAAACCGCACGGCTACTACCGCCCGCGTGACGGAGCGATTGAACCTGCTCCCAGCCGCGCCTGGGACAAGCCCATTATCGTGCTGATGAACGAACACAGCTACTCCAACGCCGAGATGTTCCCTTACGCCATGCGCGCTAAGGGACTGGCGAAGCTGGTGGGTATGCCCACACCCGGCTACGTTATCTGGACCTGGGGGCTGCAGCTGGTGGACGGCACCGGCGCCCGGATGCCCCAGAGCGGCGTGTACCGGTTGGACGGCACACCGATGGAGAACATGGGTGAAAAACCGGACGTGCAGGTGTGGATGAGTCCTGAAGACTGGCTCGCCGAGCGTGACCCGCAGCTGGACAAAGCGATCGAGATGCTCATGCGGTGAGAGAGAAGGGCAGGGGGGGATTTCCTCCTGCCCTATATCACTTCGGGTAGAGTTTGCTTGAGCGCGCCGAACAGTTCAGAGGCAAACTGCTGGATAGTTGCAACGTCCTTTTGCACATCGCCAGAAGTGGGCACGATGAAGCGGAAGAAAAAGGTCTGCTGTCTCTGCATACCTATCAGACGTGCCGTATAGGTGGAGACCCGCGCCAGCCCCATAGAGCCTGTGGTGCCAAACGGCGTGCGATACCAGTAGATGACGGTTGCTCGCCTGCCGTTATTGTTCACCTGAAACAGCCTCGCGTGGAACTTCTGGGCAACGCCGGGCACGCTGAAATCGATCTCGCGGTCGTTCTCCAGCCTCCAACCCTGACTGGGGAAGCAGGCGTGCGGATTGTGGAAGGTCTCTGCGTGGGTGCCCGCCAGCAGAACAAAGTCTATCTGGTCACCCTTTTCGTTGAAGTAGTGGCGCGATACAATGGCATCGGGGCGCAACGCCTCGAACGCCTTCGCCCCCATATCGTATCGCTGACCAATCCAGCCACCCAGCTGGAAGGGAATGAGCGAGTCATCAATGTCACGAAGCACCTGGCCGCGCAGGGGGGACAGCGTCAGCGTGAGTACCGCCGCCAGCACCATCACCGCCAGCAGAATCAGCATGTTGCGATACAGAACAGGGCGAACCGATTGCTCTGTTGAGGTTACCGTTGCCATCCCAACCACCTTCCCAGCTGAAAGAGCACAGCGAACGCCACTACCAGCACCAGATAGCCGCTCCAGTCGTGGAAGGCATATCCCGCCTCCTCACCAAACTTTGTGCCCACGACGCCGATGAGAGCAATGCGCAAACCGTTAATTACCAGCGCCAGAGGCAGCGCCAGCACTATCAACGCTATCTGCCTCCACAGCTCCACGCGAATATAATACGCAAAGAAGAACGCAAACGTCGCCATAGATACCAGCATCTTGAAGCCACTGCAGGGCACGCCCACATCCAGGTCAAAGCCGCCAGGGATATAGATAACGTTCCCCACCCGCTGTGTTTCATAGCCTATCGTCTTGAGCAGGACGTTTGCGATAATAGTGGACCATTCCTGGGCCGGCTGTGAAATCTCGTCGAAAACCGTAGAAGGTAACGGCATCATGAAACCCAAAAAGAGCACGGGGAACCACACGATGCGCACGAACCGCCATCCCAGCAGAAAAGCAATCACCCCGTACGTCAGCACAAGGAACGATAGGGACGAAATGGTGGAAGACTGCGTGAGATGCCCCAGCACGCGCATGGCGAGCGCAAGCACAACCAGTGCCAGTCCCCCCGTGCTGGGGGAGATTGCTGTTTGACGGAGCTCCTCGCGGCGCATCCAAAGCATATACAGCGCGAGGAAGGGCACCAGGATGCCGTGTGAATAATACCCATCCGAACGGAACCAGTGATATTGCCAGTAGTCGAACACAGGATAATAAGCGACTACCAGTGCTACCAGCACGCCAGCTGCTACCCATGCCAGCGGGTTGTGCACCAGCCGCCCCACAGGAACCCCTGTGAGCCGTCCCACACGTGCCTCACTCATTGTACGTTCACCGTCCCCTTTCGCCCGAACGTCCAGTGTTTATTGGCGAAGAAGTTCCAGAACACCACGATACCCGTTGCCAGCAGTTTCGCGCCGTTGAACACCCATTTGGGGTGCGGGTCATGAGGGTCAAACAACAGCAAGGCGCTGACGATAGTGTAGTTTAACAGTGCGCCCACAATATTGACCGCGACGAAACGCAGGAACTCCTCAGGTACCGCACCGCGCTGGCGGTCGCGAAACGTCCAGCGACTGTTCCAGAAATAACCGTTGAACACCGCCACGCAGAACCCCATCACACTGGCAAGCCCCGCAGGGCGCACGTGTAACAGGTAGTACGCGATATTCGCCACCGCAAAGTCTATCAGCGTACTGCTGGCGCCAACGATACAGAACTTGATAAATTGTCGAACCCCTTTTCGGTGCAGCTGGGCTGTTACCCAGCCGGTTAGCCAATTGCCGTTCATGCATATCTCCTACCGCAGAATTGCCCAGACAGCCACCGCTATCCACAAAAGTATTGTGGCTTGGATCGCTCGGTCCTCCAGCAATACCTGTTCAGGAGCATCACCCAGGTCCTTCCGATGTACCAGATACAGATACCGAAAGATACCGTACATCACGATAGGAATAGTATACTTCAAACCCTCGTGCTGTACAGCGGTTGCGCTCTGTATCGTGTACAGCGCGTAGGTGATAATCGTCGCCGAACTGACGATGGCGATAAATTGGTCCAGCAGACCAACGCTATATTCCCCCAGAGTAACGCGATGGTTGGACGCCTCTTCCCTTAGGGTAGCCAGCTCGTGTCTCCGCTTGCAAAAGCCCAGAAACAGCGACAGGAGGGTGGTGCATGCCAGCAACCAGCCCGAAATGCTCACATCGATAGCCACCGCCCCTGCCAGCGCGCGAAGCACAAAACCGGCAGCAATCAGGAAAACGTCCAGTATCACAATCTGCTTTCCACCGAGACAATACCCCAGTGACAGCAGAACATACAACACCGCCAGCCAGCCGAACGCTGGGCGTATCCAGAACGCCAGCAACAAGCCCACCGCCATCACACCGCTCATGAACCACCCTGCAACCGCAATGGGGAGCTTGCCGGCAGCGATAGGTCGTTCGCGTTTCTTAGGATGCAGGCGGTCGCGCTCCACATCCTGCAGGTCGTTATAGATATACACCGCGCCTGAAATCAGACAGAAGCTCACAAACGCCAGGATATTCAGCCAAACCCTGGACAGGTCTCCCAGCTTTTCGGCGAAGAGCAGTCCAGCAAACAGCAGAAGGTTCTTGCTCCACTGGCGCGGGCGCATCGCCACCACGCCCCATTTGACCCATTCCAGGGGGTGCGTCCGTGCCACGGAAACCTGGTTTTGCTCGAAACTCTCCATCCACACACCTGCTTGAACTGCCGTTTTTAACAGGCTCCTTTACCGGTAATCACCGCGGGCACGGTAAACAAAAGGATTTTCAGGTCGGTCCAGAAACCCATCGTATCGATGTAAATGTGATCAAGCTCCACCCATTCGCGGAATCCGATGTCGCTTCGCCCGCTGATTTGCCACAGGCAGGTCAATCCGGGCAGAACGCTCAGCCGTCGCATTTCCCACTCGCCGTAGCTTGCCACCTCGGAAGGCAGGGGCGGCCGCGGACCGACCAGACTCATTTCCCCGTGAAGCACGTGGATGAGCTGGGGCAGTTCGTCCAGGCTGTAACGGCGCAGGAACCGTCCCACCCGGGTGACGCGCGGATCGTTGCGCATCTTAAAGACCGGACCGCCTCTCACCTCGTTTTTGGTGATGAGTTCACGTTTCATCTGCTCGGCGTTCTTCACCATCGAGCGAAACTTGAAAAACCAGAACGGTTTGCCGCCTTTGCCGATGCGCACCTGCCGGAAAAGCACCGGACCTGGCGAGTCCAGTTTAATCGCGATAGCAATCAACAGCATCAGCGGTGCGAGCAGTATCAGCGCAACGCTCGCCACGGTAACATCCAGAACGCGCTTGGCAATTCGATAGCCTCTGGGCAATTCAATCACAGGCACACTTATCTGCAACTCCGCCGCGCCTGCCTCTCCCACAGCGGGAGGCACGATGCCCGGAAGCGGTGTTTGTGCATGTGCCATAGCCTCTCAAGCTCCCTTCGTCCAAAAATGACCGCAGTTTCGTAATCAGTTTGTGAGTCCCTCCATCTCTATTACGCGAACCGAAGCGAACCGAGTTCACCCTTCCTATCCTCTGGGTAGCGCGCGCGATGCCGACTGACGCAATGCCAGCTCGCGATATGCCCGACGATAATAGTAGACACCCCGGCTGTCCTCCGGGCGCACTTTGTTCAGCACCGCGCCGATAAGGTTTGCCCCGACTTGTTCCAGACGAGCGTGGAACTCGGCTTCCGCTCCCCGCGAGGGCTGTCCCGCCGCGTGCACGATTATCACGTTCTTCACGTGCGCCGCAATCAGAGTGCTATCCGCAAAGATAGCTCCTGCTGGCGAGTCGAAAATCACAAAGTCTGCCAGTCGCGTGGTCCGTTCGATAAACTGTTCCATCATCGGGGAGCGCAGGAGCCTCACCGGGTTGCTCGGCGAGGAGCCGGCCGGTATTAGCACCAGTCCCTCCACCATGGTGGGCACGGCAACATCCTCAATAGACTTCTCGCCAGTAAGCACATCAGCCAGCCCCAGCGAGTTATCCACGCCGAACCGGGTGTGGAGCGTGGGCTGACGCATGTCGCTGTCCACCAGCAGTACCCGTGCTCCGTCACGTGCCAGCGTGATGGCAAGGTTCGCCGCCGTGGTGCTTCGTCCCACGTTCGGTTCCGCACTGGCGATAACTACCGCCGATCCCTGCATCTGCCGGCTTGCATACCAGAGATTGGTGGACAGTATCTGATAGGACGCACCGATGGGCGTGAAACCGTCCTGTTTGTCGAGCGCGTTCGGTTTCATCAGCGGGATAACGGCAAACACCGGCAGCTTGAGCAGGCGCTCGGCTTCCTCCGGCGTGCGCACTGACGTATCCAGCTGACCCAGCAACAGCACCACACTGCTTGCCAGAATCAGCGATAGCAGAAGCGCCAGCGCAGTCTTCAGTCCTGTCTGCTTGGGCACGACGAACACCTGGGGCGGGTCGAGCAGTACCAGAGTTGCCGCCTGGGCGCCTCGCTCTCTTGCTCGCGCCTCTTCCAGCTTCTGCAGGTACAGATTATAGGTCTGCTCGGCGGTGCGCGCTGCCAGTTCGAGGCGGGCTACTCCCGCTTCTTTACGCGGCATATCCGCCAGCTCCGCCAGCGCCCGGCGCAGGGGTTCCGCGTAAGCCTGCGCACGTTTGGCAGCGGCTTCTTCGGCAACGCGCGCGCTGATGTACGCCTGCAGAGCGGAGTCCCGAATGGGGTTGCGTGCGCGCGTTTGCGAGTTCAGAATCTGTTCGCTCTCGGTGCGCATTCGCGCCTCAATCTCGGCAATCTGCGCCTTGAGCGATATAACATCTGGATGACGTTCCGCTTTGGTCTGGAGCTCCTTCTGCAGTTCCGCCTGCGCCCTCGCCAGGTCAATGCGCAACTGTTGAAGCACCGGGTTGGTTGCCATAATACGCTGCATCTCTTCGTACTCGTTGCGGGCATACTGGCTCTTCAGCTCCTGCTCGGCGGCGATTCGTCGCGCCCGCGCCTCTTCCATCTCCACCATCGCCTGGTCATAGTTCGCCCGATATTGCGCCGCCCGTTGCACCAGCACCTGCGTCTGGAAAGCAAGGTCACCGCTGATACGGTTGGCTAACTTGTAATCCGCCAGCGCCTTGCGCTTGGCTTCCAGGTCAGCTCTGGCGCGAGGTAGCAGGTCGTTTTCGATGCGCTCACGCTCGGTGCGCAGGGATCCCTGCGTCAGCTCGTTGTACCGTTCGGTCGCCTTCGCCGTCAGCACGCTGAGCGCGACCAGAGCGTTCTGGGGGTCGGTGTCGCGCAGGCGCACGCGAAGGTACTCCGTGTTGGGAATAGGCTCCGCCCGTACCTTGTCGCTGAATGCCACGATCTGCTCAGGAGTGGACTCGCCCTCCAGCATACCGGGGCGAAGCACCTGCAGCTCGCTGATGGTTCTACCCAGCACCGTGTTGCTGACCACCATCTGTAAGAGGTTCTGCTGGCGCAGCACAGGGTCATTGACCAGGATGCGCGAGGGGAAAATCTCGGTCGTGGTCTCTCCGACCGGACGCTGTTCACGCAGAACGGCAACGGCTTCATACTGCTGGGGGGATGAGCGCGACCACATCAACACCGCCCCCGTGCATAGCACCACCACCAGCGCGATGATACGCCATCGCCGTTTCAAAATCATATAATGACGCCAGAACTCCACGGATGATTCGCCTCCTTTAGTACCTGTAGAATGCTTTGTTCAAAAGGATATTTCGTGTGATGCCGATAGTTGCCACGACACTGTATATCTGGTTCCAGTCGGGTTTCTTCACTTCGGGAACGTACACGGTGTCACCCGGCTGGAGGGCAATATCTTGAGAGGTATCTCCCTTATCGATAAGCTTGAGCAGGTTCACCACGATGCGCTGCGGCTTGTCAGGCGCGTCGGGGTTAGGGCGAATGATATACACTTTGCTCAGCGTACCCTTCTCATGCTGTCCCCCCGCCCGGTTGATGGCTTCCATGACCGTGGTGCTGTTCTTCCACGGGTAGAGTCCGGGACGCATGACCTTGCCCAGCACATAGATTCGGTTGACTACATCCTCGGGGATGAAGATAACATCGTCGGGCTGCAGGCGGTAGTTCTGGCTCAGGTCGCCCTTGAAGAACAGCTTCTCCAGGTCCACGGGGATGGTCTCTTCCGTGCCATCAGGGCGTTTGCGTCGGAGCAGAGCATCTTTCAAACGGGCACGGTCGGGGTCAAAACTACCCGCCATGGAGATGGCATGCATCACGGTTTCGCCCTCTTTGAACTCGTAGGAACCCGGGCGCTGCACCATGCCAAGCACCGCCACACGGGGTCGGTTAATCACGCGGATACTCACGCTGACATGCGGGTCACGCAGGTATTGCGCTTCAATGAGCGCAGTGCGGATCTTCTCTGCCAGCTCGCCTGTGGTCAATCCACGCACGGTGATACTGCCAACCACGGGCAGGTTGATCGTGCCGTCCTGCGCGACCACCGTTTCACGGCTGAGGTTTGGGTCTTCCACCACCGTGATTTGCAGAACGTCGTCGCGCTGTATCCGATATTCATCGGCAACTGCTGTTAACGCGCTGAGGCTCAGCAACAGCAGTGTTATCCAGAAGATTCTCATCATTCGTCGCCTCCTTCTATCATTGCGCTTTGTCACTCACACGCCTCCTTTTCATATAAACGCAAGATTCGTTCCACAACCGCCCTACGGGCTGGCAACGGGCACCAAAACGCCGCTGCTTGCCAGGGCGAAAGGCTCCGTGAGGTATTGGTCAAACGCACTGGTCGCCTCCACCTTCACCAGCACCCGTGAATACGCATTGGAAACCACCACCTGCTGAACATTGTCTATCGTAGAGTCCGAGACACCGATGATAGTGTTGGTGCTCTCGTCGATCAGGGTGAGTTTCAGATTCGCCAGGGCACGCAGGTACGTATATCCCGAAGAGGCAGAAAAGCCTGCATGCCGATGCCAGACGAGGGTAACCTTTCCTCCTGCCGGCAGCCGCGTTCGGAAATACGCCACACTGCTCGGCGATCCCGCAGCCCTGACCGATCCCGTAGCATACTGCCGGTTGATAATATGCTGCATCGCCGCGCGGAGGTCCACATAGCCCCAGCCCCAGCTTTTGTCCCAGCCAGCATCACCCCGGTCCTCTGCGCTGTTTATTAGTACCGCCTTGAGCAATAAGGGGTCATGGATACCCACATCATGCAGTAAGGCAAGCGCACCGGCGATATGCGGCGCGGCAAGGCTGGTTCCGCTGCTGGAACTGAAACCGCTTCCAGAACCAGATGTGGTAGAGATATTGTTTCCCGGTACGGTAATGTCTGGTTTCTTGCGCCCGGCAACCGTCGGTCCCTTACTGCTGAAGCTGGCGATGGTGTCATCACTGCGCGATACTGTACCTTTATCGTCTGAGCCGGCAACAGCAATGCCGTTGTAGCAGGGCGCAGGGGTAAACAGCGTCTTCTGAGTGCCTCCTCCGTTGCCTGCTGCAATGGAAAGCGGTATCTGATAGGTGTAGATGAACGCATCAAATGCCCGCGTCAGGGGGTCGTCATCTACGTTTGTGGATGCTCCAAAGCTGAAGTTAATGCCCACAATGCCCACGCCCTGGGGAAGCGGAGCCTCGCGTGCCGCCCAGTCCAGCGCAATGAGCGCATCGGCGACATTCATGGAGCCACCGCCTGTTTTGGTGCGGTAGCCCGCCTTCAGGATAACGCCGTATCCCGCGAACGGAGCCACTCCCTTCTTGCTGGCGGTATTCGCTAACGCACATCCAGAGACCATGGTTCCATGCCCCTGCAGGTCGCGGGCCGTCATGTAATCGTCACCATACACCGAATTGCCGCTGGAATCGGTGTCCAGCCTGCCATAGTCGTGAAATGCCTGAATCCCGCTGCCCAGCCCCGGCACGGTGCGGTCGGGAATAATCCACGTGCGCCCGCTCAACGCGGTGTGCATGTAATTGACGCCAGTATCCATAATCGCCACCGCCCAGGTGGGCGCGGTATAGCCCTCGTCCCAGACCGCCGGAGCCAGTATGGTCGGAGTGGAAACATCCAGCTGCGCTCGAAGCACGGGAGGCTGCCACACCTCTGCTACCTCTGGTATCGTCCACAGGTCGCGCACGCGCCATGCTGGAACCCTCACGGCAAAGGCGTTGATAAAGGGGATGTGTGCCAGTACAGAGCCGCCAAGCCGTGCCACACGCATGGTGAGCAACCACCGCGAGCGAGCCAGACGCTCCAGCGAGTCCATGTATACCACCTGACGATAGGTGTTCAACGCCTCGGCACTCTGCATCTGCGCGGCGAAGTGCGCGCCGGCAAGCAGATCAGGAGGTACTGCAGGATTTCCCGCAAGCGCGCGCCATGCCAGGTCTATCTCCTCCAGCTGGCGCCGCAGGGAAGGCTGCCACCGCTCGGCGGAATCCGCCATCGGCTGTTCCTTCAGCGTCACCCAGACAACCCGGTATGGCGACGGCACTGGCACAGGTGCTCTTGCCGGCTTCTGTGCAGACGCACTCGTGGCTAACAGCCAGATTACCAGCGAGAACGCTGCTATCTTGCGGTACATACGCCCATCTCCTTTCCCGCCCAATCACGCAGGCACTTCATTTTCTCATGTTTGCACTATTTTGGCAAGAGGTACGGGCTGGTAAAGTTAGCGGTTTTTCTACCTGCCCTGAAAAACAAGAGGCAACCCCAGCAGGGGATTGCCTCTGCTCTATGTGCCGAATCGTCTACACGATCGCCTTCTGGCGCATATTGACCAGCTCCCTTGCTTCCCGGGCGATGTCGTCGGCGGTTAAGCCGTATTTGCGCATCAGCGCGTCGGGTGCGCCCGACTCGGCATAACCGTACAGTCCGACGAAACGCATCGGCACGGGGTGCAGACGGGCAACCGCCATGGCTACCTGCGACCCCAGCCCGGTGTACAGCAGATGCTCCTCGGCAACTACGATGGCGCCAGTCTCTCGTGCCGCCTTCGCGATGGCGCTTTCATCCAGCGGGCGCACGGTATGCATATCCAGCACCCGAGCCGAGATACCTTCCTGTTCCAGAGCCTCAGCAGCGTCCAACGCCGCGGCAACCATCAGCCCGTTCGCAATCAGCGTGACGTGTCGCCCCTCGCGTAGGGTGATTGCCCTGCCAATCTGGAAGTCAGGACAGCCGTTCTCGTACACAATGGGCGCCTTTGGACGTCCGACGCGGATATATACAGGTCCCACATGCTCGGCAGCAGCGCGAACGGCTGCGCGGGTCTCGGCTCCATCGGCGGGAACCATCACCACAAAACCGGGCAGAGATAGCGCCAGCCCGATGTCTTCGTGCCCCATCTGCGAAACGCCGTCCTCACCGATGGAGATGCCTCCATGCGTGCCCACAATCTTCACGTTGTTGCCGCTGTAGGCGACCGCCAGCCGCATCTGGTCAAAAGCCTTGCACATCACAAAGCAGGCGAAGCTGGAGGCGAAGGCGATTTTGCCCGCGGACGCCAGACCGGCTGCGATGCCCACCATGTTCGCCTCGGCGATGCCCACGTTGAAGAACCGATCAGGAAACTCCTGCGCGAAGTACTTGGTCATGGTGGATTTGGAGAGGTCGCCATCCAGCACCACAATGTTCGGGTTCTCACGCCCCAACTCTGCCAGTGCTTTTCCATATGCTTCACGGGTGGCTTCACCCAGTGGTCTTGCCATTGCCACTTCCTCCTGTTACACGCTTGTAGTCAGTCGGCAAGCTCCGCCAGAGCCTGCTCCAGCTCTGCCTGCGTGGGCGCTTTGCCGTGGAACTCATTGTTATTCTCCATGAAAGAGACGCCTTTGCCTTTCACAGTGTGCGCAACGATAATGGACGGCTGTTCGCGCGGCTCCTTCGCCCAGTGCAGAGCGTCCAGAATCTCCCTCATGTTGTGTCCATCAATCTCGCGCACCGCCCAGCCGAACGCCTCCCACTTGGCGACGATGGGTTCGATGCTCATAATCTCGCCAATCGCGCCGTCCAGCTGGTAGTGGTTATAGTCCAGAATGGCGGTCAGGTTGCCCACGCGGAAGTGCGACGCAGCCATCGCCGCTTCCCACACCTGGCCTTCCTCCGACTCGCCGTCGCCTATCATCACATACACCCGATACTGCCTGCCGTCCAGACGAGCAGCTAGCGCCATTCCCAACGCGATGCTCAGCCCCTGTCCGAGGCTGCCGGTGGAAGCCTCCACGGCGGGCAGGTCTTTCACCGAGGGGTGGCCCTGCATGGGTGTATCAATCTTGCGCAGCTGCCACAGCCACTCTTCCGGGATGAAACCCGCCTCTGCCAGCACGGCATACAGCGCAGGCACACCGTGCCCCTTGCTGAGGATGAAGCGGTCGCGCTCTTCCCAGCGAGGGTTTTTGGGGTCGTAGCGCATGATGCCGCCGAAGAAGAGTGCGGTGAGGATGTCTATCGCAGAAAGGGAGCCGCCCGGGTGCCCGCTGCCGGCAATTGCCAGCATCTTCACGATATGCCGACGCAGTTTACGCGCCGTCCTCTCGAGCTGTTCCACAGAAACGTCCGTTGTGACCAACGCACCGACCTCCTGAGTCAAAGGTTCATTCGTTATTCTATCCCGATAGCGCACGGGTTGTCAAACAGGGATATGCTCGCACGAAGTTGACAACATGCCCCTCTTCCCCGTATAATGCACAAGGAAGGCATTTTTGCAGAATATAATACTGGTAGATGGGGAGTGCATTGACAGCGACACAGCCACCTTATCGTTGCGCGCTGTTCGATATAGACGGTACTCTGGTCGACACCGTGGAGTTAATCGTCCGCGCTTTAGACCATACTTTCCGCAAACATTTGGGGGTACAGATTTCGCGAGACGAGTTGCGTCGGACTATCGGGCTTCCGTTACACCGTCAGGTACGCCTGTTCGACCATTTGGTGGATTTCGTGCCCGACCACCGCGCGATGGAGGCGGATGAAATCGCCTTCTACGAGTCGCACAAACATCTGGAGCGTGTGATACCCGAAGCGGTGGACGCCTTGAAAGAGGCAAAGCGAGCTGGGCTTTCCATCGCGCTGGTTACCTCCAAGAACAGGCTGGAGCTCGAGACGTTCCTGCCTCGCCTGAATCTGGACGGCTGGATCGATGTGGTCATCAGCTCGTCCGACGTGGCTCGTCCCAAGCCCGCGCCCGATTCGGTGCTGGCGGCATTAGAGAAGCTGGGCATGTCGCCGCACGAGGCGCTGTTCGTGGGCGATACGGTGTACGACATCCACTGTGCACGAGGCGCAGGGGTGAAGGTCATCGCGGTCGGCTGGGGCGCGCACCCGGTGGAGATGCTTCGCGCCGAGTCGCCGGACTGGCTGTTTGAAGAGCCTGCGCAACTTCGGGAGTTCTTCCGCACGCTTGCCCGACGCGAAGGAGACGAGGTGGCTGGTGTCGGCATCCCCGCGGCGCATGGGTAGCCGCGGAATCGAACAAGGAGGCTGTCGAACAAGATGCCACCACGTCGACGACGCTCCACGCCGGAAGGTGTGGAACCGCCAGAGTCATTGCCCGAAGCGGTCGAATCTGGGGGAGAGGCGCAGGAAGAGGCTGTCGCTGAGCCTGAACAGCAGGCGGCGCCGCCTGCCCCGGCGAAGCGTTCACGCCGGAGGTCTTCCCGCAAGAAAACGGCTGAAGCCGGTGTCGTCCACGACACAGCAGGGGAGTCTCCCACAGAGGAGACACCTTCGCCTGAGCCTCAGTCAGTTGAAGGAGAGTCACCCCCTGTGGAGCCTGAAAGCCCTGTCGAACCGCCGGTCACCACCACCCGCCGCCGGCGCAGCACCTCGCGTCGACGAAAGAAGCTGCCGGAGGCGTCCGTTGAGGTCGCTGAACCAACCGCTGCCGAGATCGCATCCGCTGTAGTAGAAGAGGCTCCTTCCGTTGTCGAAGCGGCTGAGACTGTACCGGAGGCGGAGGAAGGGGCAGGCTCATCGGTGACCATAACAGCCGAACTCGAAACTGTTGTGGAGGAGCAAGAGTCTCCGACAGAGACCGCTACACTCGAAACGGTAGAGGTCGCACCTCCCGCTCGCCGACGCCGGCGCACACGCCGCACAGCCCCAGCCGAAGTAGAGGAAGTGGCAATTGGGGAGGAAACGCCGGAACAGCGCAGGCGCCGGCGAGAGGGCGCACGACTGGGCATCCGGCAGGGACACCCTGAGATTATCATTAACGGCGAACCAGTGACGCCGCTCTTCTTCTTCGGCAATATCGACACCGCCGCCTCCGAAAGAAGAGTGTGCGAGCAGATTCGGCAGGCGGCTTCGGCGGGCGTGCACCTGCATTCCCTTCTCCTGGAACTGCCCGTCTCCGTGCCGATGGTTGCCTACAGCGTCAACGAGGCGCTGCGTCTTCTGCATCTGGTGCGTCAGCACGACCCGCAGGGCTACGTGATGTTTCGTGTGGTGTTCACGCCACCTCCCGATTGGCAGAAGCTGTACCCCGAAGCGATGACCACCTATGCAGACGGCTCCACCGGTGAGCCTTCGTTCGCTTCCGACCGCTACTGGCAGGAGGCGGAGGCCGCCCTGACCCTGCTGGTGCGTCAGCTGGAGGTGACCGAGGAGGCGAACTACATTCTGGGCTACCACCTGGATTGCCGTGAATGGTTCTATGAATACCAGAGAGGATACGATTACAGCCCCGCCGCACAAGAGGCGTTTCGTCAATGGCTTCGCGGGCGCTACAAGAACGATGTGGTCGCCCTGCGCGCGGCATGGCATGACGGCTCCGTGACCTTCACCAGCGCGAGCGTACCCACCTACCGCGGCGACACCACGTCCGCTACTGTGCTGTATGAGTATCGCAAGGGGCAGAGATATGTGGACTACCTGCGTTTTGCCTCCGAGGTTATCGCCAGGCGCCTTGTTGCCCTGTCGCGCACCGTGAAAAAGAACTGCGAGAACCGGCGTCTGGTGGCGGTGTCGTATGGATATGTTCTGGACTTCCCGGTGCCGCACAGTGGACACCTTGCGCTGTCGGAGGTGCTGTCGGCGCAAAGCATTGACCTGATATGCGCGCCCGTATCGTATCGCGACCGTCGCCCTGCACAACCGGGTAGCGTGCCCGTGCCCGTTGGGTCGGTCAGACTGCACGGCAAGCTGTTCGTGCTGGAGGACGATACCAAGCCGCATACGGCGCAGACCGATACGCCAGATGACTACAATCCCCGCTGTGCAGACGCCGAATCCACCCGTCAGGTGCGTTTGCGTAACGCCATGACCGCGCTGGTACACCATGCGGGCATCGCCTGGATGGACCTGTGGGGCCAAGGCTGGGTCGAGGACAGAGAAACGTGGCAGGCGGCACGGAACCTGCAAGAGCTGTACGCGGCGCACATCCGCCAGAGACTGCCCGAAACCCCCGATGTCGCCGTGATTGTGGACGAACACAGCCTCACGCGCATCCAGTCGCCCAGGGCACTTCTGGAGCCTCTGGTCATCCACCAGCAGGAGATACTGGCGCGAGCCGGCATCCATTACGGCGTCTATCTGCAAAGCGACCTCACTCGTAAAGCGTTTCCCGAGGCGAAGCTTTACCTGTTTCTGACCCCGATGCAGATAGATTCGGATGTGCGCGAGGCGATTCGCGAGCGGCTTCAGCGCGACGGGAAAACGCTGGTGTGGCTGTACGCGGTCGCCCTGTACGACGAGAAGGGCTACACTCCCGACGGCCCGCGCGATGTGGCGGGCATTGCCATCAAGGCACAGCCGTGGAACAGCGAAACCGGCTCGACCATCAGCAACGACAGGCATCCCATCTCGGAACGACTGCGCAACAAGCAGATAGGCGTGCGTGAACGCATCAACCCCTCGTTCTACGTTCTGGACGAAAAGGCAGTGATTCTGGGCGAATATATCCAGACGGGACTACCCTCCATCGCGGTGAAGGATATGGGTACATGGCGTTCGGTGTTCATCGGAGAGCGTCAACTGAGCGTGGAGCTGCTTCGCGGACTGTGCCGCTATGCGGGAGTGCACGTGTGGTCGCAGAGCAGTGACGTAGTGCGCGTGGCACCGCCTCTGCTCGCCGTGCACTCGGTAGGTGATGGGGTCGTATACCTGCAGTTCCCGCAGAGGCAGATGGTGTACGACCTCACGGAGGAACGCCTGCTGGCGGAGGATGCGAACACCGTGCGTCTGAACATGCGCACGGGGCAGAACGGTCTGTACGCGGTGGGCACTGCCGAGCAGTTGACCGCTCTGCACCTGCCCGTGCCCGAACGTGCGACAGAACCTCTGGCTGAAACTGCAGGAAGCACAAAGAAACGCCGTCGCCGGGGCGGTAAAAAACACCGAAAACGTTAGGAGCTAGACGAATGGCGGGGGAAGGTCCCCCGCCACGTCGCGGTTTATGGGGTGGGGTCAGGATAGCGACCGTTCCACCAGCGGTTATCCACGTTCAACTCGTCCACCCGCATCCATTTCGCGTGCCCGTCCACGAACGCCACGTTCGCGCCGCCGCTGTGACGTGCAGCAGGTGGTACGCGCACGCCAGGTGTGCCACCCGTGGAGTAGCGGTTCGGACCAGCACCATACTTGCACGGAGGCAATTGTGGAGGGTCAATGGCATAACCGTGATTGCCCAGACAGCTCAGGTTGATGTAGTCTGGGTCGGTGGGTTCGTCGTTATCGCATGGGCGCGTGCCCGATCCCTGACTGTCTGCAATCGCAAGCGTATTCGCGGGCATCTGAATCGCGCTCTCGTTGACGGGCACGTTCCAACAGTCACCGCGCGTATTGCCGAGGTACTGGTAGTTGTAGCCGTACGCCATATTTCGTCCGTAGCGCAGCTGGGGCACGGTTGGACACAGAAAGAGCACGCGGCTTTTAACGTACGGCTCGATCTGATTCCACCAGCGGCTTTCCTGACCGCCTTCTCTTTTGGAATACAGGGGGAAGGCGTCGTAATCCTGACCGTACATGGCAACGGCGAGCGCCATCTGGCGCACGTTAGACAGACAGGCTGTCTGCCGGGCTTTCTCCCGCGCCTGAGCAAAGACGGGGAACAGTATCGCTGCCAGTATCGCGATGATCGCGATGACCACGAGCAGCTCTATCAGGGTGAATGCGTCTCTTGTGCGCATCGTTTGCCTCCTTCTCAGAGATTTCTCAGAGATATTATACAGCAAAACAAAATATTTTTTCAATATTAAAAATAAAAAGTTTTGATAATGTTTAAAATTAATAATGAATCTTATTATCGCTAAATAACGGGGAGCGGAGGGGGCGATAGGGTTCGTAATAGGTCAATGTTGCCAGTGAGGGAAGGGAATACCGCCGCGCCAGCAGCGCGGCGGCAGGTTACATTCCCGGCTAACCGAGGCGTATTACCCACTCATTCTTGCCGCGCTTGAGGGAGAAGGTCTGCGTGCGCCTGCCGGCGGTCGCGGAGGCTACCACGCGGTAGTCGCCCAGAAAGCCTCGCAGTCTTGCCTCCCCGCGAGAGTTGGTGCGAACGACCTCTTTCGTCCACCACTTGCCCTTGATTAGGCGCATTAGGCGATGGTAAACAGGTTTCGGGCTGAGGTCGTCGCGTACCAGCCCTGCCGGTGCACCCATCCATCCTCCATCCATGAAATCCCACCAGGTGATTGCCTCCACAGCAGGGTGTGAGAAGAGGATAGTGTAGAACTTCTCTACGTAATCCGCCTGTCGCGCCTCGCCGTCCGGCGTGGTGGGCCAGGGACGTGGACGCATGTACCCGTGCTCACCCGACAGCACTGTGGTCTCGGTGAAGTGCAGTGGCTTACCGAAACGGGCGTAGGTTTCGCACACCTGCCAGGCTCGCTCCAGCGGCCACTCGCCCCCGTGCATGTGCGATTGAATACCGATGGCATCCACCGGCGCTTTACGGCGAATCAGTTCCTCGACCAGCCGTTCGAAGGCAGGGCTGATGTTGAAGTCGTTGTACAGCAGGATGGCTTTGGGGTTCGCTGCTCGCGCCCAGGACAGGCACTCAGCCACCACCGCGGCTGCGCCGTCCCGTTTCACCCAGTTGCCAACGCCATTGTCAAAGCGTTCGGATACGGTGGCTTCGTTCACCACGTCCCAGCGTTCTATCAGCCCGGCAAACTGTGAGACAATCTCTCGTACCCGCTCCCGCAGAAGGGGTATCGTCTCATCCGGCGAGTTGGGCGCCCAGCGAGGATAGACCTCATGCCACACGAGGGGATGCCCCTTCGTCACGATACCATGCTCCTTGCACCAGCGGGCGATGCGTTCCTGCAGGTCGCGTCCCTTTCGCCCACGTTCCGACTCATACGCGCCCCAGTAGAACCCCAGCGTGGCGTAGTTCAATAGCGCCGAGAACTGCTTACTGTACTTCTCGTGCTGTTCACCCTGATAGTTAAAAAGCGGAAAGATGTTACAGCCGAACAGAAAAGCGTGGCGGGTCTGTTCAACCTCGACCTGTGCGCCAGCGAGGGGTTTGCCCTGCCTGTCCACGACCTTTACGGTAACGTCCGCTTTACGGTGCTTTTCGATGCGACCATCAGCGGTAGCCAGCAACTCCTGTGCGTTCATTGGACAACCTCCTGATGCGGACATGCTTGCTTTTACTTTAATTCGTTCCGTTTCCCGTATGTTCCTGTTCGCTTAGCACATATTCGCTCTGCAGATCGGTAGCAAGGATTGACAGCCTGCGCTGAAAGCAGTATAAATGGAGTGTATCCCGGGAGGGGAGGTGAAGGTGTTGGTTCGCATACCATGTATTGCGTTTATCATACTGCTCGCCGCTCGCAGTGCCATCGCGTTCGGAAACCAGCAAGCCATGCCTGTGCTGGCGGTGGCGGACTTCTCCGGGGAGAACCCTGCGCTCTGCCAGGCGGTGACCGAAACCGTCCTCACCGACCTTGCCAAGTCGCGCAAGCTGACGCTGGTGGAACGAGCACAGCTGCGCCAGGTGATGAACGAACTGCGTTTGCAGAGGTCGGGACTGACCGAAGCCGGCGACATGGCTCACGCTGGCAGGCTGGTCGGTGCAACGCATGTGGTGGTGGGCAGTGTCAGCGTCAACGAGGGGAGAGTGATTCTGAACGCTCGCGTGCTGGATGTGCGCACCGGAACCCTGTACGCGGGCGCGGCGGAGAATACCGAGGGCTGGAGCGACGAACTGTTTGCGCTTGCCCACGACCTTGCGAACCGTCTGCATCATCGGCTGACAGGGGAAACCCTGCCCGGACTTACGGAGCCAGCCTCCGCCTCGTCCGACCCAATGGTTGTTCCGCCAGCGGCTGCTCCAATGCCCACGCCTGACTGGGAAAACCTGACCGAAAGCCCCGCCATCGCGCACGCTCTGGGCAAGGGCTGGATGCGTCTGTTTGCCGATGGTTCGTTCCGCCCGTACGAGCTGGTCAGCGAACGGTATTTCTATGAGACCGTGCGTCGCCTTGCCCGTCGTTACGAGCTGGACGACTCGCGCTGTTTTCTCAAAGGCGACGGTTCCGCTACAGTCACCCGAATTGCAGCCGTACGCGCCGTGGCTTCGCTGATTTCAGGCGAACCCTCCTATTTTCTCGACGTGCCCGCGTGGGCGGTATCGTGGCTGGAGGACAGCCCACACAAGCCTCTTAACCGCAGGCAGTTTGCCACGCTATTACAACTGGTGGAAACACAGCTCCAGCGCAGGATAACCTCCGCAGGTTCCGCACCGTCTGTAACTGCGGTGGAGCGTTAAGGCATATAGAAAGGGAGATGCCAGATGTGGAGAACGATTGTCCTTGCCGTCTTGCTCGGCGCACAGGTGGCATGTGCGTCGGCACAGATGATCGCCGTGAGCGATTTCGCTGGTCAACCACCGGAAATTGGGCAGGAGATTGCCGAAACGCTGATTACCGACCTCGCCAAGTCCGACCGCCTTAATCTGGTGGAGCGCGCGCAGCTGGGGCAGGCGTTACGCGAACTGCGCCTGCAAACGACAGGCCTAATCGAGCCGGCTCAAGCAAAGCGGGTCGGCAAACTGATTGGGGCTGACGCTATCGTTGTGGGCAGCTTCTACACACGCGATGGGCAGATAGTGATCAATGTGCGTGTCGTGAATGTGCGCACGGGTCAGGTGATGAAGGGACAGGCGGAGAACGTGCAAGGTCGGCTGAGTAACCTCTACTCGCTGCTGGGTGACTTGGCGAACCGCCTGCACCTGCGATTGACGGGAGTGGAACTGGCGTCGGTGGAACCACGTGTACCTTCTTCTGCCCCAGCAACGGTAGAACTTGTCGACGTGAAAGATAATGAAGAAATCCGGTATGTGGTTCAGCAGGGGTGGATGCGAGGTACGCCCGATGGCTATTTCTTCCCTGACAAACCGGTGACGGTGGGCGACTTTGCGCGCGTGCTCTATCGGTTCGCCTCGGCACGCGATTGGGCAGGAAAGCTGGTGTTTGACAGCTCTCGCCCCGGCGACCTGATGAACACCCTGCGAGCGGTGGTGACTCTGACGCGGCTGGCGTTGCCTGCAGAGCGATTTAATGAACAGCCGCCCGCCGAGGGTGCGCTGGCACTTCTGCCGGAGTGGGCGCGTCCATTCGTCCACCAAGCCCTGCAACAGGGCTACATTCGCGACATCTCGGAAGCCTCGCCCCATCAGGTGTTGAGACGCGGACAGCTCGCCAAATTGCTGACACAAATGGTGCCCCTCCCACCTAGCTCGAAGATTTCTTCTGGGAAGTGGACGGGTCTGGTTGTGGACACCCGAGGGCTGGGAATGCGCTCAAGTATGAGTCCGCGAATAGTGGATACGAACAACCGGCTGATCTATCTCGACCCGAAGGACGCGCCCCCTTGGGATTTCATTGAAGAGTACGGCATCGCCGATTTCGTCAAGAGGGAAGACCAGACTAAACGTGCAGGCGAAAACCCCGTGTACGTCAAGGCGCTACAGGTGAGAGGTCCATCCAAAGACGAAGTGGTAATCAGCGTGGAGGAGGCCGATCGCGTTCTGGAGGCAGAGAAAGAGAGCGGCTTCCTGCAAAAGTGGCGGGTGGTCTTCCTGGTGGACTGAAATGCGCATCCTTGCAGGCATAGTGGCTCTGATGCTGTGGGCGGCTGCAATGGCGGCGTCGCAGTCGGATATTGTGGTTGAGGCGACCGGCATGTCGGCCATTCGCGCCGACCGAGCGGCTGCCCTCGAAGAGGCGGTGCAGGACGCCAAACGCAACGCAGTGGAGCAGGCGCTGGGCGTGCTGGTCAACGCCGAGGCGCTGGCGCAGAACTATGAGGTGGTGTGGGACACCATTCGTACACGGAGCCTAGGATATGTTCGTCATTGGGAGAGGCTCGGCGAGCCGGAATGGGATACGCGCCATGGGCTGGTGAAGGTTCGTATCCGCGCGGTCGTAAGCGCGGCGGATGCCGTGAAAGAGCTGTGGGAGATACCAGAGGTGTACGTCGCGCTGGAGCGTCCGCGCGTTGGGGTCAAACTGCTCTCCGCCGACACGCGTCAGCCCGAGCCTCACAGCACCTCTGCACTGATCCATGCCCTGCGGGTGCGAGGGTTCGACGTGGCGGACGGAAAAAGCGGGTCGGCAGAGGTGCTAATCACTGGCACCGTGCGTACCGAGGCGGGCATCAGGCTGGGTGACACGAACTCGCCATACGGACTGGGCAACGTGGTGGCGTCTAATAAGGCGTACGCAGAGGTGCGCGTGGTGTGGGCGGATACAGGCGCGGTCATCGTGCCGCCATTCCGCTGGGAGTGCGCCGGTTTTAGCTTCAGCGCCAACGAGGAGGCACGGCAGGAGGCTCTGCGCAATCTGGGGCGCGAGCTGGTGGAAGAGAAGCAAGGTGCGCTGGGGCAGAAAGTGTTGAGCGGGTGGATCGGGCAGTTACAAAACGGATTGCGCGTGCGTCTGGTGGTGCGCGGGGTGGATTACCGAACGCTCTCTCAGCTTTCGGATAGACTGCGTGACCTTCGTGGCGTAGTCAGCGTCGAGCGCGAGCGCATGGAGGCAGGGGAGGGGATTATTGAAACGGTTGTGCGACTGACGCCTGCCGCCTTTCGCCGCCAGCTGATGCAGGTACAGATAGGCAAGAAGCGGCTATCCATCCTGCGCTACTCGCCGAGCCTGGTGCGTCTGGCACTGCGCTGAGAACACAACAAACCGGAAGGAGGTTTGAACAATGAGATACTGGACAATCGTGCTGTGTACCCTTGCCTGCGTGACTGCCTTCGCGCAGACAGCTCCCAAAGCAAACCAGATGGTTGGTCTGGTAGAGAAGGTCGGAGACAAGGGCAAGATCGACTGGCAGTACGGGGTTATCTACGGTAAGGGGGTAGGTGCCATCCCTACGAACGAACCCAACAAGGCGAAGGCATACCTGAAGGCGCGCCGCTACGCTGTGATGACCGCGCTGGAGAACCTGTTGATGGTCACCGATAAAGTGCGTGTGGACGCGACCGCCTATGCCGAGGACTTCGAGGCGAAGAGTGAGGGCATTCGCACCGAGGTACGCGGTTTCGTCAAGGGCGCGGAGGTGATACATGAGCGAACCATTACGCTAAACGACGCGCCTGCGGTCGAGGTGACCATGGCGGTGCGCATGTACGGCGATGAAGGGTTAAGCCGAATCCTGATACCAGAGGTGGCGCAGTCTTCTACACCAAGCACTCTGCCTGTGGTCACGAAACCCGTTGCCAAATCCGTCCCGACACCTGCTCCACCACAAGAGACGAGCAACGCCTATACCAGCGTGATTATTGACACCCGCGGGTTAGGCATTCGCCCAGCGATGAGTCCCAAAATCCGCCGGCAGGACGGCAGTGAGGTATGGGGCACGGTCGGTGCCAGTTACGACTTCGTGATCGAACAGGGCATCGTGGTGTACGCCAAGACCCTGGAGGAGGCGAAGGCGCACAGGCGGGCGGGAAGCAACCCGCTGATTCTGCGAGCGATTGGGTACGCGAAAACGCCCGGACGCTGTGACCCGGTGCTCTCCGATAACGATGTGCGCCTGCTATTGACGGCAAACGAAAACTCCGGTTTCCTGAGCGAGTATCGGGTGATATTCGTGATAGATTAGTATCGACACACAATCCCACAGCCCCCTCCTGGCGGGAGGTATTCTGTCTGGAGAGAGGGCTGTGGGAGCCTCCTATTGCTGAGGTGAACAACAGCCGCTTTACTCCGAAGCGAGTCCCTTTAATCGCTTTAAGCTCTTCTGTCAGACCTTGGGAGTCTGCGTGACAGCCATTTACCTCACTTCACCCCCTATTATACTCGGAGGCAAAAGGAAGCTCCTTCGCCGATAGCCAAAGGAATCAAGGTGTAAGCATTTGGTAGGAGGAGCAAAGGATGGCAGAGTTCCGAGTGGGTTTTATCGGCACGGGGCGTAAGCCCGAGCGTGCCGGTCCAATGGGTTATGCGATGGCGTATGCACACGCCGACGCTTATAGGCTTCTGCCCGATTGCAAGCTGGTGGCGTGCGCCGATATCGTCGAAGAGAACGCGCGTGCCTTTGCACAAACTTACGGTATCTCCGCCGTGTACACCAGCCATCGGGAGATGCTGGAGAAAGAGCAGCTGGACATTGTAAGCATCTGCACCTGGCCCATGACACACGCGGAGCTGGTGATAGATTGCGCCGTGGCGGGTGTCAAAGCGATCCACTGCGAGAAGCCGATGGACTACACCTGGGGCGCGGCGCGTCTGATGGCACAGGAGTGCGAACGGCGCGGCGTCAGGCTCACCTTCAACCATCAGCGGCGATTCGGCAAGCCCTTCCGAATGGCTAAGCAGCTGCTGGATGAAGGGGTCATCGGTGAACTAGTGCGCGTGGAGTTCGGCGCAGGCAACCTCTACGACTACGGCTCCCATAACTTCGACATGTGCAACTACTTCAATAATGAGACCCTCGCCGAGTGGGTGATTGCACAGATAGACTATCGCACCGAGAATCTGGTTTTCGGCACGCATAACGAGAACCAGGCGTATGCCCTGTGGAAGTACCGAAACGGCGTGTGGGGAGTGGCGTCCACGGGAGCGGGCGCCAGGCTGATAGGCGCCCACCACCGCATCATCGGTAGTGATGGGCTGATCGAGATTGGCAGTATGGAGCCGGGCGCGCCTGTTTTGCGCTATCGCCGGTTTGGGAAAGGCGAATGGGAAGTGGTGGACTGCGGCAACGAGGGCCTGCACGGTCCCGGCTATATCGAACGGGCCATTGCCGACATTGTAACCGCCCTGCGCGAGGGCGGCGAGTCGGAGCTGTGCGCCCGCAATGCACTCAACGCCACCGAAATCATCTTCGCCTGCTACGAGTCGGTGCGACGGCGTGGGCGGGTTGACCTGCCGCTGACCATCACCGACAACCCTTTGGTTGACCTCGTGGAACGGGGAGAGATCAAACCCGCTCCGAAGGGGTAAAGACCGCAGGTGAAGGGTAAATGTCTCCGGGCATCAACTTGCAGGGAGGGAAGAAATGCAAACACTGGTGATGACGCTGGTGGCTGTTCTTCTGCTCGGTCTGTCTTGCAGTGCGCAGGTTCTCTGGCACACAGACCTGTGGGGTGGATCCACCGGCTACTGGCGATTACGTGTACCCGTGCTGGTGCAAAATCGTTCATCGTCCGATGTCAAAGGCTACGTCCTGAGTCTGCGCATCGGGGACAGGGAAGGAGAGCTGCCTCTGGCGGGTCAACCGCAGGAGAAACTGCGCATCTGCAGCTCGCAGGGCACGGAGTTCCTGTATGAGGTCATTTGGTCGGGACGAGCGTCTGCTGTCCTGCGCAAAGGCGACGAGATTCGCTTTGCGGTGGATGTGCCGGCGAACGGGCAGGAGACCTTCTACGTGTACGCTGGCAACCCCGTTGCTCTGCCCGGAGACAGCCCCCCACTCCGCGCCGCTCTGCGCAACGGCGGATTCGAAGAGGGACAACGGTCACCTGCTTACTGGAGCGCTGGGCTAACTTCGTCTCAGCACCTGGCGCAGTACCGGCTCCACGAGGGAAGGAACGGGAGCGCGTGCGTTTACCATCGCGTGATACAGGGAGCGCCGCCGACATGGGTGCAGTGGTCGCAGGCGAACATCCTGGTAACGCCTGGGAGGCGCTATATCCTGCGTGGCTGGGTGCGCGCACGCAACACGAAGGGACAGGTAGGCTACTATGTGCATGTGAACGGCATTCGTCCGCAGATGGTGAACATCGTTGAGAGCGCGGGGGACGGAACCTACGACTGGAGACAGGTAGAGATTCGCTTTGAAGTTCCGTCCGGCGGACAGACCGCTACCGTGGGCACGGTGCTCTACGGTGAAGGCGAGGCGTGGTACGACGATGTGACCCTGGAAGCGGAAGGAGACGGCGATTCCGCTCCCGTTCGCTGGCAGGTGCTTCCTCTGGAGGAAAGGAGACTGAAACCCACGCTCGCCCGGCGCGACGCATGGGATAATCGGTGGCTGGCGCGGGCGTCGGTGCTGGTGCGAAACTTCGAGCAGGATGCAGTTCAGCGAGCAGTTACCGTATCGCTTCCTCGCGCGGTACACATGGTCAGGCGATTGGCGGGAAGCGTGCAAACACCCTTGCGCGTGCAGGTGGTTGACCCCCAGAGCGGCCGCACTCTGCCCGCCACGTGGATAGGAGACACTCTGTGCTTCGAGGCGCGCCTGCAACCGGTAACCGAGCATCGCTTCGACGTGTATCTCTCCCGCGAACAGGCGGGCAAAGAATCGCTGGATAATTATTGGAGGCTCCTTTACAGCCCGGCGAATCTGGCGCGGGAAGGTGATTTCGAGTCACGCGAGCGCGTGTTTGCACTGTGGTCGCCGGGCGGCGAGGCAACAGGCGGGCAGGGCTTTACCGCCGAGGTGGTGTCGCCCGGCAGGTTCGGCAAGAACTCACTTCGCCTGCACGTGCCGCCAGAACGACAAGCCGACTGGCTGGGCTGGCGCTTGCTCAACGTGCCGGTACGACCAAACACGCGCTATCTGTACACCGCCTGGGTGAAGACGCAGGGCATCACCGGCGGCACGGTAGACATTCACGGGCACTTTAAGGCGGCGGACAACAGCCTTGCCAAAGGCGCGCAGTTTTTCTCAAGCGCACGGAGGCTATCGGGAGATAACGACTGGACGCTTTGCATCGCTGAGATTACCACGCCAGCGGACGCGCACCACGTGGAACTGCACCTGACGATGAACACACACGGCACGCTGTGGCACGACGGCGTCATCTTCATGCCGGTGGAGCAGGGCGCTGTGTTGCGTGTGGAGGCGAATCCTACACTGCTACCTCGTGAGGCGCTGTCGGTGTGGCAGGTAAACCCGCTGGTCAAGGTATTTCCCGATGACCCGCCTCGCCCAACGAGCAAGCAAATGGCTATCGCGTGCGCCCGCAACGAGTGGGAGCCTCTGCAGATAGCTCTGCGGAGCCGCAGAGACCTTCAGAAGGTCAGCATCCGCATATCGGCGCTGAAGCACGCTTCTGGAGCCACTCTGCCACCACCGCGCGTGTACCGTGTGCTGACGGTTCCCGTAGACGTTCCTACCAACTACTACGTAAGCCGTCTACCACAGTACTGCCGGCACGTGCCCCGCGGCATCCCCTCCTGCGATGGTTGGGTAGGGGAGTGGCCCGACCCGCTGATGCAGGGGGACCCGTTTGACCTGCCCGCCCGGCGCACGCAGGCGGTGTGGATAGATTGCTATGTGCCTCAGAACGTGCCCGCAGGAGAGTACCGTGGTACTCTCGCGGTGCTGGTGGGGCAGAAACAACTGATGCAGATACCCCTGCGCGTGACCGTGTGGAACTTCACTCTGCCGAAGCGGAGCCACCTGCGCATTGTCTACGACCTGCGCTCGGGACCGGGCTGGGATGTGACGGACGGTGAAAAGTTAGAGACGCTCAAGCAGTGGTATCGGCTGATGTCAGAGCACCGGGTGAACCCCGATGTGGTGCTTCCCATGCCCGAGTTCCGGGTGAAAGGGGGTCAGGTAGTCATGGACGTCTCCCGCTTCGAGCCGATGGCGCGGTACGCTTTTGAGGAGCTGGGGTTCAACCACTGCTACACACCGTGGGTCTTCTACGCGCTGGGATGGGCATATCCGCTACCGCCGAAGTTCGGTTTTGTGCCACGCACCCCGGAGTACGAGAAGGCTCTGCGCGGGGCGTACGCCCAGCTGGTGGACTATTTTACCCGCCACGGCTGGCGCGACCGGCTGATATACTACCTGTCCGATGAGCCGCACCTGAGTAACCCACAGGTGGTCGCCGACCTGCGCTACTTCATCGGCATTATCAAACCTGTCGCGCCCGATGTGCCCATCTTTTCCAGTACGTGGTACCACTCGCCCGAGATGGACGGCTACCTGACCATGTGGGGCATCGGGCAATTCGGCGGGTTCCCCGTGCAGAAGATGCGCGAGCGACGGGCGGCGGGTGACCGTTTGCTTTTCACGACCGACGGACAGCAGGCTCTGGACACACCGTACCTCGCCACCGAGCGGCTCCTGCCCCTGTACTGCTTTGTGTACGACGTGGAGGGCTACGAGTTCTGGGGCTTCTCGTGGTGGACGCACAATCCCTGGCAGAAGGGCTGGCATCAGTATATCCTGCAGAGCGACCAGGGGCAGGATTTCTACTGGATACGCTACCCCAACGGCGACGGGTATCTGGCATATCCTTCACCTGCAGGAGGAACAGCTCCCGCCCCAAGCATCCGCCTGAAGGCAGTGCGCGAAGGTGCAGAGGATTACGAGTATTACCTGCTATGGCAGCAGGCAGTGGAGCGTGCACGCCAGCTGGGACAGGACGTCTCTTTCGCCGAGACACTGCGCCGGCAGATGGAATCGCTGGTGCCGATACCCAACGCCGGCGGTCTACGCTCCACCCAGATACTGCCCGACCCGGATGCGGTCGATCGCCTGCGACAGGAGATAGCCCGACAGATTTTGCGGTGGCAGGAGTAACGGAAAGGAGAGACAGATGCAGGCGATTCAGGCACGTCTCGTCCTCTTTGCCGACAGGTCGCTCGGCAGGGTGAACCGCTGGATATTCGGCAACAATATGCTGGGCTATCAGAAGGGAGGCTGGCCCCACGCGGAACCTATATACCATGACCGTGGGGCGGGCATCTGGGACCCCGAACGAAGACGCCCTGTGCCCGAAATGGTCGCGCTGGCTCGCAACATCGGACTGAGCGTGGCACGCTATCCCGGCGGATGCGGAGTGCACCTTTTTGACTGGAAACGGACGGTGGGACCGCTGGAGAGTCGCCCCGAACAGCAGTTCGGTTTACCGGAGTTCCTGCGCTGTTGTGAGGCGATGGGGGCGATAGCGCTCATCACCATTGCCGATTACTTCGGCACGGCACAGGACGCCGCCGATATGGTGGAGTATCTGAACGCCCCAGCCGATGCCCGTCATTCCTGGGCGCAGGTCAGACGGCGCGACGGCAGAAGCCAGCCGTGGAACGTCATCTACTTTGAGTACGGCAACGAAACCGAACATGGAGACCACCGCTCGCGCCAAATGAGCCCGCAGGAATACGCCCGAAACTATCTGGAGTACCGCCGGGCGATGAAGGCGGTGGATGGTCGCATCAAGCTGGGAGCGGTGGTAGCCACGGGCTTCCCCAAACTGGACGAGTGGGCGCGTCCCGTGCTGAAAATTATCGGTGGAGAGGTGGACTTTGTTATCCACCACAGCTATCTTCCCAACTACTATCGCGACGACGGCGTGCCCCCTGCCGAGCAGTTGTTCGCGCTCGCGCTTGCGTGTCCGGACCAGATACAGAGCTATTACGACGACCTGCGTCGCCTGCTCCGTGAAACCACCGGGCGCGACAACGTGCCCATCGCCGTTACCGAGTTCAATGGGCACTTCGTGCAGGAGAAGCCGGTCCCTTACCGCCACACACTGGGCAACGCCCTGCTGAACGCGGAGATGCTGAGAGTGTTCCTGAACCCCAAAAACCGCATCCTGATGGCGAACTTCTGGCAGTTCTGCAACGAATACTGGGGGGCGGTGAAAGGCCATGTGCACCTGGGCGAACCGCTGGTAAAGCGACCGCAATATTATCCCTTCGAGCTCTACTATCACCACTTTGGAGACGAATTGATAGAGGCAAGGGCGGAATGTGAGCGGTTTGAAGTAGAGGGCGGTTATGGCGTCGCCCCGGCACGCGGGAAGGGGCATCCCGGCGGTGTAACAGGCACACCGATAAAACCTGCCGACAGGTGGAGGATACAGCCTCTCGCTGGGGTGGAACAGCGACTGGAAGGCGACGTGCTGGCAGTGGAGTTCACAGGCAATGAAGACGTGAACTATTACCACGCGCGGGTGGTGCTCCCGGCAAAGCCCAACACGCTTTACCGCCTGCGCGGCTGGGTGAAGACGGACGCGCTGACCTCCGGCAGGGGAGCCTGTTTCCAGATTGGCGATGCGCGAGGCTGGCTGGCAACCCGCTCGGCGGCTATCACCCCCGAGGTTACCGGCACCGCCGACTGGACACCGGTTGAGGTGGAATATCGTACCCTGACCGACACCCGCGAGGTGGAAGTTCTGGCACGCCGGCTGGAGGGTGGGGGAGCGGTGTCCGGCAGGGCATGGTACCGGGACGTGCAGATTCAGGAGTTCGTCCCTCGCACCTTCCCTGCTGTGCCCTATCTGTCTGCGATTGCAAGCCGCAGGGGGCGTAGGAGGATATGTGCAATGCTGGTGAACAAGCACCTGCAATTGCCAGTGGTGGTGGATGTGCAGGTGCAGGGTTTTGTGCCTCGCGAAGCCTCCCTGTGGATATTAACCGGTCAGAGTGTGGACAGCATCAACGAACAGGACCCGCAGACGGTGAAGGTCGTGAAGCGTGTCGTAGGCAGGGTTTCCAGCAGATTCAGCATAGAACTGCCTCCGCATTCGCTGACTGCGCTGGAGATAACGTAAAAAAGCCCCGCCAGTACACAACGTGGTGCACCACGGCGGGGCACGGAGGGCTACACCCAGCAAAACGCGAGCCTACATGCCTTCCTTCTGTTCCTCTCGCGTTTGCCCGTAGGTAGGCGGCGTCTGCTGGTCACCTTTTTGCTCAGAGATGGTCGCTGGCGGCGCACCAGGTGGCGGACCTGGCTTGTCTGCGCAGCCGCTCAGCACGGCGAGGGTCAGGAGGGTTAGCGATATGCCGATAATAGCGCGTCTCATCACGGCGAACCCCTTAAGGCCAGTTCTGGTCATCGGTAAGTAAACCGTCACGCCACAGGCGCGCCATCGGTGGGCTGATGGCAAATCGCCCCTCATACGAGCGGAACCACTCGTAGCGATACCACTTCGCATGACCATCGGCGAAGGTGCAGTTGATACCTCCGTTGTGACGACCAGACAGCTGGTCGAACACCTGGTTCCACGTGGTTCCGCCCGGCTCAATGTACGGCCCGTTGTTCGGGCTGTAGGGATCGGTATCAGGAGCCACATCCTCGCTGCCGCTGCGCGCCTCGGCGATGAGGATCAGGTCAGCGGTCGTCTCCCATGCCGCCTCGTTGTGCTCGTAACCGCTGTATGAGGTGCGGTTGTAGCCGTAGTTGGCAATCAGCTCCTCGTTCTTTGCGTAGTTGCCGTAGATAATCGGGGCTGGCTTGGAGCAACCACGCGCTGTACGCACGTCGGCGGGCACGTTGCCGGGAAATCTGCCGACCAGCTTCACATAGGGCGCGTCATCTCCCCAGGTGAGACACCCGTCATCCGCGGTGAATTCAATAATCTGCGGGCGAGGCGCCGCCGACTGCGGGCAGATGAAGATGTCCCAACTCTTGATGTACGGCTGCAAGGGGATATGCCACTCCCACCAGTTGAACACGAAGAAGCCGTCGTAGTCCTGCGCGTACATGCGCATCGCTGTGCCAAGCTGTCTGGTGTTGCTCAGACAACTGGCGGCGCGTGCCTTCGCCCGAGCCTGCGAAAAGACGGGGAACAGAATTGCCGCCAGGACCGCGATAATCGCGATAACAACCAGCAGCTCAATCAGGGTGAATGCCTTGCGGTTCATGACATGTCCTCCTCCTTCAAGGTTTGTCTGCCTCAGTGTACCGACCGCAGGTTAAGAGCGTGTTACATAGGCATTAAGCCTTTGTTAAAAAAGCGATGAGGTGCGGAACAATCTGTTGGAGGTGTGTGCCCGATGATTAACCATGTGGTGCAACCCCTGCTGGAGCTGCACGAGAGCGACCTGATCCGTCATGGCATGGCAAAACAGCAGGAAGCTCTGCTGACATACGCGCAGATGAACGACTACGCCGGCATCTACGAACTGTACAGCCAGGCGGTCGGCTCCACCGTTCTCGTGCCCAGCTGGGAGGGGGAGGCATATCGCTACTACCTGATGACCCGACTGAGTGAGGTTCAGTGGGTTCAGCGTGAGGGCGAAGAGGCTATTGTGCTCTGGGATTTTCGCAACGAAGTGGTGGTGATCCTGCGAGTGCGGGAGGGGCATCTGGTCACGCGCGTGCTCAGTAACACAATGCAGTGTGAAGAGGCGACGCCGATAGGCGAGGTCGCTTAGAAGGGGCAGAGTTGCTCTGCCCCTTTCAACGGCTACACAGTCGGCAGACCCATCGCTTTCAGCCAGGTCTGCAGTTTGGCGATGCGCTCCGCATCGCGCGCAGGGAGTGAAAGCGGTCGCCCCCGGCAGTCCACCACCAGACCGACCACGCCACCCTCGGCGGTCACCGTGACCGGCTTGCCCCTGCCTGCGCCCACGTCAAAAGCGCGAGTCGGGCGTATCTCCACCTCAATCTTCTCCCCTTCGTTCAGCGGGAATACGCGAAGCTCCCCGAAGCGCAGCTGGTGCGTCTCACCACCCATGCGCAGGGTGCACACCTCATCGCCGTCTTTGGTCGTGCCCACTGGCGCGATGCAGGTTCCGAGTATCACCAAGCAGTCCCGCTCAAACACTTCCGTCGCAGCTTCGGGATGAATCTGCGAGAGCACGCCCAGTTGCGGCATCATGAAGATGGAGTCCACCGTCAGCATAGTCACCCCTTCGGGCTGGTAGGCGTCCAGCATCATCAGCGCCGCCTGCGCACGGCGAGGGGCATGGCTCAGCACACCACCGCTACCCACCAGCATATCCAGCTCCATCATGTTCACCAGCGTCTTGCCCGTGTCTTCCTGCGAGAGCGCCTCGCCGATGGTGCGCTGTTGCTGTACGCCCTTCAGTCCACGCGCTAAGGATTTGTGGTGCTCGAACGCCAGGCGCAGCGCCTCCCGTGCCACCGCCTGCTCCACATACAGGTCTTCCAGCGTCTGCGGGATGGTGGTGGGGCGAATCATCTTGTTGCGCAGGCGGTTGCGCAGGTCGCGCTCGTCCATCTCAAAGGGCAACCAGCGACGGATGTTCGCCACGCCGGTCTCCACCAGCACGTTACAGATGGAGTAGCTCATGCCGAGGTTAGCGCTCACCGTGCGGTTATAGACGCCGTTAAATACCGAGAACACGTCGGTGGTGGCGCCGCCGATGTCCACACCCAGAATGTTGATGCCGCGCATTTCGGCGATGGTTTGCATAATCTTGCCGACCGCATTGGGCGTGGACATAATGTCGGCGCTTGTCCAGCTCAGCAGTTTGCTGTAGCCAGGCGCCTGCTGCATCACGTGCTCCAGGAACAGCTCGTGGATGGCTTCGCGTGCGGGACCGAGGTTCTCGCGTTCTAGAGTGGGGCGCAGGTTGTCCACAATGCGCAGGTCCACCTTGCCGTCCAGTAACTGTCGCACAGGCTCACGGGCATCGCGGTTACCCGCGAAAATCACCGGCAGGCGCATCCCGCCCAGACGGGGGCGCGGGTCGGCAGCAACCAGCATCTCCGCCAGCTCCACCAGGTGCGTCACTGTGCCGCCATCGGTTCCACCCGACACCAGAATCATATCGGGGCGCAGCTGGCGAATGCGCTGAACCTTTTCGTAATCCTTGCGCCCGTCATCCACGGCGATAACGTCCATGATGATGGCGCCTGCACCCAGCGCGGCGCGCTGTGCGCTCTCGGCGGACATCACCTTCACCACCCCTGCCACCGTCATCTGCAAGCCACCGCCTGCGCTGGACGTGGAGAGGTAGGCGTCTACCCCGGTTTTCTCGTCCAGTTGCGGGGTGAGTATCCTGCCGTCGCCGATGAACGTCCTGCCGGTCAGCTCCTCCAGTTCGCGCACCGCGTTCAGCACACCTACCGTCACGTCGTCAAAAGGGGCTTCCACTGTGGTCGGCGCTTCACCCCGTGCAATCAAGCGATAACCCTCGGGCTTTTTCTCTATCAGGATCGCCTTTGTGGTGGTGCTCCCACAATCTGTGGCGAGAATGGAACGGATTTCGGGCATGTTCCGGTTTACTCCTCACGCTTTTGCGAAAATCCATCGGTTATCATATCCGAACATGCGGTCAAAGTCAACCCGAGATCTCCTGCTGGCTCCAGATGCGCTCGCACAGTGGCAGGAAATCGCATTCGTCGCAGTGGGGGATACGCTGAGGCTGGATGTATTCAAAATCGCGTGCGATAATCTCCTCGCCCAGCAGGCGGATGTCCTGCCCAAACTCGCGCAGCTCCTCATCGCTCAGGCTGGCACTCGCAAAGTCACCCGTCTGCAGAGCCACGATGGTGGCGATGACCCGTCGGTCGGGATAGTAGTGTTTCAGCAGAAGCTGGTAACAGCACATGGCAAGGTCATCGTGCACCTCTTCGGGTGTGACCTGCAAGCGGAAACTTTTGTAGTCTATAATCTCCAGCGTGCCATCGGGGTGTTCGTCCACCCGGTCCACGCGCCCAACCAGCGCAAACAGCCCCATATCCATCCGTAGAAGACGCTCCTGCATCAACAGGCGTGGGCGCCGTTCGGGGGCAACGTGCTGGAGAGCCTGCTGCTGTTGCTGATGGTACTGCTGGAGCAGAAGTGCGCCCATCTGCTGGAACTCGGCGACCTGCTCAGGTGTTTCGTATCCCGCCTGCACCCACTGCTGTTGCATCACCTGCTGGAGCTGCTCCACCGGAACCTGTTCCACTCCGCCCGCTGAGTGCAGGTGCTGCAGGACGGCGTGCATGGTGCTGCCGAAGGAGTACTCTCGTCGCGCCCGGATATAGCGTTTGCCCTGCGGGTTCAGATAGGTATGGTAGTACTTCACATCGCACAGCAGGTAGGTGCGAATGCGAGTGGGGCTCAGTATCGGCTTGCGTGGCATCGTTACACCGCCATCACTGTGGTCACTACGTCCAGCAGGCTACCGCGCTCGCGCAGGGATTGCACTACCTTATCCACCGCCTGCGTGGAGCCGGTCAGCAGAACCGTTTTGCTGTCACCGCGTTCGGAGATGATTTCTGCCTGTACCTGCTTCGCGGAGAGATCGAACTTCTCTTCTGGAGTAACCCGGGCGATAGCAATGGCACGCAGTTCCCGGGCGCTGTACGGATAAGCCTGCACCTGAAACACCTGATGTAGACGCTGGAGCGTGCGAAACAGGGTCTCTTTCTTGCGCTCGGTGGCGCGAAAGCTGAGCACGATGGTGCTTCCCAGCTCGGCCGAGGAGTTCGCGCTGCTGCCCAGCGTGGTGTCCACGGATACCCCTCTGCTCGAAAAGACCGAGGCAATCGCCGTCAACGCGCCCGGTTTGTCCTGAACTTTAATCACGAACACCCAGCGTTCATCCCCCATGTTTGCTCCACTCCCTGAGTTTGCGCTGAACCTGCGCCGCAGATTGCATCAGCAAGCGCGCCTCGTCTTCCCAGAGCTGCACGGGAACCACCTGCGACCAGCCGTTATTGCCCACAACAATGGGCGCACCGATGGAGGTGTGGATGCCGTAGAACTCGCCATCTAGACGCACCTGCCCCGCCACCACGATTTCGCGTCCGTCCATCAGCGTGCGCACCAGGTCCACCGTCACGTTGGCGGTCGCCACTGCCGTCTTCGCGCCCGACAGGTGCGTGAGATAGGGCTTTAACACCACCCGTAGGTCGGGAGAGAGGCGGTCCACATGCTCGAACGCCTCCCGAATCAGCCCCTGCTGGAGGTAGGCAATCACCTGCAGTTTGGCGTTTTGTACATCTTCCGGAAACTGCGCCACACTGCGGTTCCCACGCAATCGCTGGCTGATGGCGAGCATCTCCTCGGTGTCCATGCCGTAAATTCGCAGGGTGCTCCACAGCGGCACTATCTGCTCACCGTGCTCGCCCACCACGAAGGCGTGCACCAGCTGTCGCCTGACGCCCACATCGGTGGCTATCTCGCGACGGAAACGCAGAGAGTCGGAATACGCGCCGATGCCAATCACCCGATGCCTGCCCAGATACCGGCTGAAGATTTCCACACCCAGCTCGACCGGATTCGTGACGATGATGACCACTTCGTTGCCATGACCGTACTTTTCGATCGCACGGGCGTAAGTGTGAAACACCGGCAGGTTGCGCAATGCCAATGTATCACGCGAGGGGGCATGAGCCGCATCGGTGGGCACGGCCTCCCCTGCCGCCATCACAATAATATCCGCTACCACCTCTTCGGGATACAGGGCCACGTCCAGCTCGGGCGCGGTCTCCGCATAGGCATCGGAGAGGTCACTGCGCAAGCCGAACAGCACCCGCTCACTGTTACCCCCGCGCCTGCCCACCAGCTGTAACCGTTCGGTGGGGGAGAGCGCGCGCTCCGCTACCAGCTGCACCGCTATTTGCTTACCGCAATCTCCGCTGGCACCGATAATCGCAACGTCCATCGTCCTAACCGTCCCAGATAACGTCTTCGACGCCCTCGGCGGCGTTCGCTGCTCGCGCCATTACGAACAGCAGGTCACTGAGGCGATTCAGGTAGGTGATGATGTGCATGTTGCCCGGCTCGGTATGGAAAAGCGCAACCACTCGCCTCTCGGTACGCCGGCAAACGGTTCGCGCCACATGCAGGACGGCGGCTCCCGGGCTACCTCCGGGCAGGATAAAATGGCGTAGACGCGGCAGAGCCTCTTCCAGTTCGTCGATCCATCTCTCCAGCTCCTGCACCTGCGAGTCGCTTACCGGCTCCACCGGCGGCTTCTGACCAGTAGGGGTTGCCAGCTCGGAGCCAATGACGAAGAGAGTGTTCTGCACGTGCTGTAGCATCTCGGTCAGTCTGGTATGACCGCGCAGGTGTGTCAGCGCCAGCCCAATGTGGGCGTTCAGCTCGTCCACGCTGCCGTATGCCTCAACGCGCGAAGCATCTTTGCTCAGTCTCTGCCCGCCCAGCAAGCCTGTCGTGCCGTTGTCGCCTGTTCTGGTGTAGATGCGCATTGTGCCTCCTTGCTGCCTGTGCCTCTGAGGCTATTTTGACCCTTTTCGCCTGAGATTGTCAAGGCAGGCGGCTCTAGAGCAGTACGCAATCAATTAAAAGATATAGACATCTTGAAATCCTCAAAATAACGTGCTATAATTGAGTTGTATAATCATATAACTCACCTTTCGGCAGGTGGCATATGTCTCACCAACAATTTGCCGAGCAGTTCCGCGCGGAGCACAGGCAGGTGCGCGATCTGTTGTTGAGGCTCCTGCAGGCGTTTGAACAGCGTGACACCCGCCGGGCAGCTGAACTGGTGCAGTCTATTGCAGTGTTGACGGGTCCCCATTTCCGCTACGAGGAGGAGGCGGTCTACCCGGCGCTCGTCTCCATCTTCGGGGAGGATTACGTACAGAAACTGCTGAGCGACCACGACCGTGTAATCTCCTCGGCGGCGCGCCTCTCCGCTCTCGCGCAGAAGCAGACTCTGGAAGAGGGGGAGGTCCAGGAAGCGGTGCGCCTCATTCGCGCCATCCTGCCCCATGTGAGCGACTGTGATGGGCTGTCCATCATGGTGGAGTGCCTGCCTGATGAGCAGGTCAAGCAGATTATGGATACCCGCAGTCGCTCCTTAGCCGACAACGTGGACCTGCTTCGCTGGGCAACCACCCTGCGTGAACGCCCTGTGACCCCGCCTGCACAGGCGTGAGCCGTCAGCCGGGCATGGAGTGCAGTTTCCTGCCCGGCAATTTTTGAGCGAAATTTCACGAATTACCCTCGAAAAGCCTTGACATCTGGAAGGGAGTTATCTATAATATCCATAAAAGGATACGTATATCCGATTATCCGTTTTGAAAAACTCTTGACTGGAGGGCCATGACATGGATACTCGTAAGCCCGTAACCGCATTGACCCTTGCCACGCTGGCGTTTGCCATCGCCTTTGCCGTGTGGGGCATCATCGCGCCAATGGCGAAGACCTTCCAGACGACCCTGGGGCTCACCGAGAAGCAAGCGTGGCTGTTGATTGCTGCCCCCGTGTTGCTGGGGTCCATCGGGCGTATTCCCATGGGCATGTTGGCAGACCGCTATGGTGGCAGGATAGTCTTTTCGGTGTTACTACTCTTCGTTGCCCTTCCTGCTTTCATGCTCAGCCGGGCGCATACATACCTCGAGTTTCTGTTCTGGGGGCTACTGCTGGGCTTCGCGGGCACGTCGTTTTCGATTGGCATCGCTTTCACCTCACGCTGGTTCCCGCCGGAAAAGCAGGGCTTGGCTCTGGGCATCTATGGAGCAGGTAACATCGGACAGAGCATTGCGCTGTTCGGAGTGCCGATGCTGGCAAGCGCGTGGGGCTGGCAGAACGCATACCGTCTGTTCGCGCTGGTGGCGCTGGCGTGGGGCGTGGTGTTTCTGCTGTTGGGGCGAGATGCGCCCGTAAAGACACAGCCCAAATCTTTCGGCGCGATGTTGAAAGTGCTGGCGACCGAACCGCTGTCGTGGCTGTTATCGCTGTTCTACTTTGTGACCTTCGGCGGTTTTGTCGCGCTGAGTATCGGCTTGCCCAAACTGCTTCAAGAGATTTTCCACCTGACCAAAGAGGACGCTGGCTTGCGTGTGGCAGGCTTTGTGATGGTGGCTACCGCCATGCGCCCCGTTGGTGGGTGGTTAAGCGACCGGTTCGGTGGTGCGAAGGTATTGATGGCGGTTTTCGCCGCGGCAGGAGTGCTGGCGCTTGGCTTGACGGTGGAGCACATTGTGCCATTCACCATCGGGGCGCTGGGCGTTGCCGTGGCAATCGGCACCGGTAACGGCGCAGTGTTCAAGCTGGTTCCCCAGTACTTTCCCCGCGACGTTGGCACGGTTACCGGGCTGGTCGGCGCGATGGGAGGCTTGGGCGGCTTCTTCCCGCCCATCGTGCTGGGCTACATCAAGACCTATACCGGCGTGTACGATTTGGGGTTTGTCCTGCTCTCGGCGTTCTGCTTTGTCTGCCTTGGGCTGAACTACAGGGTGTTCCTGTACGGTGCGCGGCAGGCGCAGCGAGTGCTAACAGCATCACCGGGTAGGTAGAAATCACATTATCACGATAGCGAGGTAGATGGATATGGCGACGCTACACGCGGTTCCCGGACGTATACCCAAGCCGGCGCCGCAGGAGAATGTGCGGGTGGTGCGCACTACCGACAGCCCCAACTGCACCGGCGCCTGTGGATGGCTGGCAACGGTCGTCAACGACGTCATTGTTGACCTGAAACCCGCAGCGGATTATCCCTGCGAGGAGTATAACCCTCGTGGCTGTCTGCGCGGGATGTCCATGACGCATATTATTTACGGCCCCGACCGCATCAAGACGCCTCTAATCCGCGTGGGCGAACGCGGAGAGGGCAAATGGAGGGAAGCCACCTGGGACGAGGCGCTGGACTACATTGCCGAGAAGATGAAACATATTATGCAGAACTACGGACCGGAGAGTATGTTGCTCTTCAACCAGGTGGTCGGCACAAGCTACGTGCAAAAGGGCGCACAAATCCGTATGGCCGCCGTGCTGGGGATGTCCTTCGCCACCGCCTACGACTACAACGGCGACATCTCCATGGGCTTTACCCAGACCTTCGGCATCGACAGCGTGGAGTGCGAGACCAAAAGCTGGGGATACGCCAAATACGCCATCCTGTGGTCATCCAACGTTCTGCAGACGCGCATCCCCGATGCCCAGTTCCTGACCCGTTTCGCCAAACAGCGCAATAACTGCAAGATCGTCTCCATCGATCCCAGATGCAGTCAGACGGCGAAAGCAGCCGACCTGTGGCTGCCCATCAACCCGGGCACCGACGGTGCGCTGGCACTGGCGATGTGCCGGGTGCTCTTCGAGGAGAACCTGGTGGACTGGGAGTTCCTACGAACCTACACCGACTGCGCCACGCTCGTCCGCGAGGATAACGGAATGCGCCTGCGTGCCAGCGACGTCGGGATGGGAGGCGAGAACGAGTTCCTGGTGTGGGACGAGTCTCGCGAGACACTGTACAAACTGCCCACCGACACGCTGGAACTACCCGAGGATGTGCGTCCCGCCTTCAGGGGTGAGTGGACGGTGCAGATAGACGGCACACCGGTCAGGGTAAGACCTGTCTATCAACTGCTGGAGTCAGTTATCATGCGGGACGAGTATGCCCCAGAGCGCGTGGCACAAATCACCGACATCCCAGCCGAAACCATCCGCCAGGTAGCCCGGGAATACGCCACCACTAAGCCCGCCATCATCATCATCGGGATGGGCATCAACCACCGCTACTATGGTGACCTGACGGTTCGCTCCATCCTTCTGCTCAGCGCACTGGCGGGCAACTATGGCACGCCCGGCTCAGGCGTCTCCATCTATTCGGGACAGCACCACTTCCGCATCGACATCAGCGGATTCTGGTATCCTGACGGTAAGCGACCCAATGTGGTGCCCCTGCACTACTTCGTGCTGGGCAAGCCCACCGAAACCATCAACCCCAAAATCAAATATCCGAAGCATGGGTTCAAGGCGCTGTTCGTCTCACACGGCAATCCGCTGGTCACCGAGTTTTCCAGCCTGATGAAACAGGCGATAGACCGGCTGGAGCTGTTTGTCGTGATCGACTTCAGCATGACGCCCACCTGCGAATACGCCGATGTGGTGCTTCCCGCGCCAACTTTCTGGGAGAAGTACGATCTGGTCGGCACCGGCTGCCATCCTTACCTGCAGATTCAACAGCCAGTGATCCCGCCCCAGTATGAGAGCCGGACGGAGCTGTGGATGGTGCAGGAGCTGGTCAAGCGGGTGGCGCCCGAGCGGTACCACTATTTCGACCTGACGGAGCTGGACGCCATCCGCATCCTGCTAGAGACGGGCGGCAAAGAGACCGAAGGCATCACGCTGGAACAGCTGCTGCAGGGACCTGTGCGCCTGAACGTGCCCGACCCCGAAATCGGGCTGGATGAACAGCTGTTGCACAAGAAACCGTTCCCGCCGCGTGCCTATCCCTTCCGGGTGGAACAACAGCGAGAGTTCCTGAAGACGGGGCGAATGGAGTTCTACAAGGAGGAGCCTATCTACCAGCAGATGGGCGAGTCGCTGCCGGTCTTCAAGCCTGCCTTCAGCCACCTGCCGGAGGAGGACCAGAAGCTGCCGCTGTGCATCGTTACGCCGCACTCCAAGTGGCGAGTGCACTCCACGCACAGCAACAATCCGGTCCTGCTCAATGTGAACCGCAAACCGGTGGTAGAGATTAACCCACGCGACGCGATGGCACGCGGTATTCGCGACGGTGACCTGGTAGAGATACACAGCAACTACGGCTCGTATCGCCTGTGGGCGCTGGTCACTGAAGCCATCAAGCCAGGCGTTGTCTGCGTGGACCATGGCTGCTGGGACCGTTATCTGGCCGGCGGCAAATACCACAGCGTGCATACGCACCAGAAGATTAAACCCACCCACGAGGCGTACTTCCTGCCCGCGGTATACGCACCCGGGCAACACTGGAAAGACACTCGCGTGGACGTCAGAAAGGTGGAATGACCATGGCACGACTGGCAATGCTTATTGACCTGACGCGGTGCATCGGATGCGACGCCTGCACCATCGCCTGCAAACAGGAAAACGGCACGCCGGCAGATGTGTTCTTCGCCCGGGTGCTGAACGTAGAAGCAGGCACGTATCCCACCGTGAAGCGCATCTATATTCCGGTGCTGTGCAACCATTGCGACAACCCAGCATGTCTGAAGGCTTGCCCGAACAAAGCCATCTTCCGCCGCGATGACGGTATCGTGCTGATCGACCAGGACCGCTGCCGTGGAGCGGGAGCCTGCGTTTCGGCATGTCCGTACGGCAACATCATCCTGACCGACAGAGACCGCTGGTATCTGCCCGACGATCGCCCCTACGAGCGCGATTTCGTCCGACCGCGCCTGAAAGAGCAGGTTGCACGCAAATGCACGTTCTGTGCGCATCGTGTGGACCAGGGTCTGGAGCCGGCATGTGTGGTCGCCTGCCCAACCACCGCCCGCATCTTCGGCGACGTGGAAGACCCCACGAGCAAAATCTCGCGCTACATTGTGGAACAACAGGAAACCACCGGTCGCCAGCCCTTTAAGCTGCTTCCCGAGGCGCAGACACAGCCGGCAAATATGTATCTGGGCACGATGGCGGCGCAGGAGGTCAGCACGCTGGAGGCTCCTTCGGGCAGGCGTGAGATACCCGCACAGGCAGAGCAGCAGCGTGAGCGCACAGGCGTGCTGGTGGGTGCTGCGAGGCTGTTCGCAGGATTCACCCTGCTGTGGTTGATAGCCATCGCTCTTCTGCTGGCTCTGCAAGCCAAAGCCCAGCCGAACGGTGCCGTCCCAACGCCTTCGGAACTCTACGCGGATTCTGCGTGCGCAGGATGTCATGGACCGAACGCGATGGGCGGGCTGGGACCACCGCTTGCTGAAACAAAACGGACATACGACGAGTTCCTCAAGATTGTGCGGGACGGGCGGGGGATGATGCCAGCAACCCCACCGTCTGAGATGCCCGATAGCGAGGTGCGCCTCATCTACGACCTGGTGCGCCAGACCCGGCTGGACCTCTCGCAGGTTCCCATCTCCTACAAGGTCGGGCAGTGGCTGAGCACCACGCGCGTAGCGGTGATATTCTCCATCGTCACCCTTGTCGCGCTGGTGTTTGCCATCCGGGTGATACTGTACTGGGTAGACTGTGCCGGCTGGAAGTATCTCCAGCCCTACCTGCGGCGGTTCGGCTATGGAAGGGCGCTGGGGGTGTTCCTGCGCTCGCTGATAGTGGATGGCTTGCTGGTAGCGCACCTGTGGCGCAGAGACCGCTTCCGCTGGCTGATGCACGCGCTGATGCTCTACGGTTTCATCGGGCTAGGAGTGGCGGACATCCTGATGACCATCTTCAACCCCACGCGCGGCACGCTTCCCATCACCCATCCGCTGAAGCTCCTGCCGAACATCGCAGGACTGCTGATACTGGCGGGCATCGTATACGTGCGCTACCGCTACAGTGAAGACCCCTACATCGACAACGGCGTGACCCTGAGCAGAGACTACACCTTCCTGAGCCTGCTGACATGGACCATCCTGACGGGCTTTCTGGTGGAAGGGCTGGGTTATGCTGGGGCGTATGTGTGGATACAGCCGGCGTACATGCTTCACCTGGCGCTGGTCGCCGGGCTGTTTGTCACCGCGCCGTTCACCCGCTTCTCGCACGTGTTTGTGGTGCCGATTCTGATCGCGCTGACGCGCGTTACCTCGGAGGTCGCTTTCAGCGGGGTAGAGGCAGGCTTTCTGGATGAACCCTCGCCGGGACGCCACCACAAGTCCGAGCGTATCGCCGTCGACGTGTTACAGCAGGTAGCACCGGAGGTGGCAGGGCAGTTCCGTCTGCGTTACTACCCATAAGAGAGGAGGCTATCAGCGATGAGTAATAACGGATTTGAACATAACGACGACCAGCCGAACGCCGTCCTCCGGCGCACGGTGCTGGGATGGCTGGTAGGCGTCATCAACCTCGCAGTGCTCGGGGGTATTGTTGCGCCCGTTCTGGGGTTCATCAGCTCGCCCGCAAACTGGCGACAGCGCAGAAAGGAATGGATACCCGTTCTCGATGAGCACCGCCTGCGACCGGGCGAAACGCTTTCGGTCAACTACCAGATAACGATACAGGACGGCTACATGAACGCACAGCGCAAGTACAGCGTCTACCTGTATCGCCGGTTAGACGGTTCGGTGGTGGCTTTTGACCCTTCATGTCCCCATCTGGGCTGCCGGGTAGAGTTTCGAGAACGCAAACAGCGCTACGTTTGCCCTTGCCATGGCGGGGTGTTTGATGCCGATGGCAACCTGGTGTCGGGTCCACCGCCAACCGGTCTGACGAAACTGCCTGTCCGGGTGGACGCGGGCAAAATCTGGATACGGAGGGTGTAAACGTATGGCACACCTTATCGAAAAACCCGTGGAGAGAGAACCGACGCCATCGCGTTCGGATGGACAGCCGATGGAACCAGTATCGCCCCGGCAAGAGGCAGGGTGGATAGGTCGCCTGCGCGACTGGATTGAGGAACGAACAGGCATCTTCGCCTTCGCCAAGCACCATCTGGACGAGCCGATGCCCCCGGGCGTCGGGTGGTGGCAGACGCTGGGCAACCTGCTGTTGACCCTGTTGATATTCCAGTTCATCACCGGCTTTGCGCTCGCCATGTTCTACGCGCCTACGCCGGACCACGCCCACGAAAGCGTGCAGCATATTATGGAGAAAGTACCACTGGGGTCGTTCATCCGCGGACTGCACCACTGGGGTTCCTCGTTCATCATGCTGGTGGTGATACTGCATATCCTGCGCGTGTTCTTCTGGGGCGCGTACAAGAAGCCGCGCGAGCTGACCTGGCTGGTGGGCGTGGCAATCTTTCAGGTCATGATGGCGTTCGCGTTTACCGGCTACCTGCTCATCTGGGACCAAAAAGCGTACTGGGCAACGGTGGTGGGCACGCGAATCGCCCAGACGGTGCCCATCCTCGGCGACTGGTTGATGCACTTCCTGCGCGGTGGCGAAGAGGTGGGCGCGTTGACCCTCACCCGCTTCTATGCTATCCACATTATGCTTCTGCCGGTGGTTCTGGTGCTGCTGACGGCGGCGCACCTGTACCTGGTGAGACGACTGCATATCGCGGGACCTGTGGTACCGCAGAAGGGCAAGCCTCAGCCGTTCTACCCCTACCAGCTCTTCCGCGACGCCGTAGTGGTGATGGTCGGTGTGGGCACACTGGTAACCTGTGCTCTGCTGTTCAAACCCGCGTTGTATCCCGTCGCCGACCCCTCTGGCACAAACTTCACTCCGCGCCCCGAATGGTATTTCCTGGGACTGTACGAACTGCTGAAGCTGATGCCGCCGAAGCTGGAGATACTGGGCACGGTGGTCATCCCGGGGCTGGTGGCGCTGGGCATGATCCTTCTGCCTTGGCTGGACCGTTCGCCCTCCCGGCATCCCGCCCGCCGGATGTGGGTGGTTGAAGCGGGGCTAATCGTCATCTTTCTCATCGGCACGCTGACGCTGAAGGGGATCCTTTCCGAGCCTCCCATGCCGCCCGCCACATCGTCGGCAGTTTCCTCTACCGCTTCCCTCCCGCAGTAGGTGTTGTGGCAGAGGCGCGCGCCTCTGCCACCTTTCCACGAGCAGGATAAGTTTCGCTCGCTCGCTAACTTACCATTGCTATGCGAAAGGCTCAACGTTTGAGAAGAACATATCCTCTCGCCGCAATAGTGCTTATCCTGGCGATATCCGCGCTGTGGTACCGCTGGATGCCCGCTCGCGGCGACTTCACCGGCAAAGTGGTAGGTGTCTCCGACGGCGATACCATTGAGGTCATGCGTGCAGGGCGAGCCGTTCGGGTACGCCTGCAGGGTATCGACTGCCCCGAAAGCAGGCAGGCGTTCGGCACACGCGCCAAGCAGTTCACCGCGGAACTGGTCTTCGGCAAAACGGTGGCGGTGCAGGTATACGGAACCGACCAGTACGGGCGTATTCTGGGCGAGGTCATCCTGCCCGACGGTCGAAGCCTCAACCGCGAGCTGGTGCGCAACGGCTACGCCTGGTGGTATCGCCGCTACTCGAACGACCCGGTTTTACAGCAGCTCGAGGAGGAGGCGCGGCGCGAACGACGCGGCTTGTGGCGGGATAAGAATCCGGTCCCGCCCTGGGAGTTTCGCCGGGAACACAGGAGACGGTAGCCTGTTTGCAGGAATCCCTCCCTTCGCCCCCGAAAGCGTACCGTAACACCGTCAGCATGGACGAAGGAGGATTGTGCAAAGGATGGAAATCGGCATATTGACCGCGCCGTTTGGAGGAGAGCCGCTGGAGGTGGTTGCCGCCTTCGCCGGCGAACACGGATTCGCTGCACTGGAGGTAGCATCGGGACCCGGCTCCAAGCACATTGACATCACCAGCTTCACCCAGGCAGACGCCGAGCGGGTGCTGGAGCTGATGGAGCGACGCGCCCTGCGCATCAGCAGTGTGGCGTTTTACACCAACACCACTCCGGCCGACCCCCAGGAGCGTGCTAAGGTGGTTGACCTGCTGAAGAAAGCCGTGGACGCCGCGAAGATGCTGGATGTGGACGTGGTGTGCACCCTGGGCGGAATGCCTGTGCCCGGCAAGGACAAGTTCAAGACCATTGAAACGGAATGTAAAGAGGTCTTTACACAGGTGGCGGAGTACGCGGGCGAGCGCGGTGTGAAGATTGCGCTGGAGAACTGGTTTGCCACCAACATGCAGGGGCTGGAACACTGGCGCTGCATGTTCGACGCCGTACCGCACGAGAACTTCGGGCTGAACTTCGACCCGTCGCACCTCATCTGGCAGGGGATCGACTACATTGCGGCGGTGCATCACTTCGGCAAGCGCATTTTCCATACGCACGCCAAAGACACTGAAATCCGCGAAGACAAACTGCGCTGGCTGGGCAACCAGCAGATGGGCTGGTGGCGCTACGTGATACCCGGCTTCGGCGCGGTGCGCTGGGGCGAGTACATCGGCGCCCTGCGTTCGGTCGGCTATGATGGTGTGCTGTCTATCGAGCACGAGGACAGCGCGTTCGGGCGGGAAGAGGGCTTCCTTGCCGGCAAACGCTACCTCAGCCAGTTCATTTAGGAGGTGTCTATGGCATACCTGCTGGGCATTGACGTCGGCACCAGCGGCACCAAAGCCCTGCTCATTGACGCGAGCGGGAAGGTGGTGGCTCGTGCGGTCAGCGAGTATCCGCTGTACACGCCGAAGCCACTCTGGGCAGAGCAGGAGCCTGCCGACTGGTGGCGTGCCACGTGCGAAAGCATTCGGGAGGTGCTGAGCAGGGCGGGCGTCACAGGCGATGAGGTGAAAGGCGTCGGGCTGTCGGGGCAGATGCACGGCTCGGTGTTCCTGGACGAGAACAACCAGGTCATCCGCCCCGCGATCCTGTGGTGCGACCAGCGCACCGCCGCTGAGTGCGAGTGGATTACCGAAACGGTTGGGCGCCAGCGCATCGTGGAACTGACCTCCAACCCCGTGCTTACGGGCTTTCAGGCGGGCAAGATTATCTGGCTTCGCAACAACGAGCCGGAGGCATACGCCCGTGTGCGCAAAGTGCTTCTTCCCAAAGACTACATCCGCTACCTGCTGACCGGCGAATACGCCACCGAGGTATCGGATGCTTCGGGCACGTCGCTGTTCAACGTGCGTCGCCGGCAGTGGGCGGACGAGGTGCTGGACGCCATCGGTGTGCCGCGCGAGTGGATGCCGAAGGTGTACGAATCGCCCGAAATCACGGGGCGCATCACCGCGCAGGCGGCCAACGCCACCGGTCTGAAGGAAGGAACGCCGGTCGTGGGCGGCGGTGGCGACCAGGCGGCGGGCGCAGTGGGCAACGGCATCGTGGAGACAGGCGTGGTGTCGGTGTCCGTGGGCACGTCGGGAGTGGTGTTCGCCTTCGCGGACGAACCGGTGGTAGACCCCGGCTTGCGCACGCACACCTTCTGCCATGCCGTGCCCGGCAAGTGGCATGTGATGGGCGTGATGCTGTCTGCAGGGGGAAGCCTGCGGTGGTGGCGCGATGCGTTCGCTACCGAAGAGAAGAACGTCGCCGCGGCGATGGGCGTAGACCCGTATGAGCTGATAACCGCCGAGGCGGCGCCGGCTCCATTGGGTACGGAGGGGATGATATTCCTGCCGTACCTGACGGGCGAGCGCACCCCGCACGCCGACCCCCATGCGCGCGGCGTCTTCTTCGGAATCACCCTGCGCTCCGACCGCTCGCACTTCGCCCGGGCGATACTGGAGGGCGTGGCGTTTGGCTTACGCGACTCGTTTGAAATCCTGCGCGAGATGGGACTGCCTATCACGCAGGTGCGAGCCTCTGGCGGCGGGGCGCGCAGCGCGGTCTGGAGGCAGATTCTCGCCGACGTGTCGGGCTATGACCATGTGACCATCAACGTGGACGAGGGTCCGGCGTTCGGTGTGGCGTTGCTCGCAGGCGTGGGCACAGGGGTCTGGCAGAGCGTGCCCGAGGCGTGCCACGCGACGATTCAGGTGGTCAGCAACACGCCTGCCAATGCCGACGCGCATCGCGCCTACGAGCCATACTATGTCCTGTATCGCAAACTGTATCAGCATCTGAAGGCGGACTTCGCCGAGGTGGCAGGGCTGATGGAATAAATGGGTATGCGCCTGCCCGCAGGCGCATACCCTTACGAAGGTACTGGTAAGCATGTGCCTGGTAGCGATTATTTCGTTCATTCTGGCGTGGAAGATGCCGTTCTTCTGGCTGGTCTTTTTCTGGTCGCTATGGGCAATGGCGCACCAGAGCGGCCAACCTCGTGCGCAATACGAGCAGGTGCACGACAACACTCCTCCGCCGCGCACCGAGCCTCCACGTGGGAATACCCTGTATGAGCTGCTCGAGGTCAGTCCGAACGCCTCACCGGAGGTCATCAAGGCAGCCTATCGGCAGCTGGCGATAAAGTATCACCCCGACAGGCAGACCGATGCGCGGGCGCGACAGCGAGCGGAGGAACAGATGAAGGCAATCAACGCGGCTTACGAGATACTGTCCGACCCTGACCGTCGGGCGGAATATGACCGCCGCCTGCGCGAAGGGTTAATTTAGTACGAAGGAGGATTCTCAGCCATGAAGTGTCCTAAATGCGGCGCCGAAGTGAAGGAGGGGCTGGCTGCGTGCAGTGTGTGCTTCGCTCCCCTCACCGGTGAAGAAGCCGAGCGTGTAGCAAAAATCGCGAAGGAAACGCCACAGCCCACGCCTCAGCCCCGTCAAGCAGCGGAACCAGCGCGTTCCAGAGGCAAGGGCGGCGGCGTTATCGCGGCGATACTGGTGCTCATCCTGCTGGCAGCGGTTGGAGGAGCCAGCTGGTACTACCTGATTTACCTGCGCTCGCCCCAGTACGGTGCGAAAGTGTTCCTGGAGGCAATGAAAGCCAAAGACTACGACAAAATCTACCAGGCGTGCGTGTGGACAGGTCCGCTTGGCTCCTTCATCACCAGTGGACAGCAGCTCAAACAGGGCTTCGAGATGGTAGAACGCCTGACTGGACAGCAGATAAGGTTCCTCGACACCTACAAAATCAAAGACGTCTCCGTGAACCAGGACCGAGCAAGAGTGAAAACGGAGATAACCAGCGGCGGCAAGAGTAATGACATGGATGTGGTCATGGTCAAGCAGAACGACGGCACATGGAAGTGCGACTTCTTCGCAACCTTCCAACCGTTCATCGAAAAGGCGATGCAATCCATGCAGCAGCGACTGCCGGGGTTGCGCCTGGGTCGCTGATAATTTATACGGACAGGGAGGGCTAACCGTATGATAAGAAGCATTGGGCTGACGTCGTGTCTCATCCTGATGCTGACGATGGGTGCACAGGGTCAGGACAACGTCTTTCCTTTCTGGGTACCATGGGATTCCACGCCTTCGGGTGTGGCGGATATGAGCGTTTTCCTGCACCGACCGGCGGGCAAGTTTGGCTACGTGCACGTCGGGCAGGATGGACACTTCTACGTCGGCGCACAGCGCATCCGCTTCTGGGGCGTGAACATGACGGCAAACGCCTGCTTCCAGCAGAAAACGAACGCGCCGAAAGTGGCAATGCGGCTGGCAAAGGCAGGGGTGAACGTAGTACGCTTCCACCACATGGACGCGCCGTGGTCCAGTCCATCCCTGATCAACTACGCCGCAGGCGGTTCACGCACTCTGAATCCCGATGCCTTAGACCGGCTGGACTACTTCTTCGCGCAGTTGAAGAAGCTGGGTGTTTACGCCAACATCAACCTGGTGGTGCACCGGCTGTTCTCCTCGCAGGACGGACTGCCACAGGAGATAGACAGCGTGACCGACATGAAGGACCAGCATGTCATCGGTTTCTTCTATCAGCCCCTGACGGAACTGCAGAAGGAATACGCGCGATTGGTGCTCACGCACCGCAACCCCTATACCGGGCTGACCTACGCCCAGGACCCGGCGGTGGCGTTCGTGGAGATAAACAACGAAAACGGGCTGATACACGGCTTCCTGGGAGGCGTCACTGACCGCATCCCCGCCATCTTTCGTGCCGACCTTCAGCGACAGTGGAACGAGTGGCTCATCGCTAAATACGGCAACACCGAGAACCTGCGTCAGGCATGGGGTGAACGCTCGGAGCCGTTGGGCAACGAAATGCTCACCAACGGCAACTACACGAATGGGCTGAACGGCTGGTATCTGGAGCAACACGCAGGCGCGGTTGCATCCGCTACCCAGAGCACTGATGCTCCATCAGGCTACACCCGCTCTGTCAGAATACAGGTCACCCAGCCGGGCACCGAAAGCTGGCATGTGCAGTGGACACAACCGGGTCTCACGGTAGAAGGCGGGCGGCTCTACACGCTCTCGTTCTGGGCAAAGGCAAACACTTCGCGCAACATCATCGCCACTGTCACGATGGCACATGACCCCTGGCAGGCTCTGGACGGCTGGCACACGTTCAGCCTGAACACGCAATGGCGCCGCTTCGAGATTACCTTTATGGTCTCCCAGAGCGATAACAACGCCCGCGTGCTCTTTACCAACATGGGCACCCAGACTGGAACCTACTGGATTACGGGCGTTTCGCTGCGCCCGGGAGGCACATTGCGCGTGCTCCCACCCGACCAGAATCTGGAAACAAAAAGCGTGGCGAACGTCCTGCGCAGTAATTGGGGCAGCACGCCAGAAGCCATCCAGAAAGACTGGCTCCGCTTCCTGTGGGACACCGAAGCACGCTACTGGACGGAGATGCGCGAATATCTGAAGAGCACTCTCGGCGTGCGCGCGCTGGTGACCGGCACCATCATCGGATGTACCACTCCCAATCTGATGACGACGATGGACCTCGTGGATACCCATGCTTACTGGCAGCATCCCGAGTTCCCGGGCGGAAGCTGGGACATGAACAACTGGTACATCCGCAACATCCCAATGGTGAACGAACGCGGCGGCACTCTATCGTGGCTGTCGACCAAGCGCGTGCTGGGCAAGCCACACACCGTCAGCGAGTACAACCATCCCGCGCCCAACACCTATACCAGCGAGGGCCTGATACTCGCTGCCGCCTACGGGCTTCTGCAGGACTGGGATGCCATCTACTTCTACACCTACGCCCATCGCAACGATCACCTCGACGCGCGCATGATTACCGGTTTCTTTGACATCGACCAGCACCCGACACAGTGGATTGCTATGGTTGCCGCGGCGGCGATGTTCCTGCGAGGGGACGTTGCCCCCGCGCAGAGGCAGGTGGTGGTCTCCCTGAGCAAGGAGCAGGAAGTGCAGGCTCTGCGAGGCAGCTGGGCGTGGCGATTGGTAGACGGAGCGGACACAGGCTTGCGCGGCGAGATGGGGCTTCTGCACCGGCTGGCGGTAGCGGTAGAGGGACAGAGCGTGCCTGCCGATGCCCTGCGACCAGAGCAGGTCAACGTCAACACCAGTCTCTTCGTGGCGGACACGGGACAGCTGGTGTGGGACCTGGCCACCGCGGGCAGGGGAGTGGTTACGCTCTCCGCGCCCCGCTCCAAGGCGGTGGTCGGTTTCGGTGGAGGGCGAACGTTTGATCTGGGCGACGGCGTGCGCGTGGAGCCCGGCGATACCCGCCAGAACGGCTTCGGCGTCATCACGCTGACGGTCAAGCAGGGCGCGCTGAGCGCGAATCCCACCCAGACGGTGCAGGTGCTGATTACCGCCACAGGTTACGTCCAGAACACCGGCTGGGGCTGGGAGGAGCTGGGCGATAACCGTGTGACGGTGCGCAATAACTGGGGCAGTGCGCCTTCGCTGGTGGAGGGCATTCAAGCCCGCATCACCCTGCCGATGCCAGCCAGCATGGTACAGGCATGGGCGCTGGACGGCCGCGGTGCACGCAAGACGCGACTGCCAATATCCAGCGATTTTAACGGCAGGGCGGTGATTGAGATTGGTCCCCAGTACCAGACGCTGTGGTATGAGGTAACAGCTCAGGTGCGCCGTCCGGTTAACCCACGTTGACGCTACCTCTCCCCTGCGTTGGGGAGAAGTCGGGAGAGGGGTTTGAGCCAACCTAACCCCCAGCCCCTTCCCTGCGAAGGAAGGGGCGCATCACCTCTCCCCGCGTCGGGGAGAGGTCGGGAGAGGGGTTTGCTCCATGACGGATGTGGTCCGCCCCCCTGTAGTCCCCCCGCAAGCAGGGGGACGTCCTAAGCCCCTGCGACCCGTCGCAGGGGCTGTGTGCTAACGCGACCAGCGTTCATGCGGCGGCGGCAGGACGGGGAAGGGTGCGTGCGGTTCCGCCTGATACCAGTACGCGACCGAGGCGATGTCGTCGGTCAGCGGCTGGAACTTACCGTTGGGCCACCAGCCTAACGCCTGAATGGTCACCTTCAGGCTCTGCTTGAAGCGGATGGGGTCCATGATGTGCCAGCGATACAGCCCGTGTTTGGGCACGGCGCCCGGCTCGCGCTGCCACAGGGGATAGCCCGTAAACGGCGCGTTGAACGTTTCGCCAAAACACCACGCCCCGCAGAAGTAGTCCTCCGTGCCCGTGCCGCAGATGGTGGGATACTCGGTATCACCGTCCATATAGAACTTGATTTCGCCTTCGCCCCACCAGCCATCGGAAAGCTGCGTCCATGCCAGAAAAGTGCCCACATAGTGTCCCTGACCCTTCACGCCGTCCAGAATCACATGCTCGGGGCGTTCGCGCGTGGTCATTGAGCGTCGCCATTGAGCGTGCAGATAGGCGACGTTGTCGGGCACTTCAGTGAGGGCGTAGGTAATTTGGTAGAAGAAGCCGCCTATCGGCTCCCAGCGCTGGTTCTCGATAGTGATTTTTGCCCGCTTGCGGAACGGCATCGGGAAGTAGCAGTTGAACCCGCCCGACGGGTTGACCGCAATCGGGATGGAGACAACGTTATAGCGCAAGCCATGACCGTTGCAGAAGAAATCGCCCAGTGGCACCTCGACGGAGGGCGAGGTCTCGTCATCCCAGTACATGCGCAGTATCGTATCCCGGTATGCCTTCACGTCCACCGTAATCCAGATGTGCTGGATAATACCCGGTCCGGTGATGTCGGCTAAGGTAGTGACGGTACCTGGGTCAAGTGTGATACAGGGACGCACCTTCCAGCCTTTACCCAGCATGGACGCGGCGTTATGCTCATCGGGTTCCGCTTTGGCGCCGCCTCCGCGCTCGCCGGTGGGGTTCTCGGCAGAGATGGAGCGCGTTTCCGCCGACGAGAGCAGAGGCAGACTACCCAGTCCCAGATTCAACAGGTGTAAACCATCCATCGGATTCCTCCTCTGTTGCGTGTGATGAACCCACCGCACAGCGTTTCGCGATGGGTTCTTTAACCTCCTGCCTGGCACTGCTTCACAATCTGCTCCGCCAGATGCGTCACCCCATAGCCCTTGGGCGCCATCACGAACAGCTTGCCGTGTTGTTTCGCCAGCTTGTCGGCGTCCTTCCAGTGGGTCCGGCTGTAGCGTACCACCACGATGGTCATATCGGCGTTGCGGATGTGCGCTTCCATGTCGTTCAAACTTTCCGAGCCGTCCAGGTCGGGCCAGTCCACCTCAGAGAACTGGAGGGCTTGCTTGATGCGTTGTTCCGCTTCCGCCCGCCGGTTGAAGCAAAGCAGGAAGAGCTTCTTGCCCTTCGTCAGGCGTCGCGCCTGCTTCAACAGGTCGCCGTTGTGCTCTGCTGTGGGTTCCTCTTCCTCCGTGGATTCCTCCTGCGTGCCCTTTTGCATGTCCTTAATCAGATACTTGCCCAGGTTCACCAGAAAGCTGCGAGCGGACTTGCTTTCGGATGGCGACAACTGGCAACAGTCGGGCACGGCGGGGTTTTCCAGAAGCCAGTCATAGCCCTGCATAATCTGGCGCAGCCGCAGGTTGGAATGGGGAACCTGCGCCCTGTGACACTCTATCAGCGCACACAGCAAGCTCTCCTCAAATCGCGCTGGATCAGGGTTGGCGAGGATTCGCTCGAGGTTACCCAGTGCCTTGTCCTGTGCGCGCTTTTTGCGTGCCTGTTCCTGCGCAGTTTGCCAGTGTTCATCCGCTGTGTTGAGGTAGTGAACCTGCTTCTGGCGGGCGCATGTCAGGTTAAGCATATTCAGGCTCCATTTGCGCGCCTTCGCTTCTTCAGCAACCTCATCATACAGATGCTGGGAACGGTCAACATCCATAGCACGCTGGGCCATATTGCGGGCATTGTATATCTGGTAAATCATCGGGATCGGGGCGGCGATGCTTTCCAGCAGGGGAGCACCTGCGCCCTTATCCAGCACCTGTCCGTGCTGTTTGTACCATTCCCACATCTCCCAGCTCTTGCTCAGCGCCCCGTAGCCCATCTCCAGCGTTTGCAGCTCATGCTCACTGAACTCTATCTTTGGGTCAAACGGGGGCAACCATACGCCTATCCGCTTCTCGTCAGACAGCTGGTCAATCTGGCGCCTGGTCTGCTCCAGCTCCCACTCGCGATGCCAGCCTGTTGCGCGTGGTCGCAGAAAGCGATACAGACAGGCGGCGTACATCAGACGCGCAATCGCCCTCTCCCTGCGCATTGAATGGTTGGCAACGTCATCCAGCACCGCGCTGAGCTCGTCCAGCTTTTCGGCAAGACCAGCGTACGGCTCCCGCTCTGGCTGAACAGGCGTAGGTTGTTCCTGTGGGGCAGGAGCGGGCGGTTGTTCTTGCGGGGCAGGTTCCGTAGACGCCTCTACCGTCGCCGCTTCTTCCGAGAGCATCTCAGCGGGGGCTTCCACTGCGGTCGCGAGTTCCTCTGGCGGCGCTTCTGCCTGCACGGGTTCAACCGTCTCCGGTTCGACAGACGCTGGGGTTGCCTGTTGTGCAACCTCGTGTTCGGCGACAGCGAGAGGCGGTGCGCTCTGCTCCGCGTCGGTTACCGTATGCTGCTGTACCGCGGTTGTGACTTCCGGCGTTAACCGTTCTGTCAGCCCCCTTGCCAGGCGAGTGATAACTTCGCTCAGCCGCTGTATCTCCTCGGCGGTGGCGTGGCGGGTCAGCGTGCATATCTCGCAGACGGTGTTCAGCAGATGCAGGTCGTGGTTGGACAGGCTATTGTTCGCCGGCATCTGACGGAGGCGTTCCCACACGAGGGACAGGGTGTCGAGGGCATCCAGCATCCTCTCGCGTACTGGCGTGTCGAGCAGGTGGAGATTCATTCCGTGTGCAATGGAGTAGAGAGCCTCTTCGGTCTTCTCCTGCAGTGTCAAAAAGTCAGAGCCATCTCTGGTAAAGAGCATCTCAGCACCCTCCTTTTTGTGTTACCGAAGTGCTTATTTAGACTCGTGCGCGATAAAAAAGTTTCATTTCTTGCTTGTGTTTGGTCAAATGACATCTGCACGCACAAAAATGGCAGAGATGCGCTGCGCACCGGAGAGGCGTCTGTTTATCCCTTCGGTTGATATAGCGCGTGAGCCAGAGTGATAAACTCTTCCAGCGACAGCGTCTCGCCGCGGCGCTGAGGGTCTACGTCCACCTCCCGCAGAGTTCGCTCCACCTGTTGACGCGGCAGGTTCAGCCCTCCGCTCAGCGTGTTCAGCAGGGTCTTGCGCCGCTGGGCGAAGGCTGCACGCACCACGCGGAACAGATGGCGTTCCTCCTCCGGAGGCAGCCGGTTGGGCAGGGGAGTGAAGCGCACGATAGCGCTGTCTACCTCCGGCGGGGGGTAGAAAACGGTATGCGAAACGCGCGAGACGATTTCCACGCGGGAGTGGTACTGCGCAAAGACGGTGATGGAGCTGTATTCAGGCGTGCCCGGCTGGGCAACAAGCCGCAGCGCAACCTCATATTGAATCATCAGCACGGCGAGACGCCATCCGCTGGCAACGCCGAACAGGCGGTCCAGTATGGGGCTGGTGATGCCGTAGGGAATGTTCGCCACCACCTTGAACGGAGATTCGCCAAAGGTCTCCTGTATCAGCTGGGGCAGGTTTTCGCGCAGAAAGTCGCCATGCACCAGCCGAACGTTCGCGTAGCCCTGCAGGTTGTGCTGGACGACGGGCAGGAGCTTGGCGTCGATTTCAAAGGTCAACACCTGTCTGGCTCGTTCCGCCAGCGCACGGGTCAGCGTGCCGATACCGCTTCCGATTTCCAGTACGCCCTCGTCGGGGGAGAGGTCTGCGGCATGCAGAATCTTTTGCAGGACGTTATAATCGCCGAGGAAGTGCTGTCCCTTGCGTTTATCGGGATACAGCCCGAACTGCAGTAACAGCAACCGTATCTGCGATGGCGAGGTCAGTTTCACGTCCCGTCCCCCATGGATGGAAAAGGCGGAGCGCAGAGGCTCCGCCCACGTTCAGGTGTTAGTCCAATATATACACTTTGACCTTGCGCATACCGACCCGCTTCGCTTGTTGATAAGTGTCGTGCCCAAGGTCAATGCGATTGCCTTTAATCGCTCGACCGGTATCTGCAGCAATCGCATAGCCATATCCTTCGATGTACAGGCGCGTGCCAAGCGGGATATAGCGGGGGTCCACGGCAACGGTTCCGTAACCCGCCTTAATCCCGGTCGCGGTGCGTCCCGAGCGGCTGCCGCCACAGACATAAGGTGCGTAGCCTGTAGCGATCATAGTCAGCACACGCCGTCCGCTAAAGAAACCTCGCGCGGGCAGCGAGCCGCCCGCCCCGTACCGCTCAATGCGAGGCTTGGGTTGCGAGATAACTTTGGACGCTAACACCTTTCGGGACACCTCCTGCCCGTCTTTGATGGTGACCAGCCACTGGATGCGCTTTTTCCCGTCCTGCCCTTCCTGCACCACCCGTTTCACCCCTGCCCGCAGTGCGGGGTCGGCGAAACGCTTGACGGGCGCCGGAATGGTCTGCTCTTCGGTAACCACCTGCTGGCGCACCCGGGTGACCACCACTTCCATCCCATCGGCAAGAGGTGTTGCCGGAGGCGGTTGGACGCGGTCCAACTTCTCCAGGCGTATCTCCGCTTCGCGCAAGAGTTCTGCGACGGTTGCGGCTTGTGTGTCCAATGTACGCACCGTGCCACCTTCGCGCAGGCGCACTGAGAACCGGCGACCTGCGTCTGCGGTCACGAACGCACACAGGGTTGCAGCTATCAGCAGAGCGACAGAAAGCGTTCTGCCGTGCGCGTAACGCAAGTGCACGTCGGTACCTCCTTTCGGGCACCCCAAACATGGGGCTTTTTCGGTGCCGTCGGGACGCAGATTGTCAAGTTACTCCCGCCTTTTTACGGGCGTTGTAACGCTCGTGCATTTTACCACGAAGGGGGAAGAAAAGTCAACCTTTAGGCAGCAGGTGTCCTGCCCCCACCAACTGTCCTAGCGCGATGCCGCCGTCGTTGGGAGGAACGCGCTGATGCCAGTACATGCGAAAGCCCTCTTCGGTGAGGCGACGCACCGCCCGCTCGGTCAGATAGGCGTTCTGGAAACAGCCCCCGCTGAGCGCAATCCGCTCCACACCGACCGCCTTCGCCACCGCCACCACCATCTCCACCAGGGCGTTGTGAAAGCGCAGGGCAATCCATGAAGGCTCCGCACCCTGCTGGACATCCTGCAAGATTGCCTCCACCGTCGGTGACCAGTCCAGCACGCGCGGAGTTCCCTCTGACAACCTGAAGGGATACGAGTCGTCACCCTGTGCGGAATGGGCGAGGAACTCCAGCTCCATCGCCGCCTGCCCTTCGAAGTTCACCACCTGCCGCCCGATGACCAGCGATGCCACCGCGTCAAACAGCCTGCCCGCGCTGGTGGTGATGGGAGCGTTCACGCCCTGCCTGAGCATCTGCGCCAGAAGATGCCGCTCGCGAGGGGTGAACAGGTTGCCCAGCAGGTCAAACGCCTGCTCGCCCAGCATTTCATACAGCACTCCCAGCGCGGAGCGGCGAGGCTCTTTGGGGGCGCGGTCACCACCGGGCAGGCGGAATGGTCGCAGGTGCGCCACCCGCTCGAAGCCTGTTTCGGTCACCAGCAGGAACTCGCCGCCCCACACCGTGCCGTCGGCGCCGTAGCCCGTGCCATCCCACGAGACGCCCAGCACGGGAGGTGCGACCTCGTTCTCCGCCATGCACGCCAGCACGTGCGCGTAGTGATGCTGAACGCTCACGAGGGGAAGCCCCATGCGGTGCGCAGACTGCGTGGAGAGGTAATCGGGGTGCATGTCACACGCTACCGCCTGCGGCTGGTGCTCCCAAAGGGCACGCACGTCGGCAATCACGCGCCGGAACGCCTCCAGCGCCTGTGGGGTCTCCAGGTCGCCGATATGCTGGCTGATAAAAACCTGCCTGCCCACGCTCAGCGCGACGGTGTTTTTCAGGTGCGCACCCACGGCCAGCAGGGGAGGCAGAGGCTCCTTTACCAGAACAGGCAGAGGCGCATAGCCGCGCGCCCGCCGCAACACCATTTCACGCCCCATTAGCACGCGCACCACCGAGTCGTCCACATGACGGGCAATCGGTCGGTTGTGCACCAGAAACAGGTCGGCGATGCCGGCGAGACGCTGGAGTGCCTCGTATTCGTCCGTGCAGATAGGCTCATCCGACAGGTTCCCGCTGGTGGCAACAACCGGAAAGCCCAGTTCGGCAAGCAGGAGGTGGTGCAGGGGAGTGTAGGGGAGCATCACGCCCAGATAGGGGTTGACGGGCGCAACCGAAGGAACAATGTCGGCATCCCCCTTGCGGCGCAGGAGGACAATCGGCGATTCGGGCGAGGTGAGCACGCGTTCTTCCGCTTCGTCTACCCAGCAGTGTGCCCGCACCATCTGCAGAGAGGGATACATCAGCGCAAATGGCTTCTCCTCCCGTCGCTTGCGCTCACGGAGCCGACGAACAGCCTGCTCATTGCGGGCGTCTACTATCAAATGGAAGCCCCCAAGCCCCTTTACTCCCACAATACGCCCCTCGCGGATGGCATCCGCCGCCCTGCGCAGAGCCTCGTCATACTGTGCCAGCACACCGCCTTGCTCGTCCCAGAGATTCAGACGTGGACCGCACTCTGGGCAGGCGTTCGGTTGAGCGTGGAATCGCCGGTCCAGCGGGTTCTCGTACTCCTCCCGGCACTTCGCGCACATGGTGAACGCCTTCATGGTGGTGTTCGGGCGGTCGTAGGGCAGGGACTCAATGATGCTGTAGCGCGGACCGCAGTTTGTGCAGTTGGTGAAGGGATAGCGGTAGCGGCGGTTGGCGGGGTCGAAGATTTCGCGCAGGCAATCGGCGCAGGTGGCGATGTCGGGCAGGATGAGTGCGCTCTTTTCGCCAGTCTCTTCGCTGTGACGGATTTCGAAAGCGGTGTAGCCAGCGGGGTCAAGAACCGACTGCTCCATGCTCTGGATGAAAGCGCGTGGGGGCAACTCGTGATAGAGACGTTTCACGAACTGCTGGAGCAGAGCCGGTTCGCCCTCCACCTCGATGAAGACGCCCTGCGCCGAGTTCAGCACCCACCCCCGCAAGTCGAGCTCGGTCGCCAGGCGGAACACAAACGGGCGAAACCCCACGCCCTGTACCGCCCCTCGAATAACCAGACGAACGCGCTGGACCGAATGTGACATGCTCAACAGGTGCTGTCTCGTAAGACCTACTGCGTGACAGCCTCTTTATTCAACAAGCCCTCCAGCCAACGGACCCATTCCACCACTCCCTCGCCGGTGCGACAGGACACGCGCAGTATCGGCATATCGGGGTTCAGCCGGCGTACGTCGGCGGTAAACTGCGACTCGTCAAAGTCCAGATAGGGTATCAGGTCCACTTTGTTTAACACAGTCACCTGCGCGGTGCGGAACAGGGCAGGGTATTTAGCGGGCTTATCGTGACCCTCCGCGGCGCTGACCACCGCCACCCGATGCGTTTCGCCCAGGTCAAACACTACCGGACATACCAGATTGCCCACGTTCTCGATAAATAGCAACTGCAGGGCGTTCAGGTCTATTTCATCCAGCGCGCGCAGAACCATCGTCGCCTCCAGGTGACAGCCGCCCTCGGTATTAATCTGCACGACGGGTACATCCAGCCGGGCGATGCGTTCGGCGTCGCGGGTGGTGTCGGGGTCGCCTTCAATAACGCCTATGTTCACCTTGCCCTTCAGCTCGCGAATAGCGCACTCGATTAACGACGTTTTGCCTGAGCCGGGTGCGCTGATGAGGTTTAGTGCCACCACGCCTGCCTCTCGCAGCCGCTGGCGCACCACCTCCGCGTGCTGTTCGTTCGCCTCCATTATTCGCCGCACAACCTTAATCTCCATCTGAACCTCCTGCCAGAGTAATGGCCAGTATCTCCAGCTCCTCGCCTGCCACCACCTCCGCGCCTATCGCGCCGCATGAAGGACACTCCCAGAAAACATCTCTCGGATGATATTCCGTCCCGCAGGACCTGCAGCGCACCTGCGCAGGTGCGGTCTCCCACTCCAGCGACGCATCCGCCAGCAGGGTGTCTTCTTTCAGGATGTCAAAGGCAAAGGTCAGCGCGTCGGGAACCACCTGACGCAGCTCGCCGATGCGCAAATGCACCTTTTCCGCCTTGCCGCCGCCGTTCGCTCTCAGCACCTCTTCACTGGTGCGCACGATTGCCTCGGCTATCGAGAACTCATGCATCTGCCCTGTCCTTCATAACGTCCTGCAGGATATATCGTACCACATCATCCGTTGCCTTTTCGACCTCTGGCGACAACCCTTCGCCTTCGCCGAAGTCGCTACCCTCCACGCCGTACAGTATCAGCTCCACCGGCAGTTTGTTCAGCACATGCGCCAGAGCAATAACCTCCTCCAGCCCAATCGAGTGCGTGCAGAAGAAGCGCCCTTCCACAGGCAACGGTTCACGGTGCGCCTCCATGCGGAGTATCTGTCCTGACGTGCCTCCTGAACGAAGCGCATCCACCACAACACAGCGGGAACCCTGCCATATCTCCAGAAGCGTCATGAGGTCGCCCGTCCACTCCAACACCTCCACCGACGGGGGGAGCAGGGAGCGCGCCCGACGCACCGCCACGATGCCCACGCCGTCGTCTCTGCGGTAAACGTTGCCAATCCCGATAAGAAGTGTCCTGTGCATGGAATCCTCCTCGGCATAATTTGTTCTGCACGCGCCCCGCTCCTCTTGACAATGCCAGAGGTGGCGAGTAATATATGAGTGAGTGCTCACTCATCATAAGGAGAAATGATGTGCGCCGCACCATCACAAAAAGGCAGACGCAGAGGAGCAAAAGACACAAAAGAGGCAATCCTTCAGGCAGCGTTGCGGCTGTTCGCCCAGCGGGGATACGATTCCACCACCACGCGCATGATTGCTCAGGAAGCCGGAGTGGCGGAAGGAACCATTTACATTCATTTCCCCTCCAAGCGCCACTTGCTTTTCGCCCTGCTGGGGCAGGCAAGCCTGCCGGTATTGAAAGACATCCTCTCGGCGTCGCAGGAAACGAATGACCCGGAGGTATTGCGCTCGCTCTTCCGGGACAGGATACGCTTTGGAGAGCGGTACGCCGACCTTCTGAGGGCACTGCTTCCCCAGGCGATGCACGACGAGCAGGTAGCCGAGCAGTTGATGCAGGAGGTCATTCGCCCCGCATCGAGCATAGTGAAGGAGTACCTTTCCAGAAGGATGCAGGAGGGGGCTTTTCGCGAGGTGCCGGTGGAGATTGCCGCGCGGATGCTGGTGGGGGCGTTCTGGATGACCATCCTGTTTGACCATCTGCTGGCGTGCAGTGAGGGGACCAAAGAACAGATTTTGCCGAGGCACAGTGCGGAAGAGTACGCGGAGGTGTTCGCGAATCTGCTTCTGGAGGGCATTCGGCGATGAAACACGGCAGGGCGTCTCGTGTGCTGGTGCTGATTGCGCTGGTGATAGCGGGCTTTGCGGTGTGGCGTGTGGTGCTTTCGCGCCCTGCTCCGCCGGGCAACGTTATCCTCGCCAGCGGCACCATTGAAGCCACCGAGGTAGACGTCAGCGCGAAAACCACAGGGCGCATCCTCAAACTGCTGGTTGACGAGGGCGACGAGGTGCAGGCAGGGCAGGTTATCGCCGTTCTGGACGGCAGGGAGCTGGAGGCACAGGTGCTTCAGGCGGAGGGAGCCTACCGAGCGGCTCAGGCACGGCTGGCAGAGCTGCTGAAGGGAGCGCGGGAAGAAGAGATACGTCAGGCGCAGGCGAACCTGGCGCAGGCGGAGGCAGCCGCGGAGGGAGCACGCCGGACGCTGGCAACGGTTCAGGAGATGTTCGCCAAAGCGACGGAGCTGAAAGCACAGCTGGTCAACGCCCAATCCGCTTATGAGGTTGCCGAGAACGCCTACAAGCAGGCGAAGGCGCGATTGGAGATGGTGGAAGCCGGGGCGCGTGTGGAGCAGATAGAGCAGGCTCGCGCCGCCGTTGAACAGGCAAAAGCACAGTATATCAACGCACAGCAGGATGTGGAGCGTGCCCAGAACATGTTCGCAACGGGAGCCATTTCCAGACAGCAGATGGACTCCGCCATCGCACGACGGGATACCGCGTGGGCGGCGCTTGCGGCGGCGGAGGCAAAGCTGGCAGAACTGCAGGCTGGTGCCCGCGTGGAAGAACGCGAACAGGCACGCGCAGCGGAAGCGCAGGCACGTGCGCAGATGGAAGGGGCACGCCTCAACCTGCAGGTGGTGAAAGAGCTCTATACCGACCGCCTGGTGACCAAACAGCAGCTGGAACAGGCGCGCACACAGTACCGCACCGCGCTGGAAGCAGTATCGGCTGCCCGCGCCCGTCTGCAACTCCTGCTCGCTGGCGCCCGCGAAGAGACTATCCAAGCGGCGAGGGCACAGGTGGAACAGGCACGGGGCGCACTGGAGTCGGCAAAGGCGCTTCGCGAGCACCTGACCGTTCGGTCTCCCGTGGCAGGGAGAGTCATCCTCAAGGTCGCCGAGCAGGGTGAGCTGGTCACGCCCGGAATGCCCATCGTTCGCGTCGCCAATCTGGATAGCGTATGGCTGAAGGTGTACGTTCCCGAGCCTGACATGCGCGTGAAGCTGGGCGACCGCGCCGAGGTGGTGGTGGACGCCTTTCCCGGTAACCGGTTTGAGGGGAAGGTCTCCGAAATCGCTGACAAGCCGGAGTTTACGCCGAAGAACGTCCAGACCAGGGAGGAGCGAGTGAGGCTGGTGTTCGGCGTGAAGATTACGCTGGCAAACCCGCGCCATGAGCTGAAGCCCGGAATGCCAGCCGATGCCACCATTTTCCTTTCCCCGTAGGCGGAGGCGGCGATGAGCGAGCTCGCAGTAGAGGCACACGCCCTGCGCAAACTGTTCGGCGAGGTCGTCGCGGTGGACTCGGTGGATTTGCAGGTTAAGCGCGGCGAGGTGTTCGGCATTGTCGGACCGGACGGCGCGGGCAAAACCACCACCTTTCGCATGCTGGTAGGAGCCATCGAGCCGACCGCCGGCGAGGCAATCGTGGCAGGCTTCAACGTGCGCACTCATCCCGAAGAGGTCAAACAGCGCATCGGCTATATGTCTCAGCGGTTCAGCCTGTACGGCGACCTGACCGTGCAGGAGAATCTGGACTTCTTTGCCGACATCTACCGCGTGCCCAAAGAGGAGCGCATCGCACGACAGAAAGAGCTTCTGGAGTTCAGCAGGCTGGCTCCGTTTACCCACCGGCTCGCACAGAATCTGTCAGGCGGGATGAAGCAGAAGCTTGCGCTTGCCTGCACGCTCATCCACACGCCCGAGATACTCTTTCTCGACGAGCCAACCACTGGCGTGGACCCCGTCTCTCGGCGCGATTTCTGGCGGATACTCTACAGCCTGGTGGGCAGGGGCATGACCCTGGTGGTCAGCACGCCCTACATGGACGAGGCGGAACGGTGCAACCGAATAGCCTTCATGTACGCCGGGCGCATTATCGTGTGCGACAGCCCGGACAACCTGCGAAACCGCATGATGGGCGACCTGGTTGAACTCATTTGCCATCCCCAGCGCGAAGCGAAGCATCTATTAAGCCACACAGCGGGCGTGCAGGGCGTTCAGGTGTTCGGCGAGCGACTGCATGTCTGGCTCCAGAACGCGGAAAGGGACGTCTCCCTTATCCAGCGGACACTTGCTCAGGCGAACGTCCGCATCGAGCACCTTCAGCCGATGAGCCCGGGTCTGGAGGACGTGTTTGTTGCCATCATGGAGGCGCAAAGGGGGACTGGGGGATGAGCGAATGGGCAGTGGAGGTCAACGAGCTGACGCGGCGGTTCGGTGACTTCACGGCGGTGGACCGGTTAAGCTTTTCGGTCAGGCGTGGCGAAATCTTCGGATTCCTGGGACCGAACGGCGCGGGGAAGTCCACCACCATTCGCATGCTGTGCGGCATCATTGAACCCACCTCGGGCACCGGCACCGTTGCCGGGCTGGACATCCGAACGCAAGCCGAGCAGATTAAGGAGCGCATCGGTTACATGTCGCAGAGGTTCTCGTTGTACGAAGACCTGACCGTTGAGGAAAACATCCAGTTCTACGCGGGGATATACGGTGTCCCGCCGAGCCGCATGGAGGAGCGCAAGCGATGGGTAATACAGATGGCAGGGCTGGAGGCAAGGCAAAGGACGCTGACCGGCGAGCTGGCGATGGGCTGGAAACAGCGGCTGGCGTTGGGCTGTGCGATTGTGCACGAGCCGGAGATCCTCTTTCTGGATGAGCCTACAGCAGGAGTAGACCCCGTGTCGCGCAGGCAGTTCTGGGAGCTTATCTACGAGCTGGCGCAGGGGGGCGTGACGGTATTCGTCACCACGCACTACATGGACGAAGCCGAGCACTGCGACCGACTGTGCCTCATCTACCGGGGCAGAATCGTGGCGATGGGCACACCGGCTCAGCTGAAATCGGCGTACACGTCGGGGCAACTGCTGGAGGTAGAGGTGGAGCCGCAGATGCCTGCCTTGGACGTTCTGGCTGGTGACCCTCTGGTGCGCGATGTGGCGGTGTTCGGCAAAAAACTGCACGTGGTTGTCCCCGAAGGCGAGCACGCCGCAGAACAGGTGAGGGCAAGGCTTCTCCGGGAGCAGTTCACCATCCGCTCTCTGCAACCCGTACTGCCCTCGCTGGAGGATGTGTTCGTGGCGCTGGTGGAACGAACAGACCGCGAGCTGGGCGAGGGAGGCAACTGAGATGATAACCCGAATCCTCGCGGTGATGCGCAAGGAGTTCATTCATATCCTGCGAGATGTGCGCACGATGGCGGTCGTGGTGATACTGCCGGTGCTGATGCTGATCCTCTACGGCTACGCCATCAATATGGACGTCCGCCATCTGCGCACGGCGGTGCTGGACTATGACAGGAGCTCCACCTCGCGTGACTTCATCCGCTCGCTTCAGCACAACGAATACTTTGACGTGGTGCGCTACTTGGACACGCATCGGCAGATTGATGACCTGCTCAATCGCGGAGAGGCGAAGCTGATTCTGGTCATTCCGCGCGGCTTTGGGCGAGACCTGGCGTCGGGCAGAACGCCACAGATACAGGCGCTGGTAGACGGCTCGGATTCCACCACTGCTACCATCGCGCAGGGATATGTTTCCGGTTTTGTACAGGCGTTCTCGGTGGAATACGCGCGCCAGTTCGCCATGCGGAAGGGGCTTCCCGCCGAGCGCATCGTGGCGCCGATAGACTTCCGCCCGCGCGTCTGGTACAACCCCGAAATGAACAGCACCTATTTCATCGTGCCCGGGCTGATTGCGGTGATTTTGCAGATGCTCGCCGCGCTGTTGACCTCCCTGACCATCGTGCGTGAACGAGAGCGGGGGACTATTGAGCAGCTGGTGGTTTCGCCCGTCATGCCTCACGAGCTGATGATTGGCAAGGTTATCCCGTATGTGCTTATCGCCTACGCGGATGTGTTGCTGGTGCTGGCGGTGGGGAGGTGGCTCTTCGATGTTCCCGTTCGCGGAAGTGTGGTGCTGTTGCTGGTGCATTCAGGCGTGTTCCTGCTCTCCTCGCTCGGGATCGGACTGCTCATCTCGGTGGTGGCGCGCACGCAGTTGGTCGCTTTTATCGCCGCTATGCTGGGCACAATGCTTCCGTCCGTTTTGCTGTCGGGCTTCGTGTTCCCCATCAGCGCCATGCCAAAGCCTCTGCAACTGCTAACCTACCTCATCCCGGCGCGTTACTTCATCGTGATCCTGCGCGGCATCTTCCTGAAAGGGGTGGGACCGGAGGTGCTGTGGAAACACGCCCTGCCTCTGGTGCTCTTTGGGATGATTGCGGTGGGGGTCAGCGCGATGAAGTTCCAAAAGCGACTGTGAGGTGCTCCATGTTTACACAGCGGATAAAATATCTCATTCGCAAAGAGTTCATCCAGCTCCGTCGTGACCCACGGATGCTGAGGATAGTGCTGGTTGCGCCGGTCCTTCAGCTGATTATCTTCGGCTACGCCGTGACAACCGACATCAAGCACATACCGACGGCAGTTATTGATATGGACAGCAGCCGTGAGAGCCGCGAGCTCATTGCACGCTTCGAGAACACGGGCTACTTTGACGTTGTATGCTACCTCAACCGTCCCCAGGACCTGGTTCCCCTGCTGGACAGCGGACAGGTGATGGTGGGCATCGAAATCCCACGGGGCTTTGCCCGACAGCTGGCAAGAGGTGAAAGTGCGCCCCTGCAGGTGATTATGGACGGCACAGACTCCACCACTTCGGGGATGGTACAGGCTTACACCGCTGGGCTGTTGCGGCGCTACTCGGAGGAGACCATGATTGAGCGTTTACAGCGCGTCCACGCCCGGCTCACACGCCTGCCTGTGGTGGAAGAGCGAACGCGCGTGTGGTTCAATCCCGAACTGCGAAGCGTGAACTACATGGTACCCGGCGTGCTCTGCACCATCCTGCTGGTGGTGACGATGGTGCTAACCTCTATGGCGATAGTTCGAGAGCGTGAGGTGGGCACTCTGGAGCAGATTATAGTGACGCCGGTGCGCGCACACGAACTGATGATTGGTAAGACCGTGCCGTTTGTGCTGATCGGCTTCGCAGATGTGCTGTTGATACTGACCATTGCAACTCTGTGGTTCAAAGTACCATTGAAGGGCAGTCTGTTGCTCCTGCTCGCGCTCACGCTTACCTTCGTGCTGACCAGTCTGGGGCTCGGCTTATTCATCTCCACCGTCTCCCACACCCAGCAACAGGCGATGATGACCGCTTTCTTCATCATGCTTCCGTCCATCCTGCTGTCGGGCTTCATGTTCCCCATCGAAAACATGCCGCGGGTTATCCAGCTGCTCACCTATCTGATACCCCTGCGCTATTTTCTGAACATCGTACGGGGCATCTTCCTGAAGGGGGTGGGGTTAGAGGTGTTGTGGGGGGATGCGCTGGCTCTGGTAATAATCGGGCTGTTGCTGTTCAGCCTGGCGAGCCTACGCTTCACCAAACGTCTGGCGTGAACGGCGAGGGGGAGCGCACGCTCCCCCACATTGCTATTCGGCGCGCATCGGGTCGTACCAGTCAACGAGAGGTACTTCACCTGTTCTCTGTTGCCAGGTTTGCCCGAACAGATGCCACTTCGCATGCCCGTCCACAAAGACATAGTTTGCCCCGCCTTGGTGGCGCGCGATGGCGAGTGTGGTGGGTATCTGCGCATTGGCATCCCACATCATGGCGTTCATCATCATATCCATCACCCGCGGCGGATTACCCCAGTACATGGGCATAAAGTGGTCCGCTTTAATGGGCATTCCGTTTTTGCGGTTGACCTCTGCCAGTTCGGCGATGTAGATACACTGGGCGGGTCGAGCAACGGACGCAAGCGCCAGCGGACGAGGCGCCAGGTGGTCGCCGTACGGGGCATGGAAGGGATCGAAGTAGGCGTTCAGCCCGTAAGAAGAAACGCGAGGCGGGTTTGCCTGCCACGCCGGGCTGCTGTCTGAGGGACAGCGTTGTAGCAGAGGCGTCCGCACATAGGGCTGCAGCTGCTCGAGCCAGCTGACAGGCGGTTGAGGCATACCAGGCCACATCATCCTCACTGTCGGCATCGTCTCGTCGTAGTCCTGAACGTAGAGTTGCACCGCGATACCCATCTGCCGGCAGTTGGACAGGCAGGCGGCAGCGCGCGCCTTCTCACGAGCCTGTGAGAACACAGGCAACAGGATGGCGGCAAGTATCGCGATAATCGCGATAACCACCAGAAGTTCAATGAGCGTAAAACCCTTGCGAAGCATTTCCTGACCTCCTCTTGCTGGTTTTGTAATGTCCGAGAAAAGTTGGCAGACACGAGTCTTCTCAGACACCACGCGGAGGAGGTTCAGGAGGTAGCACAAAGGTATCGTGATAGCTGGGTACGTAGCCACCAGCCTCTTCAGACGAGATACACAGCGGCACTTCAGTCGGCAGCTGGCTTACCAGCCGAAATGCCCACGTATTGGCTACTTTGGCTGCTGGAGACGGGTCACACTGGCGCACGGCTGCTTCGGTGATGACCTGCTTGTGGGGCACGCAACAGCAGCTGTGGATGTCCGAGCAGTGTTGGCAGTGGCAGTACACCGCGTGCAGCCGTTGTAACGAGTCCTGACCAGCTGTTGCGGTCATCCGCGCCAGCCCCGTTAACGACAGGTCGTAAATGCCCTGTATGCAAAGTATCAGCCAGATAAGCCAGCGGTTCATGGAGCCATTTGTGCCCTATGTCAAAAGTCACCCCAATTATAGCATAGCAATGCGAAATATTTCAATAGATAAACGATGGGATCAGAGAGGGAAGAAAGGGGATGGAAAGACAGCAGTGAGTGAATTAACGGTCAAATGAACAGGCACGCCAGCGCGGTCTATTCCCTCTGTATGTTGATTTTCAGGAAGTGTGTGGCGCAGGAGATACACGGATCGTAGTTGCGTATCGCCTGCTCGCATCGCCACTGTAGCTGTTCCAGCGGCAGGTCAGGATTCGCCTCAATCAGGCTCCGCAGGTCCGCCTCAATGGTTTTCTGGTTCTGGGCAGTAGGCGGCACGATTCGGGCGTCCAGAATGGTGCCGTATTCATCCACGCGATAGCGATGGTAGAGGATGCCGCGCGGGGCTTCAGTGCATCCATGCCCGGTCGCCGCGCAAGGACGTATGTCTATAGCCGGCTTGTTCGGCATGGTGTAGTGTTCAATGATACGCAGAGCCTCGTCGCACGCATAGAGGGTTTCGATGGCGCGAACCACGATGCTCTGGAACGGGTTACGGCAGGGAGGAACGACGCCAACCTCTCTGGCAGCCTCCTGCGCCAGCGGCGATAGTCGCGCGAAATTGAGGTTGAACCGCGCCAGCGGTCCCACCAGATAGGCTCCACGTCTGGCGATACGCGCGTGCAGAGCGTTGGAGTAGGGCACATGCTCTTCGACGATGTGAGTCTCGAACTCATCTATGGCGATGTCCAACCCTTTATTCGAGACGAGCCTGCCTTCGTTCATCGGATACTCTGCGGGGTGTTGCAGAGCCACAAACTCGTAATCCTGCTCGAAGTCAGGAATGGGCAGGCTCGCCGCCCACTTAACCAGCTGAACCGAAGCGTCGCGCGCCCACTTTAAACGCTCTTCAATCGCGTCCAGGTCGCGCCGACGGGGAACCCTGTAGAAGCCTCCCACTTTCACGTTTATCGGATGTATCTCGCGCCCGCCGATGAGGTTCACCAGGTCGTTGCCCACCTTTTTCAGCTGCAAGGCGGTCTGCACGATTTGCGGATGCTCTCGCGCCATCTGGATGGCGTCTTCATAGCCCAGAAAGTCCGGGGCGTGAAGCAGGGCGACGTGAAGCACGTGGCTCTCTATCCATTCGCCGCAGTATATCAGTCGGCGCAGGTCGCGAATGGGCCCTTCCACTTTCACGCCAAAGGCATCTTCCATCGCGTGCGCTGCGCTCATCTGGTAGGCCACCGGGCAGATGCCGCAGATTCGGGCGGTGATGTCCGGTGCTTCATGATAGCTTCGCCCGCGCAAAAACGCCTCGAAGAAGCGAGGAGGCTCGAAAATCTTAAAATGCACTTCCTCCAGTTTTCCGCCCCTGAAGCGAACATGCAGAGAGCCTTCGCCCTCCACTCTTGCCAGATAATCTACCCGGATGTTATGACCTTTCATGGCTTTCACTCTCTCGTCGGAAGGCTTCCGAATAGGCGTTGAAACTGCGATAGGCGCGCACCAGGTTATCCTCTTTCACGCCGAGCTGCTTCCAACGCTTGCTCAGCGCAGCGGGGTTGGGCGTTTCCTTGGGACCAAAGCACCCGTAGCATCCGCGCCGATAAGAAGGGCAGATGGCGCCGCATCCCGCATGGGTGACGGGTCCAAGGCAGGGCGTGCCGTTCGCCACCATCACACACACAATGCCACGCCGCTTGCACTCCGTGCACACGCTGTGTGGAGCGATGTTCGGCTTGCGCCCGTTGAGATAAGCGTTGATGACTTCCAGCAGTTGATATTTGTTAATAGGGCAACCCCGAAGCTCGTAATCCACAAACACATGGTCGCGGATGGGGGTGGATTTGCTCAGGGTTTCGATGTATTGCGGAGACGCATACACCGCCCGGATGAACTCCTGAACATCCTTAAAATTGCGCAGTGCCTGAATGCCCCCGGCAGTCGCACACGCACCGATAGTGACCAGAAAACGCGACGCCCGGCGCACCTGGTGGATGCGCTCGGCATCGTGTGGAGTGGTGATGGAACCTTCCACCAGCGAGATGTCGTAGGGTCCCCGCACTACCGCCCGGCTCGCTTCGGGAAAGTAGGCAATCTCTATTGCGCCAGCGACCTCCAGCAGTTCTTCCTCACAGTCCAGCAGGCTGAGCTGACACCCGTCGCATGAAGCAAACTTCCAGACCGCCAGCTTTGGCTTGATTGCACGCGCCATGGCTATATCTCCCGCCTCTCAAACAGATGCTGTATCGTGTCGTAGCGGAACACGGGACCATCCTTGCACACAAAACAGTGACCGAGCTGGCAGTGCCCGCAGATGCCCACACCGCACTTCATGTTGCGTTCCATCGAGATGTAAATCTGCGAGGGGGGAACGCCTCGCCGCTGCAGTTCCAGCACGGTAAAGCGCATCATGATTTCGGGACCACAGACAAGCGCCACCGCACTGCGCGGGTCAAAAGGTGCACGTGGTATCAGCGAGGTCACCACCCCGACATTGCCGCGCCAGCCGCTCATTGCACGGTCTACAGTGATGTGCACTTCGAGGTCGAACTGTGCTCGCCATCGTTGGAGTTCGCGCCGGTACAGGATGTCGCTTGGCGTGCGCGTGCCGTAAAGCAGAACGACTTTCTCGTAGCGGTCGCGATGTGCCAGCACGTGGTAGAGTGCGGGGCGCAAAGGCGCCAGCCCGATGCCTCCAGCGACAATCACCACATCTGCACCCTCTGCCTCCTGCACGGGCCACGGTGTGCCGAACGGTCCGCGCACGCCGATAATATCGCCCCGCTTCAACCTGCCCATCGCTTTGGTGACGGTTCCCACCTCGCGCGTGGTGTGCATGAGCACTCGGGGGTCGGCGGGGTCGCCGCTGATGGAGATGGGTATCTCGCCCACGCCAAACACATACAGCATATTGAACTGCCCGGGCTTGAACGCGAATCGTTCGGGACCGCCCGCCGGCTCCAGCTCCAGCGTGAAGGTATCCTGCGTTTCACGGCGCACTGTCCGTATGCGAAAAGGGCATGGTATCATCGTTTTGGGAAATCGTCCTCCTCCCTGATAGGCTACCTTCTGAGACCGTACACATCCAGTAACTGCAGGCGAGTAGCCTGAAGCCGCTGGGTGATTATCTCCGCGAACCGCTTCAGCAGTTCATATCCCAGATCGTGGTCCTCCTCGCATTTGCGGCGCAAGCACTCACCGTCCAGTGCGATGGCTCGCACCGGTTCCACCGCTCGCGCGTCGAAGTGCCAGCGATAGGGAGGCACCAGCCACGACCACCCCAAAATGTCTCCTGCGTCCAGCGTCTGAATGGTTATCGTGCCAATGCCCGCTGCGTACACCTGCAGCGCCACCCGCCCCTGTCGGATGAGGTAGAAGCGATTCGCCTCTTCGCCCTCGCGGAAGATGGTCTCGCCTTCCTCGAAGCTCACATTGGAGGCACAGCCCACGATGACTTTCAGGTGCTTGTCGGGCAACCCCTCAAAGAAGGGATGTTCTGCCAGGATGGTCTCAAGCGTTCGCATGGTTCTCCTCCTTTGGTGATGCTGGAGCGGCTCTGCTCCCCTCGCGACGTCGCAAGGCGCGCACCTCCTCGGTAATATCTATGCCCACCGGGCACCAGGTGATGCACCGTCCACATCCCACACACCCTATCACGCCGAACTGGTCCTGCCAGGATGCCAGTTTGTGGGTAATCCACTGCCGATAACGCGATGCCTCTGAAATGCGCACTGCGCTGCCGTGAATATACGAGAAGTCAACGTGGAAACAGGAATCCCACTGACGCCATCGCTCGGCCACCGTGCCCTGCAAATTCGTCACATCTTCCACCGTGTGGCAGAAACAGGTAGGGCAGACCATCGTGCAGTTCGAACAAGTAAGGCATCGCCTCGCCACCTCTTCCCAGTGTGGACTGTCCAGATTGCGGTAGAGCAATTCCTTCAGGTCGGAGATGTCCAGACGCTTCAGTATCCGTTGCTCGGCGTTTGCTATCAGAGCCTCAGCCATCTGACACTGTTGTTCTGTGGCTGGAGGCATGCCAAGATCTTCTACCAGCGAAGCGCCGCTCTCCGTTCCCACCTCCACCAGAAAGAAGTGCTCATTATTGCCGAAGACCTCGGTGAGGGCAAGGTCAAAGCCGTCTTTGGCGCGCGGTCCCGTTCCCAGGGAGGTGCAGAAGCAAACTCCCGACGGGGCGGTGCAGTTGAGGGCTATCAACAGGGCGTTCTCCCGCCTGCGCTGGTAGTGCTCGTCCTGATACTGCTCGCTCAGAAACACCCTGTCCTGTATCTGGATGGCAGCGAGCTCGCAGGCGCGTACGCCGATGAACGCATAGCGAGGCACGTCCTCCCGCTCGGCGAGCACATGGAAGCCTCCATCGCCGTTGCGTTGTGCCCGCCAGAGCCTCTGCCGGGGTGGATAGAGATAGTGCTTCCATGAACGCGGACCCACTGCATAACGAAAGAAAGTTCGCCCCTCGGGGTTGCGTTTCACTCTGTATGCGCCCGCACGCTGTTCGTCGGTCAGACCGAGGGGCAGGTCACTCACCGAATCCACCGTCTCGTACACGATGGCGTCGTCCAACAGGGTAGGGGCAATGGTCTGATAGCCGCCCTGATGCAGGGCGTCAAACAACCGCTGAAACTGCCCGGCGGGCAGAATAAACCGCTTTTCTGAAACCGCTTCCGACTGTGGCATAAACACTTCCTCCAGCACCCACTACCTCCACCCGGCAGGCGGAACGGAGCAGGCGAAGCAGATGTTTAATTCAGTTACTCTAATCAATAAAATAACACATCCGTTGGCAAAATGCAAGCTGTGTAAAATCACCGGCGTGCATGGAATTGCCGAGTGTGGGGTTCCATGATAGAATAAGACTGTATGGAGCGTCAGCAGAGCACAGAAAGCCACACAGCCCCCTCCGCGATTGCGTTGTGGCAGAATACGGTCTATCGCAGCTACTGGATTGGAGCGTTCGTCTCCTTTCTCGGCAGCTGGATGCAGACGGTCGCTCAGGGATGGGTGGTTTATGAAATCACCAACAGTAAAATGCTTCTGGGGCTTCTAGGGTTTGTGGGGTCGCTGCCGACCACGCTGTTCAGCCTGTTTGGCGGAGTGGTTGCCGACCGCTTTGAAAAGCGCAGGCTGGTTCTCACTACGCAATCCCTGTTCGCGATAAATGCGTTCATCCTGGCGATACTCGTACTGAGTGGTCGGGTGGCGTTCTGGCACATCGCGCTGATTGCTATGCTAAACGGCTTCATCACCGCCATCGACGCGCCCGCCCGCCAGGCGATGGTGATGGACCTGGTGGGGGAGCAGTTTGTGACCGTTGGGGTGGCAATGAACTCCGCGGCCTTCAACACCGCACGTATTCTGGGACCTGCCATCGCGGGCAAGCTGATTGAGATGGTGAACGCGGGATGGTGTTTCTTCATCAACGCGGTCAGCTATGTTGCCATCATCTTTGCGCTGTGGCGGATACCTGCATCGTCCGTTCAGTCCCCGGTGGAAAGACTATCCGTGTGGTCAGAATTGAAGGAAGGCTTAACCTATGTGTACCGGGACGGGCTGTTGCGGTCGTTAATCCTGCTGGACTGCGCGCTGAGTATTTTCGCCATGTCGTACACCACGCTGATGCCCGTTTTCGCCCGTGACGTGCTTCAGGTCGGCAAGCAGGGGCTCGGCAACCTGTTTTCAGCAACTGGTTTTGGCGCGTTGACGGGAGCCCTAATACTGGCGAAGGTGGCGGGTACCGTGCCCAGAGGCAAAGTGGTCATCACCGCTGCCACGGGGTTGTGTACCGGCTTAACGCTGTTTGCGCTGTCGCGCAGTTATCCCCTCTCTCTGCTCTGTCTGGTGCTGATTGGCGGCTCGGCAGTGAGCACACTGGGTTCTATCAACGCCCTGCTTCAGTCGCTCAGCCCGGAGCATCTGCGCGGGCGCACGATGTCCCTGCACGTGTTTGCGCTCATGGGGCTGGCGCCGTTTGGCAACCTGCTGATGGGATGGATTGCTTCTCACTGGACGGCAACAACGGCACTGGTGACCGGCGCGATGATATGCGCCGGGGTCGTAGCGATGACTGCCGCACGTCGCGATGTGCGCCACCTGCCTGCGGTATAATATCACAGGTTAACAGGAAGGGCATATGGACTACACACGCGCCGTCATGTACATGCAGGGTTTGAAACGCTTCGGCATCAAGCTCGGTAATGAGCGGTTCGAGGCATTGCTGGAGCGTCTGGGCAACCCGCATCACCAGTTGCGCGTCATTCACGTCGCCGGCACGAACGGCAAAGGTTCCACCAGCACCTTTATCGCCACCATTCTGCAGGCAGCGGGCTATAAAGTGGGGCTGTACCTTTCGCCATACGTGTTCAACCTGCGCGAGCGCATTCAGGTCAACGGTTACCTGATTCCTGAAGCCGACTTTGCGCGACTGGTGACATGGATAAAGCCCCATATTGAAGAGCTGGCGCAGACGCCGCTGGGGCAGGTCACGGAGTTCGAGCTCAAAACGGCGGTGGGGCTTACCTGCTTTGCCGAACAGCGGGTGGACTTTGCGGTGGTGGAAGTTGGGCTGGGGGGGAGGCTGGATGCCACCAACGTCGTGCGCCCCCTGGTGAGCGTGATTACCTCCATCGGCTGGGACCACATGGACCGGCTGGGAGACACGCTGGCGAAAATCGCAGCGGAGAAGGCGGGCATCATCAAGCCTTGTGCGCCTGTGGTCACGGGCGTGACCGACCCGGAGCCTCTGGAGGTGATTCGGGAACACGCTAAACGTGCCGGGGTGCCGCTGACTGAAGTGAAACCAGAGCGCATGGTCATCCCGCCGCCTGTACGCACCGTGCACTGGCAGAACGAGGGCGTCTATCGTATGCGCCAGAAGGTATCGGTGCGCACCACCGACAGGGTTTATCGTCATCTGAGCTTGCGCCTGCTAGGCAAACACCAGTGTTCCAACGCGGCGGTCGCCATCGCCGCCATCGAGGCACTGCAACATGCTCATCGAGTGAACGTGCCGGAGAGCGCGATTCGAATCGGGCTGGAGCACGCCACGATGCCCGGCAGGATGCAGATAGTTCGACGCTCCCCAACGCTTCTGCTGGACGGCGCGCACAACGTGGACGCAGTGCGGTGTCTGGCTCAGGCGATACCCGAGACCTTTCTTTACCGCCGCCTGATATTGGTGCTGGGTATGACGAGGGGACACGAGCCGCAGGGCGTGGTGGATACTCTTGCGCCGCTGGCATCGCACATCATCTTCACCCAGCCCAGCGACCAGCGCAGGCGACCTGCACCCGACCTGCCCGAAGCGTCCACCGTGCCACTGCCGCCGTACGAGATTATCCCCTCTGTTCCCGAAGCGGTGGAGCGGGCAATGAACATGGCACAGGCGGATGACCTCGTGGTGGTAACAGGCAGTTTCTACGTGGTGGGCGAAGTACCCATCCAGAAATGGCAAACAGTTCGTCCAACGACCCCAGAGGAGGGAATCATCTATGCAGGTTCAGGAGAAAACGCTGACCATGCATCGTGTTGAGGGGCGTGTTGCTGTCGCGGTGGTGGCGATGGTGCTCCTGGCGCTGTTTGTGGGATGGTGGCTGGGTGTAAGAACACACACCGGTTCGGGCGTTCCAGAGCCGCCGCCAATCACCTTTGAGCAGGCGTCCACGCAGCTTAAGACCAGGTCTGAAGCCTTTGCTGCGGTCGCGAAGGTGGCAACGCCGTCGGTAGTGAACATCAGCGCGGCGACCATCATCCCGGGCAGGCGGTCGCCACTGTTTGATGACCCCCTCTTCCGCTACTTCTTCGGCGATGAGGACATTCCGTTCCGGGAGCCTGACCGCGTGGTGCGCAGCCTGGGCTCGGGCGTTATTGTCAGCCGGGACGGGTTGATACTCACCAATAATCACGTGATTGCCGGCGCGAGCCGCATTTCGGTAGCGCTGGCGGATGGACGAAGGTTTTCGGATGTGCAGGTAGTGGGGACCGACCCCGCGACCGACCTTGCCCTCCTGCGTGTTCGCGCGAACAACCTGCCTGCTATCAAATGGGGCGACTCGCGGGCGCTGGAGGTCGGCGAGTGGGTGCTTGCCATTGGCAACCCGTATGGACTGAGCCAGACGGTGACGGCAGGCATCGTCAGCGCAAAGGGACGGCGAGACGTAGGCATCTCCGTGTACGAAGACTTCATCCAGACGGATGCCGCCATCAACCCGGGCAACTCGGGCGGTGCGCTGGTGAACATCCGCGGCGAGCTGGTGGGCATTAATACCGCCATTCTGTCGCAGAGCGGCGGGAACGTGGGCATCGGCTTTGCCATCCCCAGCCATGAAGCCCGGCGCGTGATGGAGCAGTTGCTTCGCTACGGCAAGGTGTCGCGTGGATGGCTGGGCATCATCCCCGCACGGCTGGACGAAGGCACGGTGCAGGGCGTGGTTGTGGCCAACCTGTTCCGCAACAGTCCTGCCGACCTCGCCGGGTTGGACATTGAAGACATCATTCTCGAGTGTAACGGCAAGCGAGTGACCTCACCGGGCGAGTTGAAGAACCTGATCGCCTCCTTGCCTGCGGGCACAGAAGTCACACTGGTCATCCAGCGGGGCAACGAGCGGGGGCGGGTGCGTTTGCGCGTGGCAGACCATCCAACCGACCGCTTTGGAATGCCTGTACCCGGTATTTAGGGTGAAAGCATGACAAACTGCCGATTCCGGTGAAACCTGCAGGGTGCGCCATCCGTCTAAGCATTTTGCCAGCGCGATGACGCCGCGTTGAAAGGAGGTTGGGATGCGATGACGGAGATGGCGACGCGCAAGGAGCGGCTGAAGCAGGCAGGGTCATCCCAGCCGGGTACACAGGAGAACGTGAACTGGTTGTTCATCTGCCAGCAATGTGAGGAGCCTATCACGTTCGACGAGCCGCTGGTTACATGGACACAGGACGGCACGGTACGGGTGGCACACTGCCGCTGTGCGCCCGACCGATGCAGACGTGCAGGGGTGTAATATGGAGCTGACGCACGAGCACCCGGAAGTTCGCCGCATTTTGCAGGCGATTATTGAGGACACGCGGGCGGGAATACCTATCCTGCTCGACCGAAGGGAACGCTATGGCACAACGCTCGGCGACTTCCGGGTGCAGTTTGAAGGAGAGGACGACCTGCTCCATCTCTCTATCACGCGGGTGGATGGGGAACCCATCTGCCACGAGGAGGCTCAGCGCATTGCTGAAGCATTTTTCCACAGCGTACCGAAGGGGCTGATCCAGTGTCGCCCGGCGGTGTACTCGGTGCACTACTACATCGCACATGACCTGCTGGTGGATTACTGGGAGGGCAACTCCCACCGCGGCGAGCTGCGGCGGTCCACAGGGTAACCCTGTCTATACTCCTTCCAGCACCACTCCCCAGAACTCTATGCTGGGCGGGAAATACAGGCGATAAACCGCCACATCCTGCACCAGCGCAGAGACCACATTCAGCATCCATTCGGCAACCTGCGGACCCTCGGCGAACTGCAAACTGCATTGCAGAACGCCGGTCAGGGCATCGCGCCGTGATAGTCTTTCAAGACGAGGCTCTCTGGCGTGCTGAAGCAGGCAAATGGCGCGTAGCGGTGCGTTGAGATTCACGCCTGCGCGGGCGAAGTCGCCCCAGAAAGGTGTGCCGTACACGTGCCATGCCCCTGACAGGCGCCGCAGGGCGACCAGCTCATCGCTGAGAACCTCAGTCTCGCCCGACAGTATCCGCGCCACCGTGCTCTTGCCTGCGCCCGACCGCCCGGCGAACACATATCCCCAGTGTCCATGCCTCACTGCGGAGGCGTGTACCATCACCCCATCACGTTGGGGCAGATACAGAGCCAGCAGGGTACGAAGGAAAGAATCGACGGCATACACACTGCGCAGGCAGTCCACCTCCGCACGATCCGCCTCCGGGGCGACGTCCGCCACGAAGGTATCATACACAAACCGCCAGCCGCCCTCCGCCTGACGAACCTTCACGCTCTCCATACGTGCCCGGGTAGGCGGAGAGGGCTTCGGTCGAAGAAGGACACGGATGTGCGGCTGTTCAGCGCGTGCGAGCAAGAACGCCCCGTATCGCTCCTGCACGAGGTCGGTCAGGAACGATTCCTCCATGCATTCGAGCCTCAGGGCGATGTCGGCAATGCTGATATCCAGTGTCTTCACAGCTATTATGGTACCCGAACGTAGGTGTTTCCCGGTTGCCGACGCACCAGACCATACATCTCCAGCATCAGCAGTTCGGCGTTCAGCTGAGCAACGGGCAGATTCAGCTCTTCCGCCAGTGTGTCCACATGCTTGGGCGTCAGGGAGAGAGCGCGCAAAACGTTTTGCTGGACGGGCGTCAGCGAAGGCGTTTGCGCCGGGCGTTCCGGGGGTGGCTCCGGGGCGATGCCCAGCGCTCGCACGATGTCCTCCACGTTATCCACCAGCGTCGCTCCCTCTTTGATCAGCCGGTGACAGCCCGCACTTTGCCCCGTGTCGATGTTGCCGGGTACGGCAAACACCGGCTTGCCCTGCTCCAGTGCATGGTTTGCGGTGATGAGCGCGCCACTGTCGTTTGGAGCCTCCACCACCAGTACGCCCAGCGACAGCGCACTCACGATGCGGTTTCGCGCCGGAAACCGCCAGGCGTCGGGCGGAACGCCGGGAGGATATTCGGAGAGAATCGCCCCCTGGGTGGCGATGCGGTTGAACAGCCCGGCGGATTCGGGAGGATACGCCACATCAATTCCACAGCCCAGCACAGCAATGGTGCGCCCGCCCGCACGCAGTGCACCGGTGTGTGCAGAGGTGTCAATTCCCCTCGCGCCGCCGCTGATAATGGTCAATCCGTATCGGCTCAGTTCTCGCGCCAGGCGTTCCGCCACGTGTCGCCCGTACGCCGTGGGTTTGCGTGTGCCCACAATGGCCACCGCGAAGCGGTCTCGTTCCTGCAGGCTTCCCCGGACGAAAAGGATGGGAGGAAAGTCTTCAATCTCCCTCAGCGCAGGCGGATAGCCATCATCTCGCCAGGTGAGAAGTCGCGAATCGCTCTGCTTCCACCTCTGCCAGACCTCTTCGGGGACCTCGGGAGCGTTCAGGATGCGCGCCGCAGCGGCTTCGGTCATACCATCAACGCGCAGCAGCTCGTGGCGAGATGCGTGCAAAATGGCTTCAGGTCGCTCAAAGTGCTCCAGCAGGCTCAGCAGACGACGGGGAGGAAGCTCGAGATACGCCAGTCTGAGCAGGGCACGACAGCGAGCTTCCTCCACCGACTATCCTCTCCAATCAGTAGCCGCCCTCGTCGCGTCCGCCCGGTCCACGGCGACCACCGCCAATGCCACCGGGAACGCCGGGTACACCCTGCTGGCGGGGCTGAGTGGTGGTGGTGCGCTTGCGCAGGGTGTTATCCACGATGAACAACCAGGTGTATTCCGTGCGGTTACCGCGCCAGTCCTCGGCGATGACCTTCACCGTGTGCCGTCCATCGGCGAGGGGACGAACGGTGGTGGCACCACCTTCCTGCCCTGTGGGAGTTGCCGAGGCTTCCTTGCTCCCCCACAGATAGCTGATTTCGCCCTTCGCAAGGTCAAACTCATATTTCACCGGCCTGTCGTCCAGCAGGAACTGGATGGTGTCGGTCTTGATGCCGGAACCGTCGTCGCTGATGAGCGCACGGAAACGGATAGGCGGCGCGCCCGACATTGCCAAACCGCGAGTCGGCTCCAGCTCGGTTATGGTTGGCGGGATGCTATCCGGCGCGTCCGCGCGGAAGGTGGTCAGACTGCCGTCGTCCGAGACGATGTACAGCGTGCCATTAGCGACCACCGGCGGCGCGGTGATGTCGGTGAAGGTCGGGCGTTCGGGCGTAGAGGAAGACGACTGCAGCAGATACTTCCACAGGATGGAGCCGTTGGAAGCATCCAGGGCATAGATGCCACCTCGTGCCGTGCCGATGATAAGCACGTTACCAGCCAGCGTGGGCGGAGCCAGCACCTGATTGGTGAACACCGGTTCCTTCGTGTTCCACAGCAGTTTGCCCGTGTTGTCAAACGCCCACACGCGCCCGTCGCGCGTCAGCACGTACAGCATTCCGTTGCCCGCAACGGGTTCCGTCACGATGTCATCGGGCAGGGTGCGTGCCCACAGCTGGCGTCCGCTTCGCGCCTGCAGAACATAAAGCACGTTGGAGGCGACAACATAAAGGTTGCGATCCGCAACGACCGGCGACAGGGCGTAAAGTGTGCCTGTCAATCGCTGGCGCCACAGGAGCAAGCCTGTCGCTGCCGCCGCCGCGTACAGTGTCTGGTCCGCAGAGATAAAGTAGACCACGTCGTCGGCAACCGCTACGGCTCCGTTAACGGCATCCAGCGTACGAAAGCCTCCGCGCCATATCGGTTCGCCCGTCCTGGCGTTGATGGCATACACTCGCCCGTCGGCAGAGCCGAAGTACACCACATCGTCCACCACGGTTGGCGGCGAGAGGATAGCGCCCTGCGCCTTAAACGACCAGAGGTATTTACCCGTGGTAGCCGAGAGAGCGTACAGGTTCCCATCGGTGGCGCCAACGTAAATAATGCCGTTGACCACCGCTGGGGTGGTGCGGAACTGCGCGTCCAGCGGCTGGTTGGTGGGGTACCGCCAGATGACACGCCCGCTGTCCGCCTCGAGCGCGTAGAACCTGTCGCGGCAGGCGTAGTACACCGTGTTACCAACCACTGCGGGCGCCGCGGGGTTCTGAGGCGCTGGCGATGCGGTGTATCGCCAGGACATCGCTGCGGGCATCTGGATGCCACTGGGAGCGATGCCGTTGTGTGCCGGGGAGAACCGGTAGGCAACAACATCTTGAGCGAGCACCGCAGATACCATCGGTAGAATCAACACACAGGCTGGCAACGCACGGGTCCATCCTCTAGAGATGAAGCCTTTCAAGCCCATTCGCATCATCGTCTCTCCTCGCGTTGGGTTTGTTTCTCAACACACGGTTATCCGGGTTATCATACAGCAGGTCAGACCCGGATTCCTGCTAATCCACTGCAATTTAGACGCGAGCACCTCCTGCGGGGTTACATCCTGTGGAACTTTCGGTGTCCCGCCCTCGTATTATGTAGTAGCGCATGTCCTCCTTTTCACTCTGTCCATCGTCTTGATGGAGCCTGCACCCGGAGCTTCGCCCAACCCCGATTGCTCTGGAGGCAGGCGATTTTTTGTTTTGCCCTTGTCTCTTCCTTAGTTCCACAGTACAATAAAGTCATCCTCTTTCGGGAAGGGGAAATGCGGAGTGTTTTCACTCGGAGAGAGCCTGCTACCACTTCTGCTGGCATCTGCATTGGGGGCAATCGTCGGGCTGGAGCGTGAATTGCATGGCAGACCGGCGGGTCTGCGCACGCACATCCTGCTCTCGCTGGGCGCAGCGATGTTCGGAACGGTCTCGCGAGGACTGACTGACCCGAATGTTGACCCCACGCGCATCGCCGCGCAGGTAGTCACAGGCATCGGCTTCATCGGCGCGGGTACGATTATCCACCTGGGCGGAACTGTTCGTGGTCTGACCACCGCCGCCAGCATCTGGGCTACCGCTGCTATCGGGCTGGCTGTGGGGCTGGACCGCCGTTTCTGGGTGATGGCATCCCTGGCGACGGTGCTCGTTTTCCTCACGCTTGCGCTGGTTCACCTCCTGGAGAATCGCCTGAAAATGAAGACGCGACTGCGGGACATAGAGATTGTCGCTCAGGAGGGCAAACCCGTCATTGAGTCTGTACTGCATGTACTGGCTTCCCTGCGCGTAGACGTGAGTTCTGTTCGCACTCTGCCTGCGCTGATGCCTCACGCCCGACGCTACGAGATCTCGCTGGAGATGCCCGCCCAGACCTCAACCGTGCAGGTGCTTGGGACGCTGATGCAGTGCGAGGGAATCCTGGAGGTGAAATGGGACTGATGAGCGCACTCAATCTGCCACTTGTTGATGAGATAGTATCCCGCGCCCTGTCGGAAGACATCGGCACAGGAGATATAACCACTCTGCTGACCGTGCCCGAAGGAGTGGAAGCGTTCGGGCAGTTTATCCCGACGCAGGAGGGCATCCTGGCCGGAATCCCCGTCGTGGAGCGGGTTTTTCATCAGGTGGATTCTCGCATTCGTTTAAAACCTCTGCTGCAGGAAGGACAACACTTCAGCACACGTACCGTTTTGGCGGAGGTCAGAGGCGAAGCACGCCGGATTTTGACCGCCGAACGGGTGGCGCTGAACTTTCTTCAGCGATTGAGCGGGATAGCCACTCTCACCGCGAGGTTTGTGGACGCGGTGAAAGACCTGCCCGTCAGAATCTGCGACACGCGCAAGACCACGCCCGGTCTGCGTTATCTGGAACGTTACGCGGTGCGCGTGGGCGGCGGCTACAATCACCGCTTCGGGCTGTACGACGCCGTATTGATTAAGGACAACCATATCGCAGTGTGCGGCGGGATTACTCCGGCGGTGCAGAGCGCGAAGCGTGCCCTGCCACACACCATGAAAGTAGAGGTGGAATGTACCACCGTTCAGCAGGTTGCAGAAGCGATCGAGGCGGGGGCGGATATTGTTCTGCTGGATAACATGACGCTTGAACAGATGCGCGAAGCAGTTCAACTGGCAAAAGGGCGCGTCTTGCTGGAAGCCTCCGGGGGAGTACGCCTGGATACCGTGCGTCAGATTGCGGAGACAGGCGTGGACGCCATCTCCGTCGGAGCGATAACCCACTCTGCTCCCGCTATCGATATCAAGCTGGAGTTACAGCTGGGATAACCATCTTTCAGTCCCCCTGCCGCGCAGGGGAAACGGGGCAGGGGGTACAAGCACGCGGTTACACTCGCCTTGCCCGCATCCTCGCTTCGCGTCGGGCTGCCTTCTGCTTCTCCTCTTTCCGCTTACGTCGCTGGCGCAGCTCCTTCTGTCTGATGCGCATGACATCGCCTCCTTCTCAGTTTCACCGGTCAAGGATTATACAGGTCATGAAGGCGAAAGTCAATCCTGCCTAGCAATTCGAGAACAGTTTACCCTTGCCTTCGCTAAACATTTTGGGGTATGCTTTTTGCGTGTTGCACTCTGGCTGTGGAGGATGTCGCAGTGCCTGACTCTTCCAAATCGGCGCGGAAGATTGTTTACTTTACCATATTCCTTGACCTTTTAGGCTTTGGGTTAATCATCCCCCAGCTTCAATACTATGCGGATGCCTTCCACGCGACCCCTACCTTCATTGGGCTGATTCAGGCAGTTTACTCTCTGATGCAGTTCCTGTTTGCCCCGTTCTGGGGCAGGTTATCGGACAGGGTGGGGCGGCGCCCGATACTGCTTCTGAGTATCGCAGGGTCAGCGTTTTCGTATCTGCTTTTCGCGTTGGCGCAGAATGCATGGACCATCTTCTTTTCGCGTCTGCTGGCAGGAATCACCGCCGCCAATCTCTCCACAGCGCAGGCGTACATCTCCGACGTCACCCCTGCACAGGAGCGGACACGCGCGATGGGATTGATTGGAGCGGCGTTCGGTGTTGGATTTATTCTTGGTCCCGCGGTAGGAGGACTGCTTGGTGCATGGGGTGGGAACTTCGCCATCGGACTGGCTGGCGCCTTGCTGGCGGGGATGAACTGGCTAAGCGCGTTCCTGCGTCTGCCTGAAAGCCTGCCTGCGGAAAAGCGCAGACCATCCGAAGGGCTTTACACTTTTCCTCTGGGTAACCTGCCCCGTGTGCTGGCGATGCCTCACGTGGGTCTGCTGGCAGTGGTGCTGTTTACCGCCATCTTTGCCATCGCCAACCTGGAATCGACCTTTATCCTGCTGGCGAAGCATCGCTACAGCCTCGACCAGCGTGCCTGCGGGTATCTGTTCGCCTATCTGGGCATTATGGGAGCGGTGGTACAGGGTGGTCTGGTGGGCAGGCTCAGCACACGTTTCGGCGAGGTTCGCCTGTTGATCGGCGGTTATCTTCTGCAGGCTCCTGCGCTGATGCTCATTCCCTTCGCGCCTGGCGTTGGCTGGCTGATGGTGATTCTGGCGATGATGGCAATGGGCGGCGGGGTAGCCGGTCCAAGCCTGAACGGACTGATTTCCAAGCTGGCGCCGCCCGACCGTCGAGGCGAAGTGTTTGGCATCACGCAGTCGCTGGCCAGTCTGGCGCGAGTGATTGGTCCAACTTGGGGAGGCTGGAGTTTCGGGCATTTAGGCATGAGCGCGCCCTATATTTCCGCCGGTCTGCTGATGCTGATAGCGAGCACGATGGTTATCTGGTGGTCGCTCGGCGCCATCGCGGCGGTGTCAGCGTCGGATTAGTGGGACGTTAAAAATCGTAAGAGTAGTATAGGGCGATGCCCTGCTTATTGCACTTTCGCTCGGGGTGTATTATAATGGAATTGTAAACCGCATCACCGAGCACGCCTGAGCAGAGGAAGTCGCCTTTTCCGCATCGTGCAGGTCTGCGCACGTCAATACCACGAAAGGGGGGCTTCGCCATGCCAAAGGCGAAAGACATCATGACCACCGACGTGGTCACCATTCAGGGCACTGCCACCGTGGCGGAGGCGGTCGCGCTGATGAAGCAAAAGGGCGTGCGGTCGCTTATCGTGGAGAGGCGCAGCGAGGACGACGCCTATGGCATCATCACCCAGCGCGACATCGTGTACAAGGTGGTGGCGAAGGGGCTGTCGCCCGAGTCGGTGCAGGTACACGAGATTATGTCCAAGCCGCTGGTGGTGGTCAATCCGAATCTGGACGTGAAGTACGTGGCGCGACTGCTGGCGAACACGGGGCTGTCGCGTGCGCCGGTCATCGGCGAGCACCGGCTGATGGGCGTGGTGTCGCTGAGCGACATCGTGAACAAGGCAATGTAGGATCGGTTCGGTGGGGGCGGCGCAAGCCGCCCCTTTTTGACAGCATAGGCGGTTGCCACCGAAGAACACTTTTGTTATAATAACATGGTAGCTTCTGTCTACCGTACTCTGCCCACAAGAAAGGAACAACCCGCGAATGCCTGAGGAGATTCTGGAGCAACAGCCGGAGATTGAAGTCGTACCGCTTGAGGAAGAGTTAAGCCGTTCGTACCTCGGTTACGCGATGAGCACCATCATCGCGCGCGCCCTGCCCGATGTGCGTGATGGACTGAAGCCCGTGCAGAGGCGCATCCTCTACGCCATGCGAGAGATGAGTGTCACCCCGAACAGTGCGCACGTGAAATGCGCCGCCGTCTGCGGGGAGACCATGAAACGCTTCCACCCACACGGCAACGAAGCGCTGTATGCCACCCTCGTGCGCATGGCTCAGGACTTCAGCATGCGCTATCCCCTGATCGACGGACAGGGGAACTTCGGCAGTGTGGATGGAGACCCTCCCGCGGCGATGCGGTATACCGAGTGCCGACTCTCGCCGCTGGCGATGGAGATGATGGAGGATATCGACAAGGAGACCGTGGACTGGCAACCCAACTACGACCAGTCAACGATGGAACCGATGGTCCTGCCCGGCAAGTTCCCGAACTTCATCTGCAACGGGGGAAGCGGTATTGCCGTGGGCATGGCGACCAATGTGCCTCCGCACAATCTGCGCGAAGTGGCAGATGCTATCACCTATCTGATTGACCACCCGCAAGCCACGGTGACCGACCTGATGAAATACCTGCCGGGTCCCGACTTCCCAACCGCCGGACTTATCCTGGGCACAAAGGGCATTCGCGAGGCGTACGAGACCGGGCGCGGGCAGATTATCATGCAGGCGAAGACCCAGATTGAGCCGATGGACGGTGGCAAACAAGCCATTGTGATTACCGAACTACCTTACCAGGTGAACAAGGCGAAGCTGATTGAGCAGATAGCCAACCTGGTGAAGGGCAAGCGCGTGGATGGCATCACCGCCATTGATGACTTCACCGACCGCACCGGCATGAGGGTGGTTATCGAGCTGCGGCGCGACGTGAACCCGCATAAGGTACTGAACTTCCTGTTGAAGCACACGCCGATGCGCCTGTCGTTTGGCGTCATTATGCTCGCGCTGGAGGACGGCGTGCCGCGTGTGCTCAACCTCAAGCAGGTACTGCAGAACTACATCAACCACCGGCGTGATGTTATCGTTCGGCGCACGCGCTACGAGCTGTATCGTGCCCAGCAGAGAGCGCACATTCTGGAAGGGCTGCAGGTTGTGGTGCGCTTCCTGGACGAAATCATCCGCATCATCCGGCAGTCCGAGAACAGCGAAGTGGCTCGCCGCGCCCTCATGCGCCGGTTCGGCTTCACTCAGATTCAGGCGGAAGCCATACTCTCCATGCAGTTGCGCCAGTTGACCGCGCTGGAACAGCAGAGGCTGGAGGATGAATACAAGGGGCTTTTGCAAGAAATCGCCTATCTGGAAGACATCCTGGCGGACGAGCGGCGCGTGGCGCAGATAATCAAGCAGGAGCTGAAGGAGCTGAAGGATAAATACGGCGACGAGCGGCGCACCCGAATCATCGCGCGTGAGGCAGAAGAGATCGGCGAAGAGGATATGATTCCTGAAGAGGAGATGCTGGTCACCATCACGCGCGACGGCTACATCAAGCGGTTGCCGCTGGATACCTACCGCAGTCAGCGGCGCGGCGGCAAAGGCATTATCGCTACCACCACGAAGGAAGAGGACACGCTGGAACATATCTTCCAGGTCAGCACGCACCACTACATCCTTTTCTTCACCGACCGCGGGCGCGTGTACCGGCTGAAGGCTTATGAGGTTCCGCAGGCGACGCGACAGGCACGGGGCACTGCGATTATCAACCTCATTCGCATCGAGCCGGGCGAGAAGATTACCGCCACGGTCTCCATTGCCGACTTCTCGCCCGATAAGTATCTGGTGATGGGCACGCGCCGGGGCGAGGTCAAGCGCATTGCCCTGTCGGAGTTCGCCAACCTGCGTGCGAACGGGCTGTTTGCCTTTGACCTGGAGGAGGGCGACGAGCTGGGCTGGGTGCAGGTCACCTCCGGCAACGACGAGCTGGTGTTCGTCACGCGCAAGGGGATGAGCCTGCGCTTTCACGAGAAGGATGTGCGCGCGATGGGCAGGGCAGCAGGAGGTGTGCGCGGTATCCAGCTGGCTAAGGATGATGTCGTCGTTGCCATGGTCAAGGTGTACAAAGACCGCGACCTGCTGGTCATCTCCGAGAAGGGCTACGGCAAGCGCACACCCTTCAGCGAGTACCGTCTGCAGGGACGCGCTGGCAAAGGCATCATCACCTTTAACGTTACCCAGCGCACCGGCTTTCTGGTGGACGCGAAAGGCGTTCTGCCCGATGACCGTATTATCGCGGTGACCGCGCAGGGCAAAGCTATCCGCGTGCCGGTGGAGCAGATTCGCCGCACGGGGCGTGCGGCGCAGGGCGTGCGCATCATGACTCCCGACCCGGATGACTACGTGAACGCTCTGGCGCGTATTGTCCAGCGCATCGACGACGAAGGCGTGGAAGAGGGTGAGAGCTCTTGAGTCGCTCGCCGAAGCTGTGCTCGAGTACGCTTGCCAGGCTATCGAATCGCCCTCGCTATGAGGCGTTTCGCCAGACAGTGGAACGTATCTTTGCAGAGCGGGGAGACCAGATACCCTTTATGGTGCTCTTCGGCTCGATGGCGAAGGGAAACTGGCTCCCCTACAGCGATTATGACCTGCTTATCGGTTTGAACATAGACGACGGCAAACGCTTCATCGACCGTATCGGCGAATTCCAGCAGTTTGTGAAAACCGAGGCAGATGTCTTTGCGTATAGTAGAAGCGAGTGGCAGATGATGTTCGAAGAGTATCATCCTCTGATGCTGGAGGCTCTGGACAAGGGGCTGGTGTTAGTGGATGACGGCAGTTTCGCCTGCATGCGCCAGCAGTTTGAGCAGTGGATGAGGACAGGTATTGTCCAACGCAGAGAGCGCGGGTGAAAGATACCTGCTCGCAGAGAACCTGAAAGGTGAGCAAGCCATGAACGAAGCAGAAAAATACCAGATTCTGGACCATACCGCCGATAAGGGCGTTCGGGCGTGTGGCAAAACCGTAGAGGAACTGTTCGAGAACGCCTCGCGAGGCATGTATCGGCTGGTCATTAATCCCGAAGGCAAGCAAGCGGATGTTCATCTCCCCATCCGCGTGGAAGTGCCTGAACCGCTGGACTGCTCTGATCTGCTGGTGAAGTGGCTTCGCGAACTGATATACCTGACCGATGTGCAAAAGGTGGTCTTTATCGACTTCAAGGTCAACCAGGTAACCGACACAGTAGTTGAGGGCGAGGCGCATGGGCTGCTTGTAGAGGACAACTCACAGCTGCATGGTGCGCCCGTCAAAGCAGTTACCTACCATCTCCTGAGAGTGGAACAGACGCCGGACGGCTGGGAAGCCGAGTTCTACGTGGATGTTTAGGGCGAGCGCCAGGACTCGGTGTGCGCCGGGCGAAACTATTGCTGGACATTATGGATAAGGGTTTCCACCGATGAGAACCTTCGTGTATATAGTTTGCCCTGGGGTAGAGCGCTACAGTTTTTCCGCCTATCACCCCTTGCGCCCCGAACGAGTAACGCTCTCGCAGGAGCTGGCGCGGATGCTGGGTGTTCTGCACGAGGAGGATATTGTGGAGGCTTCACCTGCTGAGCCGGAACTGGTCGCCCAGGTACACTCGCCACGATACGTACAGGTGGTACAGGCGCTGAGCGAGGGCAAGCACGTGCCGGGCTATCACGAGTTCGGCTTCGCGAGCGGAGATAACCCGCCGTTTCGCGGCATGTTTGAAGCCTCGTTGGCAGTGGTGGGGGCGTCTGTCGCCGCGGCGCAGGCGGTCATGGACGGCGCACAGGTGGCGGTAAACCTGGCGGGCGGACTGCATCATGCACGCAGGGAGGAAGCAGCGGGCTTCTGTATTTTCAACGACCCGGCGGTCGCCATCCACGTGCTGAAACAAAAATACCGCCGGATTGTCTATCTGGATATAGACGTGCACCACGGCGACGGGGTACAGTGGCTGTATTACCGCGACCCGCAGGTGCTGACCATCTCCATTCACGAGTCGGGCAGGTTCCTCTTTCCGGGAACGGGGCATCCCGACGAGATTGGAGCGGGAGAGGGGCGCGGCGCCTCGGCAAACATCGCGCTGGGACGCTATGCGGACGACGAAATATGGTGGTGGGCGTTTCAGCAGGTGGTGCCGACACTGTTCCGCTGGTTCCAGCCTGAAGTGGTCGTTCTGCAGATGGGCGCAGACCCGCACTACACGGACCCGTTAGCCCACGTCTCGCTGACCACGCAGGGCTGGCTGCGGGCGGTGCAATGGGTGGTAGAGCAGGGACTGCCAATCGTGGCGACAGGCGGCGGTGGTTATTCGCTGACAGCGGTCACGCGGATGTGGACGATGGCGTTAGCCACGCTGAAGGGCGTGCCGGTGCCCAATCAGATACCACCGCAGTTCGCGCTTTACGATGAGGTGCAGACGCTGCGCGACAGCACGCCACCCGCATTGCCGGAGCGCATGATGGAAACCAGCCGACAGTTCACCGAGCAGGCAGTGAGCGAACTGAAAGAGTACCTGCGACCTTATGTGGATTGGGGTGATACCTTTGCGAAGGATGGGCAGGTTGGCTCGTAATATCCGCGAGATACTGCAAATCAGCAAAGAGCTTTCCACCGAGGAGATACGGGAGCTCGCCGAAAAACCGTTCCGTATTGCATTGGTGGGTAGCCCAACGCGCACGCACGACGTGAGCGAACAACTGCTGGAGGGGCTATCTGCGGCAGAGCGCGACCGCTCGCGCCAGCATCTGATATGCTCCACAGATCTGCCCGACGAGCCAGCCGATATCGTTATCGACTGTGGCGGAGGCACCGAGACGATCCTCGGCGAGCACTACCAGTGGCTCCTGCCCGAGCAGAGCCTACAGGTCGCCAGGCGCATCATCACCGACATGCCCGGTCTGGCAATCGCCCTGGCGAGGCGGTTTCCTCTCTTTCGCGAGCCCGCGACAGAGCATCTCATCAGGGAAGCTTCGCGGGTGAACGGGCAGATTGCCATGCTCTCGGCAATACCGGGCGTCATCCCGATAGCCAGCGCGTTCCTCCCGCCTGCTGCGGTGGCAGATATTGTCCTGCTGACGAAAAACCAGATACTGCTGTTGCTCAAAATCGCGGCGGCGCTGGGTCTGCCGTATCACACGCGCGATAGGCTCAGAGAGATTGTGCCGGTGGTAGCGGGAGCGATGGGCTGGCGGTCGCTTGCCCGGGAGTTCGTGGGAATTGTGCCGGGCGGGGTAGGGGTGCTGGTTAAAGGAGCCATCGCTTACGCCGGCACCTACGTGGTGGGCAAGAGCGCGTACTGGTTCTGGACAACGGGCGAACAGCTCAGCAAGAAAGAAAAAGAAAAAATCTACCGTCAGATGCTGGAGGAGGCAACGCACGTGCTGCCCCCGCCCAGGCAATCCGTCCCGTCTGATGAGGCGGAGCGTGCCTCCTCCACAGACTCATAGCGCTACTCGTCGCCGTCCATGTCGGCGTTGGGATCCCAGCTGGCATCCCCGGGCAGGCTTCCAAACGGTGCCACCAGTGCACCGAAGTCAAACAGGGTAGTTAGCCCTCTCTCCGCCAGAGGCGTCAACTATCAGGGCAAAAAGGACACCACCTCTCATCGGGATAATCTTATGGATGTGGTTCACTGGGGAAGGAGGGTTTGAGTTGGCGGAGGTTGTGTGCCTCGGCGAGGCGTTAATTGACATGGTTGCCCAGCAGAAGGGGGTAAAGATTCAGGAGGCGAAAGGTTTCTCCCCTGCACCCGGCGGTGCGCCCGCGAACGTTGCCGCTGGCGTGGCAAAACTGGGCGTACGCAGCGCGTTCCTGGGTAAAGTCGGCAATGACCCGTTCGGCTACCTTCTGCGCGATACCCTAATGGCAAACGGCGTGGACGTGGGCGGTATGCGCTTTGACGACACCGCACGAACCGCGCTCGCCTTCGTTTCGCTGACCGCGGAGGGAGTGCCGGAGTTCATCTTCTACCGCAACCCCAGCGCGGATATGCTGTATGAGCCGGGCGATGTGGATACACATCGAGTTCGGCGGGCACGCATCTTCCATTTCGGCTCCATCTCCCTGCTGGACGAACCCGTGCGCAGTGCCACGCTGTACGCTTTGCAGATTGCCCGCGAGGCCGGGGCGGTTATCTCCTACGACCCCAACATGCGTCCCGCCCTGTGGCGCAATGAGGATGAAGGCAGGGAGCAGATGGAAACAGGGCTGCGTTACGCCGATGTGGTGAAGCTGAATGAGACCGAACTGCATTTCCTGACCGGAGTTCGCACTCCAGAAGTGGCGGTGACCCACCTGTTCAACCGCTTTCCGCAGCTGGTGCTGATTGCCGTCACCCTGGGGGAGAAGGGGTGTTACTACGCCACGCCGTTGCACAGTAGTGCAGTGGCTGGGATACCGGTGGAGGTGGTGGAGACCGTTGGTTGCGGTGACGCCTTTGTGGCAGCGATGCTGGTGCAGTTGCGCAAGCGAGCTCGAGGGCGCGACTCCATCCGTAACCTGAGCGTTACTGACCTCCAGCGCACCTTTCAGTATGCCAATGCCGCGGGGGCGTTGACCGCAACGCGCCCGGGAGCCATTCCCGCTCTGCCCACGGATGCCGAGGTGGCAAAACTTCTGGAAAGCCTGTGAAGGGGGGTGACAGCATGAAACGGATCGGGGTGTTAACCAGCGGCGGCGACGCCGCGGGCATGAACCCTGCTCTGCGCGCGGTGGTACGTACTGCCATTGTGAACGGGCTGGAAGTGGTAGGCATTGAGAGAGGCTATGAAGGTCTGTTGAACGGCTGGTTTAGGAAGATGGACATGTCATCAGTAGGCGGAATCATCAATCGCGGCGGCACTATCCTGCGCACCGCACGCAGTGAACGCTTCAAGACGGAAGAAGGCTTGCAAACAGCCGCGAAAGCATTGCACGAGCAGGGTATCGAGGGGCTGGTGGTTATCGGTGGCGACGGCTCGTTTCGCGGCGCGGCGCGACTGGAGGAGGTTGCCGGAATCTGCGTCGTAGGTATTCCCGCCACTATCGACAACGACATCGGCGGAACCGAATACACGCTGGGTTACGATACCGCCCTGCAGGTGGCGATGGATGCTATTGACAAGATTCGCGATACTGCCGACAGCTTCGAGCGCATCTTCGTGATTGAGGTGATGGGGCGGTCGCGCGGATTCATCGCGGCGGCGGTGGGGCTGGCAGGCGGCGCAGAAGCCATCCTGGTGCCCGAACTCCCGTTTGACCCCGTGCAGATTTGCGAGCGGCTGAAGCAAGGCATGGCTCGAGGCAAAAGGTCCGCCATTATCGTCACGGCAGAGGGCGCAGCTAAAGCGTCGGAGGTGGCGACCTTTGTGGAGATGTACCTGCGCGAAGAGGTGCGGGCGACGGTGCTGGGCTATACCCAGCGTGGAGGCTCTCCGACAGCTACCGACCGCATCATTGGCAGTCGTTTCGGTGCGCTAGCGGTAGATCTGCTGCTGAAAGGCGAGAGCGGCATGATGACCGCCCTGCGCGGAAGCGAGGTGGTAGCGGTTCCCCTGCGCCTGTCCTGGGAGGAGCCTCGTGTGCTGGACGAAAGCCTTCTGAAGCTGAACGAGGTGCTGGCATCGTGAGAGGGGATAGTAGGAGACAATGATTTCGCGCATCCAGGCTCTGAACTGCAGGAGGCACTAAGGAAGCATGATCCTCACCGTCACATTGAACCCTTCGGTAGACCGGCTCATCTACGTCAAGCAGCTGGTGGCACACGATACCAACCGCATCCTGAAAATAGAGGAGGACGTCGGCGGAAAGGGCGTGAACGTAGCACGGGTGCTGAAGCGCTTGGACGTGCCCGTGACCGCAACAGGTTTTCTGGGAGGGCGAACAGGTCGCTACATCCAGCGCGAACTACAGGAGCAGGAGGGCATCCCCTGCGACTTCGTGTGGGTGCAGGGCGATACCCGCATCAACCTCGCCATTCAGGAGGAGGACGGTTCACCGCCCACCTGTCTTAACGAGCGCGGACCGCAAGTGTCGGCAGAGGAACTGCAGGGGCTTCTGGACACAGTGGCGTTGCTGGCTCGCGAAGCGGAGTTCGTTGCGCTGGGCGGTAGCCTGCCGCCGGGAGTTCCCACCGATATCTATGCAACCCTCGCTCGCATTGGACAGTTCGGAGGCGCCAAGGTGGTACTGGACGCCGACGGCGAGCCGCTGATACAGGGCTTAACTGCCCAGCCCTTCCTGATCAAGCCCAACGAGACGGAGACAGAACGCCTGCTGGGTCGCCCCATTGACACCATAGAGGACGCCGCCCGCGCTGCGCAGGAACTGCACCAGCGAGGTACGCAGGTGGTTATCGTCTCTATCGGCGAGAAGGGCGCGGCGGTAGCCAGCGGGGAAGGCTGCTGGTACGCGATACCTCCGAAGGTCAAAGCCATCAGCACTATCGGTTCGGGCGATTCGATGATAGCGGGCTTTTTGAGCGTGCTGATTCGCGGCGGAGGGGTCGAGGAAGCCATCCGTTGGGGCACCGCAGCGGGCGCCGCGACCGCCATGACCGACGGCTCCGATATCGGCGCGGCAGAGCAGATTCGCGACCTGTTGTCGCAGGTGGAGGTGAAGCGATGGTAGGGGACGGAGGCAGGTGCGCACGCAAGCTGAACGTGGCAATCACCGCCTGCGAGAAGTGCCCCCGGCTGGTGGACTATATCAGGCAGGTGGCACAGACGAAACGCCGTGCCTATCGCGACTGGGAGTACTGGGGCAAGCCTGTGCCAAACTTCGGCGACCCTGATGCAAGAATACTGGTGGTCGGGCTGGCGCCAGCAGCTCACGGAGGCAACCGGACCGGGCGCATCTTCACCGGCGACGAGAGCGGCAACTGGCTGTTTCGGGCGCTATACGAAGCAGGCTTAGCCAATCAGCCTACCAGCACCCAGCGGGACGACGGGCTGGAACTGCGCGATGCGTTTATCACCGCCGTGGCGCACTGTGTCCCGCCTGCCAATAAGCCCACCCGCGAAGAACTGCAGAACTGCCAGCACTGGATGAAAGCCACTCTCCGGTGCGTGCATGGATGGAGGGTCATTGTGGTGCTGGGGCGAGTGGCTTTTGAGTGGACACTGCGGGCACTGAAGGATATAGGCTTAGATCACTCGTGGAAGCCATCGGCGTTCGCTCATGGGGCAGAGCTACCACTTAGAGACGGTCGCTGGCTGTTGTGCAGTTACCATCCCAGTCAGCAAAACACCTTCACCGGCAAGCTTACCCGCGAGATGCTGAACAGCGTCTTTGCACGTGCGGTGCAATTGGCGCAGATGCTGGAATAGCCTTACTCTGGCTCGACGCCCAGCTCTCGTAGCTTTTGCGCCAGTCGTTCTGCCCTAACCTCTGCATCCCTCGCCCGTGCCTCTGCTTCCTGTGCTCTGGTTTCCGCTTCCTCCGCCCGCTTTTGCGCCTCAGTCAGCAATGACTCCAGCTCCTCCGGGTTCACGAACGGCAGCCCGTCGGGGCGAATCAGCACGAGGTCGCTCCCTCGCGTCATGAAGCGAATGCCCAAGCGGGGACTGACCCAGCCTTCCATGTTCTCAATGGGGCGCAGTTCGTTGCCCTCGCGAATCCATCCGTCCAGGCGTCCGGTGTCCGGGTCATACACGTAATACTCCTCCACGCCGAACCGCTGGTAGAACAGGAACTTCTCAATCAGCTCGCTCAGGCGGTTGCCGGGAGAGAGCACTTCGAACACCACCTGCGGCGGGATGTTGTCCTCCTCCCATTGCTTGTAGGAGGGGCGGTCGCCCTTGGGTCTGCCGAAAGCCACCATCACATCAGGCGCGGTGCGGGTTTTGTTATCGCCTTCCACAGGATACCACAGCAGGTCGCCGGCGATAAACACATTGGGGTCGTCCTTGAAAAGACTGGCGACACCGGTGTAGATGTACAGTATCCAGCGAAACTGTTTCGTATTGTCCGCCAACGGCTTTCCGTCACTTTCTGGATAGATGGTTTCGGTTTCAGGTTGCGTTTTGGGTTGCGTCACACTCACTCGGATCACCACCCTCACCTGTGGGCATGTGTTTTCATTATACCAGAACTGTTTGACATCCTGTCTCCACCTGTGGCAAAATCAGGGTGCAGGGAGATGGTGCTGATGTACGATATTTCACTCTGGGAAAAGCGTTTGCAGGAGAAGTATGCCGAGCGCGAACGGGTTCGCCAGCAGGTACTCGCCAAGGCGGTTGAAGCCCTGCGCGACTACTTCGCTGACAAGAATGTCAAAGCGGTTTACCTGACCGGCTCGGTGCTCACGGAGGGCAGATTTCACTCCTTTTCTGATATCGACGTGGCGGTGGAGGGCTTTGAGGGCGATTATTTTCGTACCCTTGTGGAGCTGGAAGCCCTGCTGGACAGGGACGTTGACCTAATTGAACTGGAGAAATGCCTGTTCAGGGAGCAGATTATCCAGAGGGGGCTGAGGATTCTGTGAAGCGCGAGGCAATCGCCCTGTTACTGGGCTACTTTCAGAACCAGATGCAGGTCATCGATAACATCCTGCAGAGCCTTCAGGCGACCCAGCCGGATAATCAGGAGCGCGTTGTCGTCACAGGTTACTACCTGCACAACCTGTATTCGGCTGTAGAAGACCTGTTCGAGGAGGTCGCCAGCGCATTTGAGAATCAGCTGGAACCGGGCGGAAGCTACCATCGGGACCTGTTACGGCGCATGAGCATTGATGTGCCAACGATACGCCCACGGTTGGTCTCTTCCGACAGTTTCAAACTGCTGGACGACCTGCGAGGCTTCCGCCATGTGTTTCGCCATTCCTACACTTACACTCTGGACCCTCAACGGGTGGCGCAGTTGAGGCAGGCAGTGTTCGATCGCTGGAGCATCGTGCAGGAGGACCTATCACGCTTCCAGCAGTTTCTCGAATCGCAGCTTGCCTGAACTATCGCCAGAGGAACTCGCCGCGGTCTACGCTCCAGTCCTCGCCGAAGAAGCCTCCTGCCAGCACACCTTCCATGCCTTTAGTTAGCATATCTGTGGACAGTACCAGACAGTCTGGAAAGCCCGCGCCGGCGGTGAAGTACGGCAGGCGGTCGGTGAGGCGAAGCCCAGCGATACCGGTCCCCGCGACCGCCCCGACCAGCGCTGTGGCGGAACCAGCCCGCGGGCGAACAAACAGGCAGGCGAGGTTTTCTCCCGCAATCGCCCGACTGCCGATGTTGACGCTTCCGCGGCGCACCTGAACGGGGCCATCGCCTAACAGCAACTGCCACGCGGCGTTGGTGTCAGCGTTGCCGTACAGGATAATGTTGCGGTCGCGGTAGCGGTCGGGCTGGAACTCCACATCAGCGATAATCTCAAAGGTGGCATTGCCGCGATACCAGAACTGTTCGGAATCGAACCGCGCCTTCGCCAGCGCCCAGGCGTTTTCTTCGGGAGTGCCCTTCGTGCCGTACACCAGCACCGGTCGGTTGCTAAACGCGCTCTTAAAACCGCCGTAGCGCTGGGGCGATTTCAGCTTCGGGTCTGGCGCGGCGGAAAGCTTCCACTGTCCGCCCTCCTTCAGCAACCATATCTGCCGCTGTTGCGCCGGATAGGAGATATTGCCGATGACCTGCCCATCCAGTTCCACGCTGAGGGGTGCACCTGGTTTCATATGCTCCAGGCTCAGCGCAAGCCGTGCGATGTTGCTGGTAGTGCCCACGAAACGCCTCTTGCCCGGGTCATAGCGCAGGTTCACCGAGCTGGGCTTCATGGGCTGTTCCTGCATTTCGATGCTCACCCAGTGGCACTTTGCGGATACGCCCGGGCTCATCGTGGTGAACTCGACGCGCCTTACGCTGTCGCGAGTGGGCAGGCGGTGCCGCGCGAAGAAGTCAAAAATAGGAAGCCAGTCCACGCAGTCCACGCCCGGCTCATCCGAAACGTCCCACCAGTGCCCCGCGCCCGGCTGTTCGTAGTATTCAAAATCGCGGTGAAATTCGCTTAGCTTTTCACGCATCATGCGCGCCTGCGTGATGGGAACGTTATCGTCGGCGTCACCGTGCAGGACATACACCCCCTGCAGAAAGCTATTTCGCGCCAGCGCGAGGGTATCGCTCGGCGAGGCACAGCGCAGAAGGAACTCCTCCATCGGGTCGGTCTTTTCATCGGCGGGGCGTTCGCGCTGTCCAAGCCGCGCGCTGGTGGCATACGTCCAGATGCTCACCCACCCGGCACTTGGCGCAATCGCGGCGAACCGGTCGGGGTGCGTCAGTCCAACCTGCCATGTTCCGTGCCCACCCATCGAGTGTCCTGTCAGGTAGACGCGATAGGGGTCGGTGCGCCACTGTTTTTGCGCCAGATCCAGCACCTCCAGCGCATCGAGCCGTCCCCAGTCCTCCCAATTGAAGCCGAAGGGGCGTCGGTTCGTAGGCGCAACAAGCACCGCCCAGCTCTTGGGCGAATAGGCATCCACCTGCCCGATAGCCTCCACCCCGGCGCCGTGCAGGGTCAGTACGAGAGCAGGTGGTGGCGAGTCTTTGACCACCTTCTGCGCGGGCAGAACCGCATAGTACTGCACACTGCCGTCAATCGCGCTGATAAAGCTGCGCTTTTGCGATTCATGAGGCTCCCGAATGCGCAGGGTCACTTCGGCGGTGCTCAGGGTGTATCGCTCTTTTCCCTCTCTGCGCATCAGGCGCAGCTGTACCTTGCCCACGCCTGCTGACTGCGGCGGGGATACCCGAAGCCTTACGGGCACTTTGGACACGCTGAGCGGGGGCAAATCGGGAACCGCGCTCTCTACGGTACGTCCTCCCTCATGGTTCGCAAGGATAAACAGCCCTTTCTGGCTCTGCGTGGAGGCGTTGATGACCACAATGCCCATCCAGACATCAGAGCCATCTCCCACCACCAGGTCAGGCAGGGTAGCATCGCGCACATCCAGCAGAACCTCTTCCGAGGGGTTGGAAAGCTTTGCCGTCAGTCTGCCCAGCCGACTGGTTCGGAACAGCAGATGGTTTTCGCCCGCCTTCAACTGGCAAGGTATTCGCACATACCCATGCCCGTACACATCGCCCACGCGCGGCTCGCCGTTCACGATGACCGTCACGCTTCCTGAGGACTCCAGCAGAACAACCTTCTCTCGCTCCGAAGAAACCGCAATAAAGGCATATCCATTGCGCAGGGCGGGGTGCTCAAACCAGCCATCAGCGTTCGCCGTGATTGCTTCCCATTGCCGGGTAGAGCCGTCGGGGAAGGTTACAGTGTCGCCAGCCTTTGGAGCGGTCCATGTCCCCGACACCAGCATCGCCTGAACGGGGTCGGTGTACACTACCGCCCGTGACATCCCACCTTCCAGAGGTAGTACCAGACACTCTCGCAACACCTGTGCGCTTCCTGCAGCGGCACAAAACAAGGTGATCACTAGCGTCCATAACAGCTGCAGTTTCATCGCTTACCCCCTCGCTCGCGTATGCTGGTTATCAGGTTAAACCTGCAGACGGCAAAACCCTGCCTGACGCAAGGAAACGTTCGTTCCCTTACAGAAAATGAGGATAGCACAACAGGAGGTAACAGGGGTGTCGCTGCTGTACAAACCTGATTGGGACAAGGTGAAACCTCGCTATATGGCATGGTGGGCGCGAGAGGAGATAGAAGGGCCTCTACTTATCGTATACGCGCCGCTTGAGAAGCCCGTTGTGGATGTCCCTGCACCCAAGCCCGACCCGACGCCAGAGGAGCAATGGCTGGACATCGAATACCGCATCATCTCCAACGAGTGGCAGATAGCCCATACTTATCATGGGGGTGACGGTTTCCCTTGGTTTGATACCAATCTCGGTCCGGGCAGTCTGGCTATTCATCTTGGTAGCCCACCTACCTTTGACCACAACACCGTATGGTACGGCAAGGTGTTTGACGATATCACCACTGCGGAGATACCGCCGTACAACCCCGAAGAAAAGTACTGGAAAATCAACACAGAGATGGCGCGCCAGGGGATGCGTCATTTCGAGGGCAAAGCGCTGGTGAGCTTCCCCGACTTTGTGGAGAATCTGGATACTCTGGCGTCTCTGCGCGGCACGCTGGAGCTGCTGACCGACCTGGTAGACCATCCCGAACACGTGCATCGGCTTCAGCGAGACATCCTCGCCCGCTACTTTGACTACTATGACGCCTTCGCCGAGATTATCCGCGACAGGGACGGAGGCACGGTCTTCTCGGCATTTAACATCTGGGGAATCGGAAGGACGGCGAAACTGCAGTGCGATATGTCGTGCATGATCAGCCCTGAGCTGTTCAACGAGTTCGTCCTGCCGTATCTAGAGCAGCAGTGTGAACGGCTGGATAACACCATCTATCACCTGGACGGCGTGAACGCGATCAAGCACCTGGACGCGCTATGCAGTATCAAGAAGCTGAACGCCATTCAGTGGACGCCAGGCGCCGGGCAACCTCATGCAGGCGACCCGTGCTGGTATCCTCTGTACCAAAAGGCGCTGCGTACAGGCAAGGGGATACTGGCGCTGGGCGTGCCCCCAGAAAGCGTACAGCCGCTGGTGGAAGCGCTGGGCACACGCGGCGTGCTGATAAGCACCTGGGCACGCTCGCCCGAAGAGGCAGACGAACTGGTCAAACAGTCACGGCGATGGAGGAAGCTCTCATGATTCGCACGCTGGAATGGAAACCGGACTTTGAAAAAACAGTGGAACGGTTCGAAGCATGGTGGGTAGGGGAAGTGATTGACCGCCCTCCCGTCACTCTGTATGTGGCACCCTCGCGCCCCTATCAGGGACCGGTCAAGCAACATCGCTCTCTGCGCGAACGGTGGATGGACGTGGAGTACGCGGTAGAGAGTGCCATCGCCTGGATGGAATGCCATGAATACGTCGGCGATAGCTTCCCCGTGTACTGGCCCAACCTCGGTCCCGAGACTACTGCCACGCTGTTCGGGTGCGAGCTGGAGTTCTCGGAGGGCACGAGCTGGTCAAAACCCGCCGTACACGAACCAGAGGACTGGTATCGCATTCTGGAAGCACCGCCGAACTTCGATAACATCTACTGGCAAACGATAGAACGCATGACGGACTATGCCATCCAGCGATGCGAAGGTCGCTACATCGTCGGCATTACTGACCTGCACGGCAATTACGATATTCTCGCCGCCCTGCGCGACCCGCAAGCGCTGTGCACCGACCTCATCGACTGCCCAGATCTCGTGGTTCAGGCGGGCAGGCATGTCGCAAAGGCGTTTGTGGATGCGTTCGAACGCTCATATCGCCGGATAGCGGAAGCAGGCTTCGGTTGCACGACGTGGCTAACCGCATACCATCAGGGACGCTATTATGTGCCCAGTTGCGACTTCTGGTGCATGGTGTCGGTGGACATGGCGCGGGAGATGATATTGCCCGACATCCTGTTCGAGATGGAACCCTTAGAGCGTAGCATCTTCCATCTGGACGGACCCGATGCTCTGAAACACTTGCCCCTTCTGCTGGAGCTACCCAACCTCCATGCCGTACAGTGGGTATACGGAGCGGGCAGGGGACCGGCGGCGCGATGGGTGGAGGTATACCGCCAGTGCCTGCGTGCCGGTAAAAGCGTTCAGGTGCTGGCAGAGACCGCTCAGGATGCGCTGGACGTGCTGGAACAGGTGGGGCGAAAGGGAGTGTGGTTGACGGTTGGAGAGGCGTTCGCCAGCGTGCAGGAAGCGGAAGCGTTTTTGAGGGAGATACAGAATCGTCCTGTAACGCAGGATTACTGGTGCAACTGACGAATACATTCGCCATGATGATACCCATGGACCTTCGCTGTGAATATCTGCCGCGCCCGATGGGGGTGGATGTGCCACAGCCGCGCCTGAGCTGGACGCTGTGGTCGCGCGAACGCGCACAGAGGCAAACCGCTTACCGCATTCTGGTCGCCAGCAGTCCCGACCTGCTCGCCCGCGATGAGGGAGACCTGTGGGACACGGGCAGGGTGGAAACCGACCAGACCACCCACATTTCCTACGCAGGCAAGCCCCTCCAGTCGCTTCAGCGATGTTACTGGAAGGTGCAGGTGTGGGATGCTCTGGGGAACCCATCCGAGTGGAGCGAGATTTCCTGGTGGGAGATGGGCATCCTGCACCCCGAGGAGTGGAAGGCGCAGTGGATTTCGGCGCCGCAGGCGGAACCGGCTCCTCTGCTCCGCAAAGCGTTTCTGGTGAGTGCACCGGTAAGGCGGGCACGTGCGCTGGTATGCGGGCTGGGTTATTACGAGCTCTGGGTGAACGGCGTGCACGTGGGCGACCATGTGCTCGACCCCGCTCAGACAGACTACGAACAGCGCACGCTGTACGTGGTATACAACATCACGCACCTGCTGACGCCGGGCGAGAACGCGGTGGGCATCATGCTGGGCAACGGGTGGTTCCATCAGGCTGTGGTGTGGGGTGGAATGTCGTATGGGCTTCCGTGCGCTCTCTTCCAGATGGTTCTGGAGTACGAGGACGGCACAACCGAACTCATCTGCTCCGACGGATCGTGGAAAACTTTCCCCGGACCGGTGCTCACAAACAATGTCTACGCTGGCGAAGAGTACGACGCGCGGCTCGAAGTGCCCGGCTGGAGCACCGCTTCGTTTGACGATTCGGCGTGTCAGCCCGTACGGATGATTCCGTCCCCGACCAGGCGACTGCAAAGCCAGCTGATGCCTCCCATCCAACGGATAAAAACACTTCAGCCCATCAGCCTGTGGCAGGTACAGCCGGGCGTGTGGGTATATGACATGGGACAGAACTTCGCCGGCTGGGCAAGGCTGAAGGTGGAGGCTCCCGAAGGCACGACCATCACCCTGCGTTTCGCCGAGGAACTGCATCCCGATGGCGGCATCGACCCCGCCAGCACCGGCGTTTTCGCGACCAATGTGGTGCAGACCGACCGTTACACCTGTAAAGGCAGGGGCGTAGAAGTCTGGGAACCGCGCTTTACCTATCACGGCTTCCGCTATGTGGAGATGACAGGCTATCCGGGCACGCCCACGCTGGACATGCTGGAGGGAGTGGTGGTGCACACCGCTGTTCAGCCAGCGGGCACATTTGAGTGCTCTGATGAAATGCTGAACCGCATCCATCGCACTGCTCTGTGGACAGAGGTGAGTAACCTGCACAGCGTGCCCACCGACTGCCCACACCGCGAGCGATGTGGCTGGCTGGGCGACGCGCACGTCTCGGCGGAGATGACCATCTATAATTTTGAAATGGCGCCTTTCTGGAGCAAGTATCTGGAGGACATAGAAACCTCGCTAACCGAGAAGGGACTGCCCACCTTTGTGGCGCCCGGTAAGCGCAAAATCGGTGAGGCGTCACCAGACTGGGGAACGGCTATCGTACAGATACCCTACTATCTCTACGTGTACTACGGCGATACCGCCGTGCTGGAAAAGCACTACGACACCATGAAACGGTGGGTGGAACACCTGCGGGACGGCGCGCAGGACATGATTGTGTCGGCGGGGCTGGGGGACTGGTGTGCGCCCGGCTCGGTGCCCGGCAATACGCCTATTCCCATCACATCCACCGCGGTTTTCTATCTGGATGCCTGCATGATGCAGCGCGTGGCGCAGGTGCTGGGCAAAACGGAAGATGCCAGCGCGTTTGAACAGCTTGCGGTGCAGATACGTGAGGCGTTCAATCGTCGCTTCTTCAACGCCGAAGAGCGCACTTATGGCAGTCAAACGGCGGATGTGCTCGCGCTGGCATGGGGGCTGGTGCCGCAGGGGATGGAGCAGGCAGTTGCGGACAGCCTTGCGCGGGATGTAATGGAACGGCATCGCGGGCATCATTCTACAGGCATTCTGGGTCTGCGTCATCTGTTCTGGGCGTTGAGTGAGTACGGGCATGGGGATGTGGCAATGACTATCCTGCACCAAACCGACTATCCCAGCATCGGATATCTGTTCTCGTTAGGTGCAACCACGCTGTGGGAATGGTGGAGCGAGCCTGAGATTGAACAGCAGGAAGGCCCGCGCTCCTGCAATCATCCCATGCAGGGAGGGTTCGATGCGTGGTTTTTCTACGGTATCGCGGGCATACGTCCCTGCGCAAACACGCCCGGTTTCAGGCATTTCGTGCTGAAGCCCCATCTCGTGCCGGGCATAGAATGGGCAAGGGCAAGCTACCGTTCCGTACGCGGAATGATCCTCAGCGAGTGGTGCAGGGAAGGGGGACGACTGCACTGGAAGGTGACCGTTCCCGCCAACACCAGCGCGACCGTCTATCTGCCTGCGGTGGATGTGGGCGCTGTCACCGAAAGCGGCAAGCCTTTAGACGAGGCAGAAGGATTACAGGTTCGCGGCGCCGAGCGCGGATTTGTGGTGGTCAACATCGGTTCGGGAGAGTACCGGTTCGACGTTGGCATGGGATAGAGGCAGATTGATAGCCGTTCAATCCACCTGCTGATACACCACAGGTCGGTAACGGGGCGGCGGGTATTGGCTCGCCTTCCGCGCGTGCAGATTCCAGCCACGCTTGCTTCGCGATAAGCACCTCGCGCAGAGCCTCTTCCGGGGTTTCGCCGAAAGCGGAACAGCCCGGCAGGTCAGGAATATCTGCAATATAGCCAACGTCCTCTTCGCTGTAGAACAGGTTGTTATGATAGTCTTTCATTGACTATGCTCTTCCAAATACCGTCTCCCCGCCTCAGTAATTTCCCAGATGCCTTTCGGGGAGTTGTTGCGCAGAAGACCTTGCTGTATCAGTTTATAGCGTGCCCACATCGCCGTATTTTCCCAGCGCGGAGTTTTCGGGTCTTTCTGGAGAGGTTGCCAGTCAACGTCGCGAAGCTGGTCCTTCATCTGCTCGCCCACCAGACTCAGCACCTTTCGCACGGGCGCCGCACCTCCCAGTTGTACCAGCGCTTGCAGAATGGGGAGGTAAAAAGCCTTCTCTGGGGTGCGCACACCACGAGGCAGTTTCCCTTTCATCGCCTTCGCCGGGCGATGTGGATTGATGCTGTCTTTTTGTTGTGCTGGTTTCCACCTTCTGATACTGTCGGAAAACTGCTCTACCCGCCGAGCCAACTCCATCAGCGTAGATGCCGTGCCGTCGTCACGAGCCTCCACGCGCGCCGCTGCCCGGTGGCGTATCTCCTTGCTCAAATCATCCAGGATGCCTACCACATCGCGAACCGCCTCTTTAATCTCGTCTTGCATGGCGCCAGAACCCTCCGGTTTTCCGCAGAGTTGTCTTATATTTCCATTTCCCGTTGGATACTCCTCTTCATGTCGACAGGAATAGAGCACACCTCTCCCGTATTATAACTAACAACGGAACGGCACACGGAGGGTCACACAGTGGCTTTCAGAGTACCGGTTATGATCCTTTTGCTGACGGTAGGAGTAAACACGATGGCGCAAACAAACATTCCGCGACCTGAACATCCGCGTCCCGATTTTCAGCGCGAGCTGTGGCTCAACCTGAACGGGGAGTGGGAGTTCGAGATAGACCACGAAGGCATCGGCGAACAACAGGGCTGGATATCGGGCAAAAGCTTTTCTCAGCGCATTCTGGTGCCTTTCGCACCGGAAAGCGAACTCTCCGGCATCGGCAACACCGACTTCATGACGCACGTATGGTATCGCCGGCACTTTCGAGTGCCCGCCAGCATGAAAGGGAAACGCCTGTTCCTGCACTTTGGGGCGGTGGACTGGCACGCGCGCGTATGGCTCAACGGCACGTTCCTGGGCGAGCACCGCGGCGGCTATACGCCCTTCCGTTTTGACATCACCCGGCATGTGCGCCCGGGCGACAACGAACTGGTGGTGCATGTGATCGATGAAACGCGCTCCGGCAAGCAGGCAACAGGAAAACAGAGCCACGAGCGACATTCTTACGGCTGTGTGTACACCCGCACCACAGGCATCTGGCAGACCGTGTGGCTGGAAGCGACGGGGGATACCTACCTCAAAAGCTTCCAGCTGACCCCCGACCCCGATGGTGGACGGGTAATCTTTCAGGGCTGGGTGGATGGCACACAGAAGGGTACCAAGGTGCGTCTGCAAGCATATGCCGGCGGCAGGCTGGTTGGCGAAGAGGTGGTGCCAGCGAACTGGCGCAACACCATTGGCGTGCTCAATCTGTCCACCGTCAAACTGTGGCATCCGGGTAAGCCGTTCCTGTACGACCTGACGATAACGGTAGAGCGTAACGGCAAGCCGGTGGACGTCGTGAAAAGCTATTTCGGTCTGCGCAAGATTAGCATTGAAGGCAACCGCTTCCTGATTAACGGTAAACCGGTTTTCCAGCGCCTGGTTCTGGACCAGGGATTCTATCCCGACGGTATCTACACCGCACCCTCCGATGAAGCCCTGCGCCGGGACATTGAGCTGTCCATGGCGGCTGGCTTTAACGGGGCGCGTTTGCACCAGAAGGTGTTCGAGCCACGTTTCCTTTACTGGGCGGATAAACTGGGGTACATCGTGTGGGGCGAGTACCCCTCGTGGGGGTTGAACGTGAATGACTACGAGGCGGTTACTTACGCCGTACAGGAATGGCGCGAGGTGCTGGAGCGTGACCGCAATCACCCCAGCATCATCGGCTGGTGTCCGTTGAATGAAACCGACAGCAGTAAGGGTTCCGCGCTGGCGCAGATTCTGCTGGCGACCACACAAAGCATGGACCCTTCGCGCCCCTGGCTGGACGCCAGCGGATACGTGCATTTCGTACCCGAAACAGACGTGTACGACTGCCACGACTACACGCAGGACCCCCAGGTCTTTGCGCAACGGTATGAGCCCTTCAAGCAGATGGGAACCCGTGCGTGGAATAACGTGCCCGGCGACCCGCGCAGTGCCTATCGTGGTCAACCCTATTTCGTGAGCGAGTACGGCGGTATGCGCATTCGCACCGGACATTCCACCGGCGAGGGCTGGGGCTATGGCGAAACCGACCTGCAGGAGTTTCTCAAACGCTACAAGGAGCTGACCGATGTTCTGCTGGATAACCCCAACATGTTCGGCTTCTGCTATACCCAGCTGACCGACGTGGAGCAGGAACAGAACGGCGTGTACTTCTACGACCGCCAGCCCAAGTACGACCCGCCTCTGCTGAAGGCGATCAATGCACGCCCCGCCGCGTACGAAACTCAGCCGCCGCGCGTGCTGGACATCCAATGGGTGGAACTACTGGCTACCTCACAGCACAGCGCACAGCGGTGGCGCTATACCCTGCAGAAGCCAGGAGACGGCTGGACACGCCCCGACTATGACGACAGCGCATGGTCGGAGGGGGAAGGCGGCTTCGGCACGCCGGGCACGCCCGGAGCAGTGGTGCGAACCGTGTGGAACACCTCCGACATCTGGCTTCGCAAGCGGTTCCATCTGTCGGAGGTGGATTTTAAACACCTCGCGCTGGTGGTGCACCACGATGAGGACGCGGAGGTCTACGTCAACGGCAGGCTGGTAGCGAGCTTCAAAGGCTTTCTCACCGGCTACGCGGAGCATATCATCACTGATGCCCTGAAGGCGTCGCTGAAACAGGGCGAGAACACAATTGCGGTACACTGTCGCCAGACCACCGGCGGGCAGTACATCGACGTCGGCATCGTGGGAGCGCGATAAACGGCGTTTTCAGGGTGGGAAGGGGAGGGAACCATATCTCTCGCTCTAACGCGCATTTCGGAGGTAAAATATATCCCGAAGAGGTGAACGAGGGAAGATGGAACGGATAGACGCTCAAACCATTATCACCCTTCTGCTGGAGGACGTAGAACTGCGTGAAGAGGTGCTGAGGGCGATAGAGCCGGTAGAGGTACGTCGGCTATACGATGAACAGCGCGACATCCGGCAGAGGATGCGGGAGATTGAGGCGGAACATGCCTATCTGGAGATGCAACTGCGAGAGCTTCAGGCTCGACACCGAGAGCTGGAGGAGCGCGTCCGCCGGGCAGAGGCGATTATATACCGGATACTGAAAGGGGAAGGCTCGGATAGTTCCGACCGCGCACTGGGCTTCCTGATAGTGCGCAAACCCTGGAACGATACGACGTTGAATTGACTAAACGTGGGGATACCCATCTGTAGTGTTTGCCGTGCATGATCATCTGGATATACATCATCACTTAGCCAACTTCTGTCTCTTCGGCAGGCAGACGGTCCTGCAGGGAAGCAAGGGTATCCCCGCCTACGTCAACGAGTTCTGGACATCCAAACAGCGGCAGGCGAACAGCCTGCACGAGATTGCCTACCGCGCCTGCTTCAAGC
>CAZOGB010000001.1:125544-128557 GCA_964579145.1 uncultured bacterium | reverse complement strand
GGCAGCCACACCTTCATTGCGCCTGCACCCCGGTTCGCCCAAGCATAGTAAGGTATCCAGCGCACCGACACCTCGCGCCATCGGGGCGGCTCATAGTGGCTGATAGGCACATACAGCGGCTGCTCCTCACGTGCAACGGTGTCCAGCAGGGCACTGCCGGTAATCGCCACAACCCCCTTCAACAGAGAGCTGTCGTACCGCGCCTCCAGCCCCCCCGTATCGGCAGGCAGGTCCAGCTCCATCAGGTTGCCGTCGGGCACGTCCACCTGCTCCACGCAGTACACCACCGGTCCGCGCATCAGCACGCCACTCGCCCGGTCCTCCTCCACGCGCGGGTTGGCACGTACGACCTGCACAGGCATCGGCAGATGCACCTGCACCTCGTCGCCGTCCTGCCAGTCGCGCTCCAGAATCAGGTACGTACCGGGAACAGCCTCTACATCCGCCGAATGACCGTTCACGCGCACCTCCGCACCCGACGCCCAGCCGGGCACGCGAAGCGCCAGCCGATACCTGCCGGCAGAAGGTCGCACGGATATATCGCCAGACCAGGGGTAATCGGTCTGTACCTGCAGGCGCACAGGCCCTCCGTTCGGTAGCCTTGTGTTCAGCTCGCTGGAGGCGTAGAAATGAACGTATACCATCCCGCCCTCCCGGCTGTACAGGTATCCGGGCAGGGATGCGAGGGTGCGATGGATGTTGGGCGGACAGCAAGCACAGCCGAACCACGCCTGCCGCTCGTAACCGCCGCGCGACTCCAGCGGATTCATGTAGAAATAGCGTGTGCCGTCCAGCGACAGCCCCGACAGGATGCCGTTGTACAGGGCAAGCTCCATCATGTCGGCATAGCGGGCATCCGGCTGCACCTGCAACATCCGCCAGTTCCACATGAAGCCCGCAATGGCAGCGCAGGTCTCGGCATAGGCACGCAGGTTAGGCAGCTCATACGGTAGCCCGAACGCCTCCCCCTCGTAGCGTGCGCCGAGACCGCCGGTAACGTACACTTTCCGCCTGAAGACATCATGCCATAGCGCGTTCAGCGTCTCCATCAACGCAGGTTCGCCCGTCTCCATGTACAGGTCGGTTGCCCCTGCATACAGATACAGCGCACGCACCGCGTGACCGACCGCCTCTCGTTGCTCGCGGAAGGGCGCGTGGTCCAGCAGGTAGTGCGAGCCGTCCAGCACCGGCGGTTTGCGCCCCCGTGCGTCAATCATGCGTGAGGCAAGTTCCAGATAACGCTTCTCGCCCGTCTCGCGATACAGCTCTATCAACGCCATCTCCGCTTCGGGATGCCCGCATGTGCCCCACCTGCCCTCGGGACCGAACAACCGATACAGCAGGTTGGCATAGCGGATGGCGACGTCCAGCAGGTTCCGCTCGCCGGTGACCCGGTGGTGCGCCACCGCTGCCTGCGTCAGATGCCCAAAGCAGTATATCTCATGCGCATGGTTCAGGTCGGTAAAGCGTCGGGAAGCCCGCTCGCCCATGAACTGTGTGTTCAGGTAGCCATCCGGCCCCTGCGCCGCCGCAATCACGTCCGCAAACTCCGCCACCCACTGCCTTAACTGCTCGTCGTCGTAGTGCGCCAGCGCCCAGCTCGCCCCCTCCAGCCATTTGTAGCCATCGGAGTCGATGTAGCGGGGTCCCTTCGCCTCTCCGGGGCGCCTTCCACTGACCACGTAGAAGTTGGGCACAGTATGGCTTTCCCATAGCTGCTGCCATCCGGCAGGGATACTCGCTTCGAGGTTCGTGCAATAACGTTCCTCCAGCAGGCCACCCGTTAACTTCACCTCTGCCACGCCAACAGGTTTCAAACGGGCATGGGCACTGTGTTCCGTTTGCACAATCGGTGCTGAAGTGTGAGATTGCATCGATAAAGAGTTGCCTCCTGTATGCTCAGGTTCCATCCTACGGGTGCTTTCACCAGAAAAACGGCAAACTCCTGCCGCTGGCGATTGACGCCTTCCGTTCAGCGGTGGTATACTGCCTGCGAATAGTTATCCATGCTAAAAGGAGGACCCACAGACGATGGAGCGGTATCCCTTGACCGCCGAGCAGATTGCCTTCTTCCGCGAGAACGGTTTTGTGCAACTGGACAATGTGCTCAGCGCGGGCGAGCTGCAGGCGTTGCGCACCGCCGCCGACGAAGTGCTCAGCCAGCGATTTGACCCCAAAATTGAAACCTCCGCGAACAACCCCGAGTACGAGAAGGTGTTCGTGCAGAAGGTCAACCTGTGGCGCGTGCACGAAGGCATTCGCCAGTACGTGCTCAGCCCCAAAATCGCCGAGATAGCACGCCAGCTGATTGGCGCCCGGGCAATTCGCCTGTGGCACGACCACCTGCTGACCAAGATGCCCGGCGACAGTAAACCCTCGCCGTGGCACCAGGACCGCCCCTACTGGCCTATGATTGGCTATGACCAGCTCTCCTGCTGGATGGCGCTGGATGATGTGGACGAGCACAACGGCTGTATGCAGTTCATCCCGGGTTCGCACCTGTGGGGCGAGCTGGAGCCGATTAACCTGGTGACCCCGCAGGACATCTTTGCGCTGGTTCCTGCCAAAGAGGTAACACCGCCGTATATCGCCCGCATGAAGGCGGGAAGCTGCACCTTCCACCATGGCTTAACCTTCCACTACGCCGGCGCAAACCATACCGACCGACCGCGCCGCGCGATGGTCACCATCTATATGGCGGATGGCACCGGCTACAGTGGCAAAGGGCATGTGGTCACAGACGGATTGGGGCTAACGCCCGGCGAGCCGCTGGCGGGTGAGATGTTCCCCGTGCTGGCGCAGGAATAGAGCTACCACGCGGGAGCGGTGGCAACGCGAGGCTTTATCTGGGCTGGGGGTGAACTGTCGGGTCCCGAGCCGTAGTGGGGCGCATTCACATAGTGCGGATACTCCCACTCCCCCAGCCCCCGTTTCAGCTCGGCGCGAATTTCCCACAGGGAGGGACGAGGCGGCGGTATCTGCACCACCTGCGGCGCTGGCGGCGCGGTGATGA
>CAZOGB010000001.1:76672-125444 GCA_964579145.1 uncultured bacterium | reverse complement strand
CGCGAATATGCTATTATAGTGTACTGCCTTTGACAAGCGCGAATCAACGGGAAAGGATGAAACCACCACTGACCGTATGGACATCGCCTGCACTGGGTGGCAAGACGCGCCAGTGCATCCAGACCTGCCTGCAGGAAGGCGAGCGGGCGCGGCTGGTGCTGCCCTCGGAACTGCAGGCTCAGATGACACGCGCCATCCTTATGGCGGAAGGAATGCCTCCCGCCACAGCTGATAAGGTAGCCCGGAGCTTCCATGCCTTCGCACTGGAGATTGCTTCGACTGTCCAGGAAGTGCATCTCGTGCCGACGCACCTGCGCTGGTGGCTCCTGCAGGAGGCTGTTCAGGCGGTGGGTGAGACGCACGACGCGCTGAAACGCGCCATGGAGCGCGAGGGAATGCTGACGCTGTTATCTTCGTGGGCGCGGGAACTGGCTCGTGAAGCCATCTCCGCCGAGATGCTGGAAAGTCTGGCGCCGCATTCGGAGGAGACAGAGAAAATCTCCGCGCTGGCGCAGATATGGCGATACTATCGTCATCTGCTCGACGCCAGAGGCTGGCATGAAGAGGAAGATGTCTATCTGCTCGCCGGTCAGGCGCTGCGCGACCCGGTATCCCGCCGACACCTGCCCCGCCGGGTTCTGCTGGATGGGTTTTCGCGATTCAGCGGGACGGAGGTACATTTCCTGCGTGCCCTGGCGGAAGCGGGCTGCGAGGTGATTGTCACCCTGTGCTGGGACGCGCAACGTTCCGTCCTGTTTGAAAGCACCTCCGCCACTTTGAAATGGCTGGAAGAGCACTTCCAGTTAAAGCAGGAACCGCTCTCCGCACCCGTGGATGAGCGGGTTGCTCCTGCCATCAGACATATTGCAGCGCATCTGTTCGCTCCCTCTCCACCTCTGGCGGAGTCATCTCAGCAGACGCCCGCTGTGGAGATATGGGAAGCCCCTCACCTGCTCGCGGAGGTAGAGATGGTTGCCCGCGACATCATACGCCTGCATCGTGCAGGTATGGCGTGGGGCGAGATAGCCGTACTGTGCCGCAACATCGTCAGTATCCTGCCTACGGTAGAGGCGATATTTGAACAGTTCGCCATCCCTACCCAGAGCTTCGAGACGCGCACACTGGGCGAACATCCTGTGGTGCGTACGCTCATCGAACTGATGCACCTGAATGCCGACGACTATCCCCGCGATAGCATTCTGCGCTGGTTGAAGAGCGGCTACCTGCCGATAGGCGTGCTGGAAGTGGACCACCTGCGCTTGCTTGCGGTACGACGAGGAGTGCGCAGCGGCGCCTCCGGCTGGCTCCACCTTGCGGACGAGATGGAACGCGAAGGCAATCCGACCGCCGCCCTGTTGCGCACGCTGATCGAGTGCACGCAAGCCCTTTCCCAGTGTACGACGCCTCAGCAATGGCTGGAGGATCTTCAGCAAGGGTTGAGCCGGACGGGCTTTGGGCAAACGTCTGGCGGTGGCGCATCAGAAGTTGACGACGTGCTCGCACAGGCGATGGAGGTTGCCCAGCAGGTAACGTCTCTGCTTTCGAACGAGGCGCGAGGAACCCCTGAGCGGTGGGCGGAGATGGTCATGCGCGCATGGGCGGTTACCCCCCAGAAGCGGACAGAGAATCTGCGCAACGCCGTGTGGCTGCTGGAAGCCACCAGAAGCCGCCCCCTGAGCCCGCGCGTGGCATTCATCATGGGTATGCAGGAGGGGCGATTCCCCAGACGGATAACCGAAGACGCTTTCCTGCGCGACGAGGAACGCCGCTGGCTTAATGACAACAGTGCCGCAACCCTGCAGACCACCGCAGATGGCTCGGCGATGGAGCGGTTTGCTTTCTATCAATGCGTGACCTGTGCCCGACAGCGGGTGGTGCTGACTTATTCGCGCACCGAAGGAGACCGGGACACGCAGTCCTCGTTCTACCTGCGCGCCCTGCGCGAGCTGTTTCCCAGCGACGGCATCATCCAGCGCAGTCTGCGCCTGAGCGACATCACCGCCCCACTGTCGCAGACGATAGACGAGAACGACCTGGAGCGCAGTCTGGTGGACTCGCTGTTTGACCGCGACCCCCACACGCGCAGACCCATGGATGACCAGGAGCGCAGGCAGACCGCCGAGACCGTCAAGCGGTGGCTGGAACAGTATCCTGACAGATGCCGGCGATGGTGGCGGTGGCGCTACCTGCCCGATTTCCCCCGCCTGGGTGCCCCGCCGCAACAAATCGGCACCAGAGCCTACTCTGCCACCGAACTGGAGGAACTGCAACAGTGCCCCTTCCGCCATTTTGTGCGCTGGGAGATGAAACTGCATCCCGAACGCACCCACTACACCGCCGGACAGGGACGGTGGCTCCACGCCACCTTACATCACCGCCGGCGCCAGCCCGAAAAGCCGTTAGAGCAAATCCTGCAGGAGGTGGCTCAACAACATCCGATTGACCGCCCTGTCGGCGAACGGCATCTGCTGATGCAGCAGGTGGAGGACATGGTGCGCTCAGTGCTGGAGCGCGAGGAGACCATCTACACCGGCTTCGGCTTGCAAACGCTATTGACAGAAGCGGTTTTCGGGCCCGCGGTGGATGAAGAGGATGAGCGCGCCGACGAGGCAAAACCTCCCCTGCGCATGACTCTGCCCAACCAGCGTCAGATGCTCATCTGCGGCAGAATAGACCGTGTGGACATCTGTCCGCAAACCGGTGAGGCGGTGCTGGTAGACTACAAGCGCGACCTCCCGGACAGATGGTGGCAGAGCATTCAGGCGGGCGAAGACCTTCAGACGGTGTTGTACGCCGCCGCGTTGCGGCAGGTGTGGAAGCTCACGCCAGCGGCGGTAGCACTGGACAGTGCGCTGGACGGCAAGCGATGCCGGGTGCTGTTCACGGACAACGCCAGCGAGGACCTGTTGCGCCGACTGAACACCAAGCCCGAAGAGGGCTACGGAGTGGTTCAACGGGTACACAAAGAACGCTGGAGAGCTATTGAGCAAAACGCCGTGCGCAAGGTGCAGGCACTGTTGGACCGACTGCTTGCGGGCGATATCTCGCCCACGCCCGGCGACCACTGCAAAGTGTGCGAGTACAGAGGGTTGTGTCGCGTAGTTATCCAGCAGGGCACGGGTCAACCTCTGCACGATGGTGAGCCTTACCCCACCGATAACCTGTAACCCTTACCAGTTTTTGCCCGTGTTTTTGCCAGACACTGTGTAGATTACGGACACGTGTGGAACAACCTCAGTGAGAACCCTCCTCCCAAGGTACTGTACTCTAACTCTGGTGTCCGCCGCGCCCGCGGCGTTTTGATAGGCACAGGCAAAACGCCTGTGCCATTTGCTTTTTACAGGACGGAAGCGAACCAGATCACCGTCAATGCGAAAAATGCGCGTCACACCAGATCACCGCCTTCACATCAGGCGTACGGCGCACACAAAGGGTCGCCGACCACCATGTCCTTCCAGAACAGGTAGGGTGTCGCCATCCAGAAGCTCTCGGCAAGGGTGTAGCCGTCGGTGTAGCGGTCAAACAGAATATCGGCGCGGCAGAGGGCGTCGGCGTACGGCTCGGAGACGTAGCCCTTCACGCCCGTCACCCCCACCCGGATCAGGTCGGCAATCAGCGATTGTCCCCTGTCCGTGGGCAGGAAGGTACGTGCGCTGGTGGAGACGGCAGTCTCGGCAATCGCGCCCGGAAGGAAGGTATTGCTGAGGTAAAGCTCCTTTTTGAACTGCGGGTCGTTACTGCCCCAGGAATAGTAGCCCATCAGCCCCTTCTGGTTGCCGATAAAATCCTTCGTGTCGTCCAGCAGAACGCGCAATTTTTTGCGCTTCAGGAGGTCCGCTGCGCGGCGCATCGATTCGTTCACCTCACCGTATGCGCTGCGCTGATGCGAGGGGCTGATGTCCAGCAGAAACAGTCCGTCCGCCCGCTGTGCTTTCAGCGCACGTTCCAGCAACGCACCCGCCTCGGCGAAAGTGTAGCCATCCAGTCGGCTCACCAGGTACAGCCCCCCGTATCGTGAGGACGAAAAGGGTTCCCGCCTCCCAAAATACGGGTTGCGACTGCGCGGCGCCACCGACAGGTTCATGCACATCAGCAGGCTATCCACCGAGTAGCCACGTTGGGCAGTCTTAATCGGCACACCTTTGACCACCAGCAGAAAGTGTACCTTTTCGGCGAGTTTGCGCTCACGCAGTGCTCTGCGCACCGGCGACTGAATATCGGTCAGGTAATCGCCTTCGGGGACGCTTTCAGAGGCGGTGCATTGCAGAAGGATGAGGTGTTCCTCCGGCACCGCCCTGTCGCGGCAATACTGTCGCGCCAGCTTCTCGGATTCGGGCACGGCCTTATTAGCGACGACCGCCACCCGATGACCGGGCGGATTCGCCAGAGGTTGGTGTCGCATCGTTTGCGCTCCTTCAGCTTCCCATCGCACGCGCACCCGCCATGCTGGGAGCGCCGGAGGGCTGCGGAGTCTGGGGCTGGTCCATCCCCAGCAGGGCGTTGAACTCTTTGATATCCTTTGCCTTCGAAAGGGCTTCTTCGTAGGTCACGATGCCTCGCTTCACCAGCGACGCCAGCGACTGGTCCAGAGTCATCATGCCCTGCTTGGTTCCCGTCTGAATCAGCGAGGTCAGCTGGAAGGTCTTCGCCTCGCGGATCAGGTTGCGCACCGCAGAAGTGCCCACCAGCACCTCAAACGCCGCCACACGTCCCCTGCCGTCGGCGCGTTTGCACAGCGTCTGAGAAATCACGCCCACCAGGTTCACCGATAACTGCATACGTATCTGCTGTTGCTGATAGAGCGGGAAGACGTCAATCACGCGGTCCACCGTCTGCACGGCGTCGGGCGTGTGCAGTGTGCCGAACACCAGGTGTCCCGTTTCCGCAGCGGTGATAGCAAGGTGGATGGTCTCCAGGTCGCGCATCTCGCCGACCAGAATCACGTCGGGGTCCTGGCGAAGCACGAACTTCAGCGCGTTAGCAAACGAGTGGGTATCGGTGTCCAGCTCGCGTTGGTTCACCAGCGCCACCTTCGGCTCATGGACAAACTCTATGGGGTCTTCAACGGTAACGATGTGCACCGGGAAGTTGCTGTTGATATAGTGGAGCATGGCTGCCTGCGTGGTGGACTTGCCCGAGCCGGCGGGTCCCGTTACCAGCACCAGCCCGCGCGGCCTTTCGGCAAAGTAGCGGCAGACGGGCGGCAGGTGCAGTTCCTCCATCGTCTGGATGCGATAGGGGATGACGCGGAACGCCGCCTGCACGTTACCGCGCTGCTGGTAGATATTGCCGCGGAAACGCGACAGCCCGGGTACCTCGTAGGCGAAGTCCAGCTCCAGCTCCTTCTCAAAGCGTTCACGCTGTGCTGGCGAAATCACACTGAAGCACAGGTCGCGTACCTGTTCCGGGCTCAGCTTCCCGTATTCCTCCATCGGATACAGGTCGCCATAAACACGCACCATCGGATATTGATTCGCCTTCAGATGCAGGTCGGAACCGTCTCTTTGCACCACTTTGGTCAGAAGTTCGTCTACAGTAACGGTCATGGTTCATCTCCCTCAAGTTGCTCTGGGTTTGGGATACGCAACAGTTTTCGTGAAACCGCTCGCGCCGGGATGAACGCGGGATTCACACGCTGGCGATAGAAGGTGGCGATGGCGTTGACGCAGATGCCCGTCGCTACCGCCACGTTCAGAGAGGTGGTCGCCCCGTAGAGCGGTATCGCCACGCGCTGTTCGCACTCCGCCAGCACATCGGGAGGCACGCCGTGCAGTTCCTCCCCGATTACCAGCGCGACAGGGAACCGCCATTCCATCCGCTCCAGCGGGATAGCCTGTTCATCCAGATGCAAAGCCACAATGCTGTAGCCCTTGGCGCGCAGAGCGCGGATTTCCTCCAGCGGGTATCCCCAGCGATGAGGTTGCCACTTCTCTGCGCCCACCGCACCCGAATAGTTCTTCTCGCGTCCGTCGCACCGACTGAACACCACCTCCTGCACTCGAAACGCCTCGGCGATGCGCAGGATGTTGCCGTGATTAATCTCCTTGTCCAGGTAACTGCACAGGATCACCAGCGGCAGTCGCGGCAGGTGTGGGAGTCTCTCGCGCAAGCCGGGGTCGAGCTCCGGGCGTCCGCTGGCTTCCCATTCGCGGCGGATATGTTCGGGCACGGTCACGTTCATCCTATACCTGAGCTCCTGCCATCATGCGCTGAGCACGCTGTTCGAAGTCGCGCGGGTTCGACGCCTTGGCGATGGCGTCTTCGAAATCCACCAGCCCCTTGCGCACAAGGTTCAGCAGGCAGCTGTCCAGCGTCTGCATGCCGTACTCTGCGCCCGTCTGGATGTCCATGTACAGCTGGTGCGTTTTGCCCTCGCGGATCAGGTTGCGCACCGAAGGGGTCGCCACCATCAGTTCGAAGGCGGCAACGCGCCCCGTGCCCTGCGCATTGGGCAAAAGCGTCTGTGAGAGCACGCCCACCAGCACCACCGATAACTGCATCCGTATCTGCTGCTGCTGTTCGGGCGGGAACACGTCCACGATACGGTCAATCGTCTGCGGGGCGTCCTGGGTGTGCACGGTAGACATCACCAGGTGTCCCGTTTCGGCAGCGGTGATGGCAAGATGGATGGTCTCCAGGTCGCGCATCTCACCGACGAGGATGACGTCGGGGTTCTGGCGCATGACGTGGCGCAGGGCATCCGCGAAGGAGTGGGTGTCCACTCCCAGCTCGCGCTGGTTGATGATGGAGAGCTTATCGTGATGCATATATTCAATCGGGTCTTCAATGGTCATGATGTGACAGCGTTTGTGCGTGTTGATATGGTCAATCATCGCCGCCAGCGAGGTGGATTTGCCCGAACCGGTGGGACCGGTCACGAGGAACAGTCCTCGCGGGCGCATCGCCAGGTCTTTCACCGCTGGGGGCATCATAAGCTCGTCAATGGTGCGGATGCGGAAGGGAATCAATCGCAGAGCCGCCCCCACGCACCGCTGTTGCCAGAACATGTTCACGCGGAACCGCGCCAGGCCCGGCACCTCGTACGAGAGGTCAAGCTCCTTGTCACGCTCGAACCTCTGCCTGCGCTCCTCGTTCAGGATGGCATACAGCAGGTTCTTCACGTCCTCGGCGGTGAGCCGGGGCAGGTCGGTGCGTTTCAGGTCGCCGTGAATGCGCAGGATGGGTGGTTCGCCCGCGCGCAGGTGCAGGTCCGATGCATCGCGCTGAACCACCATTCGCAACAGGTCGTCTATGTGCATGTGCTGTATCTTCCTCCATTAACCAGCAGGATATGCGTGCGCAGGCGCAAGCCTGCAGAAACTTCTCTACCTCATCGTCTGAGCATCTGTCGCAGTTCGGTCAGGTTGCCTGCGTACGCCAGCGCGTCCTCCTCCGTGATCAGCCCCTGTTTGTAGTACTTGTACAGGCACTGGTTCATGGTCTGCATTCCCCAGAACTGTCCTTCCTCGATCGCCGAGTAGATTTGTCCCACGCGCCCTTCCTCAATCAGCTTGGCGATGGTGGGCGTGGAAATCATCACCTCTACCGCAGCGATGCGTCCACTGCCGTCTTTCAGGGGCACCAGTTTCTGCGAGATGATGCCTCGCAGGGAGTTGGACAGGCGCATACAAATCTGGGGTTTATCGTGGGGTGGGAACATGTTGATGATGCGGTCCATCGTCTCCGCCGCGCTGGGGGTGTGCACCGTCGAGAAGACCAGGTGTCCGGTTTCCGCTGCCTGCAGGGCGACGTGCATGGTCTCGATGTCGCGCATCTCTCCAATCAGGATAACGTCTGGGCTTTCGCGCACCACGTATTTCAGCGCGTCGCTGAAGCTGTCGGTGTCGATGCCCACCTCGCGCTGGCTGACGATAGCCAGCTTGTCCGGGTGAACGAACTCAATGGGGTCTTCAATGGTGACGATATGACACCGCCGGGTGCTGTTGATGAGGTCAATCATCGCCGCCAGGGTGGTGGACTTTCCACAGCCTGTCGGACCGGTCACCAGCACCAGCCCCTGTCGCTGTTTGGCGAGCTCGGCAACGGCTGGCGGCATTTTAAGCTCTTCCAGCGTGTAGATGTTCAGCGGGATGAGACGGCAAACCATCGCGATACTGCCGCGCTGTTGATAGATATTGGCACGCACGCGGGTGATGCCTTCGATGGTGAAGGCGAGGTCCAGCTCGTGGCGGTGCTCGAACCGCCCGATTTGCTCGTGCGTCATCACGCTGTACGCCAGGTTGCGCGTGTCATCTGCCGAGAGCGGAGGCATGTCCATCGGCTGAATCTTGCCGTGCACGCGCAGGGTCGGCGGGGTATTCTCTTTAATGAACAGGTCCGACGCCTTAACCGACGCACCGTAGCGCAGTAACTCGCTCAGTTCCAGCATGAACGTTATCCCTCTCCTGTGGATTCATGTCGTTTTGAAGAGGCTGGCACCCGGTACGAGTGGCGCATTGCCCGGTGCATCACCAGGTACGCCAGTGCGCCCAGTGCCAGCGAGATCAGCGCCCAGCCTGCGATTCGCCAGCCCAGCGCAATCTCCTTCTGTCGCGTCGGTGCAGGCTTCTGTTGCTCAACCGGCTGCAGAAACGGCACGCTCAGGTCCGCGTCCGCCGCATGTCTGAGAATATTGACCTGATAGCGATAAACGCCGGGTGTGCGAATCAGCTGTATCTGCAGGTCGCGCGTTTTCCACTCGCGCAATCCCTGAAACGGCATATCTCCCTGCACCAGAAAGTATATCTCGAAATAGTCCAGGTCCGAGAAGGTGCGCAGGAAAGGTTCGACTGGCAACCCTCCACTGGCTCGGTTCACCACGTTACGTGCACGCCCAGCGACGTCGGTGATGGGTGGCAGGGTGTTGCCGGCAATCGCCCGTGGGCTTTCCGTGCGTATACGCAGCAGTTTGCCCTCCCAGCCGCCGTTTCGCAGGAGCTGCTCGAAGCGCGCTCGCGCCTTTTCTTCGGGCACGGCGGTGTTAAAGGCGAAGGAGATGTGGTCTTCCCCTGTGCCGGTGGAGATAACAACGACCGTCGCCTGCGGAGGGGTAGCTTGCTGTTGCGCCGTCGCGACCACCGCGACCAGACAGATGAGCAGAACCAGTAATGTCACACGCATCGGCGTATGGATTTGACCTCTCTCCCCTGATTGGTTTCGTCCGACGGCACAACCGTTCATTGCGCTTCCGCACGGCTTTTGTGATGATACCTGCTCAGGACACACACTGATTGTATCAAACCGCAGGGCGAAAGGTCAAGGTATGGAGTAGACAGCCAAGGCGCGAACCATGTTCACCATGCCCACCTGCGCACAAAGAGCAATCCCGCCGGGACCCCCGGCGGGATTGTATGCTTTCGGCTTAGCCCACTCCTGCAGGTTCGGGCGGGTTCTCCGCCTCGGAGGTTTCCTTCTTGAGGAATATCAGCCTGCCCTCTTCGTCCAGCGAGGCGACCACCGTATCGCCCTCACTGAAGCGACCAAGCAGGATTTCCTCTGCCAGCGGGTCTTCAATCAGTCGTTGCACCGCACGCCTCAAGGGACGCGCACCGAACTGCGGGTCGAACCCTTCGCGAGCCAGCATCTCGCGCACTTCCTGAGTAATCTCCAGTTCGATGCCCTGAGCGCGTGCCTGCTGTGCCACCCGCGCTACCATCAGGTCCACAATCTGCAGGATTTCGTTGAAGGTGAGCGCGTGGAACACCACAATCTCGTCGATGCGGTTGAGAAACTCGGGGCGGAAGGTGCGCTTGAGCTCCTCCATGATGCGCCCCTTCATGCTCTCGTATTCGCGCTCGGTCTCCTCTTTCGGCTTCGCAGCACTGCTCAGGAAGCCCATGCTCGGCTCGCCCTGGATGGAGCGCGCCCCGATGTTCGAGGTCATGATGATGACCGTGTTCTTGAAGTCCACCACCCTGCCCTGCGAGTCGGTCAGGCGACCGTCCTCAAAAATCTGCAGGAGGATGTTGAACACTTCGGGGTGCGCCTTTTCAATCTCGTCCAACAGCACCACCGAGTAGGGCTGGCGACGCACCGCTTCGGTGAGCTGTCCTCCCTCTTCGTAGCCCACATAGCCGGGAGGCGCACCCACCAGCCTCGACACGGCGAACCGCTCCATGTACTCCGACATGTCGAGGCGGATGAGGTTGTTCTCGGAGTCAAACAGGAACGCTGCCAGCGCACGCGCCAGCTCGGTCTTGCCAACGCCGGTGGGTCCGAGGAAGATGAAGGTTCCAATCGGTCGCTTCGGGTCCTTCAAGCCCGAACGTGCACGACGGATGGCTTTGCTCACGGCTACCACCGCTTCGTGCTGACCGATGAGGCGCTTGTGCAACTCCTCTTCCATCTTCAGCAGTTTCACCGTTTCGGCTTCCATCAAGCGCGAGACGGGAATGCCCGTCCACGACTGCACGATATGCGCCACCTCGTCTTCGGTGACCACCGTGCGCATCTCCTGGCGCTTCAGGTTCCACTCCTGCTCGAGGTCGGCAGCGCGGTTCTGCAACACGGAGCGCTGGGAACGCAGTTCCTGCACGCGCGAGTAGTCGCCCGATTTGTGTGCCTGTTCCAGCTCTTTCTCAATGCGGGCAAGCTGCTGTTTCACCTGGCGCAGCTCGCGCGGAGGCAGTGAGTACTGCAGGCGCACCCGCGATGCCGCCTCGTCTATCAAATCAATTGCCTTATCGGGCAGGTAGCGGTCGGTGATGTAGCGGTCGGCCAGCCGCACCGCCGCGATAATGGCGTTGTCTTCAATGGTCACGCGATGGTGTGCCTCGTAGCGGTCGCGCAGACCGCGCAGGATTTCGATGGCTTCTTCGACGGTCGGCTCGCGCACCTGCACGGGCTGGAATCGTCGCTCCAGCGCGGCGTCCCGCTCGATGTACTTGCGGTATTCGTCCAGAGTGGTTGCGCCGATGCACTGCAGTTCGCCACGCGCCAGGGCAGGCTTCATGATGTTGGAGGCGTCGATAGCACCTTCCGCTGCGCCTGCGCCCACCAGCGTATGCAGTTCGTCGATGAACAGGATGACCTCACCCTGCGCTTTGCGCACCTCTTCCAGCACACGCTTCATGCGCTCTTCGAACTCGCCGCGATATTTTGTGCCCGCCACCAGCCCGGCAAGGTCCAGCGCCACGATGCGCCGGTCTTTCAGCACTTCGGGAATGTCGCCGGAGACGATGCGCTGTGCCAGACCCTCCGCGATGGCGGTTTTGCCCACACCGGGCTCGCCAATCAGAACAGGGTTGTTCTTGGTGCGGCGGGAAAGAATCTGGATGACGCGCTCGATCTCGTTATGCCTTCCGATGACGGGGTCTAGCTTATCCTGCCGCGCCAGCTCCGTGAGGTCACGCCCGAACTCATCCAGGGTGGGAGTGCGCGAACGCTGACGTGGCGCGGGTGCGCCGGTATCGCTGGATTGCAGTGCCATGACCTCACGGCGGGCACGCTCCAGGTCTACCCCCAGTTTTGCCAGCACCCTGCCTGCCAGTCCCTCTCCCTCGCGGATTAAGCCCAGCAGGAGATGCTCGGTGCCGATATAGTTGTTGTTGAGCTGGCGAGCCTCATCGTAGGCGAGGTCGATCACCCGCTTGGCGCGTGGGGTGAGCTGCGTCTCCTGCCCGAGTCTCCCTTCCCCTCGTGAAAGCTGTCGTTCGATCTCACTGCGCACGCGACTGAGGCTGACGCCCATACGCTCCAGGATTCGCGCGGCAACGCTGTCGGGTTCTCGCACCAGACCAAGTAGCAGGTGTTCGGTGCTCACATAGTTTTCACCCAGACGCCCCGCCTCTTCCTGGGCGTAGAAGATGACACGGCGAGCACGCTCAGTGAATCGCTGCCACATTGCTGACATGGGACCTCCTTGATCGGCAGCGGCGGTGCTTGCGGATGGTAATCCCCTGCGGTAACGCCTGCAAGCCGACCGTTCTGCTCCAAAAGGTTCTATGTATAGGTTACCCGTTTCAACCCTGCAGATGCAAGCATGTTACCCGAGGGGACAACTATCCGCTGCGCACTTGCCGCACCAGCGTTCGCATTCGGATGGCACGCCATTCGGCGTCGTCGTACTGTGCCTCCCAGCGCACTGCCATCAGCATCTCTTTCCATATCTCGGCACTCAGGTTGCCCCAGCCTGCCGCACAGGCGAGGCTGATGGTCGACAGCATCTGCAAGGCGGATACGGCTCTCAAGGTGCGTTCCTTTCCAAGATTATGATACACCTGTTCCGCCTCGTTGCGCAACTGTTCGGCGTGTTGCTCCAGCAATTGTTCGCGCGCACGTTGTTCTGCTTGAGCGATGAACTGAGCCGTGCCTGATACCTGTGCTGCAATGGTCGCTTCGTCCTGCCCAATGCTATGCACGTTGGATACCTGAAACAGCGCGCTGACGGGCGTGCCCTCTCCATATAGCCCGCGGATGGTGCCGCCGAGATCCATCGCCGCATCCCACACGGACCGAAGCTGCCCGGTGCGTTCCAGCGCAGGCGTGTGCATCATGACCGACGTGCGCAATCCCCATCCAATGTTCAGAATGGAGGCGGTTAACCATCCATAATTGTCGGAGAAAGCCAGCTCCTCCTGAAGTGCCAGCGCCTCCAGTGCACCGTGCGCCAGAGCAATGCTTTCCCGAACCTGCAGACCGGGCAGAACCGCCTGCACGCGCAGGTGGTCTTCCTCGTTCACCAGCACGCTGACGGTGCGCGTTCCGTCCACAATGAGCACGCCATACCGGGTATTATCCCGCAGCTGTGGGCTGGCAAGGCGCAGGTCCACCCACCGCTGACGCTCGGAGGGTTTCATCCGGCTCGTCGGAAGTATGTCAAAGTACCATCTGCTGGCGCGCGCCGCCTCTTCCACACGTTTGCGCACCTGTTCCAGCTCCGCGCTGTCGGCACGCCAGGGGAAACGCGCCCAGCGCAGGTTCCGAGCGTACCGGGCACGACTGCTGATGATGATTTGCGGTCTCTGTAAAGCATCCAGCCAGCTGGCACCCGGATGGGAAGAGGGTGGCTGGATGGCGGGAGGCTGTACGGCGTCGGGCAGGGGCTCGCCACTGTGCCGAAGCGGCAGTGACCATCGCGTCAGCCAGCCATCCACCGCCTGCGGAAATGTCCGGTAACAGTCGGCACAGCCGGCACCCCCCTGTTGCGCAATCAGCACAGACTCCTGCGCACAGCGAGGGCAGGCGGTAACACCTCCGGTTGCCTCCGGCGCAGCAGATACCTGCTGGAACACTCCAGCCACTGCTGCCGGCTCGTCCCGGGCGAACCGCATCAACTGCCGACGGGTGCACTCGGCGCAGAGATACCTGTCCTGCCCGCCGGTGTGCAACCGCCACCGCACGGCGATGCTGCCGCAGACGTCACACCTTTGTTCAGACAGGCGTGCCACTGGTTTGCGTGTGTTCCCGAAACGCGGAGATAATGCGCTGGGTGACCTCGCCGGGCTTGCCCGCGCCGATGGGGCGTTCGTCCAGAGTGACCATCGGTATCACCTCGGCGGCAGTGCCCGTGAGGAACGCCTCGTCGGCGGTGTATACGTCATAGAGGGTCATCATGGTTTCGCGCACGGGGATGCCCAGCCTCTCCGCCAGCATCATCACGGTAGCGCGAGTAATCCCCGCCAGAATGCCTGCCGAGGGTGGGGGCGTATGCAACACGCCGTCCTTCACGATGAAGAGGTTATCCCCGGTCGCCTCCGCCACATAACCCTCCACGTTCAGCATCAGCCCTTCGCCCGCGCCCACACGGTTCGCCTCCATCTTCGCCAGAATGTTGTTGATGTACCGCCCTAGCGACTTGATGCGCGGGTCCAGGCACTGCGCGGGCGGAATGCGCGTGGAAACAGTTACCACATGCAGTCCGTTCTCGTACATCTCGCGCGGGTACAGCGCAAGGTCTGCGGTGGAGATGGCGATAGTAGGCTCCAGGCGGATGTGTTTGGGGTCCAGCCCCAACCCCACCCCGCGCGAGACGGTCACTCGGATATAGCAGTTCGTCTCCCCGTTTTCGCGCACGACCAGCTTGATGCGCTCGGTCATCTCCTCTTTGGAGATGGGGATGCCAATCATCAGGGCGCGTGCGCTGTGATACAGGCGGTCAACGTGCTCCTGCAGTTTGAAAATGCGCCCGTTGTAGACGCGAATGCCTTCGAAAACGCCGTCGCCATACAGAAAACCGTGGTCATACAGGTCAATCTTCGCCTCTGCTGGCGAGACCATCTGTCCGTTCAGGTTCACAAAACGTCGCATCGCATTCCCTCCTGCTAACGGTTCCAGTATAACGCGACGCAGAGGGTGGCGTCAACCCGTTGCGCAGGCATCGGGCACCCAGTGACGAAACATACAGTGTGAAGAACATGGGTTATGCTTTTGCCGGTTCTATACTCAGCGCGACCCTCCTGTGGATGGCGTTTCCTCCAGTGGACTGGGGCTGGCTGGCATGGGTAGCGCTGGTGCCGCTGGTGCTCGTGCTCCGCTCCGCCAGGCGACCGCGCCAGGGGTGCGCGACAGGTTTTCTGTGGGGAACCTGCTTCTACGGCATCCTGCTGTGGTGGATGCAGGAGTTCGTAGCGAGGTGGACGGGCAGTTTCTGGCTGGGGTTGATTGCGTGGGGTGCGCTGGTGCTCTCGCAAACCGTTTTCTCCGCGCTGTTTGGCTGGGGATATGTGCTGGCGAACTCCCTGCTCAAGGGTCCTGCGCTTCCCATCGCGGGGACGGTGGCGCTGTGGACGGCGGTTGAATGGCTTCGCGGAGCGGGATGGTGGGGTTTCCTGTGGGGACAGGTGGCGGTCACTCAGCACCGTAATCTCTTGCCCCTCCAGAGCGTGGAACTGCTGGGTTCCTGGGGATTGAGCGCATGGATAGTGCTGGTCAACGCGGCGACGGCGGAGGCAGTTGCGCGAAGGAAGATAAAGCCCCTGCTGGTGACGGCGGAGGTTTCCTTGCTTCTTCTGCTGTTCGGTTGGTGGCGATTGAACCTGCCCGCCGAGCCTGACCGGATCAGTGCACTGGTCGTTCAACCCAACGTAGACACCACCAGCCAGTGGAACCAGCAGATGCAGGAGGCGGTGAAAGCAAGCATCCAGCAGGTACTGAGCCGTCTGAGGACGCAGCCCGCGGATATCGTACTGTTTCCCGAATCGATCGTTCCCGATGCAACCGCCTACCCCTTTTCCGACCTGCTGGCGCAGGCTAACCGGCTCGGCGCAACGGTGCTAATCGGCACTTTTGTAGAAGAATATGATAAAAGCTATAACACAGTAACCGCTTTTCTGCCGGACGGTACACGGCAGTCCTATCGGAAACAGCATCTGGTGCCCTGGGGAGAATATGTGCCCCTGCGTCGCTGGACGCCCTGGGTGGAGCACTTCGGTGTGGTCAGCGCGGACGTGTCGCCCGGCGGCATGCCAGAACTGCTGACACCGTGGCGTATTGGAACGCCGATATGCTTCGAGTCCGCCCTGCCCAGCATCTCCTGGGCGATGGTGCGTCAAGGTGCGAGGTTGCTGTGCGTGGTCACGAACGATACCTGGTTCGGGCGTTCACCCGCGGCGGAACAGCACCTTGCCTTTTGCGCCCTGCGTGCGGTCGAGACGCGCCGATGGGTACTGCGTTCCGCGACAACGGGTATCTCCGCCGTGTTCGACGCACGCGGTCAACGCCTGCAGAGAGCCGAACTGTTTCAAGAGGCATATCTGTATGCAGACGGAGTTGAGCTTCGGCAGGAGCGCACGCTGTACACCCGGCTTGGAGATACAGGCTCCATTGTGGTGCTGATAGCAATCTGCATCGTACTTGGCTGGTTCACCAGAACTGAAAGGGAGTAAAAGCAGGAAATCGCCTCCTGCTGAGGGATGTGGCGTATCAGTTATTTCGGTTGCTGGACTGGCTGGTTCAGTTACCGGAGGCGTATGAGCAGTTTCTGGAGTCTTACCATGAGGAGGGGAAGATGGCATATTTGACGACACCAGAGCGATATGCGATGCGTCGCTCCATTTTGCGCATCTTACGGGAGCGTTTCGGCGACGTGCCTGCGGTGTTAGAGGAGCGTCTGGAACAGGTTCAGTCGGAGGAGGCTTTGCAGGAGCTGTGCGGGCTGGCTGTGCGAGTAGACACCCTCTCCGCCTTTGAGCAGGCGCTGGCGAAGAATCAGGGCGGTTAATCCGGCGATAGTATCATCCTGACCAGCTCCACCGTCCTCTGGGAAGCGCCCTGCTGTGCGCTGATCAGCTGCTGTGCGCGGCGCGCGATCTCTTCGCGCAGGCGAACGTCCTGCAAAATGCGAGCTACCTGTTCTACCAGTTCGCTTTCATCTCTGGCTGTCCACGCAACTCCTGCCTGACGTGCCATTTCTGCCACATCCCGGAAGTTCTGCATGTACGGTCCATGGATGACGGGCTTGCCGTGCGCCAGCGGCTGAAGCAGATTCTGTCCACCTAAAGGCACAAAACTTCCACCAATAATGGCGACATCGCCCACCGCGTACACCCTCCCCAGCTCGCCGAAGGTGTCCAGCACAATCTGCTCGCGCGGCTCGGGCGGAGTTCCCTGTGTGCGAAGCCAGGGACAAAATCCGTTCTGCTGAAGCACTTCCGCCACCGCTTCTGCCCGTTCCACATGCCGCGGCGCCCACACAATACACAGGTTCGGAAAATGCTCGCGCAGTTTGCGGTACGCTGTGGCGATTAACTGCTCTTCCTCGGGGGCGCGACTGCTACCAATGACAAGCACCGGCGCACCGGGCGGAAGCCCCAAATCCTTGCGCAGCGCTTCCGCGTCCACGTCCTGCGCACCCACCGCCGCCTGGTCAAACTTGGTGTTGCCCGCCACATGCACACGGTCAGGTGGCGCACCGATGGCACAAAACCGCTTCGCGTCCTCTTCGGATTGCGTGCAAATGGCATCCACACAGCGAAGTACCCGGCGGAAAAACGGGCCAAACCGTCGGTAATTGGGCAAGCTCCTGTCCGAGAGGCGTCCGTTGGCGATAAAGATTTTAACGCCCTGATGATGTGCTATCATCAACAGGTTTGGCCACAGCTCCGTCTCCATCAGTATCAGTGCCTCTGGACGCACCCGGCGTATGGCGCGCCTCACGGCAAACGGAAAATCTATGGGCAGGTAGCCCACCGCATCCACCAGCTTGCCCATCTGCTGGCGAGCGGTGGCGTTGCCAGTGGGGGTGAGCGTGGTCAACAGCAGGTGGTGGTTTGGGAACGCCTCGCGCAGGGCTTGCAGCAGTGGTACGGCCGCGATAAACTCGCCTACCGATACCGCGTGCACCCAGATGACCCTGCGCCCCTGTGGAGAGGCTGGCAAACGCCCCAGGCGATGGCTCCAGCCCTCTCGGGATTTTCCTTTTACTACAATCCGCCAGACCAGATACCCCAGCAATAATGGGGACATCAGCACCAGACAGAGGTTGTACAGCAGGTACAACATAGCCTATACTCGCTTTGCCCGCACCATCTGCTCAGCCTCAGCTTCCAGCCTGTTGATGTCCTGTTCCACCTTCTGGCGTAACCGCTCGAACTCCTGTTCGCTGATGCCGTCGGGTATCTCCACAGGCTCGCCGAAGATGAACACGCCGCGTGCGAAGGGCAGAGGAATCATATAGCGGTCCCACGTGGGCAAAAACTTGCAGGGGTAAGCGGCTACCCCGGCGGGAATCACTGGACAGCCCGACTTCTGCGCGATGAAAAGCGCACCCGGTTGCACCTGTCGGCTGGGTCCGCGCGGTCCGTCGGGAGTGAACGCCAGGATACCCCCCTCAGACACTCTGCGCGCGGCTTCCAGCGCGGCGCGAATGCCACCCCGTCCCGTGGAGCCGCGGATAATTCGAAAGCCGAACCGCCGGAAAATATGGTTCTGAATCTCCCCGTCGCGCGAGAGGGAGATAATCGCCCAGAAGCCCCGTCCTTTGAACACGTTGGCGGGAATCAGGCTCCTTCCATGCCATGTCACCAGCACCGCGCCCTTGCCCTGCTGTGCACGCTCCAGCACCTGCTCGAAGTTGAGAACCTTCAGGCGCAGGGTTAAGCCGATGGCTCGCGCGATGCTCCACACGATGAACGCCAGCAATCGCGGTCGCAACCGTTGCCACCAGCTGGGCTTCTCCCGTTCCTTACTCACTCTGTGTCACCAGCTCCTGTGCCAGCTGTTCTCCCATCTGCTTGCGAAATAGTCGGGCGTACACTCCACCTTTTGCCAGCAGTTCCTGATGAGTGCCCCGTTCCACGATGCGACCGTGCTCCAGCACCAGTATCTGGTCGGCATTGACCACCGTACTGAGACGATGGGCGATAACCAGCGTGGTGCGCCCGTGCATCAGCTCCTCCAGCGCCTCCTGCACCAGCGCTTCGGACGCGGTGTCCAGCGAGGAGGTCGCCTCGTCCAGAATAAGGATGCGTGGGTTCTTCAGGATGGCACGCGCAATGGCGATACGCTGACGTTCCCCACCCGACAGGCGTACTCCGCGCTCGCCTACCACCGTCTCATAGCCGTTTTCCAGTCGCTGGATGAACTCGTGCGCGTGGGCTGCCTTTGCCGCGGCTATCACCTGCTCATCAGTAGCCTCCGGCATGGCATAGGCGATATTGTCGCGAATGGTTCCGCTGAACAACAGTGTCTCCTGCGGTACGATACCAATCTGCCTGCGCAAAGAGGCTATCTGCACCGTGCGGATGTCAATGCCGTCAATCAACACGCGGCCAGACGTGGGGTCATAGAAGCGCGGGATGAGGTCGGCAAGGGTGCTTTTGCCCGCTCCGCTGTGCCCCACCACCGCTACTACCATGCCGGGCTTCATCTCGAAGGAGATGTCGTCCAGCACCAATCGCCCGCCGCGATGGTAGGCAAAACCCACATGCTCGAACTGCACATGCCCCTGAATGGGCGGCATCGGCGGTGCGTCGGGCAGCTCCTGCACTTCGGGATGAACATCCAGCACCTCGCGGTAGACGCGCTCCGCCGCCGCCAGCACCTGCTGACGAGTAACGTTAATACTGCCCAGCGTCTGCATACTCTGCGCCACCAGATTCAGCGTCAGCAGGAAACTGCCCAGACCGCCGAAGTCCAGCTCGCCCCGCACAATCTGATGCCCGCCGTACCACAGCACAAAGGCGATGCCTCCCGCGCCAATCAGTTCAATCAGCGGGCGAAGCGCCGCGCTGGTGCGCACGCCGTCCATCATCGCGCGATAGGACAGGTAGTTACGCTCTTTAAACCGTTTGATCTCCATCGGTTCGGTGGCAAACGCCTTGATGGTGCGCACACCGGCGATGGTCTCCTGGATGACTGCGGTCACATCCTCCAGCCGAAGCTGCGTCTGCTGGCCGATTTGCCTCATGCGTTTGCCAATAGCGCGAATTATCAGCGCCATCACCGGTACACCCACCACCGCAATCAGCGACAGCTTCCACGAAATGACGAACAGCCACACCAGCCCCCCGATCAACCCAATGGGCGCAGACACCATATCCTTCAGCAACGTGCCGCCGGTGGAGATGACGTTGATATCGTTGGTCAATATCGACATCAACGCGCCCGTACGACGATGCGTGAAGTAAGACAGCGACAGGCTCTGCAGATGCTCATACACCTTGTCGCGCAGGCGCGTGGTGAAACGGTTGATAGCCAGCGAGAGGTAGTAGGTCTGCCCGTAAGCGAAAACAAACTTGACGAGGAACGCTCCGATAACAATCAGGCTCACCCGGTTCAGCAGGCTGACGTCGCCGTAGTGCTGGGCGGCGTTAACCACATCGCGGGTCAGCGCGAAAATGCGCAGGGTAATCAGCTGTGCTCCACCGGCGCAAATCAAGCCAAGCACAATGTATTTCAAATGCGGCTTGAGGTCTCGCCACAGCCGTCTTTGCAGTTGTCTATCCTCTCCTGCTATCATTGTCAATACCCAAACACTCTAGAAGCAGGTGCGCAGCGCGTTCCGTCGCGCCCGGCTCACCCAGTAACGATTTTACCTCCTGCAACGCCTCACGTTGTTGCTGGTGTCCTTCCGTGCCCGGCAGAAGCGCCAGCGAATGCGCCACGATATTTTCGGGCGTTGCAGAGTGCTGCAACAGCTCCGGGCAGATACCGCGCTCTGCTATCAGGTTCGGCAACCCGATAAAGGTCAGGTTCAGCGACCGCCGGCGAATGTAGTACTCCAACTCCATCAGTCGCGAACCGCGATACAGAATAATCATCGGCGTGCCCAGTATCGCTGCCTCCAAGGTTGCCGTGCCCGAACAGCACCACAGCAGGTGACTGTGTACCATCACATCATACGTCATCTCCCGCACGGCGTGCCACCGAATGCTCGTGCCTGCGAAGACATGCTGTACCAGAGCCTCCTGCACGGATGGCGCCAGCGCCAGCACAAACTGAACGCCGGACACCCGCTGCGCAAGCAACTCACCCGCCCGGCGCATAACGGGTAGAAGCGAAAGCACCTCCTGGCGACGACTGCCCGGCAACAGCCCAACGCGCAAATCGCTCTGGCTCAGTCCCAACCGCCTGCAGAACTCCTCTTCGCTCAGCGAAGGACGCACTCTGTCCAGCAACGGATGCCCCACAAAATGGGCATTGGCGCCCGCCTGGCGCAACAGCTCGGCAGACCAGGGAAAGGGCGTCACAATGCAATCGGTACATGCCGGCAGGTCGTTTCGGCGGGGCAGATAGCGGCGCCACGAGCCGGGCGGAAAGTAGTAGAATACCCGGATACCCCTCCCTTTCGCCCATTTCGCCAGCGGCACATTGAACGCCCCGAAATCCACCAGCACCAGCAGGTCGGGCGGTTGCTGTGCCAGTTTGCGCTTCAGGTTCTGCTGTGCCAGCCACAGCGCAGGAGCCACCCGCAGTGCTTCCACCACGCCCACCGCCCCCCAGCTGCTGCTGTCGTACAGCAATTGCACGCCTGCGGATGCCAGCCGCCGCCCGCCGATACCCCATACCCGTATCTGGGGAAACCGCCTGCGCACCGCCTGGATCAAATCGGCGCAGCTGGCGTCGCCGCTCGCCTCACCCGCCACACAGACGATGGTAACCGACCTGCTCACCTCATCCCGCGCGGGTCGTTGGCACGCCCTCCAAACCCCTTGCGGATACTGCGCAGGAAGTCCAGCAGGTAATCTCGCTCGGGGCTGGGTTCCACCTCTTCCTCTATCGCCTCAATCGCCTGCGACATGTTCAGTTTGGAGCGGTAGAGCAGTTTGTACGCCTGTCGCAGTCCCGCTCGCACCGCAGGGGGCACTCCGTGCCGCCGCAAGCCAATCGTGTTCAGGTCCAGCACCTCGGCCGGGCGCCCATCTACCATCATAAAGGGAGGCACGTCCTGCACCACCTTGGACATCCCGCCCAACATCGCCAGTTTGCCAATGCGGGTGTACTGGTGCACGCCCACCATCCCGCCGAAGACTACGTAATCTTCCACGATAACATGTCCGCTGATACCTGCCTGATTGGCGATGATAATGCCGTTGCCCAGCCTGCAGTTATGCCCGATATGCACGTAACCCATAATCATGTTATCGTTGCCAATAACGGTAGCCTCTTCTTCACCCGTGGCGCGGTGGATGGTCACAAATTCGCGGATGATGTTGTTATCGCCGATTCGCAGGTAGCTGCGCTCTCCCTTGAATTTGGTATCCTGGGGAGGTCCACCTAGAATCGCGCTGTGGAAGATGTGACAGCCCGACCCGATGGTCGTCCACTTCTCCACCACCACATGCGACTCGAGGATGGTGCCCTCCCCGATGTACACATGAGCGCCAACGATGCTGTAGGGTCCTATCACCACATCGGGAGCGAGCTCCGCTGTGGGATGGATAATCGCTGTCGGGTGAATCCTGGAATGCGCCATAGTCTGTATGCCCATTTACTGAGAGTTCCCTTCGTCTACCGTGGAGTTTGCCAGTTGCTCCTGCGTGTGGTTGCCGTTCTTTCTGCGCTCAACCAGCGCGAAAATCATCTCGGCTTCCGCCACCACCTGACCATTGACGCGCCCGACCACGCGCACTTTGCCCGTACTGCCCCGGAAACGAAGCACCTCCACCTCCGTGATAAGTGTATCCCCCGGAACCACCGGCTTGCGGAAACGCACCTTGTCGATACCGCCGATGTACGCCAGCTTGTGGCGGTGCTCCGGCAGGGAGAGCATTAACACGCCCCCCACCTGCGCCATCGCCTCCACCACCAGCACGCCTGGCATGATGGCTTGACCCGGAAAATGCCCGTTAAAGAACTCCTCATTGATCGTAACGTTCTTCAAGCCCACGGCTCGCTTGCCCGGCTCCAGCTCCAGAATGCGGTCCACCAGCAGCAATGGATAGCGGTGCGGCAGTATCTCGCGAACCGCCTCTACGTCCAGAACGCCGTTTGGTCCTATCATGTCGATTCCCCCTGTATCGCTTGTCGTAGTGCCAGGGCAAAGGCGGTGTTCAGCGTGTGGCTCGGCTTTATCGCCACAAACAACGCCTGCACCTGTGCCCCTACCAGCACCATATCGCCGATGAAGTCCAGCACCTTATGCCTGAGCACCTCGTCTGGGAAGCGCGGGGGCGCACTGTAGCGGTCGGGAAATATCACCAGCGCGTTATCCAGACTGCCACCCAGCGCCTTGCCCCGAGCCAGCAAAGCTTCCACTTCTTCCCAGAAGCCGAAGGTGCGGGCAGGTGCTATCTCCTCCAGATAGTTTATTTTATCCAGATTGAACCATGCTACCTGCGTGCCCACCAGCGGATGGTCATAATGCACCGTGCTGATTAACAACCGCTCAGGATGGGGCATCGCCCAGATTCCGCGATCGCCAGCCATCACCGACACCGGGCGCGTGAGAGCAACACGCCGACGCTCCACAGCCTGCTCACGCAAACCAGCTTGTTGAAACCGCTCCACCCAGGGCAGGGCGCTGCCGTCCAGCACCGGTATCTCCTCGCCTTCTACCTCAATATGCGCATTATCCACACCGGCGCCCGCCAGTGCCGACAGCAGATGCTCCACCGTCATCACCCGCACGCCGTCCATCCCCAGCGCGGTGCATCTGTCGGTGGACACCACATACTCTGCGAGCGCAGGGATTCGCTGACCGCCCGTGTGAAACACGATCCCCGTGCCCGCATCCGCCGGCTTCACCGTTACCCGGGCGTGTTTGCCGGTATGCACGCCAACCCCTTCCACGCATACCTCTTTTGCCAGCGTGCACTGCCTACTCACTCTTCGCTTCCTCCTCGCCGATACCCAGCCTTTGCTCCAGCGTCTTCACCCTCTCAAACAGCTCGGGCAGGCGGCTGGCATAAGCCATCGCACGTAACTGCTTGCCATGTTCGCGGGCGGGACTGCCAAAATACCGCTGTCCTCCAGCCAGGTCCCCGGCTACCCCAGATTGGGCCAGAACGATGGCGCCGTCGCCGATGGTCACATGGTCCGCCACGCCCACCTGCCCCGCCAGAACCACATGACGCCCCAGCCGCGAACTGCCAGCAATTCCTACCTGTGCCACCAGCAGGCAACCCTCTCCAACCTGCACATTATGCGCAACATGCACCAGATTGTCAATCTTGGTGCCGGAACCGATGCGCGTCACGCCCGTCTTGGCGCGGTCAATACACACGTTTGCCCCTATCTCCACATCATCGCCGATTTCCACACCGCCGAGATGGGGCACTTTGCGGTGCACACCGTCCACCGTAACGTACCCGAAACCATCCGCCCCGATGACGCTACCGGAGTGCACAATCACGCGATTGCCCAGCTTCACCCCGCGCATCAGCGTGACGTTTGGATACAGCACGCACTCTTCGCCAATCTGCACATCCTGCCCGATGTAGCACAGCGGATACAGCACACTGCCCCGCCCAATCCGGGCGCCTGCCTCGATCACGCATCCCGCGCCGATAGCCACATCGTCCGCCAGGTCGGCGTCGGGTGAGATAACGGCGTTCAGGTCAATGCCCCGGGGGTGCTGAGGCTCTGGGGCGAACATCTGCAACACCTGCAGGAAGGCCTGTCGGGGAGATTCCACGCGCAGCAGCGGCTTGGCGATAGCAGGAGCATCCTGCCACACAATCACCGCCGATGCGGGACATCGCTCCGCCATGCGCAGGTAGCGCGGCGACTCGGCAAACACCACGTCCCCTTCGTGCGCGAACTCCACCGAGGATACCCCGGTGATCAGGGCATCCGCGTCGCCCTCAATCTGCGCTCCTATCTTCTCCGCCAGCGTGCGTACGGTAAGTTTCATGGCATCTCGCCTCTCATCTGCCGGGCAATCTGGGGGGTCACATCTGGCACACCTTCTCGCGCCTGCCAGACAGGTATCCAGCGACGCTGGCGACATATCGCCTCCACCCATCGCTTCACATCCTCTTCGATGAGGGGGCGCAGGGACCGTTGCGACGGCATTGGAGCTGTAGGGGGATGCATCGTCTGGCGCGGCAGCATTACCAAAACCCGGTCGAAACGAACCGGCTCGGTACTGTCGGCAAAAGCACGTATCTGCACACTGGCACGGGTGCGCTCGGCTTGCAGTCGCTGTGCGCTTTGCTCTTGCAGCTGCTCACGCTTGCGCTCGTATTCCTGCTCAACGGCGTGTATCTGTTCGCGAAGTCGGCTGGCGGTCGCCTCTTCTATCTGTGCCAGCCTGCGTTGAAGAGCTTCGGACAGCGTTTGCTGGTCCTCCTCCATCTCCTTCAAGCGAGGGGCCAGCACGTCGCGCTGGTCCGGGCGGATGCGCAGGAGCCGCTGAATCACACGCCTTTTGATTTCAGCATCCGCCTGTCGGGGCTGGTACTGTCGTAGCGCTTCTTCCACCTCCTGCGCCGCCTGACGGATGATCTGCTGTCGCACTACCTCAATTCGTGCCCTCTGCTCCACATCCAGCTGGTTCAGCTCCTCCTTCAGCAGGCGTGCCTCCATCTGCTGAAGGCGAGCGGTCAGCGCCTGCTGTTGCTGGGCAGAGGTCTGGGTGAGGCGTTCGCGCCGTCTCTCCGACTCGGGCGTCTGCATGGGTTGAACGGTCATCTTGGGCAGGTCCAGCGATGAGGGCACGCCGCCCGTCGCTGCCGAGCGGGCAGACGGGAGAGACGGCACAGGCGTTTGTGCCTCCCATAACGGATGGTATGCCAGCAAAGCCTGCCACTGCACATAGACCATCCTCGGTTGAGGGCTTTTGGCGCAACCGCTCAGCCATCCCCCTGCCGCCAGCACCGCCACCATCGCGACGGCTGAGGCTCTATTTCTTATTAAGCCGCTTGATGACATCGCTGGTGATGTCGTTGGAGGCGAACAGCACCTGTGTGCTGTCGAACACTACAACCAGTCCCTTCTCCTGAGCGACCGCTGCAACTACCTTGCGGATTTCGCCCAGCATCTGGTTGATCATCTCCTCCCGGCGTGCGCTCAGCTGGCGCTCGAACTGGTCCTGCATCTGCATGAGCGCCTCTTTGTTCTTGTTTTCGATAGCGGTGAGCTGATTGATGCGCTGAACATCCTGGTCCGAGGGTGGGTTTTTCTGGCGCAGCTGCGAAAGCTCCTGATTGAGCTGCTGTGACTTTTGCTCGATCTGCTGCATTCGCTGTTTCTGCTGGTCGGTCGGGTTCGAGAGGCTCGCCAGGTTCTCGTATTCGGTGATTTCTGCCTCTTCAAGCAGCAGATTATTTGCCCGCCACTGCAGTTTGGCGCGCATCTGGTCGCTCATTTGCTGAAGCTGGCTCTCCAGCGCTTTGCGCTGTTCGTATTCGTCCACCACCCGCTTCAGGTCTACCATGCCGAAACCGCCACCTGCGCCGCGCGCCTGTGCCCACGCGCCCGCGGTCAGGCTGAGAATACCTGCCACTGTAATCAGCAGGCTCAAAACTCGTCTCATCGGATACTCCTCCTCGTTGTTCTTGCTGATGATACCTCAGAATACATTGCCGATGCTGAAGTGCGTACGCGCCCCCTCACTGCCGAAGCCGTAGTCCAATCGCAGGGGACCAATAGGTGTGCGCACCCGAATGCCGATGCCTGCGCCTACCTGCGGCTTGAAGCCCGAATGCTGGGTGAAGTCGTTGATTGTGCCGTAGCGTCCGCCCCAGGCGTCGCCCGCATCCACAAACAGCACGCCCACCAGGTTTTGTGCCAGCGGAGCACGATACTCCACGCTGAACAGTGCCACGTTCTCGCCCCAGAAGCGGTCTTCAGGATAGCCGCGCAGGCTCTCCGCACCGCCCAGGAAGAACTGCTCGAAGAAAGGTAGTTTGCCGAACGCTCGCCCAGCGTACAGCCGGAAGGCAAACACATGCCTTTTGTCCGCCAGCGCACGCCGTCGCCCCTGCGGAGAGAAGTAGCGACGCAGGTCGATAGATACCTTGTTAAAGGAGCCCTTGCCCACAAAGCCGCCGGATATCGCCGTGCCAATATCCTTCAGGTCCGCCAGAGCGGTCTCAAAGCTGACTGAATCGAAGCCGCCAGTGGCAGGGTCGAAGTCCACGTCGCGCGTATTGTGGGTCAAACGCAGGGACAGTGCGCTTACCGTACCGTCCTGCTTGATGAACACTTCAGTAGGCAGAACGGCAGGGTTGTTGGTGCGCACCGATTCCGAGCGCAGGCTCACAAAGGCACGTGTGGTCTCCGATAGCGGGCGGCTGAGGGTCACAATGCCGCCGCGCCGACGCTCATCGTAGCGGTCCTCATCGCCGATGGTGCCCGGGTTGGTGGTGAACAGCCCCCTGCTGAAGCGATAGAGCGTTTTGTCGAACAGGCTCACCGACAGCGAGGTGTTGCGCCTGTCCAGCCAGGGTTCGGTGAAGTTAATCTCGTAGCTGTTGGTGTTGGCGGGTCCGCCGCGCTCCAGCCTTACACCCAGCGTCTGCCCCATGCCGCGGAAGTTCGTTTCGTACATTTCCAAAAAACCCACCAGCTGCTGGCGGTTGTTGTACGACGCACCGACGGAGAACAGCCCGGTACGCCGCTCCACTACGTTGATGGTGATAATCACCTTGCTGAGGTCGGAGCCGATTTCCGCTTTGTAGCTGATGTCCTCAAACAGTTCGGTGTTATACACTCTCTGCAGGTCCTTTTGAATCTGCTCAAGGTTGTACAGCGCGCCGGGGCGTATGTAGCGCATTTCGCGAAGCACCACGCGCTCGCGAGTCTTGCGCAGACCGCTGACCTTTACTGCCTCCACGGTAACCTCTTTGAGGGGCAGGTTCAGAATGGTAGGGTTTTCTCGGTCCAGCCCGACCGCATCCGGGTCAACGTTGACGAGATACCCTTTCTGCATATACATGCGGGTAATCGCCTCGATATCCGCCGCGAGGTCATTGTGGTTGAGCAGGTTGCCCGGTTTCGTGCGCATGACCTTCAGTATCTCTTCGGTAGGGAAAACAGTGTTGCCGGTGACACGCACCTCGCTCAGGCGTGGATATTCCTGCACCTCGTAAACGATTCGTACACCCTGCGGAGTGGTTTCTGTGCGCGGGATGACGTCGCTGAAAAAGCCCATATCGCGCAGCGCCGCACGGTCCTTAAGCAGCAGGTTCTGGTCGAAGTCCATGCCGGGTTTCGCCGAGATTTTGGCAAGGATAGCTTCCTGGGGCACGTTGACGTTACCGCGAACGACAACCTCCGCAATGCGCTGAGCATGTACAGCACCAGCAATCGCCCCCAGTGCGATGCAAAACATCAGTATCCGCAGTGTCTTCATTGTCGAACCAGGTTCCCTCCTCCTGACATGTACATCAGCCTCGGTAGTAAGGCTCCAGTTTGCGGCGCAGAAGCGCCCGGGCACGCGAGATGCGCGTTTTGACTGTATCCAGAGGCAAGCCGGTCACCTCGGCAATCTGTTCGTAGCTCATCCCCTCCAGGTCACGCAGGATGGCGAAGGCGCGATAACGCGGAGGCAGTGACTGTACCGCCTGTTGCACTCTCAGCCTCAGCTCCTCCTTCTCTAGCATCTGCAATGCCGAAGGCGAAGGGTCTGGCACCTGGGTGAACAGGCTTTCGTCACCTGCCTCTACAGGTTCATCCAGTGAGCGACTGATGAACTCCTGTTCGCGCCGAAGCCGCCGCAGATATGAGCGATACTCGTTGATGGCAATCCGATACAGCCACGTGTAAACGCTTGCCTCTCCACGAAATCGTCCAAACGCCTCGTACGCCTTCACGAACGTGTCCTGGGTCAGGTCTGCCGCAAGATGTTCGTCTGATACAATATGACAGAACAGATTATAAATCCGGGCGTAGTATGTATCCACGACCTCGGCAAACCGGCGACGGCGCTCCTCATTGTCCTCGTAAAATGCCATGGCTCTCTCGCGGATAACTCTCTTTTTGCTACGCGCCGCCCTTGTTGCTGTTTCACTTCAGAAGCGAAAACTTCCTTCTATCCCCCACTGCGTCTGCTGCCGCTCGTCTACTGAAAAGCTCAACTGCAGGCGACGCAATAACCGTGTCCATTCCGGCAGTTCGTAAAGTATCTTCAGGATGTACCTGTCCTGCTGGGCAGAGACCGTTCGCCAGTAACTCAGACTGAAACCGTCCCACAGTCGTTTCACCAAAGTCACCGTCAACGGCTCGTACCGATCGTACTCAATGCGAAACTCGCGCAACTGCAGCGCCTCTTCAATGCCGCGCTCTAACGGAGAGAACAGCTGCGGCACATACGCCGAGGTGAAGAGATTGACCACCTCGCGCTGAAGAGCCTGCTCCATGTTGCGCCCTGCCAAAATCTCTTCCAGCGTGCCAATCCCCAGTGCACGCGCAATGCGCTGGGTAGACAGGTCGGGTGGGTCGGAGCGAAACTCGGTGTGCAACCCTTCAGGGGAGGTGATGGCTCCGCTCGCCACCACCGTAACCCGATAGCGACGCATCGCGCCCGCAGGCGTGGCGATGCTGAGATTGGTGCTTGCCTGCACGTTCACGTTCACCCGAAACGGGTTCTCACCGGGCACAGGATAGTCCAGCGTAACGAACCCTCCGGGCTCCAGCCGGAACCGCGCCGTCGGAAACGACACATAGCCTCGCTCCAGCCCCAGCTGTCCGTGCAGAACCGGCTCCTGTAACGAACCGCTGAGCACAATATCGCCCGAAGCCTGCGTGGAAAGGCGAGGGCTGTTCAACCACATCCCCTCACCCACACGCAGTACCACGTTCTCAAAGCGCGGATTAACCGGCAGAGGACGCGCCTCCGCCCGCTGTTCGGGAAAGCTGGCAGGCAGAACAAACGCTCCGCCACTTGCTACAATTGTCCCCGAAACCTGTGGGCTTTCCGCGTTACCGGCAATCCTCAGATCTCCATCCAGAAAGGTGCGTATCTGCTCTCCATATTGCCCGGAGAGGTTGCGTTCATCCAGCCAGAACCGTTCGAGGCGCAGGGTGGCATTGATGCGCTCCTGCTCTTCTCCTCCAAAGTGTACCTCACCCGAGGCGACAATACGCCCACCGCGCAGGGTATCTCCCACTGCCGAGAACTCCGTCAGGCGAACGGCGTCGTTTTGAAACTGCACCGAGGCTCGCACATCCCGAAAGCCCGTTCTCATCTGCGCCATCCGCAGAGCCTCTGCATTTAACAACAGCTCCCCTGAAAGCTGCGGCGAGGCTCGCGTACCTGCCAGGCTTCCCCTCAACGACCATTGTCCTTTCGCCTCGCCAACCTTCGCAGAGGGCACGTACGCCAGCAGGGCATTTAACGGCTGAGGCGGCGCCTCAATGTGCACGTCTATCGGCTCGTCGTCCGGCACGCCGATGGGTTCCCAGTGGAAAGGTAGCGTGCCCCAGATGCGCACCTGCCCTTCCTTCTGCGCCAGCGTGATCTCCGATATATCTATCTTTCCTTCAGAAACCTGAACTTTTCCACTCAGCACCCGCTCGGCGCGTACCGCCCCAATCTGAGGCTCCCTGAGTGCAACGGTGAGCGTCACATCCGGTTTATCACTCGCGCCAGCGACCTCCACGGTCGCCATCTCCAGCCTGCCGCGCAGTTCGGTTGCCCGCGGAAGCCATTTCTGGAACCAGGCAAGGTCGAAATTGTAAGCCTCCGCGCTGAGGTTCAGCCCACCTTCGGGGCTGTACGTGCCGGAAGCCATCAGCCGATGCTCGCCGTTCGCCAGAACGGCGTTCTGCAAACGCCACGTGCCTGCGGAGTTCCTCTCTACCTGCGCCCGAAGCGCGCCCAGCGCCCGACCGTCCACCTCCAGGTCCGCTACATTCAGCGAGGCGGTGACGCCTGGACTGCCGCTGTCGCCCGACAGGCTGAACGGAACGGTAGCACTGCCCGAAATGCGCCCTGCCCCACGCAACACCTCGCCCAGACGGGGCAGCTTCTGACGAAGCCAAGTGCTGTCCATTGCCCTCTGGCTTAACGCTTCCAGCGAAGCTATCGACAGCGTACCCTCCGCTGTAACGGTGTGGGACTCCCCCTCAACCTGCAGGGAACGAAGGGTCAGCAGGAAATCCGTGCCGGCAACTCGCATATTCTCAGCCTTCACCGCCTTTGGATCCCACTCTATCTGCGCGTAACCTTCCCCCGCCTGCAGGACGTCCCATACCACATCGCTCAGCGCAATCTCCCCGCGAAAACGCGGCTCTCGTTCGTTGCCCATCACCATGCCCTTCACGGATACTTCGCCGCTGATGTCCTGGGGAACATCCTCCGGCAGGATGGAGCGTATCTGCGCCAGGGGCAGTCCCTCGCCCTCGATGCGGAACGCCAGTTCGCCAGTGCTGTCCCGCTCACCCTGCGCTCTGATAACGCCCTCGCCCAGCCGCGCGGAAAAGGAGGTCAGCCGCACCGTGCCATCCTCATAGCGAACGACGCCGTTCAAGGCGGATAGCGTCCAGTCCCTGACCTGAGCGGTCGGCGCACTCACCGTCACATCTGCGCTCGGCGAACGCAGGGCGCCTTCCACGTGCAAAAACACCCTGCCTATCGCCTCCACGGGCACAGCCTCTTCGCCTTCCACCGGCTCGCGTAACGCCGACAGCATCTCCTGAGCATCCACGTTGCTGGCGATGCCGTCCAGCACTATCTGCGCCTTTTCTGGATCCAGCGGCTCTCGCAGTTCACCCTGCCATACTACCTCCATGGGTGGGCGGCGCAGGGTTCCACCGGTTACCTGTACTCTATCGGGGGACGCCTCCACCCGCGCTACCAGATAGTCCATCGCCCAGCGACGCCACTGCAGGTCGGTTGCCTCCACAACCCCGCGAAAAACAGGCTGGCGAAACGTGCCGCTGAGTTCTCCTCTGGCGTACACCCACGCCGAGGGCACATCCCCCTGATGTTGAAGTTTGGGAGCGAGACGCTCTACCCAGGGCGCCAGCAACACCTCATCTGCCCGCACGCGCAGAGCTACCTGCCCTCGCTTCAGGTCTATTTCTCCCGACACGTAGCCTGTACCCGTCCAGTCCTCCAGCATCGCCCCGTCCACATAGAGCATTCCAGGTGTCCAGCGCAGCCGCGCCTGCGCGTGCTCGCACCGCCAGAACGCCCCCGCCAGACGTTCGCCTCGCAAATTTGCCACCACCAGCGGTCTCTGCAGGGAGCCGCTTGCCAGCCCCTGACCATGCAGAACACCGCGCACATCCTTCGGCACGTATGGGCGCAGGCGCGTCAGGTCTATCCCGTCAGCATTCCATCGCGCACCGAACTGCCAGTCTTTCCCGTGCTTCCACGCCACCACCTGCCCCTGCGCACTGCCATCGGCAACCTTCAGGCGAACCCCTTCCAGAAACACAAAGCGAGAATTCAGTATAACTTTTGTGCTAATATCCTGTATCTTTATGCCCTTAACTTCCGCACGAGCGATACGCGCCTGTCCTCGCACCTCGGGGTTCGAAGTGGTTCCCTGCAGGCTCAATTCGGCATCGACGGGCGCGCTCAACGTGACCTGTGGTGCATAGCGACGAAGCCATTGGCGCAGTTCACCCGGTGGTATCTTCTGAGCATCCAGCGTAAGGTCAAACGCTATTTGCGGTTCCCACCCCACCGCACCCGATGCGACTATTTGCCCGGAGCCGGCGCGGGCTTTCACCCTGCCCACGGCAACACCCGTTTGAAACCTGCTCTCAGCCTGCAGGTCCGTCAGAGCCACCATACCCTGGGGCGACTTCCAGCGCACCCGTGACGACCTGACCACCACATCGCCTGTGTATTGGATACGCCTTTGCGCATCAGTGTAGACCCACACCGTGCCTGTCATTCGGGCGTCGCCGACGTCCAGCGTCCGAACTTTCGTATAAGCCAGCAGTTTAGCGACCGGCACATCGGCGGCGTCCACCCGCAGACGCCACTGCCCATTATGGAGCCAGCCGGTGACCTCCGCTTTCAGGCTGGGGTTTGCCCGCGCATGGGTGAAATGGAAAGTGGTAACGCCCGCCGTCGCGCGAATCTCGCCGTCCACCTGCCACAGGGTCGCCTGCAGGGAGGGTTGAGCTTTATAGTCCTCAAAATGCAGTGTGCCGTTCGTGATATGCACCGTCCAGAACGCTTCAGCAGGAGCACGTCGTTTGGGCAGTAGCGGGGAAAAGTTCCAGCGTCCGTCGGGCAGGCGCACGGCACGCGCCACCGGGTGGGAGATGCGAATGGTCGGCTGGCGTGTGTACAGATTGTTGACTGCTACCTCTCTCGCGGATACGAGCGCCTTCTGGGGGGAATAGGGGTCGCCCAGAAACACGTTGCGTGCCACTACCGTACCGTTCAGCAGGTCGGTGGAGATTTCACCCACCATGACTGGCGTTCGCCACTCGTTTTGTGCCCACGCGATGCCAGCCTCTATTGCCTGCTGCTGCAGGTGAGGGAGCACCTGCCATAGATAGGACGCACAAACACCCAACACCCATCCCAGCGGTGCGACCAGCACCAGCCAGGCAACTGTTCGTCCAACTCGCGCCGAGCGCGAACGTGCACGTGAGCGATAGGTCAACGCACCTGAACACTCCCCTGCGAGGCTTCCAGCTGAGCCAGACGCTCTGCCATCACCTTTCGTGAGAACGCCTCAGCGTTGTACGAACTGCGCACGAAGGGCGCAGACGCCACGAACAGGAAACCCATCTCCTCGCCGATGCGCTTGTATTCTGCAAACACACTGGGATGCACATACTCCACCACAGGCAGGTGGTTCATCGTTGGGCGAAGGTACTGCCCTATGGTCAAACAGTCCACCCCGGCGTCACGCAGGTCACGCATGGTTTGAATGACTTCCTCGCGCGTCTCCCCCAGCCCCACCATTAAGCCTGATTTGGTGTAGATTCTGGGGTTGGTGCGCTTCACATAGTACAGCAGGTCGATGGAGCGCCAGTATTTCGCCTGCGGGCGCACCAGATGCTGTAGACGTTCCACCGTTTCCACGTTGTGATTGTAGATGTCGGGTTCGGCGTCGGCAACGGTCTTGATGCACCAGCGAATGCCCTTGAAATCGGGGGTCAACACCTCCACAATGGCGCCCGGAATCTCATGGCGCACCGCGCGGATGGTCGCCGCGAACTGTTCTGCCCCGCCGTCTTTGAGATCGTCCCGCGCGACGGAGGTAATCACCACATGCTTCAGCTTCAGATGCTTCGCCGCCAGCGCCACACGCCGCGGTTCCAGCGGGTCTACCATCTCGCCGCGACCGGTCTTAATCGCGCAGAACCCACATGCCCGGGTGCATACATCGCCCAGAATCATAAAGGTAGCGGTATGCTTGCTCCAGCATTCGGTGAGGTTTGGACAGCGTGCGCTCTCGCACACGGTGTGTAACTGCAAGCCTTTGATCAGGCTGTCCACTTCCTGTATCTGTCCGGGTCGCGGAGCGCGTATGGTTAACCATTCGGGTAATCTTCGGTTCATCCTGCCTTCCTTCGCTTTGGAAATACCTTTATTAGCATTATATCCCTCTGGAAGGGCACATGTAAAGTTCGGTGCGACTGGAGGTCACCGCTAAGTTCAAAGTCCGCAACTTCTATCGGCTGAGTTGTTCTGCTCCCCTTTTATCCTGCCCTTGCGATTGAAAATCGCAGGCTACACAGCGCAAAACCTGCTCAAGCAGGTTACAGCCTCCGAAGGAGGCTTCGTCTTGAGTAGCCCGCAACTTCCAGTTGCAGGGATGGTCCTGAAGGCAACCTTGCGATTAGAAATCGCAGGCTACAAAGGACAAAACCCGCTGGAGCAGGTTAATGGTCTGCTGAAGCAAGCTTCAGCACTCCAAAAAGGTCAGCCTCCAAAGGAGGCTTCGTTTTGAGTAGCCCGCAACTTCTAGTTGCAGGGTTGTTCCCTCCCCCAGCTTCGGCTGCAGGAATAGGGTTAAACATGTAGAAAAGCTCATCCATCTCTTACTGGAGGTCGTGCGATGCGGTACGAAGCGTTTACAGACTCCCGTGATCTGCTTGACGAGCCATCTGCCCTGCGCGAGCGGATGCAGGAAGAGGGTTACCTGTTCATCTCCTCGCTGATACCGTCTGATGAGGCAGGTGAGGTTTACGAAGCTATTATGCGTATCTGTCGGGAAGAGGGCTGGGCAGACCAAGATAACCTCGCGGTGGGTGAGCCGCGCCTCGAGGGGCACGAAGGATGGTGGGAAGTGTACGACCGCGTGCAGTGTCTGGAGGAGTTTCATGTGCTGGCGCACCATCCAAACATCATCCGGGTGATAGAAGCCATCGTGCAGGAGCCCGTGCTGGTGCATCCGCGCAACATCGCGCGTATCACCTTCCCCGCTACCGCCCACTACACCACCCCGCCCCATCAGGACTATCCGCTCATCCAGGGCACACCGGAGACTTACACCGTGTGGATCCCGCTGTGCGATTGCCCCATCGAGCTGGGCGGACTGGCAGTTCTTCCCGGTTCGCATCGGGTGGGATTACTGCCCGTGCACGCTGCCAGTGGACCGGGTGGGCTGAGCGTGGATACCTCGCGCTGGGGCGACCGGTGGCTAGCACAGCATATGCGGGCAGGAGATGCGCTGATATTCCACAGCTATACCGTGCACCGCGCACTGGTGAACGTCAGCCAGCGCAGGCTTCGCGTGTCGGTAGACTATCGCTATCAGGGCGTGTCTCAGCCGATTGTGGAGGACTCCCTGCGTCCCCATTACGAGCGCCTCAGCTGGGAGCAGGTTTATCAGGGCTGGAATCGAAAGGACATCCAGTACTACTGGCAGAAGTTTGCTTTGAACGTCGTACCGCGCAACTTTGAGATAATGCGCCCGGAGGAGTACCGATAGCCATGAGGTATCTGCACTGTGCTGTGCCCATCGGTCTGCTGGCAATGCTGGCGATGGCTCAGGTTCAACCTCAACAGGAGGGAGTGCGTATGCTTGTCGTCGCAGAGAACCCCGACCCTCAACGGCTCCCGACGCTGGCGGTATGGGAAGACGAGAAACTGGCGCCGGGCAGGAAGTTGACGATGGTCGCCGCCACCTTCCCGAACGTGCCCGGATTTACCTGTGATTCCTGGTGCTATGAAAGCGATGTGGAGTTCATGGACGCGCGCGCATTGCCCGGCGGAAGGCTGGAGTTACGCCATCGCTGGCGGGTACATCCGCAGATACTGCTGGTGACCGTTGTTACTCCCGAACCGGGTGCTGTCGAGTTTCGCGCACATCTGGAGCACGCCGAAGGACAGGGCGAGATACCCGCGGAACTGCCCTTTGTGAACCTGTGCTGGCAGGTGCGCCGGTGCCCTCAGTTCGCCAGTGCGCCCGATCCGTATCCTGAGTTCGTCAAACGCTGTTTCATCTTCACCGCGAAGGGCAGGGTGTTTCTGCACGAGACAACCCGGCGTAAAATCCCTGTGCGTCCGGCAGATGACCCTTACAATAATCCTCCGTGGGTGCAGATGTACGTCGGTACGTGGGTCTCCTTACCGAAGGCTTCGCCCGACTCCTGGGCGGATTACAGCCCCGACCAGTATGTGACGCCGGTTATTGGGGTGGTCTCGCGCGATGGCAAATACCTCTCCGCGCTGGCGAACGACTCGGCAACCACCATGGCACAGGCGTGGCACGACTGTCTGCACAACAATCCACAGTGGCTACCGGGAGATGCGCCGCCGTCTAAACGCGAATGGAGACTGAAAGTATACGCCATGCCGAACGATCCCAAAGCCCTGCTGGAGCGCGTGCGTAAGGATTTCACCAACGCCATGCAACACGTCCCGCCAGATTACAAGCCGGAGTGACGGGGCTGTCAGGGGTTGTTGGGGCAGTCGTTATCGGATCTGGTCTGACGGCGGGACAGTTTCGAACAAGAGCCGGTGGAGGTCTACCCGATGCGCCCGCTTCGACAGGTACAGAATCTCAATACCCACTAAACGGTCATGGTCATCATAGTCCAAAATAATGCCTGGCGCTACTTCTTCTGAGCGGGCGGCATATGCCTCGCCCAGGCTCAGATAAAGAGCATCCGCTTGCTGGTCGACTTTTAGCTTCATAGGATTACCTTCCTCCGGTCAAAGAACACTGTGATAACATGAGGCGGCTTTTTGCTACGGTTGACAATCACGCGCAGCACCCGACCACCAAACTCTGGAATGCGAGATAGGCGATGCTCCAAATCGGGATCTATCGCATCTGGCTCGATCAACTCAGGCATAGATAACACGTGCTCAACCTAAACAAGCCGAATTTGTCGCTTCTGGATCATCTCCTTGGCATGTTGTGTTAGGACATAATCTATATTCGACAATGACCAAGCAAAAAGCACTCTACCTCAAAGATGCCGAGGTGATTTATAAACCGCTGACAGCACCTTCTCACACCTTATTGTAGCATAGCTGGATAGCACCGTCAACAAAGCGCACAACTACCGCCTGCGCCACAGATGGTAGATGACCAGTGCCTGCAGGAGGGTCAGCAGGGTCAGCATCAGGCTGTTCAACACGTATAAGGAGATGAAGAAGCCTGTCAGGCGACGAATGAGCAGGATGGCAGTCAACCCAAACAGCAGATTCGCCCCATACACCAGCACCCAGCACCCGACAAACTCCAGCGATTCGGCGACCGCTTGCCAGACATCACGCCTGCGGATACCTGAACGACGCCTCATATAGAGGTAGCCAAGACAGGAGGTGAGCACTATGAGCAGAGGCACGTAGAGCTTATCCATTTCAATCTCCAGCCTGATACAGCCATCTCGCAAGCACTTCGCGCAGGGTGCGGTACATCAGCCCCAGCCTGCCGTCTGGTCCGTCGGTGGTAACCGGAGTATCATCTGCTGCCACAGGAAACACCTTCAACCCCAGCCTCTCAAAACGGGGAGCTGCCCTCGCCAGATGGAGCGAGCTGGTCACGAGCAGAATCCGCTTTGCGCCCCTGCGCTGTAACTGCTGTGCGATGTTTTCCGCTTCCTCGGCGGTGGTGTCGGCGTTCGTCTCCAACAGGATAGCCCTCTCGGGCACGCGCAGCTGGCGGGCGAGGGCGGCACGCACCTCCGCTTCCCTCGGAGAGCCTTCATAAGCGGGACCCGAAAACACGATGACAGGCGCCAGCCCGCGATGGTACAGCGTGATGCCCTGAACCGCCCGTCGCAGGGAGGACTCCCCCAGCGTGCCGTCGCGATGCACACCTGCCCCCAGCACCACAATTGCATCCGCCGGCGCAATTTTGGAGGAGACCGCCAGCTTCTGCGCGAACAGGTTAGGCAAAGGGGTGTAAGCGGTTACCAGCACGCCAAGAACGCACAGCAATCCAAGCGTGCGCAATATCGGCTGAATCGGGAAACGCTTGCTCATCTTGTATTCCGTGTTCGTCGGCGAGAGGTCATGCTCCTGCAGAGACACGCCCTCCACAAACTGGCTAAGGTAGCCAGATACTTCCCGTTTCGAGGTCGCCGAGCACCTCGCCACCTGCGTACCAGGCGCGTGCGGACAGCCACGCGCAGAAGAGGGCGTCTACTTTGTCCTCAAAGGGCTTCAGCACAGAGGGTATCTCCGCCGTCCACGCGGGCAGGTGTAATGGTGGCTTTGGCAGAGTAGCCAGCAGGCGGATGTATTCCTGTATCTGCTCGCGTCGGTAAGCAAGGCTTCGCCCCTTCCGCGCCTTGTACTCCAGAACGCGGGGCAGAGAGAACAGCTTCACCAGCCCAGCGTGCGGATACACCTCAAAGACCACCCGACAGGGTTCCCTCTGCGGCGGCGCGGTATCTACCCTTATCCCAAGCCTTTCACCAAGCAGACGGCACAATCGCTCGCCGCGTGGAGGGTCGCCCAGAAGCTGCCGATTCGCGGGATGGCATCCGGCGTGTTGACGAGCAAACCGCTGGCGCATCAGCCCCTCTACAGGGCGCTCGCCTGTCTGGTTGGGCACAATCAGCGGCGCATCTACCGCGACCGACAGCACCTCTGCGTCACTGAACGCACCGAGAATCTCGCATATCTGCTCATCGGTTTGCACGGTGCAGGTGGGCACAGCCTCCTGCAGACAGCCGTCACGAAGGGTCAGCACCGCAACGCCCGACGGCCGCCTCTCGCCCCACGCTAGGTCAATGCCCACGAACGCTGTATGCATCTCCCTCAGTCGTACGCTCGCGGATGTAACGAATCACCACCGTGCCAGCCAGCCAGTACACCATCGCCAGCACCATCAGCGCGCGATACCCCGCACCCATCGCGACCTGGGTGTTGATGGCGTAGGCGATGGGTCCAGCAATCAGCGGCGCCACGACCTGCGGAAGCGTGTCGGCTATGCCCCACACGCCCATATACTTGGCCGGTTCCTCCTGCGGAAGAAGGTTGCACGCCAGCGCCCAGTCCACCGCCTGAAACACACCGAACCCCGCGCCGAAAACGCCCACCGCTATGTACACTACGGTCAAATCCCTCGCCAGCAGGAAGCCCATCCCCGCTAGCAGGCAGATAAGACAGGAAAGCGCAAGGATTAACCGCTTGCTGTAGCGGTCGCTGAGTTTGCCCGCCGGGATCGTGGCGAGTACGCCGGTGATAGTGGAGAGTATCATGAAGTTGGTAATCAGCCCAAATGCCTCCCTGCGGTAGCCCAGTGTGTCGCGCAGATAGTACAGCAGGCAGAAATTCACTGTGTAGATGCCCATCATAATCGCCAGGCGGCTGACCAGAAGCCATACGAAGCTGGGGTAGGGTTTCAGCGCGACGCGATAGCTGGAAGTGATAGACTCCCACAGCGTCGGGGCATTACCAGTGTACGGCTCCTCACGTATTAACCAGACGTTGACCAGCATGAAGGCGTTTAGGAACAGCGCGAACAGCACCATCAGCCAGAACAGTCCGCGCTCCGTGCCCAGAAGCAGGCTGGCGGCAAAGGGTCCACCGATTCGCCCCAGCAGGGTGCAGATTCCCATCCACGCGGAGGCAGTGCCGTGATACTGCCAGGGGATGCGGTCGGGGATAAGCGCCTGATAGGGACCGTTGGCAACGTTCAGGAAGAACTGAATGGCGATGTACACGCCCAGCAGTGTCCATATCGTCCGCGCGGCGGGGAAAGCGAACAGCGCAACGGTGGTCAACAGCGTGCCCACTATCAGATAGGGTCGGCGTCGCCCCATTCGGTGTCGGCTGCGATCGCTGATGGCGCCAAACAGTATCTGCGTGGCGGAGGCAACAAACGCGCCGACGCTGGTCACCACCGCCAGGGCACGGTCCTTCTCCTGCGAGCCGACAATCTGCTCCACTCGGTCGGGCAGTACCAGAATCAGCACTGCGCCCCAGAAGAACGAGAGCGCGAACCAGAACAGGCTGATACCCAGATAATCACGAAGGGTTGGTCTCAAGGGCACTCTCTCACTGCCAGAACTGATATGTAGGCACATCATACAAGATGCCGACGATGTTGGCAATACTGCCCACCACGAACTGCCCCAGAATCAGTCCGAAGAAGAAAGGCAGAGAGCGACGGTAGAGCCTCAGCCCGCCATAGCGCAGGATGAGGATCTTGACCAGCCATGCCAGCAACAGCGGCATCCACACCAGATTCATCTCCCAGCTGCCGCTCACGGCGAAACCCAGCGGATGGAAGGGCCACCACGTGAAGCGCGTGCGCATCCACTGCAGGAAGAAGGAGATTAACAGCCCCACTCCGATGGCAAGCGTGGCGGTGATGTTGGCATCGGTGGGCATCTGGAGCCAGGTGGTCAGGCGAGTGTATGACTCGCCGCCGAACGAGGCGCGCGATTTGCCCACCGCCCCGTAGTCGTAGTTCAGATGAAGCATCGCCCAGAACGCCGCCAGCGAGCCGATAATACCCGCAAAAATCATCCCCCAGTACCACCCCCGCAGGTTGGACCGGGTCTGTTCTGCCAGCTTGAATGCCTCCAGCTGATGGGGCATGGGATGGCTTCGGTAGGCGCGGTTGATGGTGTACAGCAGGGACATCGCCGTCAGGTCGTGATTGCTGAACTGGCGCGTGCCGAACACCTCGGGCAGGATGGAGTCGGGACCGGTGAAGTGCAGGTCGTGCACGGGCGTGCCGAACTCCGCCCTCATGCGCGTGATGGCGATTGCCAGCACGAAGTAGATGGCGAAGAAAGCGATACCCAGCCCCCAGTTCATGCCCAAAAGTCTGCCGAAGTACACCAGAAACGCCATTCCCGCGATAATCCCCAGCACCGCCCATCGGTAACGAATAGGCTCATCCGAGTCGTCCACGCTGGAGGGCAAACCCATCGCCCGGCGGAACACCTCGCGCAGGTAGTCCCGGCTCAGCCACACGCTGAACAGAAAGAACATCAGGTACGCGCCAAAGCACTGATTGTTGTCATAGGGGAAACGCGGGTCGCGGTCCCATGCCATCGCCACCGACACCACCCGCTCCATCTTCCAGACAATATAGAAGAACCAGCAGGAGAACAGGAAATCCACCGGGAGCAACATGCCAAAGCCTATCATGAACGGATACCACGAGACAGGCGTCCAGCCAATGGCGTTCCAGGGCTTCTGGGTCACCAGCGGTCCGAGGTCGAAATAGCTCAAATCACCCAGCCCCGGGCTGAGCACGCGGGGCACTGCAGGAAACCACAGATGCAGGATATTGAGAGTATCCGCCGTACCCGCCAGCAGGAAGGCAAACCAGAACAGGCGGTTGCGGAATATCGCCGGCAGACGCCCCCGGTCCACTCCTTCCGTCATCACCAGCGGGAGGGCAATCACGGGATAGGTCAGGCGTTCGCGGTGAGTCCATTGCTTGCGCAGCAGCACGTTGATACACAGCATTACAAACAGCGAGACGCACAAAAACAGACTCCACATCAGCACCGGTATCGCCCAGCCCAGAACATACTTCAGGCGGTAAAAGGTGTCGTTACCCTGAAAATAGCCGTCAAACACCTCGCGGTCGGATACCATCAGCCATTTGGGAAGGTACTGGAAGAACAGCTCCTGCCAGCGGTTAGACGAGTCGGCGAAACGATAGGGCCAGGCGAGCGTTGGAGTGAGCACCTGCACCATATCATGCCCGCACAGCGCAGAGCCAATCGCCAGCATCATGTATACTGCCATCAGCTCCGCCTGACTCAACGCCCAGCGAGGACGAACCCGCGCCACCAGCAGATTCAATAGCGCCAGCACAAGGATGATGAAAATCACATTGAAGAACAGCGAGATGGTGGTGGGGTGCGCGGAGTAACGGATGATTTCCATCTGCACCACCCAGTAGGCATTGAGCGGCACCAGCAGAGTGCCCAAGAGCAAAGACCGCCAGGTGACCGCTCTGGACGTCCATCGCACCGCCTCACCCTGCAATGCCTGCTGTATTTTTGCCTCTTCAACGGCTGGAACGCTCGCCAAAAAGCAAACCTCCGCACACCATCTCTATATCCATAATTCGCCCTGCTACCCTCAAAACCTTCGGCAGGATGTTGACAGCGATGGCGCGAAAACCCCTTCTGGAAATCCGCGTGAAGGAGAGGCAAATGCGCGTCGGTGTGGACTATTACCCCGAACACTGGGATGAAGAGCGATGGCCCATTGACGCCCGATTGATGCGCGAAGCAGGCATCAGCGTGGTGCGTCTGGCGGAGTTTTCGTGGTGCAAACTGGAACCCGAAGAAGGCAAATACGATTTCAGCTGGCTGGATCGTGCGCTGGAAGTTCTGCATCGGGAGGGCATTCAAGCGATCCTGGGCACGCCCACCGCCACGCCGCCCGCATGGCTCCATCAGCGTTATGACATATACCCGCGCGATGCGAAGCGCTATCCGCTGGGCTTCGGCACCAGACTGCAACGATGCCTCAACCACCCCGTGATGCGCCGCTACTCGCGCTTGATTACCGAGGCGATGGTCAGTCACTACGCCCAGCATCCCGCCGTTATCGGCTGGCAGACGGATAACGAGTTTGAAGCCAACCTGTGTTACTGCGACGTCTGCGCCGACCTGTTCCGCCAGTGGCTTCAGCGCAAATACGGCTCGCTGGCGGCGTTGAACAAGGCGTGGGGGACCATCTTCTGGAGTCAGGAATACTCCAACTGGAGCCAGATTCCTCTGCCCTGGGTGGCGCGGTGCGGACAGGCGCATAACCCCTCCCTGTGGCTGGATTACCGGCGCTTCGCCTCCGAGTCCACCGTCAACTTCCAGCGGGAGCAGGTAGAGATTATCCGCCGCCTGGCGCCGCATCACTTCATCACGCATAACTTCATGGGCTTGCACGACAGCGTGGACTACTTCGCGCTCGCGCAGGACCTGGACTTCGTCTCATGGGACAACTACCCGGGCGGCAACTGGAAAGAAGCAGGACACGCCGACCTGGCGCACGACGTGATGCGCGGTATCAAGGGCAAAAACTTCTGGGTGATGGAGGAGCAGAGCGGTATCCCGGGCTGGGACCGAATTGGACGTCGCCCCGCGCCGGGGCAGATTCGCGCCTGGGCATGGCAGGCGGTCGCACATGGCGCGGACGCAGTGGTCTTTTTCCGCTGGCGCTCCTGCCTGTATGGAACGGAGCAGTACTGGCACGGCATCCTGAACCATGACGGCATTCCCCGCCGGCGATACCGGGAAGTAGCCCGCTTCGGGGAAGAGATGAAACGACTGAGCGGGGAACTGGACGGCACAACCGTCACGAATCAGGTCGCCATTCTGAACTCGTATGAACAGAACTGGGCACTGCAGATCCAGCCGCAGGTGGACGGACTGAGGTGGTGGGACCAGGTGCGCCGTTACTACTATTCCCTGCGCCGGCTGGGCGTGGGCGTGGACCTTGTGCCCGTTGACGCCGACCTGAGCGGTTATCGCCTGGTGATTGCGCCGAGCTGGTATCTGATGACCGAAGACGATGCGGAGCGGTTCAGCAACTACGTTCAGCGTGGAGGTATCCTGGTACTCAACCCGCGCACGGGCGTGAAGAACGCGCTGAACGTGTGCCGAACAGAACCACTACCTGCCCTGCTGGGCGAGATAGCCGGCGTGGAGATAGACGATTACGACCCTCTGGGAAGCGACGGAAACCGGGTGCGCCTGCAGTCGGGCGAGGAGTTTGCCACTTCCGTGTGGGCAGATGCGCTGATACTGAAAGGAGCAGAACAGATAGCCAAGTACACCCATTCCATCTTCGCCGGCGAACCAGCCATCGCCCGCCACCGTTTTGGAGATGGCACGGTGTACACCTTCGGCACGTATGGCGAGCCTGCGCTGTATGACACCCTGCTGGAGCGTATGCTGAACGAAGCGGGGGTGGAACGTCTGCAGGACGTGCCCCCCGATGTAGACGCCTGCTGGAGAGAGGGAGAGCGAGCACGTTATCTGATACTGGTCAACCTGAGCGGAGAGGAACGCATCGTGCCCGTGCCAGAGGGGGCATCGCTAGTGTTGGGTAGTGTGCCGCAGGCTGGCAGGGCGCACCTGCCGCCGTATGAAGTGGGCATCTATCGGGTGGAGAGGTAGGTAAATGGGCTGTGACGTCCTGAAAGGCAAGGTGGCGCTGGTGACCGGAGCATCGCGCGGCATCGGGCGGGCGTGTGCGCTTGCGCTCGCCGAGTGGGGCGCAACGGTTGCGGTACACTACCGCTCCCACGAGCAGGAGGCGCACCAGACGCTGGCAACCCTGCCCGGCGAAGGGCACTTTCTCCTGCAAGGGGACGTCTCCGATGCCGAGGTGTGTCGCCGGTTGGTCGAGGAGACGGTACAGCGCACGGGGCGGCTGGATATTCTGGTGAATAACGCAGGCATCTACGAGCCGCTTCCCTTCAGCGAGCCGGACTACAATCGGTGGCAGGAAGCCTGGCAGAGGATGTTCGCCGTCAACTTTTTCAGCGCGGTGAACCTGAGCTACCACGCGATGGCGGTCATGCGCCGGCAGGGGAACGGGAAGATTATCTTCATCGCCTCGCGGGCAGGCATCCGCGGGGAGGCGAACCACAGCCACTATGCTGCTTCTAAAGGGGCGATGGTTGTGCTGGCGCGAAGCATGGCGGTGGAGCTGGCACGCGAGAACATCCAGGTGTACGCGGTTGCGCCCGGCTGGGTAGCTACCGATATGGCAGCGGAGCCGTTGAAACAGCGAGGAGACAGCATCGTGGCGCAAATCCCGGTGGGGCGCGTGGCAGACCCCATGGATGTCGGCAAAGCCGTGCGTTTCCTTGCCTCTCCCGACGCCGACTACCTGACGGGCATCACTCTGGACGTAAACGGAGGTTCTTACATCCGCTGATGGAGTTACAGGAACAGGTGGCGCGGTTTCGCGACATCATGCAGGCACTGCGCGAGCAGATTGGGCGCGTGATTGTGGGCCACGAGGAGGTGGTGGAGGGCACGCTGTTGTGCGTGCTCGCTGGCGGACATGCCCTGTTGGAAGGCGTGCCCGGGCTGGGCAAAACCCTGCTGGTGCGCACGCTGGGGCAGGTGTTATCCTTGCGGTTCTCGCGCATCCAGTTCACCCCCGACCTGATGCCGGCGGACATCACCGGAACCAACCTGCTGGCGGAAGACGAGAGCGGGCGCCGTCGCTTTCAGTTCCAGCCCGGTCCGGTGTTCGCCAATATCGTGCTGGCAGACGAGATTAACCGCGCCACGCCCAAAACGCAATCCGCCATGCTGGAGGCGATGCAGGAGCATGCGGTCACGGTGGCTGGCGTGCGCTACGACCTGCCCGGACCCTTCTTCGTACTCGCCACGCAGAACCCGATTGAGATGGAGGGAACCTATCCCCTGCCGGAGGCACAGTTAGACCGCTTCATGTTCAAACTGCTGGTGAGTTCGCCTTCGGTGGAGCAGCTGAACGCCATCATTGACCGAACGACGGGCGCGGAGGTGCCCCAGGCGGATGTGGTTGCGGACGGCGAGACGGTGCTGTGGATGCAGAACCTGGCGCGGCAGGTGCCGCTGGCGGAGCCGGTGCGCGGGTTCGCATCCCAGCTGGTGCACTTCACCCACCCCGACGTTGACGATGCCCCCGAAATGGTGAGGCGATATGTGCGTTTCGGCTCCAGCCCGCGCGGCGCCCAGGCGCTGGTGCAGACGGCGAAGGTGCGTGCGCTGAGCGAGGGACGCTACAACGTGGCGATAGAGGATATCGAAGCGGTAGCCTACCCCGCCCTGCGCCATCGCATCCTGCTGAACTTCGAGGCGGAAGCACAGGGAATCACCCCCGAACAGGTGATAGAGGCTGTACTGGAGCACGTCCGCCAGCGCAGTGAAGTGCGCCTGCCCCTGGTCCCTGAAGGCACATCGCAGTAGCGGAATCGCTGACCCGAGCATCTCCGGGTGAAAAGACGAATGAACATATCCTGGCGCCGCTTTCCTCTGGTAACCACGGCGACATGCCTGCTGATGGTGGCGGGCTATCTGTTGTGGCAGGGAGAGATGTCATTGCGGTCGCTGTATCTTGTGCCCCAGCGGTTCGCCTTCTGGTCGCCACTCACCTCCTGTTTTCTGCACGTCTCCCCAGCGCATCTGGTGGGAAATCTGTTGTGGTTGATGGTCTTCGGCACGATGGTTGAGCGAGCGGTCAGGCGCATCGAGTATCTGCTGGTACTGGTCGCTGGCGGCACGGTCGCCTCGTTGACGCAGGCATGGGTGATTTTGACCTTCCAACCCGACCGCGCCGGTGTGCCCATTGTAGGTGCATCAGGGATGGTGGCGGCGGTCATCGGTGCGTTTGCGGTGCGCTTTTTCGCGGAGAACGTGCAGGTCTGGAAGGTATCCATGCCGAGCCTGTTGCCCGTCGCGCTGTGGCTGATTGCCCAGCTGGCGGGTGCGGTGCGCACGCTGGCAGAGGGTGGAGGAACGGTTGGCTACTGGGGGCATCTGGGAGGTTTTATCACCGGGCTTCTGCTGGCGCTTTCTCTGCGCATGACGCGCGCGGGTGCACACAGCTATCTGCTCCAGCAGCTGACAACGGCACAGAGCCAGGGCGACCTGTTGCAGGCGTTGCGCATCGTGCAGGCATGGTGCGAGCTGGAACCCGGCTCGGTGCAGGCGGCACTGACCGCGGCTCGGATAGCGCAGACGGTGGGCGATGAGAGCCTGTCTGCCAAGTACTACCAGCAGGCGTTAGCGCTGTGCGATGCTCAGGATAACGCAAAGACAGGAGTGGATACTTTTCTGGAAGCGCGTCAGCACGCCGTGAGCCTGCCTCCCGAGATGTGTCTGAGGTGGTCCCTGCGGGCGGAACAGGCGGGCCACTGGCAGGAGGCGCTGGAGGCTTTACAGCACCTTGCCAATACGGCGCAGGGCACGCTCGAAGGAGAGAACGCGCTCCTGCAGAGCGCGCGCATCACCATGCAGTATTTGAATCAACCCCTGCAGGCGGTTGCTCTTCTGGAGCGGTTTCTGGAGCAATATCCGAACAGCTCTCTCAGCGCGTATGCTCTTGACCTGCTCCGCCAGGCGAAAGCCGAGACACGCCGTAGAGGGAACACATAACAAAGGGGCGGGAGACACCCCGCCCCTCCCCACTGCCCGGGTGTCAATCTCCAATCTCCCCGAAGCTCTGGACAAGGATACCGAAGTCAAAGAGGGTCACTTCGTTATCCCCGTCCAGGTCCCCCGAGATGAGGAAAAAGTCTTCGACGACCGGCTCCGCAGGCGAAGAAGCCACCACCGACTTGGCGCGAACCAGATAGGGCGGTCCCATCACCACGCGCACGTCATGTTCCACATCGGGAACAAGAGGCAGAGTGAACATGCGCCCCGCGTCCACCACCAGCTCCAGAGGCACGGTGACAGGGTGACCGTCAATTTGCAGTTTGGCTTCGGTCATGTCCACGCCGGCGTTGTTGGAGATCTGTCCCACGAAGTTATAACTGCCCTGCACGCTGATGGAGAAGTTGCCGAGCGGGCTTCCACCCCACCAATAGTTTGCCGTGCCCTGCCTCCAGACATTATCGCTGGTGCCGATGAAATACCTCTCCATGTGTAACCTGTTAGCCTGGTCGTCCCAGAACGTGCCTGCGCCCAGTGGGTACAGAGCTGTTATCTCCAGCCCACCTCCATCGTTGCGCAAGCCGAGCGAGTTGCCGCCGTTGGCGATAAACAGTTCGGGAAGGTTTGTACCGGTGAAAACCAACTGCACCAGCAGGTCGTGGGAGTACTGTCTACCCTGCGCGTCGGTTCCCGCGTCGTACACCACCCCGCCCAGGTCGAGCGTCAACAGATACGCACCATCCGCGGGGATGCTCTCTGTGAAAGTGGCGATGACGGGGAAGCCTTGGGTAACGGGGTCATCCCCAACGAAGCCGGAGAGGCAACCGTACACGGTGGCGGAGAGGTTGACCGTGCTTCCTTCTGGACCGCTTGCAACGTACAGGATTTGCAGAGCGTCCAGGCGCGCCGGTCCCAGCAGGGGAATCTGCTCACGAAAGACCTCGCCGCTGGCGGGTCCGTATACCCAGTAGGAGCCGTCATAGGCGAGCTGCGCAAGCGACGTTGCGTCGTACAGCATCAGGGTCGGTCCCTGTTGCGACGTGAGTGAATGCATCCCTTTAGCCGGCAGCCGAACCTGCTTGATGGCTCCCAGCAAGGCTGGGTGCACCGGTCTGATACGCCGAAGAGACTGTGCCTCACACCAGTTCACCAACAGGAGCAAGCTCAGTGCCGTCATGGCAACCACGAAAGGTTTCATCAAGGATCCCTCCTTTAGGAATACAATTGGTAAGGCTATTCTACGCGATTTGCGGAAAATAGGCAATAGGTTTGCGTGGGGCAGGTAGCGTCTGGTATAATAGCCTGCGGTTACCATGTGGAGGTTTTTCGGCAATGGCTCATGTGTGTGAAATCTGCGGCAAAGGGGTTCAGCACGGACAGAACATCCGGCACGTGCACTCCGGCGCATGGGCACTGCGCGCGCCCCGTACCAAACGGGTCTGGTATCCGAATCTTCAACCGGTGCGTGCGGTGGTTAACGGCAGCGTGCGCCGAATTAAGGTATGTACTCGCTGTCTGAAAGCGGGCAAAGTGAAACGTGCCCTGTAAAAGTAGTGCCCCTGCATTTCTGGACATTCGAAAGCGTCCCCGCCGGTCGGCGGGGACGCCTGCATCTGGAGGGTGATGAGGGGGCAGGTTATTCGACCTGAACCTTCACCGCCTTCGCCTTCGCGGATTCGACTTTGGGCAACCGCACCTCCAGGACGCCGTTGCGCAGAGTGGCTTTCACCTTGTTCGGGTTAATCCCGACCGGCAGGTCGTAGCGTGCCTCGAATGTGCCGTGCCCGCCCCACGCGCTGCGGTAGTGCACCGTCACGTTCTCGTCACTGATGAGCGGCTTGCGTTCGCCACGGATAATCAGCGTGTCGGGCGTCGCCTCCACATGGATGTCCTTCATCTCCACGCCCGGCACGGTGGCGAACACAATCAGATCATCGCCCGTCTCGTAGATGTCCACCGCAGGCTCGAAGCCCACCTCGACATCGCTGCTCCAGCG
>CAZOGB010000001.1:0-76572 GCA_964579145.1 uncultured bacterium | reverse complement strand
CAGCGGCGGATGCCACCATCGGTCTCACGGCGAGCGAGCGTCAGTTCACGGCGTGCCATACTCATCACCTCCTTTACTTATGTGTATATCAGGCAATTTATTTGAGTGTCCTCTGCTCAAGTTCACTTATAATATACCACAGATTTTTGCAAGATGCAAGGGGAGCACAAGAAAAAATTGATTTGGATCGCCCCTCCTGCTAAGATAGAAGCGCTCAGGAGCATCGCAACTTTTTCGGTTCATTCCGTGTCAACAGTAACGAAAGGCAGGTGAGAGCCTTGAGCAACCTGCAAAATCTGCTTCAATGGTGGAACCTTCTATTCGCCCTGCCGCTGCTGGTGGGAGCACTCTTCTCTATCATCACCGCACTGGGCTTCGTGTCTGCAGAACATCAGGCGGAAGGGCACGGCGAGGCGGGTCACGGTGCAGAGGCAGAAGGAACACACGGCGACATAGAGCACGCCGCCGACATACATGGCGATACTGACCACGCAGTAGACCTCCACGCCGAGCACGGTGAGATGGCGGAGCACGTGCCCGCAGAGGTTGACCACGGCGAGGTATCGCACGACGTACACGCCGAACATGCCCACGAAGGCGCGCATGGCAACCACAATCACCACGAATCGGTGATAACGCAAATCCTCGAGGCGTTCGGCATCGGGAGGGGCGTGCCCATCTCGGTGATGCTGCCGTTCTGCATGATGCTGTGGGGGGTGCTGGGGCTGGTAAGCAACCAGGCACTGCATCCCGTTTTGCGCTTCCCGGCGATTTACGCATGGATCAGTGCAGGCATCAGCCTGGTGGGCACTTCGTTGATCGCACGCAGTATCTCGGGAGTGGTAGCACGATACCTGCAAATGGGACAGGTTCCCGGCACATCGCGCGAGCGGCTCATCGGCGCAACGGGAGTGGCGGTCTTCACCATCGACGAGAGGGGTGGCGTAGCGGACGTGTATGACCCGGTAGGCACGGTGCATCGCATCACCTGCCATGCACGCGAAGGAAGTGCCCCTATCGCGATAGGCACGCCCATCGTGGTCACGGACTACGAGGTCGAAACGGGGAGATACCTCGTGGAGGAGAACCCGTTTGCAGATAACATCATCGGTCGGGAGGTGCAGATATGACAGCGTTGCTGTTTGTGTTGATTGGGGCATTGCTCATCTTCGCCCCGTTCTATCTGGGTTGGGAGTGGACACAGACGCTGGTTTCGTCCATCGTGGGCGTGGTAGTGATGTTCTTCTCCGCGCTCGCGCTGGCTATCAAGCGGTTCTACCTCAAGCCCTCGGCGAACCTGGCGTACGTGCGCACCGGCTGGGGAGGCACACACGTGCTCATCGACGGAGGCTCTCTGGTCTTCCCGGTGGTGCACAAAATCGTGCCGGTCTCTCTGGAGACCATGAAGCTGGAGGTGGAACGCAAGGGGCCCGACGCGCTGATCACCCGCGACAACCTGCGCGTGGACGTCAAGGCTGAGTTCTACATCAAGGTGCGCGCCCTGAAGGAAGACGTGCTCAACGCGGCACGTTCGCTGGGCGAAAAGTCGGTGGACGCGCACTCGGTGTCTGCGCTGGTCTTCGAGAAGCTGGTCTCTGCGCTTCGAAGTGTCGCCGCCACCAAGGACCTGGTGGAAATCCACGCCCAGCGTGACGCCTTCGCCAGCGCGGTGCATAATCTGGTGATGGCGGACCTCCAGCAGAACGGGTTGACGCTGGAGTCGGTCACTATCTCTCGCCTGGACCAGACCTCGCAGGAACTGCTATCGGACCACAACATCTTCGACGCGCAGGGCAAGAAGAAAATCACCGAGATTACTCAGGCGGCGCTGGTGGAACGCAACCGCATCGAACGCGATGCCCAGCGCGAGATGACGCTGAAGAACGTGCAGACGCGCAAAGAGGTGCTGGAGCTGGAACGCCAGCAGGCAGAGGCTGAAGCCGAGCAGGCAACACAGGTCGCCAAAATCCGCGCCGAGAAACAGCGCGAAGCGCAGACCTACCAGATAGAGCAGGAGCGACAGGTCAAAGAGGCGGAGATCCAGCGCGACCTCGCCGTACAGACCACCGCCATCGAGCGCGACAAGGCGCTGGTGTTGAAGGACCAGGAGCTGAAGCAGACCGACATCGAGCGGCTGAAGGCGATAGAGGTGGCGGAGCGCGAGAAGCAGATTGCCATCGCCACCAAAGAGAAACAGCGCGCCGAGGCGGAGCAGGAGGCGTTGCGTGCACAGGCGGAGCGTGAACGCGCCAATCAGGACATCATCACCGTGCAGGTGACCGCGCAGGCCGACCGCGAGGCGCAGACCAAGCTCATCGCTGCCAAACAGCAGATCGAACAGGAGCGGCTGAAGCGGCAGGTAGAAGCGGAGGTGCAGGCGTACGCCGAGGTCAAGCGCGCCGAGGCACAGCAGAAAGCCGCCGAGCTGGAGGCACAAGCCATCCTGCGCAAAGCGGATGCCGAAGCCCGCGCCAAAGAGCTGGTCGCCCAGGGCGAACAGGCGTTGAAGATGGTGGACGTGAACATCGCCCGCGAGCAGGTGGAGGTGCAGAAGGCGCAGGTAGAGGTAGAACGCCAGGCGCTGGAGAACAAGCAGACCTTCAGCGATGCGGCACTGCGCTTCGAACTCACCAAACTGCAGATAGAAGCCAGCCGCGACATCCAGAAGGCGGTCGCCGAAGCCATCGGGCGCTTCATGAGCAACGGGCAGTTCGTCATCTTCGGTGATCCGGGCATGATGGCGAACATGGTACAGCAGTACTTCAAGGGCATGGGCGTCGGCGCGTTCGTGGACGGGCTGATGAAAGGCTCGCCGCTGGGCGGCGACGGAAGCGTGGTTCCCCAGCTGGCGAATCAGGTGCTTTCACTGGTGCAGAGCCTGACCGGCAAAGCGGTTTCGCCCGAGGTCGCCCAGCAGGTAAACAGCCTGGTGGAGCAGGTGATCGCCTCCGCACAGAAGGAGACCGCTTCCCAGCCCGAACAGCCTGCCAAAGAGTAGAACACCGTCTCTGGAGGGCGAGGCTCCCGCCGAGCCGTTGTCAACCTAGCCTAACCCCCAGCCCCTTCCCTGCGAGGGAAGGGGAGATTCCCCTCTCCCCGCGTCGGGGAGAGGTCGGGAGAGGGGTTTCCCTCCCCGCCTGCGGGGAGGCTAGGTGGGGCTGTACCGCGTCAGGGAGAGGTGGAGAGAGGGGTCGGCTCACCAGACGGTTCGCCCTCCAGAAGGATCAATACTTCGGCACGGTGGGGTCCACCTCGTCCGACCACTGCAGGATGCCGCCCTGAAGGTTCTTCACCTTGCGAAAACCCGCCGCCTTCAGGAACGCCACAATCTGTGCACTGCGCTTGCCCGACCGGCAGTAAACCACCATCTCCTTTGCCGAGTCCAGCTCGTGCATCCGCGCGGGCACGCTGTTCATGGGTATCAGCGTTGCGCCTTCCAGCCGGCATATTTGCCATTCCACCGGCTCGCGCACGTCCAGCAGGAAGATGTCTTCGCCCGCATCCAGCCTGCGCTTCAGCTCGGTGGGCGTTATCTCCTCCACCACTTCCGCGGGCGTCTCCTCTACGCCGCGCACGCCGCAGAACTCCTCGTAATCGATCAGCTCGCGGATGATGGGTTTCTCCCCGCACACGGGGCAATTCGGATTCTTGCGCAGTTTCAGCTCGCGAAACTGCATCTTCAGCGCGTTGAACAGCAGAAGTCGCCCCATCAGCGGCTCGCCCTTGCCCAGGATGAGCTTTATCGTCTCCATCGCCTGAATCGTGCCGATGACGCCGGGCAGAACGCCCAGCACCCCTCCCTCGGCACAGCTTGGCACCAGACCGGGCGGCGGCGGCTCGGGATACAGACAGCGGTAGCACGGTCCCTCCTTCGCCCAGAACACCGACGCCTGCCCCTCGAAGCGAAAGATAGAGCCGTACACGTTGGGCTTGCCCAGAAGCACACAGGCGTCGTTCACCAGATAGCGCGTGGCGAAATTATCCGTGCCGTCCACAATGATGTCGTAATCGGCGAAAATCTCTAAGGCGTTCTCGCGGGTGAGGCGCGTCTCGTAGGTGCGCACCTCAATATTGGGGTTCATCGCCTGCAAACGCTCTTTCGCGACCTGCAATTTGGGGCGACCGACGTCCTCCGTGGTATACAGCACCTGCCGCTGAAGGTTGGTGAAATCCACCACGTCGAAGTCCACCAGCCCGATAGTGCCCACGCCTGCCGCCGCCAGATAGAGCGCCAGTGGCGCCCCCAGTCCTCCCGCGCCCACGCAAAGCACCTTCGCCGACTTCAGCTTCAACTGCCCCTCCATCGCCACGTCGGGCAGGATGAGATGTCGGCTGTAGCGCAGGATCTCCTCGTTGCTCAGGGCGACGTCCGTGCTCAACTCTGTCGCCGAGGGTGCGCCCCCCGCGATGGACGGCACAATCATCAGCGTGTCCCCCTCTTTGACCGGCGTATCCAGGCCCTGCAGATAGCGCGTGTCCTCGTCGCCCAGATAGACGTTCACGAAGCTGCGCAGTTTGCCCTGTTCGTTATACAGATGCCTGCGCAGGTCGGGATAAGCCTCCACTAGAGCCTGCAGGGCTTCGCCTACCGTGCCCGCCGAAACCTGTATCTCGCTCTGGTTGCCCGCGTAGTTCTGCAGGGCACTCGGTATCAAAATGGTTATCGCCATATTGTGTTCACCTCACATGCCTCGAATCTGCATCTGTTCTCGTTCGAAATCGCTGCGGTCGTCCAGCAGACGCCAGCAATGCATCTCCGCAGGTTTGCCTTTCTGCACTGAGAGGATCAGATAGGAATACCACGGCAGAGCCTGCTCGCGGTCGTACTCGCTGGGGCGGGCAGGATGGTCGGGGTGTGAGTGGTAGAACCCCAGCACTTTCAGTCCCTTCTCGCGCGCCCGACGCTCCAGCGCCATCATCTGCTCGGGCGTAATCAGGAAGCGACGCTCCCGGTTTTCCACCTGCTCGTTGTTAACGGGTACTACCTCTTCCACCCAGCGCACGTCGTTGCCCATCACCTGTCCCAGCAACGCCCCGCAACACTCGTGCGGATATTCCTGTTTGGCGTGCAGACGGATTGCCTGCGCCTGTTCCGGCGATAGCGACAGCATCACCCTTCCTCCTCCCACAGCGGGTCGGTGATGTAGCGACTGCCCCCATCGGGCGCCAGCGCCACCACCACCCCACGCGACAGTCGTTCCGCCACCCGCAGGGCACAGTGTATCGCCCCCGCTGCGGAGATGCCCACGAACAGCCCCTCCTCGCGAGCCAGCAGACGAGCCATCGTGTGCGCGGATTCCGTGCTTACCTCCACTTGCTCATCGGGCACAGTAGGGTCGTAAATGCCGGGCACCAGCGCCGTTTCCAGATGCTTCAGCCCCTCCAGGCCGTGGAAGGGTCCGTCCGGTTGCACGGCGACAAGGCGCACACGCGGATTGTACTCCTTCAGTCGCCTGCCTGTGCCCATCAGCGTGCCGGTCGTGCCCATGCCCGCCACGAAGTGCGTGACCTCTCCCTGCGTCTGATGCCAGATTTCCACGCCCGTGCCGTTGTAATGCGCCTGCCAGTTCGCGGGGTTGTTGTATTGGTCCGGGTAGAAGTAGCGCTCCGGGTCTGCCTCCACAATCTCTTGCACCCGGCGGATGGCGCCGTCAGTCTGTTCGCGCGGGTCGGTGAGGGTCAGATCCGCCCCAAAGGCGCGTAACATGCGTTTGCGCTCCGGGTTGGCGTTGGCGGGCAGGCATAGCTGCACCCGGTATCCCCGTGCGGCGCCAATCATAGCGTAGGCGATACCCGTGTTGCCCGAGGTGGCATCAATGATAATTTTGTCCGGCGTCAACCGTCCGTCCTGCTCCGCGACGCGGATCATGTTCCACGCCGGACGGTCCTTCACCGAGCCGCCCGGATTGAACCACTCCGCCTTCACGTACACCTGCACTGCGGGCGACAGGTTGCGTACCACCCGGCGCAGGCGAATCAGCGGGGTGTTGCCAATCAGGTTTTCCAGATCGGCTCCCCGAACCGCTTGGCTGGTGGGCTGAGGTATGTGAACGCACGCGCACATGTTCCTTTTCCTTAGCGTGGCTAATCCTGATAACTATTATACCCTTAGTCAACAATTGGATGCAAGCCCAGCCCGTTGCGCACTTATACGCATCCGTGTTACAATCGTAAACGCAACAGGAGGTTGATGTTCACTATGCCCACAATTGACCTGAGCATCTGGATTAACGCGCCGGTGGAAAAGGTATACGCTATCGCCAGAGAGGTGGAGCGGTTCCCTGAGGTAATGCCGGACCTGGAATCGGTAAAGGTTTTGGAGCGAAGCGACGACGGTTCCCGCACAGTCACCGAATGGACCGGACTGGTGCGTGAGTTCAACAACATGCGCGTGAAGTGGACCGAAGAGGACATCTGGAACGACGCGGCACATACCTGCCATTTCCGTCTGCTGAAAGGCGACCTGCAGAAGATGGAGGGAGAATGGCGGTTTATCCCCGAGGAAGGAGGCACTCGTTTCCATTCGCGGCTGGAGTACGAGTACAACGTTCCTCTGCTGGGCACGCTGGTGAAGAACCTCATCCACAAGAAGCTGGAGCAGAACGTGCAGATGGTGCTGGAGGGCATCCGTTCGCGGGCAGAGGCGACCTGAGTGGTTTACGCTTCCTGCTCGACCTCATCCAGCGTCCTTTGCACGTCGTCCAGAATGTGCACAATCTTGTCGGCAGCTTCAAGGATTCGCCGAACGTAGTTCTGCTGTTCAGGGGTCAGGTCGCCGTCGCCTAACAGCTCGGCAAAGCCAACAATAGCGGTAAGCGGCGCACGCAGGTCATGATTGAAGCGGGCGGAGATAACTCTGCGCATCTCGCGCCAGCGTGCCAGCTTGCGGGCAATAGCCTCCGCAGACTCTTCGGGCATGGTGGAACCTCCATCAGCTATTTGTCTTCTTATAAGAGTATATCATTTTGTCATGCGTGTAACCAGAGCGGTACGAGAGAAGCGGAGAGCGACATGACAGGCAGAGAGCGGCTTCAGTGGTGGCAGGCTCTACTGGTCCCTCTTTCCCTGCTGTACAGCGCAGGATTACGGCTGTATCTGTGGTGGCGACTGCCCTGGCAGGCTCGTGCTCAAAGGGTGGTCATCTCGGTGGGCAACCTGTGCATGGGGGGCACGGGCAAAACGCCTGTGGTGATAGCAATCTGTCGCCACTTTCAGCGCAAAGGGTTTCGGGTGGCTGTGCTGAGCCGGGGCTACGGCGGTACCATGAGCCATACCGGGGGCCTGGTGTCGGATGGGGAGCATATCCTCGCCAGCTCGGCACAGGCAGGCGATGAGCCGTTACTCATCGCTCACAAACTGCCTGGAGTGGCGGTGCTGGTGGGCAAGGACCGGCGCAAGAGCGCACGCCGGGCAACTGAACAGCTTGGCTGCGACCTGCTGGTGCTGGATGACGGTTTCCAGTACTGGCAGCTGCACCGGGATGTAGACCTTGTTCTGCTGGAGGCCACACGCCCTTTTGATAACGGATGGACACTGCCTGCGGGCAGACTGCGCGAACCGCCGGCCAACCTGCGACGCGCCCACGCCCTGCTGTTGAACGGCGAAGATGCCAGCCATCAGCAGATTACCGTCCGCTTTCCGTTTACCTCTGTCTTCACGTGGCAGAAGGCTCCCGCGGGCGTACGCCCACTGCACGACCGGCACAGCAGGCACGGCATGGAGCAGATACTTGCGCGACGGGTGTTTGCGGTGGCGGGCATTGCTAGCTTCGGCTCCTTTGAGGAGACGCTGAAACGCGCAGGCGCCGAGGTGGTGGGTAGCTGGAATCTGGCAGACCACCATCGCTACACCCCCGCCGACGTCCAGGAGATACAGCGACGCGCCCGGGAGAGTGGAGCGGAGATGATATTAACCACCGAGAAGGACGCGGTGAAGCTGGAAGAGATGCCCGCGATGACGCTGGATATCCCCATCTTCGTGCTGGACATTGAGGTGTGCCTTTCGGAAGGGTTCTGGAGGTGGCTGGATGCCCGCGTGCGCGCCGCTTCACGTAAACTCCCCGCGACAGAAGGGACACTCTGACTCCTCATCCGGGTGCAGGCAGCCACATCGCGTACACTCGCGCCAGCCCATCTGTTTGCGTATCAGCATCAGCCGTTGAAGCGCTACGAGATACTCGGTCAGCTGGGCACGCATCTCGGCATCGGCAATGGGTTCGGTCAGCGCGTGCAGACGGGCGATGGTGCTGGCATCCAGCTCTGGCTCGACAATCACGGGCTCTTCGGCGCTGGCTTTACCCTGCGATGATTTGCCAGAGCGAGGCTTTACCCGAAAGACCAGCTCAGTAAAGATGGGAGCACCTGCGTGTTCGTTGAGCCGCTGAAGGATGGTCTCCTGCTGGAAGCGCAGCTCCTGAATCCATGCATTGCTCTTGACGGCGATAAACACCTTCCCCTCTTTCAACGCTTCGGGTTGCGCGGCGGCGGCAACGGTTTTGCCGACTATCTGTTCCCAGTCCAGCAGGGCGCGAAACGCTTTCAGCCGCTCGCGCAGACCGAGCACATCCACCGCCTCTTCTAAGATGTCCTGTAATCGGTCGAAGCTTCTCATGAATGACTCACGAGCTGTATCTGGCCGTTCTGCACCCGGTACATTCGTGAAGCAGTGAGGACTTCCTGCGGGAAGGTCTCGGCGGAGGTAGCGGTGATGAACGCCTGCGCGCCGCGCAGGGTCATACGCAACAACTGCGTGCGCCGCAGGTCATCTAGGTCAGACATCACATCGTCCAGCAGCACAATCGGCGGCTCCTGGCGCTCCTGCAGGGTGAGTTCGAACTCGGCACGCTTGAGGCTGAGCATCACGGTGCGCTGTTGCCCCTGCGAGGCGTAGGTGCGCGCCTCCTTGCCATCCACAAACAGCAGAAGGTCGTCGCGCTGGGGACCGACCAACGTGCTTCCCCGGCGCAGTTCCTCCTCGCGCACCCTCTGGATATGCTGGCGAAAGCACTCCGCCACCTGTTCGCGGTCGGGGGATACCCATTCAATAGACGGCGCATAGCGGATATCCAGCTCCTCGCGCCCTTCCGACAGTTCGTTATGTGCTTGTCGCGCCAGCGGGCGCAGAGCGCTGATAAAGCGCTCCCTTGCCACCATCACCCCGCTGCCATAGCGCACCAGCTGCTCGTCCCACGCTTCCAGCAGTTCCAGGGTGGAAGGCGTTATCGCGCCGCCGCTCTCGCGGATGCTCTTCAGCAGGCGGTTTCGCTGTTCCAATGCACGACGGTAGCCTGCCAGCGCACGCACATAGGTGGGGCTGAGCATACTGATTTCGAGGTCCAGATACCTGCGGCGGTCGGCGGGCTGTCCCCGCACAATCTCCAGGTCCATTGCGCTGAAAACGACCACATTGAACTGCCCCAGCGCCAGGGCGGCGCGGTAGGTCTGCCCATCTACCCGAACCACCCGCGGTTGGCTACGCGACAGGTCAATCTGTACCTGCACGTCCAGCGACCGTTCGCGGTGGATATGGGCGTAGACAGTGGCATCCTCTGCCCCCCAGCGGATGAGCTCCTCCTCCTTGCCCGCCCGCAGGGGTCTGCCCGTTGCCAGCAGGTAGATGGCTTCCAGCAGGTTAGTTTTGCCCTGGGCGTTTTCGCCGGTGATGAGGTTCAGCCCCGCATCCGGCTCCAGATGCAGGCATTCGTAGTTTCGAAAGTTTTTTAACTGCAGGCGAGTGAGATACATGGATAGTATATGATTAACCTCTCCCCCTGCCCCTCTCCTGCGAGGCGAGTGGCGATTTCTCCCTCTCCGTGTCGGAGAGGGTTGGGGAGAGGTGCGTATTTCTTGTTCAGCTTATTATACTTATACTACCCCAGATCCACCCCGTTCACGCGCAGGCAGAAACGACAGTCCAGTATCTCCGCCGCTTTGCGACACATCACCATGCGCGTCAGGAAGATCTCAAAATACTCCATGACGCTGGCGAAGGTAGTGTCGATCTCCAGGTCCAGCCGGATGATACGTTTATCGGGTTCCACGTACAGGTTGGAACGCTGAACCGCATGGTTCACCCGGTCGTGGATGTCGTAGGTCTCCGGGCGCGGATTTTGCACCCTGCTGTAATGCACATCCGACTTGTCGGCGATAATCACCGCAGCGGAAGCGTAGTCTATAGGTAAGCCATTGCCCTCCTCATGATTACCGATGGCGGCTACCACGACTGCAATCTCGCGCGGGTCCATGCCCATCTCGTCCAGAATGTTCATGGCAATCACCGCGCCGATCTCGGGGTGATTGTTGCGGTTGACCATATTGCCGATGTCGTGCAGGTAGGCGGCGATAGCGGCGAGTTCGGTCTGGCGGGGCGTGTAGCCGAGCGACTCGCATATCGTGCGGGTCACCGAAGAGACCACACCTGCATGGCGGTGTCCGTGTTCGGTGTAACCAATCGCGGCCATCTGCTGGTTCGCAGCGTCTATGTAAACGCGCACCTTGGGATAGCTGCGTACCTCTTTCAGCGTGACCTGTTGCAGTGTAATCACTCTGTTTCACTCCTCTCTCGATAACCGGCTTTCCTCCGGCATGTATTCCTGAAGAAACTCCCGTGTGAATTGTTCCAGATTTCCTTCGCGAATCGCCTGACGGATGTCGCGCATAAACTTCTGATAAAAGTAAAGGTTATGATACGTTGCCAGGCGTGCGGCCAGTATCTCACGCGCGTTGAACAGATGGCGGATGTACGCCGCTGAATAACGCTGGCACACCGGACAGTCACACTCTGGGTCCACCGGACCGAAATCGTCAGCGAAGCGTGCATTGCGCAGGTTCACCCGCCCGCGCCGCGTTATCATCGCAGCGTTGCGCGCCATCCGGGTGGGTACAACACAGTCGAACATATCCACGCCACTCGCCACCGCCTGCAGGATATCGTCCAGCTCGCCCACGCCCATCAGGTAGCGCGGTTTCTCTTCGGGCAGAAGGGGCGTGGTGAACGCCACAATGCGATGTATCTCCCGCTTCTCCTCGCCCACCGCCACGCCGCCGATGGCGATTCCCGGAAAGCCCAGATCGCTGATAAAACGCGCGCTCTGTGCACGCAGGTCTTCATACACACTGCCCTGCACGATACCGAATAACGCCTGCGCGGTATCATGCGCTTCCAGACAGCGTACCGCCCAGCGATGTGTGCGCTCCATCGCCTGCCGTGCCTGTTCCCATTCACAGGGATAGGGCGGACATTCATCGAACGCCATGATAATATCGGCGCCCAGCGCGTGCTGCACCTCGATGGCGCGCTCGGGAGTGAAGTAGTGGTAAGAGCCGTCGATGTGCGACTGAAACTCCACTCCGTCCTCATACACCCGCCGCAATCCCTGCAGGCTGAACACCTGAAAGCCACCGCTATCGGTGAGGATGTTCCTCTGCCACGCGATGAAGCGGTGCAGACCACCCGCTTGTGCCACCTGCTCGTGTCCGGGGCGCAGGTACAGATGGTAGGTGTTGCATAAGATAATACGCAGGTCCAGGCGTTCCAGTTCTTCCTGCGTCATGGCTTTGACGGTTCCCTGCGTGCCCACAGGCATGAAGACAGGGGTTTCCACCTCGCCATGCGGCAGGTACAGCACGCCACAGCGGGCATGAGAACGCGGGTCACGCGCCGTTATTTCAAATCGCAGGTCAGGTGCTGGTCTCATTGCCCGGGTGGCGGTTTCAGCAGAGGGTTATCGGGAGCGATTTCCGCCAGGCGCATCAGCGCTTGCTCGGCTTCCGCCGCTCTTCCCGCACCACGCAGTGCCAGCACCAGGTTCGCCTGCGCCTCGGCATAGCGGGGGTTCACCTCCAGAGCACGGCGGAACGCCTGCTCCGCGCCCGCGTAGTCACCGTTTGCCATCAGTGCTACACCCAGGCGGTTGTACAGGTCTGGATACGCGCCGTTGATGTTCAGCGCCTTTTGATACTCCTCCGCTGCCTTGGCGTACATGCCGCGACGGTACAGGTCGTCGCCCAGGCGGGTGTGGAACTGAATGTCCTCCACCTCGGTAATTCGCATCTGGTTCAGCGCAATTAACGCTCCCTGCAGGTTGCCTTCCTCCCGCATCTTCAGCGCGGTCTGATAGGCGGTGTTTTGCAGGCGAGGCTCCAGGGCGACCGCTTCCTGCACCGATTGCCAGCCTTTCTTCACCTCGCCGCGCTCGAGGTAGCAGATGCCCATCTGCAGTTTGGCGAGGGCAAAGCGAGGGTTAATCTCCAGCGCTTTCCCAAAAGCCTCCTCTGCCTCCTCGTATCGCCCCTGTTGACGAAGCGCGATGCCCAGATTGCAATGCAGGTCTGCAAAGCGCGGATGTATCTCGATCGCGTGACGCAGAGCCGCTTCCGCGCGCTCCAGCAACCCGCCCTGTAGGTAGCGCAGTCCCAGCTCGGCATACGCCTGACCGAGATGAAACCGTGCCAGACGATACACCGCCGGGTCGGAGGGGCCCACCTGCTCGAACTCGGCGATAGCCTCCTGATACAGCCCCTGGTCCAGCAAGCGCACGCCCTTATCGTAGTGCGGGTTGCGTCCCAGAACCAGCTCACGATTGAAGAAGGTCATAACCAATACTCCTCTCAGGCACTCACTGCGATGAAGAGCGGACGAACGGCACTGCGTTTGCCGAACGCCCAATGCCGAAGTAGTGCAAGCCTACCTGTTTTACTTTGTTTGGGTCGTAGATATTGCGCCCATCAAACAGGAACGGCTGACGCATCGCCTGCCTCAGTCGCTCCAGGTTGAGCTGACGGAACTCGTTCCACTCGGTTACCACCGCCACCGCGTCGCATCCCGTCGCGGCATCGTAGGCGTTTTCACAATAGGTGATTTGAGGGAAAATCGCCCGTGCTTTAGGCATGGCAATCGGGTCATAGGCGCGCACTTCCGCGCCCTCAGCCAGCAGTTCGGCGATAATCCGCAGGGACTTCGCCTCGCGCAGGTCGTCGGTGTTGGGCTTGAACGATAGCCCCAGCACGGCGATGCGTTTGCCGCTCAGCCCGCCCAGCGCGTCGCGCATTCTGGAAAGGAAGTACAATGGCTGTTCATCATTGATGCGTTGAACGGCTTTGAGCAGTTCAAAATCGTAACCCAGCGACTCGGCGGTGGCAATCATCGCGCTGACGTCCTTTGGGAAGCAGCTTCCGCCCCAGCCAAGCCCCGCCTGAAGGAACTGGTCGCCAATGCGTTTATCGTAGCCCATGCCCTTTGCCACCAGCGTCACGTCCGCGCCGCTCAGGTCGCAGATGCGGGCGATGGCGTTGATGTACGAAATCTTCATGGCAAGGAAGCAGTTGGAAGCGTACTTTATCAGCTCGGCGGAGTTGACGTCGGTAATAATCATCGGTCGCTCTAAGGGAGCGTACAGCTCGATCAGCTTCATGGCGGCGCTGTGGCTTGCCGCGCCAATGACAATGCGGTCGGGATGCAAAGTATCGTAGATGGCGGAGCCTTCCCGCAGAAACTCCGGGTTGGACACCACCTCGAAACCGGGATGGCCGGGCGGAGCGTACTGCTCAATCCAGCGCCGCACCACATCGCCCGTACCCACCGGCACGGTGCTCTTGTTGACAATCACTTTGGGAGCGTTCAACGCGCGGGCGATATGCCGGCAGGCGTCCTCCACCTGCGACAGGTCGGGCTGACCGTTGGGAAGACTGGGCGTACCCACCGCAATGAAGACCACCTCGGACTGGCGCACCGCCTCTTCGGTATCTGTGGTGAAGGAGAGACGTCCTTCCCCCACGTTATGGCGCACCATCTCCTCCAGCCCGGGCTCATAGATGGGCATGATACCTTCGCGCAGGGCGGCGATTTTCGCCTCGTCCTTGTCCACGCAAATGACCTCGTTGCCCAGGTCCGCAAACACTGCGCCTGTGACAAGCCCCACATAGCCCGTACCGATAACGCTCAGTTGCATACCGTCCTCTCTGACGATGCCAAGCCCTGCCTTTCGGCAGGGCAGGATTGTATGGATACTCAATATGGATTATGCCAGATATGGATGCTCTGTTCAGGTGTGGATGGAGAGTATCTCGTAGTCGACCGTTCCTTCTGGGGTTTCCACCTGCACGATGTCTCCCACCTGCTTGCCCACAACGGCTTGACCGATGGGCGACGCCGCAGAAACGTGGTCAATCTCTTCTTCGGGTACCAGCACCGCTGCCGATGCGGTGTCGACCACCCGAAACGTCCACTCTTCGCTGTGTTCCAGGTCCTTAACGGTAACCACACTGCCCACCGTAATCACGCCGTCCTCGCCGGGCAGATGGTCCACTACCTGCGCGATTTCCAGAATGCGCTGGAGCTCGCGGATGCGTCCTTCCAGCATCGCCTGCGCACGCTTCGCTTCGTGATACTCGAAGTTCTCGCTCAGGTCGCCCTGAGCGCGCGCCCGGCGAATGCGCTCGGCACTCTGCGCACGTCCAACGGTCTTGAGGTGTTCCAGCTCCTGCTTGAGTTTTTCGTATCCTGCGCGCGTGAGGATAATCTCGTCACTCATCGCGTACAACCTCTACTGCATGTTGATTGATAAGCACTTTCCAGGCGAATCGTGGAAGCAGCATCACTTTGGAAATCTTGCGCGGGTTGTGCGCCACACGCCACAGCCACTCAATGCCCATTCTCTGCATCCACAGCGGCGCACGCCGCACCCGACCTGACAGCACATCAAACGTTCCTCCAACGCCGATACTCACCGGCACGCCCAGCACATGACGATAACGGTCAATCCACTTTTCCTGCCTGGGGATGCCCAGCGCTACGCACAGCACATCGGGACGTGCCTCGCGGATTTGCTCCACGATGCTTACCTCTGCCTCCGGCGGGAAGTAGCCGTGGTGATACCCCACAATCTGAACGCCCGGATAGAGCGATTCCAGTCGCTTCGCTGCCTGCTCGGCAACGCCCGGCTGTGCCCCCAGAAAGTAGAGACGCAAGCCCGTCTGTGCGCTGACCTGAACCAGCCGCGATACGATGTCCACGCCGCTCACCCGTTCGGGCATGGCAATTCTGTGTCGTCGGCACGCCCACAGGATACCGATACTGTCCGGCGTGACCAGGTCCGCCCGATTGATAATCTCGCGCAGATGTTCATCGCTCTGCGCCATCATCACCATGCTCGAGTCGGCGGTAACCACCTGGCGGGGCGCGCCTTCCTGCACAAAACGCAGGATGTAGCGTACCGCTTCGTCCATGCTGACCGCGTGTACGCGCACCCCGAAAACCGAAACCGCCGGTATCTTCTCTCGCACAGGCAGGGTTGCTGTTCCCATAATGCTCACGGCTATAAGTATACACGAAAAAAGCGCAGCTTTCCTTCCCGTTACCCCGAAGTAGAGCTACCGCACCGAATCCAGCATTTCCCGGGCGTGGCGCAGGGCGCTCTCGCCGGTATCGCCCAGCATTCGCGCGATTTCCCGCACGCGCGCGTCGCCTTCAATGGGGGTAACCGCCGTGACCGTGCGCCCTTCGGATTCGCGTTTTTCAATCAGCAGGTGCAGGCGTGCCCGGCTGGCAATCTGGGGCAGGTGCGTAATGCACAGAATCTGGCGCTGGGTGCTCAGGGCGTGCAGTTTTTCGCCCACCACGCCTGCCGTACGCCCGCCGATGCCGATATCGATCTCATCAAACACCAGCGTGGGCACGCCCTCAATGCCCGCCAGCACGCTCTTAATCGCCAGCATCACGCGCGACAGCTCGCCACCGGAGGCAATTTTTGAAAGGGGGCGGGGCGGCTCGCCCGGGTTTGGCGCAATCAGAAACTCCACCATATCCGCACCGTCGCTCTCCAGCGGCTTGGGAGTTATTCTTACCTCGAAGCGGGCGCGCGGCATCGCCAGCTCGCTGAGCTCCTGCGCCACCGCCTGCTCGAACCGGCGTGCTCCCTCGCGACGCAGTTTGCTCAGCTCACCAGCCAGCTCCTGCGCTCGCCTTTCCTTTTGCGCCAGCTCCTGTGCAATCTGCTCGGCACGCTCCTCGCCACCCTGCAGGCGCTCCATCTTTTCGGTGACCTCGCGCAGGTAATCCAGCACTGCCTCCACCGTGTCGCCGTATTTGCGCTTCAGCGTGCGGATGAGATGCAGACGCTCCTGCACCTCGTTCAGGCGTTCGGGATTGAACTCCACCCGGTCGCGATAGGAACGCAGGCCGCTGGCGGTATCCTGCACGGCATACAGGGCGTTCTGCAGGTTCTCCACCATCGGCTGAAGGTCGGCGTCAACGGTCAGAACATCTTCCAGAGCGCGCACCGCCTGCGCCAGCAGGTCCACCGCCGAAGGCTCACCCGCCACCAGCAGTTCGTAAGCGGTCTCGGCGGTGGCAAACAGCTTCTCGGCGTGCGCCAGGCGACGCTCTTCCGCCACCAGTTCCTCCTCCTCGCCCGGTGACAGGTGCGCCTGTTCAATCTCCTGCTTCTGGAAGGTGTACAGGTCCAGCAGGTGCGCACGTTCCCGAGCATCCGCCTGAAGACTGCTCAGCTCCCTCTGCAGGGCACGCATCTCGCGCACGCACTCGCCCAGCTCCCCCTTCAACTCCAGCGCCTTCTGCCCACACCACTCGTCCAGAAAACGCATCTGCTCGCTCAGGTTGAACAGCGACTGGTGCTGGTGCTGTCCGTGCAGGTCTACCAGCAGGTCTCCCACCGCCTTCAGCGTGGCAACCGGCACCGGTCGTCCGTTAATCCGCGCCTGCGACCGCCCTCCGGCAAACAGCTCGCGCGTGAGGTAGAGCAGGCCGTCTTCGGGAGTAACCCCCAGCTCCTGCAAACGAACCAGCAGTTGCGGCGAGGAGGACACATCAAACACTGCGGTGACCTGCGCATGTTCGGCGCCGGCGCGTAGCATCTCCGCTTCCGCTCGCTCACCCAGCGCGAGGCTGAGGGCGTCAATCAGGATGGATTTGCCCGCGCCCGTCTCGCCGGTCAATACGTTTAACCCCGGCTCAAATCGCAGGCTCAGCCGGTCGATAATGGCAATCTGTTCAACCGCCAGCTCCACCAGCATCGCTACACGTTCACCCTTTCACCCCACAGCAGGCGGTCACGCAGTTTAGTGTAGAACTCATCGGGATCGAACACAATCAGGTGCGTGCGCTCTTCCGCTCGCGACACATGCACCGCATCCCCGGAGCGCAGACGCACCGTATCGCCGCCATCTGCCTGCAGATGAAAGTCGCCATCGTCAGCGGTCACCACCACTTTCACCCGTTTGTCCGCAGGCAGTACCAGCGGGCGTGCGCTGAGCGTGTGCGCACAGATTGGCGTCAGCAGGAGTACGTCGCAGGCAGGGTCCACAATGGCTCCCCCCGCGGAAAGGGAATAGGCAGTGGAACCCGTCGGCGTTGCCACCACCACCCCATCCGCCGTGTAGGTGGCAAGGAACGTATCGTTCACAAAGGTCTGCAGGGTAATCATGCGTGCTACCGCGCCTTTGGTAACCACCACATCGTTGAGCGCAAGCGCACTGCAGATTTGCTCCCCCTCGCGAAATACCGACGCGCGCACCATCAGACGCCGTTCCACCGTGTAATCCCCCGCTTGCACGCGCGCGATAGCCGTATGTAGTTCATCGGGCTTGATTTGCGCAATGAAGCCGAACCGTCCCAGGTGCACCCCCAAGATAGGTATCGCGCGAGGAGCGGCAAGGTGGCTCGCCCGCAGGATGGTTCCATCCCCGCCGACGGCAATCAACAGGTCGGCTTCGCAGAGGGTGGCTTCATCGCACAGGTAGCGGGGCATCTCCAGCGCGTTGGCGATTTCGGGTTCGAGGTAAACCTGAAGCCCGTTCTCCTGAAGCCATTCCACCGCCTCGCGGGTGAAACGCAGGGCGTCGGGTTTGTCTGTGTGCACTATCAGTCCGACACGCTCTATCATTGCTGGCTTAAGGGGTCGCGCCCCGTGTGAAGCGCTGGAGATTGTTTTTGGCGTCCGTATAGTTGGGGTTGATGCGCAGCGCCCGCCGATAACATTCAATGGCTTCGTTCTTTTTGCCCATCTTCTCGTATACCACGCCGAGATTATTGTGCGCGAAGGCGTAGTTGGGATTGACGGCAATGGCTTGCTTCAGGTAGTTTTCCGCCTCTTCCAGTCGCCCCTGGCGGTCACACACCAGTCCCAGCCCGTTCAATGCCTCCACATTGCGTGAGTCCTGTTTGAGCGCAAGTTTGTAGTGTTCCTCCGCTTCGGTATCCCGGTTCAGCCGATAGAGCAGGTTCGCCAGAGCAATCCGCCCTTTCAGGTGCTGGGGCGACAGCGCGAGCAGCTTCTCCCACGCCTGCACCGCCTCCTCGTTCTTGTTTGACAGCACCAGCACCGCGCCCAGCTGCCACCAGCCTTCAGTGTCCCTGGGATAGGCTTCCACCAGCGTGCGGTACGCACTCTCTGCCTCAGCCAGACGCCCTTCTTTCTGGTACAGTGAAGCCAGCGCCATCAGCGCATCATGATGATTCGGCTGGATCTCCAGCGCACGACGAAACGCCTTTTCAGCCTCTGCCGGGTTATTCGCGCGAGCGTACAGCACTCCCAGGTTATAATGCGCCACGAACGAATCGTTCTGCATGGATACGGCACGCTGGAATAGCTGAACGGCTTTGGCGTCCTGTCCCTGCGAGGCGTAGGTTTGCGCCAGACCGAGCACCGCTGGGAACAGCCTGGCATCTATCGCCAGCGCCTTCAGAAATGCCGACTCCGCATGGCGCAGGTTGCCCGCTGCGTGCAGTGCCAGCCCCAGATTCGTCCACATCTGCGCGTTTTTGGGTTCAATGGTGGTCGCCTTGCGATAGGCTTCCACCGCTTCCTGGGGGCGACCCGCCTGCATCAGCGCAACGCCAAGATTGTTCCATGTGTAGGCATCCTGGGGGGTCAACCGCGCGGCGGTCTGAAAGGCGGCGATTGCCTCGTTCAACTTGCCCTGCTTCATCAGGATGTTCGCCAGGTTGTAATGGGCGTCGGCAAAGTCGGGCTTCAGCTTAACAACCACACGATACTCCGTCACCGCCCTGTCCACCTGACCGGTATGCAGATAGGCATTGCCCAGGTTGTTGTGCGCCTGTGGGTCGTTCGGGGACAGCTGCACCAGTCGTTCCAGCACAGGCACTGCATCTGCTGCCCTGCCCGCCCGCAGGTACAGAAAGCCCAGCCACTGCAACACCCCTTTGTGGTTGGGAGATTTCTGCTGTGCACTTTCCAGCGTCTGGATAGCCTGTGAGAGGTTACCCGCCTGATACTGTTTGACGCCCGCAGAGAGCAGGTCATCCGCTTCGTCCGCAAACGCCACAAGCGCAGTAAGCGCTATGAAAAACAGGATACCTGTCCACCGAAGCACCATCTTGTCTCCCCCCTCGGCTGTCGGTACGATGAGATTATATCAGATACGGGTACTGCAGGCAATTCCCGCGCTCGGGCAGGAGGGCGCGCGGCATCAGGCTAATCATCACTGCGGGAGGAGGTAGCGATGAAGTTCACCAGAGGCGTCTGGCTGATGCGCGAGGGCGTTACTCCGCACTACGCCCTGCATGTTTACGATGTCGAATACGATGGGCAAACGCTCACCCTGTATGCGCCAGCGGGAGGATGGGTGAACAACCGCGCAGGCACACTGGATAATCCTCTGCTGACGATACGCCTGAGCTCGCCCCTCTCGAACGTGATTCGCGTGCAGATAGAACACCACCAAGGCACTCCCGCGCGACCGCCGCACTTTGACCTGCAGGAGCACCCTGCGCCTCCGGTGCGCATCGAGCAGGAGGGTGGATACGTCACCTTCACCACGGGCGACCTGACCGCCCGCATCGCCACCGAGGGCGGCTGGACGATGGAGTTCCTGCACGGCGCGCGGCGCATTACCGACTGCGGCGCGAAAAGTATCGGCTATATGGATACTCCAGAGGGACGCTTCATGATGGCGCAGGTGGGGCTGAGCGTGGGCGAGTGCGTATATGGGCTGGGCGAACGGTTTACGCCCTTTGTGAAGAACGGGCAGGTTGTGGAGATGTGGAACGAGGACGGCGGCACCGCCACCGAAATCGCCTACAAGAACATCCCCTTCTACCTGACCAATCGGGGCTATGGCGTGTTTGTGGCGCATCCCGAAAAGGTCTCGTTCGAGGTGGCTTCAGAACTGGTGCAGAGGGTGCAGTTCAGCGTGCCCGGCGAGCGGCTGGAGTTCTTCGTGATTTATGGTCCCACTCCCAAAGAGGTCATCAGCCGATACACCGCGCTGACCGGTCGCCCCGCCCTGCCGCCAGCGTGGTCGTTCGGACTGTGGCTGAGTACCTCCTTTACCACCGATTACGATGAACAGACGGTGACACACTTCATCAACGGCATGGCAGAGCGCAATATCCCGCTCAGCGTGTTCCATTTTGATTGCTTCTGGATGCGCGAGTTCCACTGGTGTGATTTCGAGTGGGACCGGCGCGTCTTTCCCGACCCGGAGGGGATGCTGAAGCGACTGAAGGAGCGCGGACTGCATATCTGCGTATGGATAAACCCCTATATCGCCCAGCGTTCGCATTTGTTTAGAGAGGGCATGGCGAACGGCTACCTGCTCAAACGCCCCGACGGCAGCGTGTGGCAGACCGACCTCTGGCAGGCGGGCATGGGCATTGTGGACTTCACCAACCCCGACGCGCGAGAGTGGTTCAAGAGCAAACTGCGCCGACTTTTGGAGATAGGGGTGGACTGCTTCAAAACCGACTTCGGCGAGCGCATCCCCACCGACGTGGTATATCACGACGGCTCCGACCCCGTGCGTATGCACAACTTCTACTCCTACCTTTACAACCGAACGGTGCATGACCTGCTGACCGAGGTGCGAGGCGAAGGGGATGTGGTGCTGTTCGCGCGTTCAGCAACCTCCGGCGGACAGAGGTTCCCCGTGCACTGGGGCGGCGATTGCACCGCCACCTACGAATCGATGGCGGAGAGCCTGCGCGGCGGCCTGTCGCTGAGCCTGTGTGGGTTCGGCTTCTGGAGCCACGACATCGGAGGCTTTGTGGACACTGCCCCTGCCGACCTGTATAAACGCTGGTGCGCGTTTGGACTGCTCTCCACGCACAGTCGCCTGCATGGAAGCAGTTCCTATCGCGTGCCCTGGCTGTTTGACGAGGAGGCGGTGGATGTCCTGCGCTTTTTCACGCGCCTCAAGTGCCGTCTGATGCCCTACCTGTTTGCCAAAGCGTGCGAGGCGCATGAGCAGGGCATTCCGATGATGCGTGCGATGTTTGTGGAGTTCCCTGATGACCCGGGCTGTGACACGCTGGACCGGCAGTACATGCTGGGCGATGCCTTACTGGTGGCGCCCGTCTTCTCGCCCGAGGGCGTGGTGGACTACTATCTGCCCACAGGGCGCTGGACGAACCTGCTCAGTGGGCAGGTGGTGGAAGGAGGGCGATGGGTACGCGAACAGCATGGCTTCCTGAGCCTGCCGCTGATGGTGCGCCCTAACACCGTCCTGCCGATGGGAGCGGTGGACAACCGCCCCGATTACGAATATGCCGACGGGGTGACCTTCCACGTGTTCGAACTGGCGGACGGCGCGGGTGTGCGCACCACCGTGCCCGACCTGCAGGGACGCCCGGCGATGGTTCTGCACACCCGGCGCGAAGGGGAGAGGCTTGTGTTCCGTGCGGAAGGCGACACGCGCCGCTGGCAGATACTCCTGCGCAATACCGGCGACGTGCGCGAGGCGACCGGAGCAACGGTTCAAGCCAACGGCAACGACATCCGCCTGGTTCCGCAGGAGGGCGTGCGGGAGGTGCAGGTAACCCTGTCGGGCGGCTAAAACCGTTTGAAGCGCCACTTGATGAGCGTCCAGATGGCTTCGACGCCATCCCACCAGCGGATTTTCTTGCCCTGCAGGGAGGTGCGAGCCTCGTAGTGAATAGGCACTTCCATGATGCGCACGCCGCGGCGGATGACCTTGGCGGTGACCTCTGGGCAGAATTCGAATCGTCGGCAGGTGAGCGGCACGCTCTTCAGCAGATCTGCCCGGAAGGCTTTGTAGCAGGTGGCTTCGTCGGTCAGCGGATGCCAGTAGAGCCAGCGCACCATCGCCGCCAGCAGCCGGTTAATCAGGTAGTTGGGCAGGCGCATCCCCTTCGGGCGACGAGCGGTGAGGAAGCGTGAGCCGTATACCACGTCTGCCTTGCCTTCGGCGATGGGAGCAATCACGCGCGGGATGTCCATCGGGTCGTACTCCAGGTCGGCATCCTGAATGATGATAATATCCCCCGTCGCGTGCGCGATGGCGGTGCGGATGGCCATGCCTTTGCCCAGATTCCGTTCGTGGCGTAGCACCACCAGGTCGGGCTGTTCAGCCAGCAGTTGTGGTGTGGCGTCGGTGGAGCCGTCGTCCACCACCAGAATCTCCTTCTGCAGGGGGACTGCGCGCACACGCTCAATCGCCTGCACAATGGTATCGGCTTCGTTATACGCCGGGATAATGATGCTGACGACCGGATGGTCTCGCACGGGCAGTGTTCACCTTTTTCACTTGCTATCCATAGTGTGCCCGATGCAGGGGGATGCTGTCAAGCCCATCAGCCAACGGGTTGACGCCATCCGCCCGCTTCCGCTACAATCGGAGTAACCATTAGTGGAGAGAGGTACACTGACATGCGCTGGACGACGAGAGCTTTGTATTCCTTCACCCTGCTGGTGCTGTGCGCCGCTCTGTGGGCACAGGAACAGGTGACCGTACAGGCGTTGCTGACCGACGGCAAAAAATACGACGGCAAACAGGTGGTGTTGGTCGGCATCGTGCGCGACCTGAAGGAAAAAGTCAGCAAGAGGGGCAACCCTTACTACAACTTCAAGATTGGCGAGGGCAAGCAGACCATCAGCGTCTTCAGCTATGGCAAGGCAAGCGTGAAGAACGGCGACAAAGTCCGGGTGACGGGCAAATTTGCGGTGGAGAAGCGCGTCGGCTATGCCGTCTACCGCAACGAGATAGACGTGAGCAAGGGCAAGGTGGAGGTGCTGGCATCCGCGCCTGCGGACAGGGATAAAGCGCAACAAACGCAGGATAAGAAGTAAGGTTAAAGGCGGAATGTATCCCTGCAGCTAGAAGTTGCGGGCTACCCATCACGAAGCCTCCTGCGGAGGCTAACCCCCTTGGAGTGCTGAAGCTTGCTTCAGCAACCCTAACCTGCGCCAGCAGGTTTCGTTTTGTGTAGCCTGCCATTTCCCATCGCAAGGCGGGCGCAAGAGAAGGCAACCCTGCAACTGGAAGTTGCGGGCTACCCATCACGAAGCCTCCTTCAGAGGCTGGAAACCTGCTTCAACAGGTTTTGCCAAGTGTAGCCTGCGATTTCCCATCGCAAGGTTGCCCTCAAAAACACTTGCTGCCCTCCAACCTAATCCAGCATATCCACCAGCGCGCCGCCCTCCATCTGCAGGCGATACATGCGCGCGTACCAGCCGTCGTTTTCCAGCAGGTCCTGGTGCGTACCCGACTCGATCACCCGCCCCTCGTCGATCACCAGAATGCGGTCGCAGTCGCGCACCAGCGAGAGGCGATGCGTCACGATGACGGTTGTGCGCCCCTGCATCAGTCGCTCCAGCGCGGCCTGAATGAGCGCTTCGGATTCAGGTTCCACGGAAGCGGTCGCCTCGTCCAGCAGGAGCACCCTGGGGTTGGCAAGGAAGGCGCGTGCAATGCAGATGCGCTGCTTTTGCCCGCCGGATAGCTTCACGCCACGCTCACCCACCAGGGTATCGTAGCCCTGGGGCAGGTCGGAGATGAAATCGTGGGCATTGGCCAGGCGGGCAGCGGTCTCTATCTCCTCGTCGGTGGCATCCAGCCTGCCGAAGAGAATATTATGACGCACGGTATCGTTGAAAAGGAACGGCTCCTGTGTGACCAGTGCGATGTGCCGGCGAAACGCCTGCTGTTGCAGGTGGCGCAGGTCGTATCCGTCTAAGCTGATGACCCCCTCCTGCGGGTCGTAAAGACGCAACATCAGGTTGAGGATGGTGGTCTTACCGGTACCGCTCGGTCCCACAATGCCGATGCGCTGTCCGGGCAGAACCTCAAACGAAACATCCTGCAGGATGGGGCGGTCGGGATGATAGGCAAAGTGCACCCGGTCGAAGCAGATATGCCCCTGCAGGCTGTCGAGTGCGATGGCGTCGGGAGCATCGGTTACCTCTTCGGGGGCATCCAGCACCTCAAACACGCGCGAGGCGGCGGCAATCGCCCGCTGTATCATCTCGTTCACCTGCGCCAGCGAGAACACGGGTGCGAACAGCTGCCACCAGTAACCGCGATACGCTACCAGCCCGCCGATGGTGAACTCGCCGCGCAGCACGAAGTACGCACCAGCACCAATCATCGCGATGTTGCTCAGGAAGCCGACGGTCATCACGCCCGGGAAGTACACCGAGCGCACCTTTACGCCCTTCAGGCTGGTGGTGGTGTACTCGGCGTTCACCTGCTGGTAGCGTTCCTGCTCGTATGCCTCTCGTGCGAAGGCTTTGATAACCAATACGCCCAGCAGGTTCTCCTGCAGTTTGGCAGATACGTCCCCCAGCCGGTCACGGATGGCGCGGTACAGTCCTTTGACGCGCAGATTGAAAAACCACACCATCACCGCCACCACCGCCAGCGGCAACAGCGTGAGCGTGCCAACCTTCCAGTTCAGCCACACAATAATGCCTGCCACCCATATCAGGCTCAGCGCATTGCCCAGGATGTTGTCCACGCCGTTAATCACCACTTCTTGCAGGGTGTCCACGTCACCGATCACACGCGCCATCAGGTCGCCGCTCTTGCGGTCGTGATGATAGCGCACCGACTGGCGCATCAGCTTCTCGTGCAGGCGATTGCGCAAATCCGCCACAAAACGCTGTCCTGCCACGCCCAGCAGATAGGTGCGTGCCGCCGACAGCCCCATGCCTATCAGATGCACCGCCAGCATCACCAGCATCGCTGGAAGCAGGTGTTCGACCTTGCGGTTCATGATGACCTCGTCCACCACATACTTCCACACGAGCGGAGGGAACATCTGTGCCGGGGTCGCTAGCACCAGACAGGTGAAGCCGATAATGATGGGTAACAGGTACGGGCGCATCAAGCCCAGCAAACGCCAGAACATCCTTGCTCTCATCCTCCGTCAAGCCTTACACACGCTATCTTACCCGATTTGGAAGGACGTGTGCAGAGGGCAGGTGGTTAAAAGTTGCTTCGTGATTTTTCATGACCTTCCTTGCATAAATGCTGGACAGGATTTGTTATTCGCGTTATAATGATGGTACATACCATTATATAACGATGGCATCCAAACGAAAGGGGGTCTTCACCATGAAGCGTATTCTGTCTCTCGTTTCGCTGGTGTGCTTTGCCGCATCGCTGTTGAGTGTTGCCCTCCCCGCGCACGCCCAGCTACAACTCAAGTTCCTGCGCAGTTACAACATCTCCAGTATCTTTGACGGCAGTGCTGGAGGATGTGGCGATGCCGCCATTGACGTCGCTTTTGATGGTGCCAACGCCTACGTCGCCGGGTTCCGCTCGCAGTCAGGAACAGGACCGGTGGGCATTGTGCGCATCGACAACCTGCTGAACCGTCCGAGCGGAACGCTAAACTACGGCGCCGGTGTCACCAGGATTTACAGCACAGCGGCACCTGGTATCGGGCGCGACACCCGCATCCTGTACTATGGCGGCTTCCTGTATGCCGGCTTCGGACTGGGGCACGGTACCAACCCCGATACCCAGATTCTCCGCATGAACACTTACGGCATGGTGGACGAGTTCTGGTCGGGGGACGGACTGCTGTCGCTGGCGGAGCTGGGAGTAGGTCGCTACGATACCATCGCCGTTGACCCAGGCTACGGTGGTTCTGGTCCATCACTGGCAGTGGGTACTCTGCACCTGACTACAGCTCAGCCGATTCGAAACGTGTCCCTCGCTACAGGCATGCCCGTTGGCTCCAGCAACGTCATCGTGCCGACCTATCTGCGCGACATTACCTTTGCGCCCAATGGGGACCTGTACATGTATCGCGCCTCCGGCGATGCCAACGACGGTATCTTCAAGGCAGTGCGAACCGGCGTGAACACCTTCGCGGATGCCGTGCGTATCACGCCATTCGATGCGGGCAACTTTCAGGAGTGCACCGTAACCTATGTGCCCGCCTCGCTGGCGAACCCTGCGCTGAGTGACTTCCTGGTGTATAACTTCCGCACTCCAACCAGCCCGCCCGACCCGACGACCTTCAAACTCACCTTCATCGACCCCAGCGGTCAGGAGATTCTGCAGTGGGACGGTAGCGGCATTACCGAAGACGGGCTGGAGGTGGCAAAGTTCGGGCACAACCTCATCAACGCGACATACCACATCACCGGAGACGGCAGGTTACTGCTGTTTGTGGTAAGTGGACAAGCGCCCGCCTCTCCGGCGGGTACTATTGACCGGCTGGATGTGCTGGAGATTGTGCCTCTGAACACGGTCAGTGGGACGGTGACGCTTGGTGACTATGGTGGCGACCCCGCGCAGATTCCTGTGACCATTGAAATCCGCAACCCGGGCGAGACTACCCCCGTCGAAACACACGTGGTCAACCTCGATAGCACAGGAGCATACGAGTTCGCCACCTCGCTCAGCGGCACGTTCGATGTGTCCGCGAAGGCGTCGCACTGGCTGCGCCAGGTGATACCCGGCGTGAACCTGACGGGTTCGGTTGCGCTCAACTTCAGCCTCACCAACGGCGACATCGACGGCGATAACGAGGTGACGCTGTTCGACTTCGGTGCGCTGGTAGCCGCCTTTGGCAGTATGCCGGGTGACAGCAACTGGAACCCCGACGCCGACCTTGACGGCGATCAGGAGGTCACCCTGTTCGACTTCGGCGTGCTGCTGCGCAACTTCGGCGCCATCGGCGACGAGTGATGCGGCGGTTAACAGGGCAGGCGCCACGCCTGCCCTGTTTCACTGTTTCAGGTGAGAAACTGATAGATGGGCACATCCAGCAACCTGCCAACCAGCGCCCAGCCCGCCTGCGTTACGATGTCGCCCAGCGTCACGCCCACAAAGAACGCCAGACTGCGCCGGTAGCCCTTGCTTCCCCCGAACCGCTGTACCAGCACCTTCGCCGTCCATGCTATCAGGAAAGTCAGGAAGAAAGCGTTCATGGTGATGGTGTTCGCCATCACGTAGCCCACAGGATGCAGGGGAAAAGCGTTCAGGCGCATCCGCAGGCTAGCTAACAGCAGGGTAAACCCGCCGCCGATGCACGCCGCCAGCACCCCGCTCTTGTCCCAGGCGACCCGCGTGCTGGCAAGGGAATGCATTTGCTGCATCCCGTACTGCACCTTCCACATCGCATAGGCGTTGCTCTTGGCGGTTGCTGCACCCAGCGTGTAGAAGTTGCTCAGACTGCTCCACCAGCCCACCGCCAGCGCGGTCACCGTGCCAATAGCCACCCATACCAGCACCGTGCGCCAGCGCAGACCGACCGAATCCGCGATTTTCAGCCCCTCCATCAGATAGGGCAGGGACTGTGCGCGGATGTCCACATGCACCAGGTCAAAATAGCCGCCCGCCACGATAGCCCCTTCCGGCAGGTTCTGCGTGCCCAGCACGGCGTTTGTCACCCGGTGGGGCGTCCATGTTGCGGGCGCAAATGTCCACTGACCACCCGCCTCCGCGCGGATGCGCGCCCCGCTCAGCACATACGCCACGTACACGCCGATAATTAGCAGGGCAAACAGCGGAGGGATGCCCGTCAGCATCATCATCCCAGCGCACAGAAGCAGGCATCCCAGCGCCAGCAGACCCAGCCAGCGCACGGTGCGCAGCTCATCCGGGCTCAGGTGACGCTTCAGGCTCTGCCAGTGTCGGCGTGCGCCCCAGCCTGCCATCATCGCGAAAGCAATCCACGCCCCTGCTGCCTGCTCCTCTTTGTAGGGGAAGCGCGCTGCGGCGGTATCGCCTACCTCCAGCCCAAACGCCGAACCCACCACGTAAAGCAGGCGCGTTACCAGCCAGAAAAACCAGCAGCTGAAGCTGATACTGCTCGGCACAAAGTATGCCAGCCCCACCGCCATCGGGTAGATGCCCAGCGGAAAGTCGGGAAAAGCGTTCCACGGGGGCGACTGGAACAACGGGATTTTGACATATGTCACCTTCAACTGCACCGCCGGGATGGCAGGATACCAGTCGTGCAACACCAGCAGGGTCTGCAGGACGGCAGGGATGGCGAAGCCCAACCAGAACAGGGGACGCCGCAGGAGGTCATCCTGCGGGTCGGTAAGCTGCAGGGGAAGCACCGTGATGGGAAAGGTCAGTCGCTCCTGACGGATCCAGATGCGATGCAGAACCGCCGCCAGCCCAATCCAGATTCCGGTAAGCAGTATCAGGTAAAGGCTCCAGAAGAGGATGGGAACCGTCCACGCCTGCCAGGGCACACTGCTTTGCCCGCGGTAGAGGGCGCGGATGGCTTCGGAGTTGTGCAGGATAGGCAGGTGCGTCAGGTACGGCAGATACCGGTTCCACTGCGGCTGTGTCTGCGAGAAGTAGGGAAAGAAGCCCATGCCGGGCAGAATAAAACGTAGCCCGCCGAAGCCGATGATGGGGATGGTGCTGGTGAGCACGATATAGCCCATCAGCAGTTCCCGGTGGTCGAACGGCAGCCAGCGGCGCAGAAGCCGGACGAACAGCAGATACAGCGCGGTGGGCATCATCAGCGAATAGCATATCAGGTAGATACTGCGCGCGATTTCGCTGTCCGCCACCCACCACACCATCACCGCCTGCGTCAGCAGGATCAGCAGAGCCAGCTGGGGACGAATGCCTGCAATCGTCCAGCGCCGGGGCTGTTCCACAACAAGCCGGGCATGGGCGAGGCTTCCTGTCGGTGTGCTGGTGTGTTCATACGACCGAGACATTGCCAAAGTGTTAGATGGCGATACGGGAGTCTCCTGCTCAGATTGCCCTGTCTCTGCGTGCCGGGCGCTGACCGGTCTCGCGCAGGCGGATAGTGCCCACGTTCTTCGATGCAGACTCCAGCCGAACGACGGCGGGAAGTCCCTCAATCTGCGCCGCTTCGGGCAGCGGCGGTATCCGTCGCGATTCTACACGTATCAACAGTACATACTCGCCGTACGGCAGAGGCAGGCTTTCAAAGCGTCCCGATTCATCGGTTGCCACCACTCCTGCCACCACCCGCCAGTCAAAGGGACGTAGCAGTAACACACTCCTGTCCGCACGCGCATCCCCTCGGGTGAACAGCAGGGCGGATTCTCTTCGCACAAAACCAACGCGCACCCCACTGGCAGGTCGTCCGTCCCACAGAATTGTGCCCGTGATTCTGCCTGCAAGTGCAGCGGTTTTGCGCAGCTCTTCGGGAATCTCCCCGCGCTGATACCATTCCTGCGCTTTGCGCTCGTCGCCAAAACGAGCATACAGGTCGCCCATCGTCTGGCAGGCTCGCTGGGATTGTCGGAAGGGGCGTGCACTGGCGTCCAGCCAGTCCAGATACCGTTTTGCCTCTGGCGTGATGGCACAGTTTGACAGCGTCTCCACCATGAGCTGCACAAACTGCAGGCGCGGCGCACGCTCAATACACAGACGGTCTACCTCCAGACTCCGCAGGGGATCCCAGTCTATGGAGCGCACATCATGCAGATGCACAAACAGCAAGCGTGCCAGCAGGGTCTGGTAGCGTCGCGTCTGCAGATACTGCTCCACTTTATAGGTCACGCCCGGCTCGTTCGGGAAGCCGATGATGGTCTGGAAAGGAATGCTGGCAACACGCACCCTGCCGTCAGCGAGCGGAATAAGCACCGTATCGTTGCCTGCTCGCCCGAACGGGATTTGTTCACGCTGAGCCATGTCGGCAAGCGAACGGCGGTAGTCCATGCGCCCGATAACCAGCTCATAGAACAACCACACTCCGGCAATGGTCACCAGTGCAAGCGGGATAACCGCTGTAGCCAGCGCGCGCACGCGATGATGATAGCTCCGGGCAGGTGCAACAACAGCCGTCCACAGGCTCCCCCAGCAAAAGCCACCGGCGGCTGCAATCGCCAGCGAGATGAGGGTGAACGTCACCCAGCCGCGCGGGTTGAAGTCTGCCAGACCCTGCGCTCCTCCCGGAGGCACAAATACTGTCGGGAAGTCGAACATCAGGCGGTAGAGCGCCGCGCCAAACTCGAAGCTGGTAAACTGCAGCACCAGCGCGCCAACCAGTCCGCACGCAAAACCCCCGCCAGCCAGCCGCACGAGCGACCACGCCCGGATAGCAGCCCCCGGCTTCAGACACCACCCCGCTATGCCATCCTCCGACAGCAAAACAGCGGTAACGAGACAGGCGATACCGGCAGGCAGCATCATCTCGCCCACGCTCAGGTCGCGAACATTCCACATCCATCGCACCAGCGCTGCCACCACCACCAGCCAGGCTGCCAGAAGCAATACCGCCCGCCCAGTGATAAACCTGTCTATATCCCCAAAGCCGAGCGAACTCAGCGCCGCCCGCAGAGCCAGCAGGAAGAGCACCAGATATACCGCTGCCAGTATCAATAGGCGTGCCAGCGCGGGAACCGCCCCCACGGCTGAAATCCACCGCACCAGAGCAGACGACCATGCTAGCGTCTCGGGCACAGGCAAACCCGACGCATCCAGTGTGCGCAACACCGCGGGCAGTATCCGCAAAGTCTGCTCATGCACCCGCAGAAACGAGGGCACCATGCCAAGCAGAGCGAACCAAAAGCCGGTCAACCACACCCGGCGTACCTCATGCGCACTTCTCATCCTGTATCTCCACGAAACGGTCCTCCGTTATTGGTGTCGGCATCTCAGTATAGCCTGTTGACATGCCTGTTGTCTACAGGGCAATTTCAACAAAGATTTTGCGCATAACCCCCAAAAATATTGACTTCTTTGGTGCTCTGGCTTACAATATGGATGGGTACACTCCATTTGCCCACCGAAACTTTAAAATACAAGGAGGGTGTTACAGATGAAGACCAGAGGTTCGCGCAACGGGTTCACACTCATTGAGTTGCTGGTTGTTATCGCGATAATCGCGATACTGGCTGCCATTCTGTTCCCCGTGTTTGCCCGGGCACGAGAGAAGGCGCGTCAGACCAGCTGTCTCAGCAACATGAAGCAAATGGGCACGGCATCGATGATGTATGTGCAGGACTACGATGAACGCTTCCCCCTGAGTTACTATCTTTCTGCGAACTCGCAGGGACCCTGTGCGTTCACCTTCCTGGCGGCTGTTGAGCCTTACGTGAAGAACCGCCAGATTTATCAGTGTCCGTCGGAGCCGAAGGCGATGGACATCGATGCCGCTTTCCGTGCTCTGGGATTACCCGGAGGAGAGTGTGGCGGTTTCACCTGGGCAAGCTACAACTTCAACTACGCGCTGACCAACATCGGCGCTGCGATTGCCTCTATTGAGTACGCTGCCGAGACGGCGGTCGCCTCGGACGGCAACCTGGCAGCCCAGCAAAACGCCTGCGCATGGAACCTGTTCGACTCGCCCGTGCAGGCACGCCACAACGATATCGTCAACGCCTGCTATGCAGACGGGCACGCCAAGACCTTCACCGCCAAGCTGTCGGGTTGCTCGGGTGTCAACGTCAATGGCGCCGCCATCAAGCAGTACTGCATCACGTCGGGCGCTTACACCCGCTGGTGCAACCAGGCGCCTGGTCCCGATGTCTGCCGAGACGAGCTGTGGGGCTTCGCCAAGCAGGACCAGTACGGCTGGTGCACGCAGGGATCGCCATAAGACAGCTGGTGGTGGCAACTGCGTAGAAAACACAGGGGGCGCAGACGCGCCCCCTGTACGTGTTGTATGGGCTTTTAATCGCCTCCGATTTCGTCCCCAATCGCGCCGAAGTTTCGTACCAGCACGCCGAAGTCGAACAGAGTAACCTCATCATCCCCGTCCAGGTCGGCGTCGGGGTTCCAGTTGCTATCTCCGGGCATACTGCCGAATGCCGACACTAACTGACCGAAGTCGAACAGCGTCACTTCGTTATCGCCGTCGATGTCGCCGTTGATGAGGGTGACGTCCAGCCCCGTCAAGCCCTCTTTGGGCACAGCAACATCGCGCACCACCACCTGAAGCCAGTGGCTGGCTTTGAAGGCGAAATCGTACGTGCCCGCCACGACGTTGGGCAGGGTGTAGTTGCCGTTCTCGTCCAGTGTCAGCGTGGTGGTGCGAACGAGCCGCCCGTTTTTGTACACCTTCAGAGTGACCGGCACCTGTGATACTTTGCTGGGGTCGTAATCGCTCAGCTGCACATTACCCGTTACCGAGCGCGGCGTGAACATGATCATGCCCGGCTGGCTCAGCCCCCCGGCACCCGTGGAGACGAAGACGTCGATGAACGCACCCGTGGTGCCGTCATAGCGCAGGATGGAGTTACCGCCATAGCTGGCAACGTAGAAGCGTCCATCCGGTCCCCACTCGAAGCCGTACGCGCCGTACAGTCCGCCGCTGCCGGTGGGGATAAACAGCCCCATGAACGCGCCGGTGGTGCCGTCGTACTTCGCCACGCGATGGAACAGCCCGCCGGAGACGTACAGATGCCCATCGGGGCCGAAGCGAACGCCAATCGCCGGGTACAGGTTCAGCGGGTCGTTGACGAACACCCCCAGAAAGTCGCCTGTCTGCCCATCGTAGCGCATCACCTGCCCGTTGTTCCAGGTGGTGACGTACAGGTTACCGTCGGGACCGAAGGTGAGACCAGCGGGAGTATCCAGCCCGCCGCTTCCTGGGGCCACGAAGACGTCGATGAAGGCGCCCGTCTGCCCATCGTAGCGCAGGATGGCATCGGTACCGTAACTGCTCACGTACAGGTTGCCATCGGGACCAAATTCCAGGTCACCGGGCGAGTTCAACCCACCGCTTCCCGACGGCACAAAGGCGTCGATGAACGCGCCCGTCTGTCCGTCGAAGCGCAGAATCGCGTGCTGGTCGTTACTGCACACATACAGGTTGCCGTCAGGACCGTACTCCATGCCCTGAGGCTCGTTCAGTCCACCGGTGCCTGCAGGCACAAAGTCGCCCAGGTAGGCTCCGTCCACTTCGCTGAACCGGAGGATGCGGTCGCCGTTCACACTGCACACCAGCAGGTCAGCGAACGCGAGGGGAGCCAGCAGGGCAATCGCAGCGGTGACAACCGTCAAACGCATCACCGAACTCATCTTGCTTTCCTCCTTTTCTCCATAAAATGGGAACGAACGGGTACTACACTATAAGCATAAAGGAGAGTTTCGAAAAGGTCAATGCGTTACAGGGTCTTTCGGCAGATTTTTGGGACGTTCCCGGAAATGATTCACTGCCATTCGGCATGACCACAAAAACGAGATGCTTCGCCCGTGCCCCGCCTAACAAGAGAAAAGCCCTTTCACCCCCTTCAGCATGACATTCGGACGTCACCCTGAACGGAGTGAAGGGCTTCAGAATCTTTTTACTGCTCTATTGGTATCTTCGGAACAGCTGCTCCACGCTGGGGTTTTCGGTATAAGCCTGCCGTTTGATCAGGGTGACCTGTTCGTCCAGCGTGGGGCGGTCTACCCGGTAGAAGATGCCGATGGGGAACATCCCATCCTCTTCTGCCAGTCGCAGGGCGGCAAACTTGTCTGTTGGGTCGTGCGTATCGGGAATCTCGTACACCCTGCCTTTGTAATAGTCGTAGGTTTGAACCTTGTTAAAGGTCACGCAGGGACTGAAGACGTCTACCAGGGCGAATCCGGGATGTTTGATGGCTTCGGCAATGATCCGTGCCAGGTGGTTGGGCATGCTGGAGTAACCGCGTGCCACGAAGGTCGCTCCCGCCACGATGGCAATCTGCAGGGGGTTTAGTGCGCTTTCCACATTGCCGAAGGGTGTGGTCTTCGTCACGAACTGCAGCGAGCTGGTAGGCGACGTCTGTCCTTTCGTCAAGCCGTAAATCTGGTTGTTCATGACGATATAGGTGATATCGATGTTACGTCGCGCGGCGTGCGGGAAGTGTCCAAGTCCAATGGAGTAGCCATCGCCATCGCCCCCGACGCCGATGACCGTCAATTCGGGATTAGCCAGTTTGATGCCTGTGGCCACGGGCAAAACGCGCCCATGCACGCCGTGAAAGCCGTAAGTGACCACAAAGCCCGGTAGTCGGCTGGAGCATCCAATGCCCGACACAAGCACCGTCCTGTCGGGGTCGAGATTCAGCTGGCTCATCGCTTTGAACAGAGCGTTCAGCACGCCGTAGTCGCCACAGCCGGGGCACCAGATCGGTTCCAGGTCGCTCTTATAGTCTTTCGGCTGGCGCTGGATGGGTTGCGTTTCCACATGAATGGTCTGAGTGTTTTCCATCTGTACCTCCTGCCTCACATCCGGGCAACGTGGATGATTTCCTCTTTGATCTCTTCGGGGTCGAAGGGCAGACCTGTGTCGCTCGCATATGAGATGGGACGGACGTTGGTCTGCGCACGCAGGTAAGCCGCGAACTCGCCAGTGAAGTTCTTTTCAGGAACCAGCACCCTTTTCACCTTGCTGGCGAACTCCTCGATGATATGCACCGGCAGGGGCATCAGCATCTTGGGGTATAGAGCCGCTACTTTGACGCCCTCCGCCTGCGCCATCTCCATCGCCTCGCGGATGACCCCCTCGGTAGACCCCCAACCGATGATGCCCACATCCGCGCCTTCGGGCTCGCCCCAGATGCGCACGAACTGCTCGGCATATTCCTCGCCAAGCGTTTGCAGTTTGCGGAAGCGCTTGGACTTCATCGCTTGCAGGTTTTCGGGGGTGTAGGTCGGGTCACTGTATTCGTTATGTTCGATGCCGGTCGCTGTGTATGCCAGTCCGGGCATACCGGGGACGGCCATTGGCGAGATGCCCGTTTCGGTAATCGCATAGCGGGCGTATTCGCCGTTAGTGCCGGGTTCAGGCGCGATTCGCTCCCAGCGGGGCACACGCATCAGGTCGGGCTTCGGAATGGTACAGCGACGGTGTGCCAGCGACTGATCCGAGAGCACAATCACCGGTACCTGGTATCGCTCGGCGATGTTGAGCGCGTGCTGGATGAGGTAGAAGCAGTCTTCCACGCTGGTAGGCGCCATCACCACACGCGGCGATTCATTGTGCACGCCATACAGGGCAATGTTCAGGTCGCCCTGCGAGGTTTTGGTGGGCAAGCCGGTACTGGCGCCACCGCGCTGCACATCCACAATCACCACCGGGATTTCCGCCTGTCCCGCCAGGTTAATCTGCTCGACCATGAGCGAGAGGCCAGGACCGGAGGTGGCGGTCATGGCACGCTTCCCAGCGAACGAGGCTCCCAGCACCATGCCCAGCGCTGCAATCTCATCCTCTGCCTGCATCACCACTCCGCCAAAGCGGGGCAAAATCGGAGCCAGCGCCTCCATAATGTCGGTAGCAGGGGTGATGGGGTAGCCGGCGTAGAACGCCAGCCCGCCATGCACCGCTCCCAGTGCCAGCGCCTCGTTGCCGTTGATGATGAGGCGATTGGGATTAACCTGTTCCACACCCTGCAGGACAGGCCTCGAGCAATCCGCATACTGCTCTATATAGTTGTAACCAGCATGCAGTGCCTGAAAGTTCTTCTGTACAACCTCTTCGCCCTTGCGCTTGAAGGTCTGTTCGGCAATCTGCTCCCCTGCCTGCACCGGGGCGCCGATGTAACGCAGGATTGCTCCTAGCGCGACCACGTTCTTGGTGAGCACAGAGCCAATCTGTTTCTTGGCAATAGTGCCTATGGGCACGGGAATCACGCAGGTGTTGGGCAGCTCCTGGACTGAGACACTATCGCTGTCGTAAATCAACGTGCCCCCGAGGCGCAAGGCGGCGATATTATCGCGGTAACCCTCTTCGTTCAGTGCCACGAAAATATCTACCTGACTGCCGTAGGAAAGAAGCAGGTGGTCTGCCACGCGCACCTGATACAGGACGGTGCCTCCTTTGATTTCTGCGGGATAGGTGCGGAAGGTATATACTTCATACCCCAGGCGTGCCAGCGCTGTCGTCAGCATCTCGCCCAGGCTCAGCACTCCTTCGCCCGACTCTCCCGCCAGACGCACCACGAAATCGGTTCGTGAGCCTTCCATCGGACCACTCCTTTGTGTTGTCAGAAGGTGCGACATCGCACCCGACTATTTCAATTATACCGCACTCGACGCGAGTCGCACAATCTTGGCTATGCAAAATGTGAGTTTCTAACCGTACTGAAGATATTATACCACGGTAACTACTTTTCTCTCCAGCGAAGGTGAAACTTCAACCCTCTGCCAGCCGTCTAATCAATCGGTAAAGCATTTATCGCTAAAACCGCTTGCATCTCTAATAGCGCGTCACCTGACCCATGAGGGAAAGGAGGTGACAGGAGGTGCCTATAGAGGATATCGCCCTGCGCCGGCAGCTGATGCACGAGGTGGCAAAACGCCCTATTGACTACTCATTGCTGGACCTGCACGTGGTGCACGGTGTGGTGTACCTGCGAGGCACAGTGCGGAAGTTGCGTGGCTACGATGCCGACCCTGCGGAGGAGATAGAAAAGCTGTGCCGCATCTTCCGCCAGAAGCCGGGTATCCGCGAAGTGGTCAACGAAGTAACCATCCGGCATTAGCTGCGCGTTAACAGCCCCTGCGTCGCCCGCGAGTCACTCTGATTCGCGAGGGGAGAGGGGTATTGGTTTGTCTCTGAACACCAGATACCCGAATCGATGGGGGCGATGGAAAGCTACATTCTCTCCCAGCACCGGTGACCAGCAGGTGTATTCCGTTTCCTTCCCGCTCATCTCAATCCGGTAAAGGTTCGCCCGCCACACGTCGCCATCCTGAGGGGGAAGGTTGAGAGCATCGCGAAAGACCGCAAACGGGATGGCCACCTCACACTGCCAGCCCGCAACCTCCCTGCCTTCTATTACCGTCTTGCCTGTTTTCACCGCCCACTTCATGCCTTTGGCGTCCCATTCGAGGAACATGTGGAACTTGCCCTCTTCCAGCCACACAATCACCAGGTCCACGCAGGCGCCCAGCGCGTTCCACTCGAACTCGCAGTAGTCGCGCAGGTCCTGACCTGCGTCGGCAAAGAACTCCACCACCTCTTCCAGCCACAGGGGGTCATCGCGCCGGCGCATCTTACAGCGAAAATCATCGTCCTCAACCCAGTAGGCGATGTACAGGTTCTTCGTGTCCCATGCCATCTTCACCCGCGTTTCGCGTTCGGGGGTAGAGCCGTCTTTCCACGAGACCAGGCGTATCGCGGGCGCACGCTTCCATGTGGCTTCATCCAGCGCGCCGTCGACCCGGATGCGGTCTATCGTTCGGTAGCATTCGTACCGAGGCAGGGGAAACGGTTCACGCCCCTGGCTCATGCTTTCGCCCTCCGACAGATTGACATTAGCGACATCTTAGCGCACGGCGAAAAGGCTGTCAAGACATCTTTCTATCAGCTGTCGAATTGAGGTATACTAAAAACATGAGACGATTTCGCTTCAAACCCGAACCGACCGGCGTGCGCACGGAGCTGGGCGACCTGGAGCGCACCGTGATGGAGACGCTGTGGGAGCACGGGGTATGCACGGCGTCGGAGGTACATCAGCTGGTCTCACGCACTCATCAGGTCGCACTGACCACCATTGCCACCACTCTGGAGCGGCTGTGCAAGAAGGGGCTGGTGGAACGCAGCGGCGAGCGCAGAAGCTACCAGTACCGCGCGACCCTCAGCCGGGAACAGCTGGAGCGGCGTATCGTCGGCGAGGCGCTGGCGCACCTGGCGCAGCGTTTCCCGGAGGCACTGGCGGCCTATTTCCACCGTGCCCCCGAAGAGGTCTCACCGGACGTGCTCCAGCGCTGGGCACAGGAGATCCGCCAGATCGAAGAGGAGGAGGGCTAGCCCAGTGCACGACTGGGAGCACGCGATTGCCGGTGGAGTGCTGGCAGGGGCGGTTTTTCTGCTCATTGGTGGGGTAACAGCTCTGCTGAGTATGCTGGTGTGGCGGCTGCGCCGCTGGATAAACCTTGCCGACCTGAAAGGAATCCTGGCACTGATGACGCTGTTGCCCCTTAAGCTGGCGATGCTGGTCGCTTTCTCCTTTTTATTGCCATCCTGGGTCCACCAGAGCGGTTGCTATGCGGGCTGGCTACAGCATCTCTTCGGCGAGAATCTCTTCGCGTGGGGGCGTCCGCTTGTTGTGCTCGTCGGAGGTATCCTGGTGGTGTGGATAGCGAGGCTGGTATACCGAGGGGCAGTGCTGGTTCGCACCGTGCGCGAACTGTATGCCCACTCACGTCCGCCCTCGCCAAAGCTGCTGACGGTACTTCGCCAGGTGGTTCCACAGGAATGGCTTTCGCGCTTTCGCGAGGTGGATATGCCCTCCGAGGCAGACGGCGTGTATGGAGGAACCTGTTTGCTGTCGCGGGAAACGGTCGATAACCTGAACGAGGCGCAGTTGGAAGCGGTCGTGGCTCACGAGTATCAGCACCTGCGTGCAAAAGATGGCTGGTTTACGCTGTGCGTGGGGCTTCTGGTAAACAGCGCTGGGCTGGCGATGTGGAGCATGGCTTACCGTAACTGGAGCAGGGCGGCGGAACTGCTGGCAGACGCCCGGGCAACGCAGTCCGGCGTAGCACGCACCGAATTGGCTCGAGCGCTTCTGATTCGCCAGGCGGAGGCACAGGGCGTGGCGATAGGCTTTGCGTCCGAAGGTACCCTGTTGGAAGAGCGGCTGCAGCGTGTGCTCTACTCTCACCCTGTGAGTCCCTCTGCACGGGTAACGCGTTTGCTGATAGCAGTGTGCGTCGGTGGAGCGCTGTACCTCGTGTCGCAGGTGGGAGCCGCTTCTACCTGCACCCTACATTGTGTGCTGTTTTAGAGGAGGTGTCGAGATGCAAGTACGGTTGAGCGCACCGGATATCGTCTGCAAGAGCTGTGCGAACGCCATCACGAATGCCCTGAACCGGCTGGGCGGCGTCCAGCAGGTCACGGTAGACATCGCCGGCAAGCTGGTAGACGTCCAGTTTGACGAGGCACAGGTGAGCATAGAGCAGATACTCCAGCGTCTGGACGACGCCGGCTTCCCCGCCACGGTGGTTTCCGGCTAATCGCTATCTTGCGGTGCTGGTCAGTTCTATATCGTCCAAATAGAAGACGCTGGTGTCGGTGGCGTTGCTCACAAAGCCCACCCATGTCAGCGTTTCAAATCCCTCGTCGGTGGGCAGTCCGTCAAAGCGGTGTTCCGTGCCGTCGGGCAGGATAAAGCGCACGCCCCACCTTTCCCCTTTGGGATTGCCCATCTGCGCCCAGACCTCCACGACAATCCACTGGCTGACCGGGATGGCGACTGCCTCCGCGCCGCGCACTCGCAAAGCGCCTCCCTCTATGCTGAAACTGGGTCCCACGCGGTACGGGGAACTGCGCCAGTCGCGCCACTCGTGGTACATCACCGCGCCCGGCTCCACGCGCAGAGCAAATCGGAGGCGCGTTGTACCCTTGCGGTGATTGGGCATATAGGCGACGTGCGGATTGAAGGCGAACTGCAAGCCGGGCGCGTCGGTTACTTTCAGGCATCTTCTCCCGGTGAAGGCGACCTCCTCCGTCACGGCGATGCTATCGCCTTTCCCTTCCACATACACCTGTGCTCCGGCAGGCGGCATTCCGACTGGCGTGCGCTCAAAGCTGTCTTTCAGGCCGAGCGGCGGCGGTTCGGGGGCGAACTGCACCGGCGGATACTGGCGCGAGCGCGCTCGCTTGACCCACTGCACATCGCCGGTTACGCCCGCTTGAGTGTAGTCAAACGGCTTGAAGCCGATGCGGTGAGCGGGGGAACCCGGGCGCAGGCGGAAGTCGTAGCGGTCGGCGTCGTAAAACAGCGGGTCGGCAATCAGGGAGCCTTCATCCTTGCCCAGCTGGCGCCACTGCTCCCACGAGAGGTCTTCAAAGGTAAACGACTGCGCCCCCGCTTTATAGTAGAGGTTTTGCCGCAGGACAACGTTTGCATCCTTCCATGAACCGGAGAACAGCGGTCCCTCCTTCCAGTAGACGATGTTGCGCTCGAAGGTGAAGGAGAGATGCGGTTCCACGCGCGAACGCTGGAGCTGTCCATCCATGCTGAAGGCGAGAATATTGTTGCGTACCACGTTCTCACGCCCGTAGTGCTGGTGGTAGGTGCCGGTCTTCACGTTATATACCAGATTGTTCTCCATCACGATGTGCGTGCTTCCCTCATCGTTATACAGTCCCCAGCCGCCGCGACCGTAACGGTCATAGGAGTACACGTCGTGGATGACGTTGTTGCTGACGGTAGTGCCGTCGGAGATGCCCAGCGTGTAAACGCCACCCATATCGCTGAGCACCCCCCAGCCCAGGTGATGGATGTGATTGAACTCGATACGGTTGCGCTGGGCGCGGCTTTCACCGTACCCCCAGGTCCAGCCCACCGAGACGCCAGTATAGAAGAAGTCGCCGATGTCGTTGTGGGTAATCTGGTTATCGCCGCTCTGTCCGATCCACACTCCCACCGCGCCGTGATGGATGCGTCCACCCTGCTGAATGATGCAGTTGTGCACGGTGATGCGCCCGGTCTCCTGACCGGCGGGAGGAATATTCCCCTCGCCGATGCGCACGCCTCCCGCACCCATATCGTGCAGGTGGCATTTCTCCACGCGGCAGTCGGTACACGCGCGGCGGAACCAGATGGCGTACGTGCCGATATGGGCGATTTCGCATTCCCGCAGGGTGATGTGTCTCGCTCCATCCGCCATCACCACCGCTGGAACGGTGTAAGCCGCCTGCCAGTCGCCGTGTCCCTGCGGAGGCAGAACGTACTGCGCATGGCGGAAGGTCAGCCCCCTGAAGGCGAGATGCTCCACCCATTTGCCCTCTTCGGGCTTGCCTTCGAAGCGAAGGAAGGCTTCGGTGACAGGAGCAAACACCTGAGCGGTACGCATGTTCTCACCCGGCAGGGGCTTGTAGTACAGCGTGCCGTCGCGAGAGAGGAACCATTCGCCCGGCTGGTCCAGCGCGTGGCGGAAGTTTTCGAGGTGGTATCGCTGGTTGGGTCCCCAGTACAGGAAGTCCCACGTATGCCCGCCTGTGGTGATGACCGCGCCGGTCTCCGCGTCCACCGAGGCGATGCGATGGCGCGAAATCTCCCACGAGTGGTACACCACCACCGTGACGTCGCGCAGCTGCTCGGGCGAAAGGGAAAGCAGGGGACGGATGTCTTCTCGTCGCGCCACAAAGGCTCGGTTGGACAGTTTGGTGCGCTGACCGGTCAGCGGGTCTGTGCCTTCGTCGATACGGCCGAGCATGTAGTGGTAGAAGCGGTTGGGTGAGCGGGCACGGGTGGCGCGTCTGCCGTTCACCCATAACTGCTCGAAGTACCACTTGCCTTCGCGTACCTGCGGGATGGCGGCTGTCCAGATGCCGTTCGTCCCCCTCCGAAAGCCTGTGATACGCCTGCCCCCTTCAAACACGGGCTTTGCACCGGGCATGGCTTCGTAGGTGATGGGTGCGCTGGCGGTTCCGCTATCTTCGGGGGTGAAGATAACGGGCTCGCTCATCGGGTATGTGCCGGTGGCGAACAGCACCTGCACAGGCGCACGCAGACCTCCAGCCGACTTCAACTTTCTGACGGCATCCCGCGCCCCCTTCAGCGTCGCGAGCGGTCCATCCGTTCGCCGTGCGTTGGGGCGTGCCAGCCTGCCCGACCAGCGGTCATTGCCGTCCGGTGCCACATAAATCCTGAGCGGCTGTGCGTTCGCCCCCGCTATCAGCGCAAGCAGTGCCACAACGAGCCACCACCTTCCGCGCATGGTTTCCTCCCCTGAGTATTAATCGGCCGGCACGAGATACACCCGGTCTACCCAGACAGCCTTCACGTTCGCCTCCCCTTCGCTCACGTGCACGGGACCGTCGATGCCCGATGCTGGCGGCGCCACCCAGATATACATGTTCGGGTTCAGTTCCACCGTGCCGATAAGGAACGAGCGGTAGCTCTTCTCGTCCGTGTCGGCGATTTTGCCGCGTATCTCACCCGCCGATTTCCACGCCGCTGTATCCCAGACGCCTGCCCAGAAGGCATCTTTCTGGGGGTCTACATTCGCCTTTTTCTCCACTCGCAGCACCACATACACCTTCCACCGCCCTTTGTGCGCACGCTCCGGCAGGGCAGAGACAGGCACATGATACGCCCACTCGTGGTGATTGCCGGGCATCTTCACCGCCAATCCATCCGACGCCAGCGGGTCTCCCGCGTACATGCCCCAGTTGCTCTCGTTGGTGATACGTGCCACCGATTCCTGAGCATCCACGCACTCGCGCGGGTTCACTCCAGCGATGTCCGATGGCGGCGGGACGACGCCGGTTCGGCGCACGCTTTCGGGAATCACGGGGTCCGGTTCATCCACTGCAAAACGCTCGATGAACTTCTGCGGGGTCAATCCGCCTTCGTTCACATGGGTCATGGGCGACCAGCCCTTGGGTCCGGGTCCCGTTGCTACCTGCAGCCACTCATCGGCTACCGCCTTGCGCGACAGGGGCAGGGGCCATTCACCGCCCTTCAGCAGGCACTCGCGGCGCAGGCGTATCCAGTTGGTCAGGAAAGCATAGCGCACCGGCAGGTGTCCTACCTTCACCCGCCACAACTGGTCTGGGTTGTCCTTCACCGCCTCCTCCGCTTTCTGCCACAGCCGTTCCGCTTTGCTCAGCGTCTCGTAGTTCAGGAAGGGGGCGTTGGTGTTGGTGAAACAGCGCATGTAGAAGTCCTTCGCGGCGTCTGCCATCATCTCCATATACTGCTTGATGTAAGGCGCCGCCTTGCCGTAGTAGCCCTTCAGGAACTCGTCAATCAGCTTGCGGTCGTCCTGATACGGGTTCCACAGCAGTTGCGCCAGCACCCACGCCCGCAGTTCCGAAAACTCCGAGCCGTGCGACTGGTATGCGCCCTGTTCAAACAGCCCGCGCACGCCGTGCTGCTGGAAGAAGCGCACATTCGGTCCCAGCACGAAGTAGTTGGGATGGGGCTGAACATAGTGCGAAAAGTTGGTGGTGTAGTCCCACACGTACAGGCGGTTGCTCATCTGCGACCAGCCGCGGATGTCGTCGGCGAACGCTTTGTTGCTCGGATGGTCTAACGGCTGGGCGAAGTTGCACTCGATGGAGCAGAGGCGCACAATCACGTTGTGGCGTGGCTTGAGCGTTTTAGTGGGTTTGCGGGTGTACTGGTACGCCAGCGTATCAAACGCCACATTGGGGAACTCCGCTTCCAGCCGCTCGGCGATGTAGTTGAGCAGTTCCAGCACCGAGCCAGCGTGAGTGCCTTCGCGCTCGTCAATCGTCCTGCAGTTGTCGCACTCGCACGCGCCGCCCCAGTCGTTCTGGGAGATAGAGATGATGCTCGCTTCGGGAGACTCCTTCAGCCACTGGCGCACGCGCTCCACCAGAAACTCGCGCAGTTCGGGGTTGGTGGTACACAGCTGGGCGTGCTGGTAGGTGCGCTTGCCGCCAATCAGGCTGTACCATTCGGGATGTTTTTCGAAGTACTGTTCGGGCGGAACCAGCGGATAGAAGGTATGCACGAAGCCTTTGTAGATGATTTTACCACCGTGCTTTTCGGTGAGGCGGGCAGAGTGACCGTTATAATAGTTTCGCGCCGCCCAGTCGCCGTCAAAAGCAGGGTACCAGAACGGCTCGCGATACTCGAACGCAGGTTTCTCTTCAATGGACAGGGCGGGCACGCGCAGGGTGCTTTTTTTCGGGATATGCGTCGCCCAGGGCGCCCACCAGCGCACGCCAAGCTGTCCGCTGAGGAAGCGATATACCGCATAAAGCGTTCCCCGTGGGCGTCCGCCCGCCAGTAGAAGGTAGTTGCCCTTCGTGCGGATGGTAAGCTGTTCGCCGCCGAACTCGGCGAGTTTCACTTCGGGGAAAACCGCCTCCGCGAGGTGTCCCGGTCCAATGATGATTCCGCTCTGGGGCACTTCGCCCGGGTGCACCTCTCGCAGTTCAAAGCGGGCGCCGGTGATTTGCTGAAGATGGTTTGCCAGTTCCTCGGCGGCGTAGCGCTCGGTCTGAGTCGCGCCATATTGGATGAGGATGGGCAGGCGTGCTCTGCCGCCTGTTGCCAGTGTCATCTGAGCGTGAGCGGACGCCGCACAGAACAGAATCAGCGCGGGATAGATTCCAAAACCTGCTTTCATGTTGCCCCTCCGTACCTCAGATGGATTGCTACACACAGATTCTCGCACGCACAACTCCTTCCTGCCCGGCGGGCGGCGCATTTTTACCCGTTGTGTTGCGGGATTTTGCGCCCCGGTTCCAAAAAATCTTGCCGAACCGCTTGACAAATACCCAAAAAGGATATACAATCATAGTGTAAACTCTTAAACGATTAAGAGAACGGACGAAGAAACCGCTGAACGAGGTATCAAGGCACGATGCTGCCTTATACAACGCGCTGTTTACCATCCGTACGGCGCAATATACACAATCTTAAACTTACAGGAGGGTGCATCTAGCATGAACCGTAAAGCGTTTACGCTCATCGAGCTGCTGGTGGTGATAGCAATTATCGCCATCCTCGCAGCCATCCTGTTCCCCGTCTTCTCGCAGGCACGTGAGAAGGCACGCGGAGCGACCTGTCTGAGCAACCTCAAGCAGATTGGTCTCGGCGTGATGATGTACGTGCAGGACTACGACGAGACCTTCCCCATGTCCCAGTACGGTGGCGGTAGCACCGGCGTGCCCCAGCAAGCGTGGTACAGCGTCATCTGGCCCTACGTGAAGAACGGCGACCGCTATCGCGATGAACAGGGGGTAGAGTACAGCTGGGGAACCTCCGGCATTTATGCCTGTCCGTCCTTCCCCGACAGGAACCAGAGCGGCAAATACGGCTGCCATTACGACGTATTTGCTGACTACTGGAACTGGCCGGTCGGGGGCACCGATGCTCGCCACCGCGTGACGCCCATCTCCGCACTGGAGACCCCCGCCGAGAAGGTAATGATTACCGAGAAGGGTGTGAACGATGCCTTCTGGGGCTGGGTGTACTTCGGCACCTGGGAGTGGGACTGGGTGGACTGGATTGGTCGTCCGCCACAAAGAGATGGCGCAGAAGTCGCCCTGCAGCGTGACTGCGACCTGGTCAACGACGGGGATGGCAACGCTACGTGGGCAGGCTGTGGTATGATGCCGCGCTATCGCCACACTGGAACTGCCAACGTGGTCTTCTTCGACGGTCACGCCAAGGCGATGGGACGCGGGCAAATCCTCTGGTACAGAAACATCTTCGTGCCGGTGGGACTGCCTGCTCAGTGGGTATCCGAGGGCTGGTATCCGTACTAATCCATCAACAGGGGGCAGGGTAACCTGCCCCCAATTCGCTGGAGGAGAGATGCAGGATGGATAACAACAAGAAGGTGCTTATCGCAGTGGTGCTGATTATCATCGCGGTGCTGATATTCGCCTTCCAGTATCAGCGCACGAAGGAGCCACCACCCAAGCGAATGACCACCGAAGACATCAAGGCGGAGATTCAGCGAATCCAGAACAACCCGAACATGCCGCCACAGGCAAAAGCGATTGCCATCAACCAGCTCCTGCAATATCACCCCGAGGTTGCGAAGGAACTCCAGAGCCAGCAGACAACTCCTGGCAAGTAGTTTTCTGGCTGGCGTGTAGGCAGGGCATGTGTTCCCACATGCCCTGTATGTCTTTCACACCCCAAGCTGTTCAGCCAGCCCCTCCAGAAACTCGCGCGAGCGGATGTACGCTTTCTCGATATCTGGCACGTTGCCGATATCGATAGCCACATAGCCGTCGTAGCCGTGTTTGCACAGGGCGGTGAACACCCCTTCCCAGTCGATAGTGCCTTCGCCCAGGGCAAGGTGCTCGTTCGTCCTGCCGTCATTGTCTGACACATGCACGTAGAAGATGCGTTTGCCCAGCTTCTCCACCGACAGGGGCAGTATCTCCTTCTGGGCGTTCTGATGACCGGTGTCCAGCACCATGCCGAAGTTGTCACTGCCGACGTGCTCCCACAGGCGCAGGAAGGCGTCGGTGTTGCTGATGAGCTCGCCCACGCGCGGCTCGAGGCAAAACTTCAGTCCGGCGTCTCTGGCTCGCTCGGCGCAGAAGCGGAAACTATCCACCATCGCCGACCACAGCTCCTCCCAGCGGAAGTCCGGGTCTATCTTCACCTTGAACTGCCTGCCGAACTTGATGGCTTCTTTGTAAGGAACGTCGCCCACGAACTCCAGCGGCGGGATGAAGCTGTCGGTCTGTACCGTCGCACAGCCGAAGTAGTTTGCCAGCTCAACGCCGAGCAGGTACAGGTCTTTGGCTTTCTGGCGCTTTGCCTCATCCAGCGAAACGATGTCGGGCAGGACAGGGCAGAAGTTAATCACCTTCAAGCCCAGAGCCTCGCAGTGCGCCTTCAGCTCGGCGCGATGCTGGTACACCTCCTTCAGGTTCGCTTCCCGCACGCCTTCCAGTTCGATGCTGTCGAATCTCATCTGCTTCATCTCGGTCAACACCTTGAAGGTGTGTTCCAGCGAGGGCGGATAGCCGTATTTACTGATGGCATACAGCCAACAGCAGCTGATTTTCACCGGATGTACCTCCTCTCCATCTATCCAAAGGTCGGCAAAAGGTTTGAGCGCAGGAACGCCTCGGCGTAGCGCGTGCCGCGGGCGTAGCCGCGCACCATCCCCAGCGCCTCGATGTAATTCATGATGCCGGGCAGAACAGCGAACTGACTCTGCTGGGTCTCCATCGCCTGAAGCTTTTTCGTCATGAAATCGCTGATGTCTATCAGCAGGGATGGATGCGGGAACAGCTCCAGCACCTCGTAGTAGTACAGCTCCGGCGTGTACCACGGCTCGCCAAGGTCTGCCAGCACGTTTTCATACGCCTTCCAGCGGGCTTCGTCGGTGAGGGCGGAAATGGCACGGTGGTCGCGGTGCTTATCTTCGTTCCAGTGAGTGAGGATGACATCGGGGCGGTATTTGCGGATCAGCTGCACGCACTGCTGATAGGTTTCACGGTCGTTAGTCACGCCCTGCGTGGGCTTGCCCAGTATCACCCGCTCGGTGATGTTCAGCACCCGGTCGCACTCCCGCGCCTCCTCGAGGCGTCTCTGGGCAATGGTGTCCCTCTCTTCGGGACTGCTGTAGCCTGTCTCCCCTGCACAGAAGGTGACCACGAACACCTGCCTGCCCGCTGCGGTGAGGCGTGCAATCGTGCCTCCACAGCCGATAATCTCATCGTCGGGGTGGGCGGCGAAGACCAGAACCCGCTGCCAGTGCTCGATCATCACGACCTCCTACAGGTTGCGCTGCCACTCACGCAGGACCGCCTCCGTGTCCTTCATCCAGCGATAATCGGGGGCGTCGTTGGGGATAAGGTCTCGGCTCTCCCCAGCCAGCGTCCACAGGTAGTACACGCGCGTGCCGGGCGCCGCCGCGATGGGGTGGTAGCCCTTTCGGATTAACAGCACCGAGTTGTCGCGAATGGGGTACAGCTCGTCCACGTCGCCCTCGGCGGTGTACAGCCGCGCTACGCCGAAGCTGTTCGCAGGCTGAACCTTGAAGAAGTACACCTCTTCCTGCTTGCTCTCGAAGGGCGGATGGTGCACGTCGTGTTTGTGGGGCGGCCAGCTGGACCAGTTGCCGGGCGGGTTAATGGTCTCGCCAACCACCAGACGCGAGGCGGGGATGCGTTTGTCCACGATGTCTTTTACGTCGCGCCGCCAGTTCCACACGCCCACATCGCGCACGTTCACCTCATGGGGCGCAATCAGTCTGGGCTCGCCCGCGGCAGGCACGCGCGTTTGGCTGATTGCCACTTCCGCCTCGTCCACCACCTCGATGGTGATGCGGGTATGGTTGGGGGCATAGAGGCTCCAGGCGTTGCCCTCAAACACACTGCGTCGCCCGCCGACGTGCGCATAGTCCTGTTCATTGACGTGCAGATGGCATCTGCCCGACAGGATGACCAGCACCGCCTCCTGCTCTCCGGTATCCAGCGTAAAGGTATCGCCAGCACTGCCCCTGAAGACGCCGAACTGGATGTATTCCATCTCGCCCTCCCGGACGAGCGGGTTATATCCCTGCTGAAGGGTTACCTGTTTCATCATCTCCCGTCCCTCTGCCAGATTACTGTGTATATCCATTCCCTTCGGAGTGCGAGGATTCCTATGTGGTTACGTGGTGGAAGGACAGGTTGTTCTAGCACCATTTGTGCCGCTTCATCCTGTTAGTCGATTGTTGTGCTTACCGGAATGTTACCCCAAGTTGTCTCAGCATTGTAAACGTATCTACGTATTGGATGCCAAATGCCCGACAGATATTCGGAATAGGAATCTTGGATTTTACCTCTGGTTTATACTGCTCGTGTGTTACTACCACACAACCTTTTGCCTTTGCATAAGCGACGAGCCAGGCGTCGGCATTGTCTGCACGAGCAAAGTCGTGCTTGGCCGCTTCAGTAAACTGCGCCTGCGCATACGCCCAGTTTATGATCTCTCCGTAGGCTTCCAAAACCTCTTGATCAGCCGTTGAAGCAAAATACGAAAGGAAATCCCGTTTGGCCCATCGGGCGAGCTCGTCCCCTCCCTTCATCAGTTCATCGTAAACGCGATCGATACTAAAGAGTCTGCCGCTGCGGGCATGACGTACCAGCTCTTGCCAAAAAGTAGGAGCAATATCAAAAGCATAGTAGCGTTTGGCTGCTTCAATGAAGACGTTCGAGTCGAGAACAAAGGGAGGTTCAAAAATCACAACCTGCCTCCCAGTAGTCGTTGTGCAAAGTTCTCAAACGTTTCCCCGTACAGACCGGTCAGGCGATAGGCTTCTCCATAGGACAGTCGGCCTTCTCTGGCTGCGCGTACTACAGCCTCGGCAAATCGCCGGCCAAGTCTCAGCGTTTGTGTAGCGTAGAAATCGCCACCCTGTCGAGCGGTTATCTGTCCGTATTCCCGTTGTCGATATTCTTCATAAAATTCAAAAAACTCATCCCGACTGATGAGCCCCAAATCCAGCACGCGCCGTGCCGCGACAATTTCACTCACTTTAAATTGGCGGGCGATGGCGTGGAATCTATCAGACTGGTCGCGAACCTCATTCCAGAACCTCGCCAGCTGCTCACTCGGCACTAGGAACTCAGCTGCGATACGATTACACGCTTGCTCGGTTTCATCAGTTGCAGGCTGAAGATTGCGCAGATCAAATATGGCGCTGCTCCCCAGCCAGAGATGTGCCAGTTCATGAGCTAAAGTAAACATTTGGGCGGCTTTGCCATCAGAACCGTTGACAAAAACAAGCGGGGCGTACTCGTCTACCAGCACAAAGCCGCGGAACTCTTCAACATCTAGTTTACGGTGCGGGTTGTTCTCAACGATGCTATTGGTAACAACCAGAATACCTGCCTCCTCGACTCTCTCCCGCAGGGCACGCAAAGCCTCTGTCCATGTCTGGTGGGCGTTCGCCCACTGGGGGTCTATGCCTAGCTGCTCCCGAATCCGCTGCGCCACCACACGCGCGTCGTCACGCACAGCAGCGGAGCCAATAAAAGTTATGGGTTCCTGCCCCTGTTCAATCAGGTAATCACGTATCCACGACTGACGACGCTGCATAATGTAGATGGTATCCAGTAGTTCTGGGCTGGGACGTTCTGTCGGCTGCTGATCTATCGTTCGGAAAAGAGGGATGGGAGGGATCTCCTCAGGCGGTTGTTTGAGAAAAAGGTAGCCGAATGGCACATTGGCAGCCTTAGCCAACTCTTCTAACTGACGCAGAGTAGGCTGTACTTCGCCAGAAAGCCAGCGATCAAGCTTCTTGAACTTTGAGCGAAGGTCTACTCGCGAGCGTTCAATCGCCCAAGACAGAACCTTCCCATCAGGTCGAATCCTGACACTCGCCATCTTTGCTGCTCCGTGCGCCGAACAAGCATCTCCATTAATTTACCATAATGCTACTCTTGACTTTGGTTCTCAAATACATACGAGTTTTCCTGCACCTCTCCAAACTCAGATAGTCGGCTCTTGCTGGTATCGCCGGGCGCGGAAAAGGCATCTGCACCACTTGGCGAGAATAAAAATCGCGCAGACGAACGAAGGCATTCGGAGAGACAGGAGGCACAGGCATGAAGCGAGAGTGCGGCTGTTCAGGAGGATGCGGAGGCGTAAGCCGTCGGGAGTTTTTGCAGGTGATGCTGATTGGCACGGCGGAGGTCGCGTTCGGTCGCGTGCTATCGGCGCAGGAGCAGGAAATGCGTCGCAACGTCTGGCAGGTGGAACGAAGCACTCTGCCTCCGCTTCCCACTGTGCGTGCACGCTCCACGCAGACACCCCGTACGTATCGCGGGCAGAACCTGGAGTACGTGCTGATGCCCATCGGCGGTATCGGCACCGGCACGGTGTGGCTGGACGGGCAGGGGCGTTTGGCGGTCTGGCAGATTTTCAATAACTTCACCGAAGAGCGTCTGGAGAACGCCCTGTTTGCCCTGCGCATCGGCGACGACCTGCGTGTTCTGCAAACCGTTGCCGAGCAGGGCGTATCTGCCCTGCCGTCGCTCACCTACGAGGGTGGCTATCCCATCGCCCGCCTGCGTTTTGATGCCGGCGATTTACCGTTAGACCTCATGCTGGAGGCGTTTAATCCGCTGATACCGCTGGACCCGTTCCATTCCTCCCTGCCGTGCGCCGTGTTCCGCTGGACGCTTCGCAATCGCAGTAAGCGCACGCTGTCGCTCTCCCTGCTGGCGACCTTGCCGCGCTCTGCACCGGTGGGCAAATCGCTGATATATCCGCCCGCACTGCCCACTTCGCCGCCCAGCACGGGATACCCGCCGCCCGGTGCGCTCAGGCTCTACACTGCCCAGCGGGAGGAGCTGCCGACCCCGAATCTGTTCTGGTTGCCGCGCCTAGAGAGCATTGCTGCCACTGCGCGGTCTTCTCCCGATACGCTTCCCATGTTATCGGGGGCATGGCAAATCCTGCAGGGAGGCGGAACCGTGCTGATTACCAGCCCAAGCCCGGATTTCTGGAACGATGCCACCCCGCCGTGGGAGGTGTTTGAAGACTTCGAGAAGGGCAGCTACGAGGGGTGGACGGTGGAGGGAACCGCCTTCGGCAGCGCACCGCACACCGGAACCAGCCCCTGGCAGCAACCTGTAAGCGGTTTCTGGGGCAAAGGGCTAGTGAACACCTACCTGCCCAACGACGAGCCGCAGGGCACACTCACCTCGCGCCCGTTCACGGTGCAGAAGCGCTACATCGGTTTCTTGATTGGTGGGGGCAACCACCCGGGCGAAACCTGCATCAACCTGCTGGTGGACGGTCAGGTCGTGCGTACCGCAACGGGACGGGATAATGAGCGTCTGGAGCCTCACCAGTGGGATGTGTCGGAGTTCATCGGCAAGCAGGCGCAGATTCAGATTGTGGACAAGCACTCCGGCGGCTGGGGGCACATCAATATTGATCACATCGTCTTTTCGGACACGCCGCCAGTGCCCCTGTTCCCTGCGGTGCAGGCGGTTCAGGCTCTGCGCGACGCCCTCGCGTTCCGTGCAACCAGCATGAGCGTGGATAACCGCAGGCTCTCGGCTCAGTGGACACCCGAAGGACAACGCCTCCTGCCCGGACTGGAGGCCGCACAGTGGCGCGCACGAAACGTGCTGCGGCTGGAGGGCTTTGAGCCAGAGGACTGGCAGGTGCTGGCGCAAACGACAGACGGTGCGCCGCTCCTGCTGATGCGAACGGTGGAGAAGGGCAGAATCATCTTGTGCCTTGCACGCAACCTCCCCGCCGCATGGATGCCGAAGCTGTTTGCCATGTCGGTCGGGCTGGACATCTCGCAACCGATGCAGCTGGTCTCCGCGCATCCGCGCTGGGGCGAGACAGTACTGGCGACAGACCACGCCAAACCCCGCTTCCAGCGATGGAACAACCTCGCCGACCTGAAACAGGAAGGCACATCTGTGGGCGTTCACGGCGCGATGGACGTGCCCCTGCGGTTGCGACCCGGACAGTCGCAAACGGTGACCTTTGTGCTCGGCTGGCACTACCCCAACGTAGAACGGTTCAGCCACAGAGGGAACCTGTACACCCGGTGGTTCCGCAGCGCCTACGAGGTGACACAGTACGTGCTTCAGCAGATGGATAGACTGTGGGGCTGGACGCAGAGATACCACCAGACGATGTACCAGTCGAACCTGCCGCCGCTGATGCTGGACGCAATTACTTCACAGGCGGTCATCCTGCGCGGACCTACCTGCTTCTGGTCCGGCGACGGCTACTTCGGCGGCTTTGAGGGCAGTTACGGCTGCTGTCCGCTAAACTGCACGCACGTCTGGAACTATGCGCAAACCCATGCCCGCCTCTTTCCGCAAATCGGGCGCAACATGCGCGAGAGCGACCTGCTGGTGTATCTGCATCCCAACGGCGAGACCTCGCACCGCCAGCACTGGCCGCACAACGCTTTCATTGATGGACAGTGCGCCACGATATGCGCTGCCTATCGCGAGCACCTGACCTCTCCCGACCCCCGCTTCCTGCGCAGGATGTGGAGCCGGGTCAGGCTGGCAACCGACTGGCTGATTCAAGCAATAGACCCCGACGAGGATGGCGTGCCCGCCGGGCATCAGTGGAACACCTACGACTGCGCCGTGTCTGGAGCGAACACCTTCATCGGCTCGCAGTATCTGTGCGCTCTTGCCGCGGCGGAACGCATGGCAGAACTTCAGGGCGACACCGCCTCCGCGCAACGGTATCGCCGAATCCGGCTGGCGGGAATGCGCAATCAGGACGCGCAGCTGTGGAACGGAGAGTACTACATCCAGAAACCCGGCACGCCTGCCGCCAACGACTACAACACGGGCTGTCACAGCGACCAGTTGCTGGGGCAGTGGTGGGCGCACCAGCTGGGGCTGGGCTATCTGTATCCACGCGAGCGGGTGCGCCAGGCGCTTCAGTCCATCTTCCGCTATAACTTCCGCCGCAACATGCACGGGCACACGCAGATACCGCGCCGCTACGTGCTGGACGACGAGGGCGGCTTGCTGATGTGCACCTGGCCTCACGGTGGAAGACCGGACCCCTTCATTGTCTACGCCGATGAGGTGTGGACGGGCATCGAATACGCCACCGCGGGGCTGATGCTGTGGGAAGGCATGGTGGATGAGGCGGTGCAGATTGTGGACACTGCCCGCAGCCGCTACGATGGGCGGCGGCGCGATGGGCTGAACTCCGGCCCGGGCGGCAACCCGTTCAACGAGCTGGAGTGCGGCAAGTTCTACGCCCGCGCGATGAGTTCGTTCGGGCTTCTGCTGGCGGCGCAGGGGCTGATACTGGATACGCCCGCCGGGGTGCTGGGCTTCGCGCCTCGCTGGCAGCTGCACGACCATCGCAGCTTCTTCATCACAGGCACCGGATGGGGGCTGTTTGAGCAAAAGCGGACGCGCGGCGAACAGCGAGAGGAGATTGACCTGCGCTATGGCTACCTGAACCTGCGCCAGCTGGTGTTCCAGGTGCCCGAGGGAGCCAAACTGCGCGCCTGTACCGTGAAGATAGCGGGGCGAACCGTGCCCTCATCCGTGCAGGTAGAGAACGGCATGGTGACCATCAACCTCGCCGAGGAGCAGAGCGTGCAAGCCCCGGCGCAAATCAGTGTGTCTCTACGGTATGGCGGCTCCCCTTGACGCCCTGCCCTGTGGCGGGATACACTGAAGGTATGAGAGGGCGAAAAATACATGTTGGCATCGGCGGCGCGTCGGGCTATGCGGGCGGCGAGCTGATACGCCTCCTGCTCCAGCATCCCGACGTGCAGATTACCTACCTGAGTTCGCATACCTACGCGGGCAAGTCCATTAGCACCGCGTTTCCGGGCTTCGCGTCGTACCATCTGCCCCCGCTGGAGGAGTTCGATGTCGGGCGCGCCGCGCAGAAGACGGACATCCTGTTTCTGGCTGGTGAGACGGGCTTCGCAATGCAGGTGGCGAAGCCTCTGCTGGAAGCGGGCGTGCGCCTGATTGACCTCTCCGCCGACTTTCGCCTGCACGACCCCGCCGTCTACGCGCAGTGGTATAAACGAGAGCACTCCGCGATTGCACTGCTGGATGAGGCGGTTTACGGCTTGCCGGAGCTGGTGCCGCACAGCAGGCTGCGCGAGGGGCGGCTGGTCGCCAACCCGGGCTGTTACCCAACCGCCGCCGCGCTGGCGCTGGCTCCCGTGCTGGCGCAGGGCTGGGTAGACCCCGAATCGCTGGTGATAGATGCCAAATCGGGGGTGTCGGGGGCAGGACGGTCAAAGTTTGGGCTGGATTACCACTTCGCCGAGCTGAACGAGAGTATGCGCGCCTACGGCGTGCCATTGCACCGTCACACTCCCGAGATCGAGCAGATGCTGTCGGAGGTGAGCGGCAGGGCGGTTACGGTCACCTTCACGCCACACCTGATACCCATCACGCGGGGCATCCTGTGCACGGCATACGCCCGACTCACGCGCCCGTTGTCCGCCCAGGAACTGACCGCGCACTACCGCCAGTTCTACCACGATAAGACCTTCGTGGTGGTACGTGACGCAGGCGATTTCCCCGCCACCAAGCATGTTGCCGGCACAAACTACTGCCACCTCAGCCTGACGGTAGATGAACGCACACAGCGGCTGGTTGTTACCAGCGTGATAGACAACCTGGTCAAAGGCGCAGCGGGACAGGCGGTGCAGAACATGAACCTGGTGCTGGGGCTGGTGGAGTCGCGCGGTCTGGAGATGCCGCCGGTGTTTCCGTGATTGGCAACAAGCACTGTTGTCGTTACGCAATAGAGCGATTGAGGAAGGCGTGAGGCTTTTGGCTGCCGACGAGGTACTGGAGGAGCTGGGAGAACGGCGCGGGGATAGTGACAATGCGCATCAAGGAGGGAACAGGGATGGCAAAACCGCTGGCGTTACTCGGCGGTGACCGGGCAGTAAACGTTCCCACCGCAGAGCTATGGCAGAGACCGGCGTGCCCTGTACACCAGAGACCTGCCCGGACTATGGGGCCCCGGACACCCCGGACCGGCGAATCAACCCCCGCGATACAAGCCGGGAGATTTCCCCATCTCCGAGGGGATGCGCGAAAGGGTGTTTGGGCTGTCGGGGTGGATTCAGCCTGCGGACGGTTTGATCGACCAGATTGCCGAAGCGTTCCACAACGTGGTGGAGCGGCACCGGGAACTGCTGTAGGCAGAGGGGCAGAACAAGAAGATTGCCTCGGCCTTTGCCGAAGCAATCTCCTTCCATTTCCCCCGAAAGATAGAACCTTACTCGTACGTGGTGGCGATGCGCACCAGTTCCGCTTCGTTGAGCAGGATCATCCGCCGCCCGAAGAAATCGATATAGCCGTCGCGACGGAACCGGTTTAGAATCAGGGTGGCGGTCTCGCGCGTCGTGCCCGACAGGCTGGCGAGCTCGTGATGCGTCAGGCGAATGTTCAGCGCGATTTTGCCGGCGATAATATCGGTGCGGTAACGGTCGAACAGCCACAGGATGGTCTTCGCCATGCGCTGGGGCACTTCCAGCGAAACCAGCTCCGCCGCCTTCTGTTCCATCGCGCGGCGCCTGTCTGCCATGATGTACAGCACCAGCTGCTTGAGCTCGTTGTCTTCCTGCATCCAGCGCTGGAAGGTGTCCACAGGCACCACGTACAGCTCGGTGTCTTCATGCGCTTCGGCGTTGTTCACCCGCGTGGACGGGAAGAACAGCGCCATCTCACCGAACAGCTCTCCCTGGTCGAACAGTGCCAGCGAAATCTCCTTGCCAGCAGGTGACCTCCGGTATACCCTTACCCGTCCCTCTTTGACCACGTAAACCTCGTCTTCAGGGTCGCCGGGCAGGAAAACGGGATCGCGGCGGCGCACAAACCGCTCCTGTGCCTCTTCCGCCAGCCTCTCAGCAAGGCGCCCGTCCAGTGCCGAGAGCACATCAATACGCTGCATGAAATCTTTTGCCAGATTTTGCTCCATCGGTTCGCACCTTCGTTGATTTCTCAAGACTGTCCCCATCTTCCCCCGTTCTTGAGGGGAAGACGGGTGCATGGAATGTATCCTGCAGTACAGTATACCACAAGTCCCAGCAAAATTGTATCATTTTCACATTACTTCGCTTGCGCCTCTACCGCTTCCAGAAGCGGTCCCAAACCTCCCAGAAGGTGTTTCCGCGGGCAACCACCGTGCGGGTATCTTTCAGCTCCACACCCGGTTTGCCCACGTATGCCTGCACCGCGTCGGGAGTGTGGAACTGCACCTCGAGAGTGACCGGCGACGGGCGGAAAGGCTGGACACTTACCCCGCTGGTGAGCGCAGAGCAGGCGGTTTCCTCCAGCAGGGCATGGGCGTCGTCGGGCGGGAGATGCACCGCTGCGAACCTGCCAATCCCTTTCTTTACCGCGACGGTATGCAAACCCTCACCCAGCAGAGCCTTCGCCTCACGACAGGCGGCCTCATCGCCCGACACAAAAACGACCGGCGCGTTCCACTCTCCGCAAAACGCCGCCATCAGCGCGATTTCGCCAGCGGGTTCGCCGTTCAACGAAGCACCTACCCACTGCTCTGCAGAGACCGTGTGCGACAGCACGCCGTCGGGCGTACCTGCCATGGAATGGAAGCCGACGAACAGCACCGCGTCGCAACCCTGTTCCAAAGGCTCCGTATAGCGCATGTAGGTTGCCCCCAGAACGTAGCGCGCGCCTCGCTCCAGACGCTCTGGAATCAGGCTCTTGAAGGAATAGCATCCTCCCGCGCCGTGCCAGTCAACAACCGTGATGTGCTCGGCGCCGGCGCGTTTACAACCGCGCACCACCGCGTTCACGTCCGCCGTGTACAGACGCCTACCCTCTTCGTACAGTGCGCCGCCGCCGGTCACCTGCTCCCAGACGGTGATTCCACTGATGCCCTCCATGTCGCATATGACCAGAACGCGCATTGTCAGACCTCCTGTTTGCTACGAGCATCACGATGAATGTATCTTGTTTCCCAGTGCCTCTGGGTTTTCCTGCCGGCATTCCAATCCCAGAAGGTCGGCTCCCCAGGCCATCGCCAGCGGTGAGAAAGCCATCTGCACTATCGGTTGACGACCGCCCGTTCTTTCATGTATAATTCGTTCACACCCCACACCGATTGAAGGAGGAGCACTGCTACCTTGGTTATCGTACTCACGCCTCAAGCGACAGACAAAGATATCGAAGAACTGAACGACAACCTGAAGGCACGTGGGTTCGGCGTGCATATTTCGCGCGGCGTCGAGCGCACCATCGTCGGCTGTATTGGCGTGCTGGACACCGACAAAGCGGCGCTCTCCGAACAGCTGCGCGCCCTGCCCTACGTGGACCAGGTAGTTATCATCTCCAAGCCATATAAATTGGTCGGGCGTCCCTTCCGCCCCGAGGGCACTGTGATCGACGTTCGGGGCGTGAAAATCGGCGGAGAACAGCTAACCATCATGGCGGGACCCTGCACCATCGAGTCCGAAGAGCAGTTGATGCAAACCGCCCGGTTCGTCAAGCAGATGGGCGCACATATCCTGCGCGGCGGCGCGTACAAACCCAGCACCTCACCGTACTCATTCCACGGAATGGGCAAAGAGGGGCTGAAACTGCTGGCACAGGCACGCGAGGAGACCGGTCTGCCCATCGTGACCGAGGTTATGGACACGCGCGACGTGGAACTCGTCGCCCAGTATGCCGACATCCTGCAGGTCGGTACGCGCAACATGACGAACTTCTCCCTGTTGAAGGAAATCGGCAACACGCGAGTGCCCGTACTGCTCAAGCGAGGCTGGGCGTCGCTGATTGAGGAGTGGATGCAGGCAGCGGAATATATCGCTTCGCGCGGTAACTACAATATCATCCTGTGCGAACGCGGTATCCGCACCTTTGAAACCTATACCCGAAACACCTTTGACATCAACGCCATCCCTGTCGCGAAAGAGCTGTCGCATCTACCCGTTATCGCCGACCCTTCACATGGCACGGGCAAAGCCAGTCTGGTGCCCGCCATTGCCGCCGCAGCCATCGCAGCGGGCGCGGACGGTATCATCGTGGAGGTGCACCCCCAGCCCGAGCGTGCTCTGAAGGACGGGCCGCAGTCCCTGCGGTTCGACGCCTTCGAAGAGATGATGCAGAAACTGCGTCAACTGGCGCCGGCGGTGGGTCGCCGTGTATAGGAGGTCGTAATGGCAGAGGCGATTTGCGAAAGACTGTGTATCGTTGGCGTGGGGCTTATCGGAGGCTCCATTGGTATGGGGGCACGCCAGCGAGCACTGGCAAAACAGGTGGTGGGTGTCGGGCGAAGCGCCGAACGGCTTCAGGTGGCACTGCAGGCGGGCGCCATTGACTCGGCAACCACCTCCCTGCAGGAAGGCGTCACCGGCGCGGATATGGTGGTGGTGTGCACGCCCGTGGGATTAATCGTGCCCACCATACGCCTGTTCCGGCAATGGATTTCCCCGCAGTGCGTGGTAACGGACGTGGGTTCGGTGAAAAGCGGCATCGTTCGGCAAGCCACCAACCTGCTGGGAGCGCGTTTCGTGGGAGGGCATCCTATGGCAGGGTCGGAGCAAACGGGGGTGCACAACGCACGCGCTGACCTGTTCGAGAACACCACCTGGGCGATTACCCCCACCGAGCAAACATCTCCAGAGGCTCTGCAGAAGGTCTCTACCCTGGCGCAGGCGCTGGGAGCGCAGGTCATCACCGCCGACCCCGATGAGCATGACCGCGCCGTTGCGCTGACCAGCCACCTGCCCCACGCGCTGGCGCTGGCACTGGTACACGTCGCCGAGAACACCCCGTACCCCCAGTTAATCGGGGGCAGTTTCCGGGATGGCACGCGCGTTGCTGCCAGCTCGCCCGAGCTGTGGCGCGATATCTTTCTGCATAACCGTGAGCACGTGATGTGGGCGATTGACGAGTTCATCGGCAAACTGCAGGAGGTGCGCTCTGCCATCGCCGAGGAAGACGCCGAGACCATTCAGCGTCTGTTTACCGAGGCGCATATCCTTCGGCAGGCGTTTGGGCTATGACCTCTATTCGGGAAATCGCTCCTCTGCGCTCAGCACCGCAGGCTGTGGTAGACCTGCCGGGTTCCAAAAGCATTACCAACCGCGCTTTACTGCTCGCCGCTCTCTGTCCTCAGCAGGTAACCATCACTCACGCCCTGGATTCAGAAGATACCCAGGTGATGCAGGAGAGCCTGGCTCGGCTGGGGTTCCAGATAACGAAGCCCCGCCCCGACACTATCATCATCCGAGGAGAGGGAGGCAAAATACCTGCCGCACAGGCTGACCTGTGGGTGGCGAACGCGGGAACCGCCGCCCGCTTCCTGACCGCGATGGTCGCCCTCGGCAACGGAACCTATCGGCTGGACGGCACACCGCGCATGCGTCAACGCCCCATTCAGCCCCTGCTGGACGCCCTGAACGCGCTGGGCGCCGAGGCGGTTTCGGAAGCGGGGACAGGTTGTCCGCCGGTGATAGTTCGCGCCCGCGGGTTAAAAGGCGGAGAGGTATCCGTGCGCGGCGACATCAGCAGTCAGTTCCTGTCCGCGCTGATGATGGTAGCTCCCTGTGCGTCGAGCGCGGTCACCATACACATTGAGGGTACTCTGGTATCTGCGCCCTTTGTGCAGATGACCCTGCGCATGATGAAGCAGTTCGGGGTGGACGCCTGCTGGGAGGAGCAACGCGCGCGTATTGTTGTGCCCGCGCCCCAGCAATATCATCTGACAGGCGATGCCACCTATGCTGTAGAGCCTGACGCCACCGCCGCCTCCTACTTCTTCGCCGCCGCAGCCATTACCGGGGGGCGGGTGCGCGTGCAGGGGCTGAACCGTGAATCCCTACAGGGCGATATTCGTTTCGTGGATATTCTCGAGCAGATGGGCTGTGTGGTGTGCTGGCTTCCCGACGCGGTGGAGGTTCAGGGCACAACTGCCCTGCATGGTGTGGACGTGAACATGTCGGACATCTCAGATACTTTTATCACGCTGGCGGTGGCGGCGCCGTTTGCCGAGGGTCCAACCCGCATCCGGGGAGTGGAGCACGCCCGCTATCAGGAGAGCAACCGGGTCAGTGCGGTCGCCACCGAGCTGAGAAGGCTGGGGGTCTGTGTGGAAGAACATATTGATGGATTAACCATCTGTCCGGGCACGCCGACGGGCGGCATCGTGCAAACGTACAACGACCATCGTATCGCAATGGCGTTCGCACTGATTGGGCTGCGCGTGCCCGGCATCGCCATCGCCGACCCGGAGTGCGTGCAAAAAACTTTCCCGAACTTCTTCGAGAAGTTGCAGGAACTGCAAGGAGGTGCGCGGTGAAGCAGAGAGTGGTTGCTATTGACGGTCCCGCTGGGGCTGGCAAGAGCAGTGTGGCAAAGCGCGTGGCGCAGGCGCTGGGTTATCGTTATCTGGACACGGGCGCGCTGTACCGTGCGCTGGCGTGGAAAGCGATAAAGAGCGGATTGCGCCCGCAGGACACCGGGTATATCGTGGACATGACTCGTGAGACAAAGGTGGAACTGCGACAGCACAACGGGGAACAGCGCGTACTGGTGGACGGCGAGGACGTCACCGAGGCAATCCGCGCGCCCGAGGTTGCCAACCTTGCTTCGCCCATTTCCGCCATCCCCGAGGTGCGTGAGATTCTGCTGGACTGGCAGAGAGATTTCGCCAAACAGGGCGGCACCGTCGCCGAGGGACGCGATACGGGTACGGTGGTCTTCCCCAATGCGGGGGTGAAGATATTTCTCACCGCGTCGCTGGAGGAACGCGCCCGCAGACGACACAAAGAACTGCTGGAACGAGGCATTGACATCTCCCTCCAGCAGGTAAAGCTGGACATGGAGGCGCGAGACCAGCGCGACAGTACCCGCCATGTTGCGCCCCTGCGTCCTGCGCCCGACGCGGTGGTTATCGACACCGAACACCTGAGTCTGGACGAGGTGGTGGAGGAGGTGCTCAAAATATGCCGTGCCCGGTTCACGAACGAAGCGCCGCCCTCTACCTGATTTCGCGCTGGGTGATATGCCCCATCCTGCGCATCTTCTTCTGGATGAAGGTAGAGGGGCGCGAGAACATTCCGCCCGGCGCGGCGATTCTGGCTCCCAACCACACGAGTTACATGGACCCGCCGGTGGTGGGGTGCGCCGCCTGGCCCCGGCGATGCTGTTTCATGGGCAAGGCCCCGCTCTTCAAGATACCCCTCTTAGGCTGGTACATCCGCCGGGTGGGATGCTTTCCCGTTCACCAGAACACCGCCGACCGCCAGGCGTTGCGCACCGCGCTGGATGTGCTGAGGCAGGGTGAACTGCTGATCATGTTTCCCGAAGGCACGCGCAGTGGAGATGGCTATCTGCTGGAGCCGCAGACCGGCGTGGCTTTGCTGGCGAAGATGAGTGGCGCGCCCGTTGTGCCCACGGCGATTATTGGCACGCGCGAGATTATGCCCGCAGACCCCCGCCTGCCCCGATGGCACCGCTTGCAGGTGGTCTTCGGCGAGCCGATATGCTACGAGCAGTTCGCCCAGCAGTACGAGAGCGACCGTCAGGCGCGGGAAGCGTTCAGCCATGAGCTAATGCGCCGCATCGGCGAGATGATGGAGAGCCGGGGCTACCCCGCCTTCCGCCCCAAAACCCCAGAAAAGGTATAATTAACCTGCGCGGTTTCGGAGGACGGCGATGCAAATGGGATCAAGTGGACAGTCGGCTAACTATCTTCCCATGCAATGGGAGGGGCTTATCATCAAGCTGGACCAGCTCATCGCACGGATGGATGAACTCATCGCAAGAATGGATAGACTGATAGAACGTCTGGACACCGTGCGGAACGACATTGGCGAACTCAAAGGATTTCACCTGGAGCATTACTATCGTGCCAACGCTACTGCAATCCTGGGGCCTTTCTTCCGCAGACTTCGGGTGCTAGACAAGGGAAGACTGATCGACTCGCTCTATGAACAACGCCCTCTAAGCCGCGAGGAATGGGAACAGATTCTGGCTGTAGACCTGCTGGTCACCGGTCGCCATCGTACCACCGACGAAGAGTATCTGATGGCGTGGGAGATTTCGTGGACCGTGGATGAAAACGATGTGCTTCGCGCCATCGCGCGGGCGGAGCTTTTGCGCCAGCGAGGGATGAACGCTCTGCCGGTGGTGGCAGGAAAAGGCATAACCGGTAACGCTCGCTCGCTGGCAGAGGCACGCAAAGTACTGGTCGTTCTGGACTCGTTTCCTGTAGACGGCACAGGGATAATGAGATAGCCCTACTCTACCACAATCACCCCCGGCTCTGCCTCGAACACCTCACCGATGACCTGCGCACAGGGGGTCTGGTATCTCTGCAGTGCCGCCAGCAGGGCATCCGCTCGCTCGGAGGCTACCGCAATCACCAGTCCCCCGGAAGTCTGCGGGTCCAGCAGGACATGCTGAGCCGAGAGGGGAACGCCGTCGGCTATTTGCAAAGACTCCCCAACGTACTCGTGGTTCAGGCTCCCACCGCGCGTGGTGTTACCCAGCATTGCCAGACGTTCGGCATCGGGCAGAAACGGTATCCTCTGCCAGTTCAGGCGAATTGCCACTCCGCTTGCCCGCGCCATCTGGTGCAGATGCCCGATCAGCCCAAAGCCGGTCACGTCGGTTGCCGCGTGCACGCCTACCTCCTGCATCGCCTCAGCCGCCCCGGCGTTCAGCGTCGCCATCACCCGTATCGCCTGGTCCAGCACTTCGGGCGGACACTCGCCGAACTTCGCTGCGGTGGTGATGATGCCTACCCCCAGCGGCTTGGTCAGCACCAGCAGGTCGCCGGGCATCGCGCCGGCGTTGGTAACCACCTTCTGCGGGTGCACCACGCCCGTGACCGCCATGCCGTATTTGGGTTCGGGGTCGTCCACGCTGTGCCCGCCCAGGATGACTACTCCCGCCTCCCGTGCCTTCTCGTACCCGCCTCGCAGGATGTCCGCCAGCATCTCGGCGGGAGCGTTTTCAACGGGGAAGCAGACCAGATTCAGCGCGGTCAGCGGCGTGCCCCCCATCGCATACACGTCGCTGAGGCTGTTCGCAGCGGCGATGGCGCCGTACCAGTAGGGGTCATCCACCACCGGAGTGAAGAAATCCACCGTCTGCACGAGCGCCAGGTCCTCGTGGACGCGAAACACTCCTGCATCGTCACGGGTGTCAATCCCGACCAGAAGGTCAGGATGAGCGATATCTGGAAACTGACGCAGAACCTGCGCCAGCTGGGTGGGTCCCAGTTTGCTCGCTCAACCCGCGCATCGCACCAGCTGGGTCAACCTCAGGCGTTTGTCCTGCAATTTATTCTCCCTGCAGTTTCCGATTCTTCTCGCGCGATTGCTCGGCTATCTGCTCTTTAAACTCCACCAGCTTCGCGTGAAGTTGGCGGTCTGCTGTTGCCAGTATCTGCACCGCCAGAATGCCCGCGTTGCGCCCACCGCCGATGGCTACCGTCGCTACAGGCACGCCGGGCGGCATCTGCACGATGGAGAGCAGGGAATCCAGCCCCTGCAGTTTGCTCTCGATAGGCACACCAATCACGGGCAGGGTGGTCACCCCGGCGACAACGCCCGGCAGGTGCGCTGCCCCTCCTGCGCCCGCGATAATCACCCGCAACCCGCGCTCGTGTGCCGTGCGGGCGTACTCTATGGTGTCAAACGGCGTGCGATGCGCCGAGGAGACCTTCATCTCATAGGGCACGCCGAACTGCTCCAGCACTTCCGCTGCCTGTTTCATCACCGGCAGGTCGGAGTCACTGCCCATCAGAATCCCTACGAGCGGCTGCGACATCTTCTACCTCCGCCTGTTTTCCCGAATAATACCCTATTCTGCCGTCACCTTCGCAATAGCCTCGCGCAGGGCGAACAGGGTCACCGGTTTGATCAGCACATAGTCCACCAGATGCGAATAGGCGTTTTGCGACACGCGCTGGTCGCCAAACCCGGTCAGCAGAATGATGGGCTTGTTGGGGGCAATCTTCTTGATTTCCGCCGCCAGCTGCTCTCCGCTCATGACCGGCATCGCCAGGTCGGTAATCACCAGGTCATAGCGCGACGACAGGAACCGTTCCAGTCCCTGCTTGCCGTCCGATGCCACATCCACCGTATGCCCCTGCCGAAGCAGGTGCTCTACCACCACCTCGCGCACCAGGGGCTTGTCCTCCACAAACAGGATTCGCAGAGGACGCACGGAGACAGCATCCTCCCGCACGACCGTGCCCTCGGCTGGGGCAGAATCTGCCGGCAGATACACCCGCATCACCGTGCCCCTGCCTATCGCGCTTTCCACCTCTATCCTGCCCTCATGTCTCTGCACAATGCCGTATACCATCGCCAGCCCCAGCCCCGAACCCTGTTCACTCTTCGTACTGAAGAACGGTTCGAAACAGCGGGCGCGGGTCTCTTCATCCATGCCGATGCCGTTATCCTCAACCTCCATCAGCACCCATGTGCGCTCCGATTCGCTTACCGTGCGGGTGCGCAGGGTAATATCTCCGCCGTGGGGCAGGGCGTCTACTGCATTGAAGATGAGATTCTGCAACACCTCGCGCAGTTCGCTGCCGTTGGCGCGAAGGAGAGGAACCGGCTGAAGGTCGGTATGCACCTGAATAAACACCCCTCTTGCCTCCGCCTGCTCGCGCCAGCGGGGAGCGGCCATCTGAATGGCTTCCGTTATCAGCGCGTTCACGTCGACCGGCTGGCGAAGCTCGGCGCGTCCGCGCGGGCGATAGAACTCACGCAGGCGGCTGACCGTTTGCGCCGCGTCCTGTGCCGCGGTGTGAATCATCTCCAGATAACGGCGCACCTGAGGGTCTGCGGTGACAGCCGGGTTGTCTAGCAGAAGCTCGGTCAGACCCAGAATGGGCGTGAGCGCGTTGTTGAAGTCGTGGGCGATGCCGCTTGCCATCTCGCCGAGGGCGCGCAGGCGTTGTTGTTGAATTATCTGCTGCTGGGTCTCCTGCAACTGCCTCAACGCTCCCTGAAGCGATTGGTGCGACCGCTGAAGCTCCTGCATCGCCTGCGCATGGGATTGCTTCAGCCGTTCGCGTTCTATCGCCTCCAGGATGGCATTGGGCAGGCGAGCCAGATGTCCCTTCAGCACATAATCGCTCAACCCCTCACGCATCCCCTGCACGGCAATCTCCTCGCTACCTGAGTCGGTAACCATAAGGACGGGAACGTGAGGATACCGAAGTTTGACCGCCTGCAGCACCGCCAGTCCATCCGACCAGTACAGATGATAGTCGGTGAGCACAACGTCGAAGCCCCCCTCGTCCAGAGCACGTTTAAAGCCCTCGTGACCTGCCGTTTCTATCACCTGCACGTCAGCCATGTGCTTGCGCAACTGCCTCGTAATCAATGCGCGGTCGTTCGGGTTATCATCTACCAGTAGCACTTTCATCGCTTTCACCTTCCACCAGAGGCAGTTCTACCCAGAACACGCTTCCCTCGCCCGCTCGCGACGCCGCGCCATATCGCCCGTTCATGGCTGTAACCGCTTTTTTCACGATGCTCAAGCCCAGCCCCACTCCCGGATACTCTTCCACGCCGTGCAGACGAACGAAGGGGGCAAAAACCCGTTCCGCATCTTCCTCTGCCATGCCGATGCCGTTGTCCTGCACCTCAATGCGACAGAACTCGCCCCGGACGTAAGCGCGAATATTGATGTAGACCGCCCGGTGCTTATCGCGAAACTTCAGCGCGTTGGAGACCAGGTTCTTCATCACCAGCTTGAGCAGAAGCGGGTCAGCCTCCACGGTCTCGCACTGCAAAGCACATTCTATGCGCGCGTTTGCTGAGGCGATTTCCTGCGCCAGTTCCCTCAGACAGTCGTCAATCAATGGCTTCAGCCACACGCTGTGAATCTCCACCTCGCGCCCCAGTCGCGCGAAGGTGAGCAGTGACCCGAGCACGTTTTTCATCTCCTGCGCCGCATTAGCGATGCGCTTCAGGTAGTCGGCTGTCTCGCTATCTGGCGGCACCCCGGAGTCCTCAATAACCGCCTGCGCGAAGCCCTCCATCGCGCGCAGAGGGGCGCGCAGTTCGTGTGTGACAGCGTGTACGAACGCCTCCATGTCCTGATTGCGCTGGTACAGCTCCAGCGAGAGGCGCCTTGCTCGAAGCATTACCTCTACTCGTGCCTGAAGCTCCACCCGCTGAATCGGCGTGAGAATGACTTCATCAACGGATTTCCACAGGTTGCGTGTTGCCAGCCCCACGTTTTGCCTCGAGGTGATAAGCAGGACGGGTAAGAAGGTCGGAAGCGCGTCCTGTTTCGCCTGCAGGATGGCATCCATGTAGCGCTCCAGCATGATCCCATCCACCACGATAAGGTCACACGCGCGCAAAGAGCCGCGATAACGCTCCTCATCCAGTTCGACCACCGCATAGCGGTCCGCCAGAGCCTCCTCGAGCAAACGCAGGTTTGCCCGGTTTGAAAGCATCACAAGCAAGCGGTTCATCCCTGCTCTTCCCACACCGGCGTGTCCGCCACAATATGGCGCATGGTGGGAACGGGGTGTCCTATCCAGACGCCTTGCGACGTGATTCGGAACTCGCGAAGAGTGGGGTCGAAGTCACCGAGCCTCTTCTTTAACACCCCGATCACCCGCGTGAGCTCTGCACGTGTGGACGTGTATTTCTCGGCGTAGCGCAGGAACAGTACCGTATCCGCCAGATAGCTCAGCCCCACCTCGCTGATCAGCAGGGGTCCAGACACGGTGTGCGTCTCGTTGACCAGAAGCGTGACCACCCCGCGGCTCTGCAGCCACTTGCACAGCGCATGAAGCTGCCCCACCAGGTCCTCGCCGTGCAGCGCCAGCCGATACCCTGCTACGCTATCTATCATCACGATGCGCGGCCCCCGTTTCTCCACCTCTTCGCGCACCATGTAGGCAAACTCTATAGCGGAGTGCTGAAGCGGTTCCACCTTCACCAGTGAAAGCTGCCCCCGTTCCATCATCTCCCCAGCGGGAATGCCTACCGAAGCACACCGGCTCAGAATGAGCGGTACTTCCTCCTCGAAGGTATACACCACGGAGCGCTCACCGCGCGTTGCTGCTTCCTTCATCAACTGCATTCCCAGCGTGGTTTTACCCACACCGCTAGCACCCGTTATCAGCACGATGGTGCCGCGTTCCAGTCCGCCATGCAACAACTGGTCCAGCGCAGGCACACCCGACGAAATCTGCTCCTGCACGGCGGTGAAACGCTCCGGCTCCGGGAGCAGTTGCGGATACACATGCACCCCCCGACCGTTAATGCGCACAGCGTGCGCCCCGGTGCGGAATGCGCTCCCTCGCATTTTGGTCACGCTCACGCGCCGGTGTCCGCCGTTCATCTCCAGATGGATAATGCCGTCGCTCAGCGACTGAAGGTCATCATCCGGGGCAAGAGTGCTGCTCTCAGAAGTGAACATCACCGTTGCGCCCTGCTCGGCAAGAAAACGCAGAAAGGATAGCACCTGTTTGCGATACTCAAACTCGTTGGGTGTGAGATACCGGAAGTGGGTCATCGAGTCCACAAACACCCGCCGCGGCTGTAAGCGGGACACCGTTTCCACCAGCAGCTGAGTAAGCGGGGAACGCTCCACCTCGGCGGGTGCAAACAGGTCGTATGCCTGCGCCTGAGCAAAAAACTCGGACGACGGGCTGAGATCGAGGAAGTGTACCCAGCGCAGGTTCAGCCCCACGCTGGCGGCGTTCTGGCGGATTTTGTGCTCCGGCTCATCCAGCGCGATGAACAGGCTGTTTTCGCGTCGTGTGCCCGCCGCCAGGAAGTGCAGTCCAATCAGCGTCTTGCCCGTGCCCGGCGCGCCGCGCAGGAGATACGCTCTCTGAGGGATGACACCGCCTCCCAGTATCTCATCCAGCCCTGAAATACCTGTAGATATTCGCCTGGGAACTCTGCGCATCGTGTCACCACCATGCACCGAATACAAGTTTGCGCTACTTTTCTTGCAAACACAACAACGTTCCTGCTTCTGGCGCAGGATGGCCCTAACTCGCAGCCATCGGCGTCTTTTTCATGAACTCCAGCGTCTCCTCCAGCGAGCGCACGCCGGTGGTAGCACCCAGAGCGGTCACGCACAAAGCGCCCACCGCGTTGGCAAACCGTCCGGTCTGCTCCAGGTCCCATCCTTTCACCACGCCCGTCAGGAACCCTGCGGCAAATGCATCACCCGCGCCCAGCGCGTCCACCGCCCGCACCTGATAGCGCGGTATAGCCAGCTTCACGTCGCGGGTGCGGATATAGCATCCCCGCTCGCCCATCTTCAGACCGACCACCTTCACACCGTGGTCCAGAAACACCTGTGCGATGTCCTCCGGGTCTTCCTTGCCTGTGAGCATCTTGGCTTCTTCAATGCTGGGTATCATGTAGTCCACGTAGGGCAGACAGGGCTTGACCGTTTGCATCCATCCACTGCTGGTGTTCCACACGGTATCAAAGCTGGTGATGACGCCCATCTCCTTCGCGCGGCGCAGGAGTTCCGCCGTTGGTTCGCCGTCGATGCCGGGCATCACCAGCGCGCCCGCTACATGCAGAACCTTGCTCTGGCGCACGATGTCCAGGTCCACATCTTCCAGCCGCAGAGCGGCGTTCGCACCGATGTAGTGCAGGAAGGAGCGCTCGCCATCGCTGTGCACCATCACCATTGTGGCGCTGGTGGCTTCCTTCTCGTCGCGCTTCACGCCGCGCGTGTCGATACCGTGTTTCTGCAGTACCTGTACCAGAAAGTCACCGAAGCCGTCGTTGCCCACCTTGCCGATGACCGCCGTTTTGACGCCAATCTTCGCCAGCGACACTCCGGTGTTCGCCGCACAGCCGCCGCTGTGCAGTTCCATCCGTTCCACCAGCGTCAGCCGACCGCGCTCGGGATAGGTGTCAATCGGCTTCCCGACAACATCTGCAACCAGAATGCCCAGACAGGTTACCTCGTACATACGCTTTGCACCCTCCTTGTCCGTTTGACCTTACTCATCGGGCAGACGAAACTGCTCATCAGGGATAACCTCCGGCTCCGGTGGGAGCACAATCACGCCGTAGTTTATCAACAGCGCGCGCGTCCAGTACACCACTGCCAGCGATGCGAAGCCGGAGTACATCAGCGCAAGCCCCACCACGCTGATAAAGCAGAAAGTGCCCCACACAGCGAGGATGGCGAACATCCCCGCGCTAAACGGCAGGTTGCCAATGGTCAACAGCAGTGACCGCCGAAGCACCCGCCTCAGCCAGCTCGCCCGGCTCTGCTCGCCGCTGTACGCGCCAAAGACATGCTCCACCAGAAGCGGGTACTGATATAGCATAGCGGTTACCCACAACAGCAACAGATACAGAATCACCACTCCAAAAACACGCATGAACACCAGCGGACTCTGAAGATACAGCGCGATGTTGACCAATACGACAAGGGTCACAAAGGTCTGAATCGCCGACAACGCGACCGTCTTCCAGCCCAGTCCCCGCCATGCCTCCACAAAGCACAGCAGGGAAGGCTCATCGCGCGTGGCGATGCGATAGGCAAGGTACACACACCCTGTCCATGCCTCAGCAAGCAGGATTGCGCCCACGAAGACTCCCGCCAGAACCACCAGTATCTGCTGGGTGCGCACCAGCGAACCAATTGCCATTGACACAGCCCCCAGCATGGCAAACCACAGCAGACTGCTGGCAAGAGTCAAGCCCAAGCGGTCGTAGGCGTCACCTGTTGCCTGACGCAGCGCTTTGAAGAATGTCACGGTGGGAGAAGCAGGCTTTTCCATGCGATGAACCTACCTGACCGGCGGTTTGACCGTGCCCTGTGGGATGATGTTCTCGGCGGTGAGGAGCACCACATCACACCACTGCACGTAGGGCGTGCTCGTGTCGCCCATACGATTCACCACCCTCAGCTCCAGCGTGTGGAAGCCGGGCGACAGCCTGACCGTTCCCAGGCGCGTCCACCCGAACCCTTCGCCGTACTCGCCGACCACCACGTTGCTTTCGGGGGGCTGGGGCGCGTTGTCGTCGATGCTCCACAACAGCGGTGAGACACCTTCAGCGCGGCGTGCCACCCACATGGTGTAGTTTCCTTCCTCTTTCACCGCGAATCGATAACGCAGGAAATAGCCGCGCGCTGGCGGGTCATTATAGTTCTCCAGGCGAACAACCTTGCCGTCGCTTGCCCAGGTGCGTTCCATTACCTCGTCGAAGTTGCTCTCGTCCGCCGTTTCCGCCTCCATCCACAGGTACTGCGCCAGGCGCTGGATCAGCTCGTTCAATGCCTCGCTGGCAAGCAGATAGGCGGTGTACACCTGCCCCGACCGCAGGTTATCGCGAGCCTGTTGCCAACGGAAGCGTGCTGTGCCCACATCCGTACGGCGCGACTCGCCCAGCTTGATCAATCGCGCCAGCTCGTTGACGGCATCTTCCGCTGCCTCCACGGGGAACAGGCTGCCGCTGTTGGTAAACACGACGGGCACCGTGGGCAGATCCACCGAAAAGTTGCGCCCCTTGCCGCTGACTTTCACCGGCGTGCCATCGGGCAGCTGCGCGGTGAACACGCGCGGCTCGGTCAGGCGGAAGCTCGTTTTGCGCTCCCTATCCACCGCCCACATCACGTACTGCTGACCGCCAAGCGTGCTGATCTGGTAGGCACGGTAGTTCTGCCCCACGTTGACGATGGCTCCCGATCGCACCGAGGGAAGCCACCACACATCGCCCGGAAGTTTCTTCACCTCGCAGATGCCCGAAGCGGACTGGGGGAAGAACAGCACCCTGGGCGGTTTCTGCCACTCGGCGTTCGCCTGCGCGGACTGCTGGAAAGAGCGGAGCCACCGTAACACCGTCGCGTCCACCGTGTTCGCACTGATGCGGAAGAACCAGCCCCGACTTCCTGCCTGAGCCAGCGTTTCGGCTTCGCTGTGCAGGGTCTGGCTATCGGCGTAGTCCTGTTTGATGTCGCGCGCGACCAGGGCCACCAGCCACGTTGGGCGCACGCTCTCGGTCGCCTGCCCCATCGCCAGAGCCATTGATTTCGTGGCGAGGTTGAAACCGCGCTCCGACGTCACCACCAGCAAGCCGTCCACGCCCGGTTGGTTCTGGGTGCTGACGTACACCGGGTGGAATTTCTGCCAGCCCAACAGCACCGGCACATCCGCCACGTGCATGCGCAGAACCGAAGCCATACGGTCCGCTGCGTTCTGCAGGGACTCTCGCAGGTACTGGTTGACGTCTGTCCAGTAGGCGCACCGCGCGGATTCCACCCGACGCAGGTTGCCCGTTTGGAGGTCGTACAGCAGCGGAAGCCCCTTCAGGCCGCGCCAGAGCGCCAGCTGGCGTGCCGCGTCAGCGAAGGACTCCAGATTGCGCTCGGACAGCGCCCACGCGCTCATCAGGTTCTCCAGCGTCTGGTACTTGCGTGCCAAAAACGCCTCGAAGCCCAGCCGAAACATCTGCGACGACGGCACGATGCCCTGGTCATCCGAAGGCGGGGTCCAGCGTCCCAAGGGATCGGCGAAGAAGCGAAGCCCTCTGCCAAAGCGCACTTTGCCCAGGGTCTGCAGGATGCCGTCGCGCCAGGCGTCGTAGCTGTCCCATACGTCGGGCACGAACCCTCCCGAATCCGCCAGCGGGCGGTGCGGATAAGCCACCATCACCGCGCGCACACCCTCCGCTATCTGCAGGGGCAGGCGACCGATACCCTGCTCCACGCTGGCACGCGAGTGGCTCAGTACGCTGTTATCGTGGGTGTCCACAACAACGGTGAGTGCATGGTCGGCGTAGGGTGTGCGGAAAACGACCACCCCGCTCTGGATGATGTTGGCGATACGGTTGGATGCGGGCGCAACCACATAGCCCTGCGCGATGGGCAGACCCGCCTCGCCCAGCGAAATGCCGTAGCGGAAGTTGCGCGACTCCAGCGCGTCCACGAACCTCTGCCACCGCTCGGGGGGCACGGTACTTCCCGCTTCGCGCGGCACCACGCACACGTCTGTTATCCCCGCCTGAGCGAGCGCATCCAGCATCTGCTCGTCACGCTGGAAATCGGCTTCGGTGGCATCTGCCCGCAGAGACTGTGGGCTGAACCATACGCCCGCCGGCAGATAGGTCGCTCCGTCCCACTGCAGGCTGTGCGCGGGGGTTACCTGCCAGCGATGTGTTCCCCCATCACGGTCGGCGAAAACGCCCTGCCCTGCTACCAGCCCCTGGGCGTTCACCCCTGGGGCAGTAACCAGCAGGACCGCCCACGCCATCAGCGCCGCGACTTGCCTTCTCACCTGCTACTCACCTCTGCTAATACATTGACATATACGCTTTCGCCTTCGGAGCGGGGTGTTCCTGCCGAAAGGGTTTTCGCGCCCGGATTGCGAATCATACGCCAGCAGGTACTGTGACATGATAGAGATTCAGGAAGCGTCGGTGACATACCCCAACGGCGTGCACGCGCTGAGGAACATCAACCTGCGCGTGGAAAAGGGGGAGTTTGTGTTTCTGGTGGGGGCGACGGGAGCGGGCAAGTCTACCCTTCTCAAGCTCATCACGCGCGAGGTCGTGCCCACCACCGGCAAGGTGATTGTCGCCGGGCGCAACGTTGCCGAAATCCCACCGCACGAAGTGCCCTACTACCGCCGGACGATGGGTGTGGTGTTTCAGGATTTCGGACTTCTGCCCAACAAGACGGTGTGGGAGAACGTAGCGTTCGCCCTGCGCGTGCTGGGGCTATCTCGCAAGGAGATTCGCAAACGCACCGCCCACGCCCTCGAACTGGTCGGTCTGCTCAAGCGGTGCAATAGCTTCCCCGCGCAGTTGTCGGGCGGGGAGGCACAGCGAGTGGCTATTGCGCGCGCCATCGCCAACGACCCGCCCCTGCTTCTGGCGGATGAACCGACGGGCAACCTGGACCCCGATACGTCGTGGGATATTATGCAACTGCTCAGCCATATCAATATTCGCGGCACCACGGTGCTGGTCGCCAGTCACGATAAGTATGTGATTGACCGGATGCGCAAGCGCGTGGTGATGTTAGAACGCGGCACTATCATCAGCGATGTGCCCTGTGGGGTGTATGCACATGAACCTTAGTCACGCGGAGTTTCTGATTGAAGAGGCTCTGGTGAACCTGCGTCGCAACGGCTTGATGACCATAGCGGCTATCGGCACGGTGGCACTGGCGCTGGCGGTGTTCGGCGGGTTCGGGCTGATTGTGTGGCGGTTAGAGAACCTGGCAAACAGCCTGCCGCCCAAGTTCGCCATTGATGTGTTCCTGAAGGATAGCGTCTCGCGCGAGCGGGCGTTGGAACTGCAAAAGCAGATACAGAACCACCCCGACATCGCCCAGGTCACCTTCAAGCCCAAAGAGCAGGCGTGGCCCGAGTTCCAGAAGGAGCTCCAGCAGGAGATTACCGCCGCCCTGCCGTATAACCCCCTGCCCGATAGTTTCGTCATTCAGGTCAAGGACCCATCGCGCACGGGAGCGGTCAGCGCGTGGTTAAAGAGCCTGCCGGAGGTGGACGCGGTGCGCGACGCCAAAGAAGAGGTGGATATCATCCTGTCGGTAGCAGCGGTGGTACGCTGGATTGGCATCGGTGGAACTATTCTCCTCCTGATTGCCACCAGCGTGATCATCTACAACGCGGTTCGGTTGACCGTGTTTGCCCGGCGGCGCGAGATACGCATCATGCAGCTCATCGGCGCCACGTCGGGCACGATTCGCACGCCGTTTGTGTTGGAAGGAGTGGTGCAGGGCGTGCTGGGCGCGTGGGTTGCCTGTGGGTTAATCGTGGGCGTGTCGCAGCTGGTGTCGCACTTCGTGATGCGCAGGCTGGTGTTTATCGACAGCCTAGGAGGGGCGCCCTTACCGTTCTGGGTGGTGTTCCTGTCGCTGACTCTGCTGGGCGCGGCGATAGGGGGTGCGGTCAGCGTGCTCTCCGTCCGAAAATACCTGCAGGCAGTGTGAGGCGGAAGAAGGGGGTGTATCATGGGGTTACGTCAAGGATGGCTGGTTAGTTTTGCCGTTGTTCTATCTGTTTTGTGTGCGGCGCTGGCGACGCCGCCCCAGCAACATTCCAAACCGTCATCCACCAAAAAAGCCGAACTGCAGGCGAAGCTGGAACGGGTGAAAAAGCAAATCCAGCAGGCTCGGGCAGAGGTTCGACAAATCCGCCGGCGCGAGCGAGCCGTGACCGCCGACCTGCTCGCGACCGAGCAGAACCTGGATGCCACCCGCAAACGTCTCCACACCGTTCGTGCGCGATTGAGTGCCATGCGTTCCCTTCAGCGCAAAACCGCCGCCCGCCTGAAAGAGCTGGAACAGCGTCTGCAACAGCGTCAGCAGCTGCTGGCGCGTCGGGTGCGCGTGGCATACCAGCAGGGCAACGCCAGCACGGTGCGCGTATTGCTCGGCTCGCGCGATGTGCATGACCTCATCAGCAGGTCGTATGTGCTGGGGCGCATCGCCCGGGCGGACTCGCGGCTGGTGCTTGCCATCCAGCAGGACCGGCAAGAGGTGGCTGAGGCGAAGGCACAGCTGGACCGACAGACGCAGGAGATCGCCCAGCTGGAGGCAGAACTGGCACAGCAGACGCGCCTTCTGCAGGAGCAGACCGAAGCAAAGCGCGAGATTCTGCAGGACATCGCCCGCGACCGCGCCCTGAAAGAGCAGGCACTGGACGAGTGGGAAGAAGAGTCGCGCCAGATTGCCGCCATGCTCCGCGCGATGGAGCAGACCCCACGTGGCCAGGCGCGGCTGGCAAAACCGTTCCGCGGAGGGTTCATCCGCCCCGTCAGCGGTCCAATTGTTTCGGGGTTCGGAATGCGCTATCACCCCATCCTGAAGGTCAACCGGATGCATAACGGCGTGGACATCGCCGCGCCATACGGCACACCGATCAAAGCGGCCGCAGCCGGCGAGGTGATTTTCGCCGGTTACCGACGCGGCTACGGCAACACGGTCATCGTCGACCACGGTGGCGGAGTGGCTACCCTGTATGGCCACTGCTCTGCGCTGGCGGTCAGCGAGGGGGCGGTGGTCAAGCAAGGGCAGGTGATCGGCTACGTGGGCGCAACGGGTCTGGCGACGGGACCGCATCTGCATTTCGAGGTGCGTCACAACGGCGAGCCGGTGAACCCGTTCTAAGAGGGTCGTCGCTTTACCGGTGAGCACCTAACCCCCAGCCCCTTCCCTGCGAGGGAAAAGGAGCGATGACTAGGGTGTGGAACTTTTCATCTTTATGTTATGCTTACTGTTAGAGGTGCAAGATAATGAACCGCGAACGCCGTTGCGTGGAAGTATCTATACCCCCAAGATTCAGGCTTGACGGAGCACTATAGTGAATTGCCTTGCGAAGCCCCAGTAACCCAGCGACGCCGCACAGAAGAAGCCAAGGCAACAACATATCCCGCTACAATGAGCAGGGCTATAACATCTAAAAGAAAATACTTGAAGAACTGCTGAAGGAAGCAACGCAATTCGCAGCGCGCGCCCTCCAGAGCGTTGGGTAATGTCTGACATACCGCTTCACGAGCGCAAGACCGCAAAGCTTCATAAAGCCCTGTACCTGTCCACCACAATGCGGCAATAAACAGAAGCCCATGAAACGCTAACAGCACAGGGCTCCCCCGCGGTTCTTGCAGTTTGTCCCCGCCATTACCTGCCTGCATGTAGAGACCAATGATCAACAACGCCCATGCGACTGCGAACGCACTACTCAGCGCATTCATTCCACCGAGGTGCACAAGTATCGCACACAGTATCACTGCCCAAAAACCGAAAAACATGATTGGCGCCGCCCGCTGCGCCTCGCTGTTATCGCGAAAGACCGCTCGAAAAAGTAAGACCAGCGAAGCCGACCAAGCTATAGCAGCCGAGATGACAAAGTCGCCACCTGCTGCTCCCAAGCCTGCGAGCACTAATAGCCCCATCCCCACTTTGCTTTGCCATTCTGGCGACCAGCGCGTGTGGAAGTAACGAAAGATGAACCCGACCGCCAAAGCGAAAGCGATAGAGAAATACTCCGACACTGGCCATGGTCCGAGCCGAGAATACAGCTGCTTGGACGGCGGGGACAGCACGTATATTAGCACAAAGCACACTGCTGCAAAGGTATCCCTCCATTCTAGACGAAGCATCATCAAGCCCCCCTCATTCTCGTAGAATATCCCTAAGCTTCACCCATATGCGTTTAGCCGCTCTGCCCACCTGTACACACAGAGGACGGACTACCGGAACCAAACAGATACATGCACCACATCCAATACACGCCACTTTGTCAACTGCACTCTGGCATGTTTTTGTTATCAAGCAATTAGGCATGCACCGAACAGGATTATCCATGCTGCTGCACTCGCGTTGACAATCGTCCCAGTACTCATGGACACCAGTCCCAACCCAAGCACACGCCAGCAGGCAAAGCATCCCTCCTATTATTCCACCCGCTGCCAGCGGTACAAGCGCCGGTCTCGAGAGGGCAAGGTCACGTCCCGGCTCAGTAAGAACTCTACTTACTGTCAGCAGGTCTTCCTCACTAGTACGAAACCATATCCACCTCCACGGCGTCTG